>NZ_JBHVPX010000020.1:0-96785 GCF_042887155.1 Streptomyces sp. NPDC057963
TTTCCCTTTCCGGCGAGTCCGACTCTATCAGATCCTTTCGGGCCTGATTCCCAGTCAGCGGGATTTGCCTTCCCGGCCGTTGGGCCGTTCCGACGTCCAAACTCTAGCGGATTTTCCCGGCGACTCATAATCGAGTCTTCGAAATTAATTTCGGCATGCCGAAATTGTCCCGAGTGGGAGATCGTGCTGAGTTTTGGTTGCCGCGTTCGCGGCGGGATCGGTTGTCGCAGAACCGTTCCGGCTCCGTGACAACTCGAAGAACCTTACGGATCGTGCGGGGAGGTGTCAACCCTGCCAGGTCAAGCCGTTTTCGCACGTGTCCGGCACGGGTTCAGTCCGTTCAGTCCAGGTCGGTGAGGCGGCCGCCGGCGTCCGGTTGGGCGTGTTCCACGCGGCGCAGGAGGCGGATCAGCATGTCGCCGAGGACTCCGCGCTCGTCGCCGCTGAGGTCCTGGAGCAGGTCCTCCTCGAAGTCGGTGGCCATGCGCATCGCCTCCAGCCACTTCGTACGGCCCTCGTCTGTCAGCTCGACGATCACGCGCACCCGGTTGTTCTCGTCCCGGTCCCGGGTCACCAGACCCTCGCCGGCCATCCGGTCGATGCGGTGGGTCATCGCCGCCGGGGTGAGGCCGAGGCGCTTGGCCAGCTCCCCCGGGCCCAGGCGGTAGGGGGAACCGGACAGGACCAGGGTCTTGAGGACCTCCCACTCGGCGTTGCTGATGCCGAGGGCGGCGACCTGGCGTCCGTACGCCACGTTCATCCGGCGGTTCAGTCGGCCCAGAGCCGAGACGACCTGCTCGACCTGGGGGTCCAGATCGCGGAACTCGCGCTGATAGGCGGCGATCTGCTCGTCGAGGCTCGGCTCCTGCGGGCCGGGCTGCTCGGTGGTGTCAGACATGGCGGGCAGTATGGCACGCCCTCCAAAGCCATCGAAGTCCTTCGGTTTGAATTGTTGAGGTTCTAACTTTAGTGCTAAAGTCTTCGGGTTCGAGTCGTTCAGTTGGCTCGACATATCGCTACGAGACCTTGAGGTAGGTGAGTGTGACCAGGGAGATGGGTGCAGCACTGCGGCGGATCCAGCTGGGGAGTGCGCTGAGCGCGTTCGGGCTGGGGTTCACCGTTCCGTATCTGTACGTCTATGTGGCACAGGTACGGGATCTGGGTGCGGGCACCGCGGGAGTCGTGCTGGCCGTCTTCGCCATGGCAGCGCTGGCCGTTCTGCCGTTCACCGGGCGTGCCATCGACCGGCGCGGGCCGCTGCCCGTGCTCGTCGTCGCCTCGGCCGTCGCCTCCCTGGGCGCCGCCGCCCTCGGTCTGTCGTCGGGTGTGACCGCCTCCGTGCTGTCGGCCGCGGTCCTCGGCGCGGGTACGGCGGTCATGCAGCCGGCGCTCGCCACCATGCTCGTGTGGTGCTCCAGCACCGCCACCCGTACGCGCGCCTTCGCCATGCAGTTCTTCCTGCAGAACCTCGGGCTCGGCATCGGTGGGCTGGTCGGCGGGCAGATCGTCGACACGAGCCGGCCGGAGACCTTCACCCTGCTGTTCCTCATCGAGGCCGCGATGTTCGTCGTGCTCGGTGTCATCGCCTCCACGGTGCGGCTGCCTCGTACACCGTCCTTCTCCGACACCAGGCCCGCCGACGGGTCCAAGGCGCCGGGCGGGCTGCGGGTACTGCTCTCGCACCGGGCCATGGTGCAGCTGTGCGTGCTGGGCTTCGTGCTGTTCTTCGCCTGCTACGGACAGTTCGAGTCCGGGCTCGCGGCCTACGGCACCGAGGCCGCCGGGATCCAGCCCTCGACGCTCGGTATCGCGCTGGCCGCCAACACCGCCGTCATCGTCGTGGCGCAGTTCGTCGTACTGCGGCTGGTGGAGCGCCGCAGGCGCAGCCGGGTCATTGCCTCGGTCGGTCTGATCTGGGCGTTCGCCTGGATCGTCGCCGGGTACGCGGGGCTCGGGCACGGCAGCCAGACCATGGCGACGGCCGCGATGATCTCCACGTACGCGCTGTTCGGACTCGGTGAGTCGATGCTGTCGCCGACCGTGGCTCCGCTGGTCGCCGATCTGGCACCGGAGTCGATGGTCGGGCAGTACAACTCCGCGTTCGCCCTGTGCAAGCAGCTCGCGCTGGCGGTCGGTCCGGCGGTGGGCGGCCCGATGGGGGCGACGCTGCACGGGCCGTACATCGTGACGTTCGTGCTGTTCTCGCTGGGCATCACGGTGCTGGCGCTGCGACTCGGCCGACGGCTCACTCCCGTGCAGGACCAGCCGTCGATCGAGGCGGCGCCGTCCAGGGTCGTGGCCGTGTCACTGCCGGAGGCCGAGCCGGTGGCAGCCGCCTCGGCCGCCACCACGCACTGAGGCAGCAGGGGTGAGCGGCGGGGAGGCGTAGGGGCTCTGTCCCGGCAGGGCCCCTACTGCGGCAGGGCGAACTCGCACCAGACCGCTTTGCCGCCGCCCGGTGTGCGGCGGCTGCCCCAGGACGTGGCGATCGTCGCGACGATCGAGATGCCCCGGCCCGCTTCGTCCGCCGGTTCGGCGCGGCGGCGGCGCGGCAGGTGGTCGTCGCCGTCGGTCACCTCGATGATCAGGCGGCGATCGGTACGGCGCAGGCCCAGGCGCATCGGCGGTGTGCCGTGCTTGAGGGAGTTCGCGACGAGTTCGCCCGCGGCCAGGACGCCCAGGTCGCAGAGCTCGACCGGGAATCGCCACGACGTGAGGACGCCGGTCGCGAAGGCGCGGGCGCGCGGGGCCGCCTCGATGCCGCCGAGGAGATCGAGCGAGGCGTTGTGGAAGAGTTCCGCGTTCGTCCCTGTACGGGCGGGGTGCTGGACCACCAGTACCGCCACGTCGTCGTCGTGCTCCGCGGTGACGCCGAGGGAGCGGATCAGCCGGTCGCAGACCACCTGGGGTGAACCCTTGGCACCGGAAAGCGCGCGTTCCAGGGCGGCGACGCCCTCGTCGATGTCCTCGCTGCGGCGCTCCACCAGGCCGTCCGTATAGAGGACCGCGGTGGAACCGGGCGGCAGCGCGATCGTGCCCGAGGTGTGGATCCAGCCGCCGGTGCCGAGCGGCGGTCCCGTCGGGTCCTCGGCACGGTGGACCGTGCCGTCCTCGTGGCACACCAGGATCGGGAGGTGCCCGGCGGAGGCGTAGACGAGGCGGCCCTCGTTCGGATCGTGGACCGCGTAGGCGCAGGTGGCGATCTGGCTGGCGTCGATCTCGGCGGCGAGACCGTCGAGGAGCTGGAGCACCTCGTGCGGCGGGAGGTCGAGGCGGGCGTAGGCGCGCACGGCCGTGCGGAGCTGGCCCATGACCGCCGCGGCCCGTACCCCACGGCCCATCACGTCGCCGATGACCAGGGCGGTGCGGCCCGCGCCGAGGGTGATGACGTCGTACCAGTCGCCGCCGACCGCGGCGTCCGTGCCGCCGGGTTGGTAGGTGGCGGCGATCCGCAGGTCGTCGGGCTGCTCCAGCTCCTGCGGGAGCAGGGAGCACTGGAGGGTGACGGCCGTTTCGCGGTGGCGGCGCTCGCTGGCGCGGAGCCGTTCGGCCGCTTCGGCGTGGTCGGTGACGTCGGCGGCGTAGACGAGCACTCCGTCTTCGCTTCCTCTGTTCCCGTTTCTGTTCTTGCTCTTGTCCTTGTTCTTGCCCTTGTTGCCGGTCTGCTTTCTGCTCCCGTCCCCGTCGTCGTCCGCTTCGGTCCCGGTCGCGGCCTCGCTGTCCCTGCGTACCGGGGTGCAGGTCACGGTGTACGAATTGCCGCCGCGGACCTTGCGGGACTTGACCGTACGAGGGGTGCCGCTGCGCAGGACCTGGTCCATGAGGGGCAGCAGGCTGAGTTCGGCGAGCTCGGGCATGGCCTCGGCCGCGGTGGCGCCGGCCGGGCGGGAGCCGAAGGCGGCGGTGTAGGCGTCGTTGACATACGCGATCCGGTGGTCGGGGCCGTACACCAGGGCCACCAGGGCGGGCAGTTGGCCGAGGATGTCCCGGGCCGAGAGATCCTCCAGAGCGGGGCCGCGGTCCTCGGGAGACGTGCCGTGCGTGTCACTGTGCGTGTCGCCGTCCGGTGGGCGGGGTCCGGTCTCCGGCCGTGCGTATTCGGCGCGGGCCGAGGGCACGGGACTGCGGTCGTCCCGTGCGGCGGCGCGACGCTGCGTTCCGGGTAGGCGGGCGCTCCAACGCGTGAAGTTCACGGAATTTCTGGCCTCGTGTGTCGGTCTGGTCCGCTCGGGCGGGCTGCTCACTGTCGGTCACTGCCGGCCGGGTCACTCTGTGCAGATGTGGGCCCACCTATGGTCACACGTCCAGTGTGACGGACCGTACTGACAGTTGTCGGTACGGTCCGTCCCGGGCGTGAGGTGACGGGCCGACGGCCGGTCAGCCGCCGCTCCCCGGCGGGCCGTCGGAGAACGGCGGGTTCCGGGGGCCCGGTGGGTGCTCCGGCCCGGGGCGTCTGCCTCCTGCGGCGAGTTCGAATTCGGCGCGCGGGTGTTCCAGCGAGCCGAGGGAGACGATCTCGCGTTTGAAGAGCCCGGCGAGGGTCCATTCGGCCAGGACGCGGGCCTTCCGGTTGAACGTCGGAACCCGGCTGAGGTGGTACGTGCGGTGCATCAGCCAGGCCGGAAAGCCCTTGAGCCTGCGACCGTAGACATGCGCGACGCCCTTGTGGAGGCCGAGCGAGGCGACGGATCCCGCATAACTGTGCCGGTACTCCTTGAGGGGTGCGCCGCTGATCGACGCGAGGACGTTGTCCGCGAGGACCTTGGCCTGGCGCACGGCGTGCTGGGCGTTGGGCGCGGTCTCCGCACCTGTTTCCGCGGCGGACAGATCGGGTACGGCCGCGGCGTCCCCGGCGGCCCAGGCGTGCTCGACGCCTTCCACGGTGAGTTCCGCCGTGCAGCGGAGCCTGCCGCGCTCATTGAGCGGCAGCCCGGTGGCGGCGAGGATCGGTGCGGGTTTGACGCCCGCGGTCCATACGAGGGTGCGGGTCGGGAAGCGGGAACCGTCGCTCAGAACGGCGATCCGGTCCTCGACGGACTCCAGCCGGGTGCCAAGGCGTACGTCGATATTGCGGCCGCGCAGCTCACGGATCGCGTAGGCGCCCATCGCGTCACCGACCTCGGGGAGAATGCGGCCCGATGCCTCGACAAGGATCCACTTCAGGTCGTCCGCCTTGATGTTGTGGTAGTACCGCGAGGTGTAGCGGGCCATGTCCTCCAGCTCGGCGAGGGCCTCGACGCCCGCGTATCCGCCGCCGACGAAGACGAAGGTGAGGGCGGCGTCGCGGATGGCCGGGTCGCGGGTGGCGGAGGCGATGTCCATCTGCTCGATGACGTGGTTGCGCAGGCCGATGGCCTCCTCGATGGTCTTGAAGCCGACGCCGTGGTCGGCGAGGCCGGGGACGGGGAGGGCGCGCGACACGGAGCCGGGTGCGAGGACCAGCTCGTCGTACGGGATCTCGACGGCGCCGGTGCCGTCCTCCCCCGAGGCGAGGGTGGTGACGGTCGCCGTGCGCTTGGCGTGATCGATCCGTTCGGCCTCGCCGATCACGATCCGGCAGTGCGCCAGGACCCGGCGGAGCGGCACGACGACGTGGCGCGGCGAGATCGAACCGGCGGCGGCTTCGGGCAGGAACGGCTGATACGTCATATAGGGATCGGGCGTGACGACGACGATCTCGGCCTCACCGCTCCTGAGTCTCTGCTTCAGCTTCCGCTGGAGGCGCAGCGCTGTGTACATCCCGACGTAGCCGCCACCGACGACGAGAATGCGCACACCCGGCGGGGGGCCGGGGGGTGTTCCCCCGGAATCTGAAGCCATCACCACCCCATGACGCAACGTGCTCAAGGGTTTGTCCACAGCCCCGGCAAATTGTGTGACCGGAGGTTCTGGACGGGCCGCTGCCGCCGATCACCACGAGGACACGGGAGCTGCGCAGGTCAGGGGTTGGAGTGGGGGTGGGGGGCCGGGGCCGAATCAGTGACCAACCGGTCCTTGCTCCGATCGGGGGGCGCTCCGTGCGGAACTACCCCCTTCTGAATTGACCCGGGCTCAACTATGTTCGTATGACGTCGGGGTGCCGGGTCGGGACCATGATCCGCTCTCCGGCTCAAACGGCGGGAAGTCTCCGGGGGGAGACGTCATAACCGGGGGAACAGTTATGCACATTCAGGATTCTCATTGGCAGACCGCTGCGGCAGTCACGTCCCATTCGTCCGACGGAAACGGACGAAACGGAGCAGTGGGGACAGTGGACGCGGTGGGTCCGGTCGGCTCGGTGGGTCCGGTCGGCTCGGTCGGCTCGGTCGCGGCAGCCGGAACCGGCGGGACGGGTGCGACGGTTGGGGCGGCTGCCGCCAACGGCCGCTCGGCTCCGCTTCGCGTGGACGCACAGCGCAATCTGGAACATGTCCTGCGAGCGGCACGCGAGGTGTTCGGCGAGCTGGGGTACGGGGCTCCGATGGAGGACGTGGCGCGTCGCGCCAGAGTCGGGGTCGGCACGGTGTACCGGCGGTTCCCGAGCAAGGACGTGCTGGTGCGGCGGATAGCCGAGGAGGAGACCTCCCGGCTGACCGACCAGGCCCGGACCGCGCTGGGTCAGGAGGACGAGCCGTGGTCGGCGCTGTCGTGCTTCCTGCGAACGTCCGTCGCCTCGGGCGCGGGGCGGCTGCTGCCTCCTCACGTGCTCCGGGTCGGAGTCGACTCCGACATCGACTCCGCTGCCGCTTCCGCTGTTTCTGCGGCTGCGGCTGCGGCTGCGGCCGTCGACAACTCGGCTGCGGTCGGGGACTCGGAGGCCATAGCGGCCTCCGTGCCGGGCTCGGACAGCGCTCGGGACGAGACGCGGGTGCCTCAGCAGCGGCAGGGTGCGGGTCAGGCCGACACCCGGTCGACCGGCGGGCGTTCCGCCGCGGACACCGGCCTCGATGACGACGACACGGGAGCCGGTGAGCTGCTGGAGGTCGTCGGCCGGCTGGTGGACCGGGCACGGGCGGCCGGTGAGCTTCGCCGTGACGTGACGGTGGCGGATGTGCTGCTGGTCATCGCGACGGCGGCGCCTTCGCTGCCCGACGCGGCCCAGCAGGCAGCGGCTTCGAGCCGGTTGCTGGACATCCTGCTGGAGGGGCTGCGCTCGCGGCCCGGCGTGTGAGCGGAGTGCGTTCGCTGCCCGTTATGTGAGCGGGGCGAGCGTGGATGCGGCGGCGCGTGAGCGGGTCGCATGAGCGGGTCGCATCTGAGTGTGAGGGCGTCGGCGCGGTGGGCGTGGCGGTGTCGGCGCGGTGAGCCTGGCGGCGGCGTTGCGTGGGTGGGGTGAACCTGGCGGCGCGTCGGCGCGGTGAGCCTGGCGGCGCGTGGGTGGGGTGGTGCGCGGACGTGTTGCGTGCGCGCACTGCCTCTCCGGGGCAGGGCGGACGATCGGCGCGGGCACACCGGGGTGCGTAGCCGGGGCCGGATACCGGGGCATACGGCCGGTGTGAATGGCCGGTGCGCATGGCTGGTTTGAATGGCTGGCGTGCAGGGGTTGCCGTGTCCGGTGATCCGCGACCCGCGTGGCCCGTTTCTGTGGGGCTTGCTCAGCGGCTCATTGTCGCTCGTCCGAGCTCACATTCGGCTTATGTGTCTGGATTTATGTATCCGGCTTACGCGCGTACCCCTCCCGGCTCCGGCTCCGACTACCGCGTCCGCGCTCAGTCAGCAGCCCACAGACCAGCTCTCTGCGGCTTCTGATCGGTGTTCGTACGGCGTCCCGTCGGCGCCTGATCGGCGCTTGACCAGCCGCGTATCGGTTCTCGTCGCTGGAGCCGCTGCCCGTTGCCTTCGGTCTGCCCCTGCAGAAGAACCCAATATCCCTTCCCCGAATGAGCGACTTCTAGTACTCACATTCGAGAAAAGGCCCCGGATGAGTGGTTGCAGGGGCTGAAGGTTCGGCGTGATTGCGCCATGTGGCACGCTTGCTCGATGTTCGGGTCCGACAGCGCAAACGGGGGCTTCCGCGATGAGCGGTGACGGGCAGCAGGAAGAGTCGTTCGACGACGCCTCCGCCATGGGCGGGGCGACGGAGGCCGGTGAGCTGACCTCCCGGCAAGTACCGAGTCAGGCCGGTCCCGAGCGATCGGGTGGTGACGCGGAGAGCGGCGCCGTCCTGCCCGGCCCGTGGCCGGCCCCCGCCGACGCCGGTTTCGGTGTCGGTGTCGGCGTCGGTGTCGGTGTCGGCGTCGGCGTGGGGGCCGAAGCCTCGGTGCCGATGCAGCGGGAGGGCGGCAGCAGCACCGCTGATGCCTCCGGCTCCGCGTTCTCCGACGCCGAGCTGATCGGACGGATGCGGGACGGCGACGATCTCGCGTACGAGGAGTTGTTCCGGCGGCACTCGGACGCGGTCCGCCGCTACGCGCGGTCCTGCTGCCGGGACGCGCACACCGCAGACGACCTGACAGCCGAGGTCTTCGCGCGCACCCTGCAGGCGGTACGCAGGGGCAAGGGGCCCGTGGAGGCGGTGCGGGCCTACCTCATGACGGCTGTCCGGCATGTCGGAGCCGCCTGGACCAAGACCGCGAAGCGGGAGCAATTGGTCGATGACTTCGCGGTGTTCGCCGCCCGGTCCGCCCAGTCCTCCCAGGTGTCGGACGCGGACACGCTCGACCTCGGCGCGGATGTGCTGGCGATGCACGAGGCCGAGCAGTCGATGGCGATGCAGGCGTTCCGCAGTCTGCCCGAGCGCTGGCAGGCGGTGCTGTGGCACACCACCGTCGAGGAGGAGTCACCCAGCGAGATCGCCCCGCTGTTCGGGCTGACCGCCAATGCCACGGCGGTCCTGGCCGGCCGGGCCCGCGAGGGGCTCAAGCAGGCCTACCTCCAGGCGCATGTGAGCGAGGCGCTCACCTCGGGCGGCGACTGCGCGCGTTACGCCGACCGCCTCGGCGCCTATGCCCGGGGTGGGCTCCGGATGCGGGCCGAGCGCGGGTTGCGGGGGCACCTGGACGAGTGCGCGAAGTGCCGGCTCGCCGCGGGCGAACTGGCCCACGTCAACGCCGGGATTCCCGCGCTGCTGCCGGTCGCGGTCATCGGCTGGTTCGCCGCCGGGTATGCGCTCAAAGCCGCCGGAATCGTCGCGGGTGGCGCGGCGGGAGCCGCGGGCGCCGGTGCCGCAGCGGCGGCGACCGGCGGGAGCACGTCCGGGGGCGGCGCCGGTGGTGCCGCGGTCTCGGAAGGGCTCGGTGTCCCGGCGAAGGCCGGTATCGCGGCGGCTGTTGCCGTGGCGGTGACGGCCGGGCTGGCCTGGGCGCTGGTCGGCGACGACCAGCCCAAGCCCGAGGCCAGACATGCGGCCAAGCCGGCTGTCGTGGCTCCCGCGGCGCCGACGTCCGATCCGCCGAAGCCGAAGCCGGCACCGCCGTCGAAGCCCGATGCGCCGGCGCCGTCCGCGCCCCCTGCCTCGGCCCCGGCCCCGAAGCCCACTCCGAAGCCGAAGCCCAGGCCCACCTCCACACCGGCTCCGAAACCGAAGCCCACTCCGAAGCCGACCCAGAAGCCGAAGCCGACACCAGAGCCGACACTGCCGTCCGATCCATCGAAGCCGTCGCCGCCCGCCCCGACTCCGACTCCGCCGCCCGCCCCGACCGTCTATCAGCTCAACGAGCTGAGCTACTCGATGGTGGGCGACCACACCCGACCCGAGGTGGTGATCAATGAGAGCAACTGGGTCTGGCAGCGTTCCGGTCTGTCGATCGGTGGCACGCAGTACGCGCACGGAGTGACCGTCCACGGCAAGTCCTCAGTCACCATCCGGTTGAACCGGCCGTGCACGCGTTACGAGGCCATGGTCGGGATCGACGACATGACCACGGGGTTCGGCTCGGTGCGCTTCTCCGTCTTCAACGGCGAAGGGACGCTGCTGTGGCAGTCCCCGGTGATGAACGGTGACGATCCGGCCGTGCCCGTCAGGGTCGGTATCGCCGGGCAGGACAAGATCCGGCTCGTCGCCCAGCGGGCGCATCCGGGTGGCGGCGCCGCGTTGGCCGACTGGGCCCATTCGACCATCAGTTGTCAGTGAGGCGGCCGAGGCCGGCGCGGTCGGGGGTCAGGCGGCGGGGGTGTCCGGGAGTTCCTCGGTGATACGGGTCAGGAGCGCGATGACGTCGTCGACCGTCAGTGTGCGGCCCGCGACGCGCTCCGACTCGTACAGCTGAGGTCCCAGTTCCTCGCGTGCCCGTCGCTCGACCTCGTCCGCCTCGGCCTGTTGTGCTTCGGTCCTGGGGCTGGAGAGGCGCCAGCCGTCGGCCGCCGCCAGAATCCGTACGGCGGCTCCGTGACGGCCCAGCTTCGGCAGCACGGCCGCCACACTGTCCGCCAGATGCCCGGTGACGAACTCGGGGCAGTGGGCCTCCCGCGCCGCGTGAAGTGCGCGCGCCAGACCGCGCACCCCGGCCACCGGGCCGCCCGTGGGCCCCTCCTCGCACACGGCGATCCGGGCGGCCAGCCCTTTGACCACCGCGGTGAAGTGCGACGGCGGACTGCCTCGTCCGATCGACGCCTCCGCCTCGTCGACCAGCCGTCGCGCCTCCGCGATCTCGCCGCGGTCCAGGGCCAGGGTGGCGCGCAGGAAGTAGGCGTAGCCGCGGGCGTCGTGCACCTGGTAGCGCTCCGCCTCCGTCTCCGCCTCGGCCAGGCTCCGCTCGAAGCCCGTCATGTCCCCGATCCGGTGATCAAGTTCGGCGAGGCGGGCCAGGAGGAACGGCGCCTCGGCGTACGCCCCGACCTCGCGGGCGAGCAGCAGCGCCTCCGCGTACGCCGCACGCGCCTCCGCGTACCGTCCACGCGTCATGCCGACCTCCGCGGCCGCACCCGCGACCTGGGCGCGCAGCCAGCGGTCACCGACGCGGCGGCCGAGCTCGCGCAGCTCGGCGAGGCCGTCGTCGACCCCCGGCATGCCGCCGGGCATGTCGACGACCATGTGCGTACGGAACAACAGCGTGATGCCGTACTCCCATGCACCGCCGTGGATACGGGCGTTGGCGACCGCCACGTCGATCATCTCGTGAGCCTCGGCGGTGGTACGGCTCACGAACAGGGCCATCGGCCAGAGCAGTCCCGGAAAACGGGCGGACTGCGGACCGGAGGAGATGAACGCGTCGGCCACCCGGCCCAGCAGGGCCCGCCGGCTGCTGTCATCACGGACGTCGTCGGCGGGTTGGCTCTGCGCGGCGAGGAAGTACCGCAGTATCTCCAGATGCATGCGCGGCCAGAAGCGGGGGTCGCTGCCGTCGGCCGGTTCCGGGCCGAGTTCCACGGCCCGCTCGGCCCAGCCGAGACCTTCGGAACGGAAGTTCCGCAGGAACCAGAACCACCCCATGCCGAGAACGAGACGCACCGCGTCCGGTTCGGACGGGGTGGTGGTGACGGTGCGGTGGAGGGCGGCCCGGATGTTGTCGAGGTTCGTTTCCAGACGTTCGATCCAGGGGAGTTGGTCGCCGGAGCGGAGACGGGGCTCGGCGGCCTCGACCAGCGCGACGAAGTATGCGGTGTGCGCCCGCGCGGCGGCGGCGCGTGCGTCCGGGGTCTCGGCCGCACGTTCGACGGCGTACTCGTGGATGGTCTCCAGGAGGCGATAGCGCATCTCGCCGGAGGCGGCCGGGGCGGCGACGACGAGGGACTTGTCGACGAGAGCACCAATCTGGTCGGCCGCGGAGGGCCCGGCCGGGTCCGGGCCGGTGGCTGCCCCGGTGCCGGAGGCCCCCGTGGCGGAGTGCCCGGCAGCGAGGGCTGCTCCCGCCGCGGTCACGGCCTCCGCGGCGGGCAGGTCCCAGCCACCCGCGAAGACGGAGACCTGTCGCAGAACCGTGCGTTCGCCCTCGTCGAGCAGGTCCCAGGACCAGTCGACGACGGCGCGCAGCGTCTGCTGGCGCGGCAGTACGGTCCGGGCTCCACCGGTGAGCAGCCGGAACCGGTCGTCGAGCCGGTCCGCGATCTGACGTGGGGTGAGCAGCCGCAGCCGCGCAGCGGCGAGTTCGATGGCGAGCGGCTGCCCGTCGAGCCGTCGGCAGATCTCGGCGACGGCGTCCGGATCGTGTGCGGCCTCCTGTTCGGGGTCGAAGTCGGGATGTACAGCGCGGGCGCGCTCGGCGAACAGGCGGTGGGCGGGGTCGGCCGGGAGTGGTCCGACCGGGCGTATCGATTCGCCGGGGACACCGAGGGGTTCTCGGCTGGTGGCGAGGATGCGCAGCTCCGGGCAGTGGGTGAGCAGGGTTTCGGCGAGGGCGGCGGCCGCGCCGATGACGTGTTCGCAGTTGTCCAGGATGAGCAGGAAGGGGCGGACGCGGGAGCAGTGCGCCAGGTGCTCGACGAGGAGGCCGGTCGGGTCGCTGCGCAACGGCTGCCCGTCACGGCTGTTGTCCCGCAGGAGCGTGGTCTCCCGCAGCCCGAGAGCGGTGAGTACGGCTCCGGGGACATCCACGGGGTCATCCACCGGAGCGAGTTCGGCGATCCAGGAGTCCACGGGGGCCGGGGCCGCCGGACCGCTCCGGGCGGCGGCCTCCTCGGCGAGACGGGTCTTGCCGGAGCCGCCGGGGCCGGTGAGGGTGACCAGGCGGGACCGGGCCAGGTCGGCGTGGATGGAGCGCAGTTCGGGCTCGCGGCCGACGAAGGAGTTGAGCCGGGGCCGGATGTTGCCCCGGACCGGAGCGGGGCCGGGAGTGCGGGGCGTGCCCGATGCGGCGGATCCGGCGGATCCGGCGGATCCGGCCGAGAGGGAAGAGAGGGAAGAGAGGGAAGAGGGAGGCGAGGGGGGTAAGGAAGTGGTTGAGGCGGACAGGAGGGCCGGTACGGCTGCTTCGGATGGCGCCGTCGGCGGCGGAGTGAGCAGTTCCCGGTGGAGCGCGGTCAGTTCCGGTCCCGGGTCGGCACCCAGGGCGTCGGCAAGGGCGCGGCGCGCCTCCTCGTAGGCGGCCAGCGCCTCGGCCTGACGGCCTTCGGCGCGCAGGGCGCGGATCAGCTGCGCCCGGAAACGTTCGTCGTACGGGTGGGCGGCGGTCAGCTCCCTGAGCTCCGGTACGAGGGTGCGCGGGCCGGCAGCGGTCGCAGCACACCGCAGGTCGGCCTCGATGCGGCGTTCCAGCGCGGTCAGACGGTGGGCCTCCGGGCGCAGACCGTGGCCGTGTTCCCGGTCCGGCAGGTCGGCCAGGGCCGGGCCGCGCCACAGGGCGAGCGCGGTACGGAGTGTGCGGGCGGCCGCCACGGGGTCGCCCGCGTCGAGCTCGTCGGCGCCCTGCCGGGACAGCCGCTCGAACACGTGCAGGTCGACCTCCTCGGGCGCGGCCTCCAAGCGGTATCCGCCGTGGTCACTCGTGATCGCGTCCCTGCCGAGCACCCGGCGCAACCGGCCCACGAGGGCCTGGAGGGCGGCGCGGGCGTCGTGCGGAGGATCGGCGGCCCATACGTCGTCGACGAGATCGGCGACATGCACGGGACGGCCCGTACGCAGGGCGAGGGAGGCGAGGAGGGCGCGCAACCGCATACCGCCCACGGGCAGCGCCCCGCCGTTCTCGTCTCGTGCCTCGGTGGCGCCCAGGATCAGGTAACGCATCCGGCCATTCTGTCCTGCGGAAAGCACGGAAGCAGGTGTCCACCGGCCTCCGCACCCGGCAACGGGCCCCGACCGCAGGCGGCCGGCAGTGAGCGCGAGCCCACCACGGCGGCCCCGCCCCACCCCGCTCACGGCCACGGGCACGGGCACGGGCACGGGCACGGGCACGGACCACAGTCCACGGCTACGGACCACAAGCCACAGACCACAGCTACGGCAGCATGGTCCGCCTCGCCGGAACGACCCCACCCGTGACCCCGCCCGCGACCCCACCCGTGACCCCGCCCGCGACCCCACCCGTGACCCCGCCCGCGACCCCACCCGTGACCCCGCCCGCGACCGCGCGCTGGCGTGGCGCCGCCGTGCCCGTCCAGCAGGTGCCGCGCCGTGACACGAGTCGGCGGAGCCAGAGTTCCATGGACGCCAGATGCGCCAGGCCGTCCAGCGGGAGCGGTTCGCCCTCCGAGGCCGCGCGCAGGGCCTTCCGTACGACGCGGGCCTCGACCAGGCCCGCGTCGGCGAGCAGCGGGGCGTCGAAGAGGGCGATCAGGTCGGGGAGCGCGGCGCGCAGGCCGGTGCGGGCGGTGGCGTTCGCGAGGGCGAGGGAGGGGGCGCCCCAGCCGGGCGGCAGCTCGTGGATGCCCGCGCCCGCGAGCACCCGCCGCAGGATCGCGGCGCGGGCGCCCGGCTGGACGCGGAGCGATTCGGGAAGCGCTCGGGCGGCGCGTACGACCTGATTGTCGAGGAACGGGGCGTGCAGCCGCTGGCTGCGGTTCTCCGCGGCCTGCTCCAGGATCCGGTGGTCGGCGGCGAACCGGGCGAGGGCCGCCCGGGCGCGGGCCTCGCCCGGCCGCTGGACGGAGGCGGGGCGGATCGCCGCCTCCTGCAGACGCACCGACACCTCGGCGAGCGCCTCCCCCGTCAGCCAGCGCGCGGCGGGTCCCGGCCGCGACCAGGCGAGGGCGGCGAGCGACGCGTCGGCGGGCGTGTCGAGGTCGGGGGCGTCGCGGTTGGCGTCGGGCAGCCGGTCGGCCGCCGTTTCCAGACCGGTGCGGTACGACGTACGGGACAGGCGGCGGGCCGCCCGGTAGACGGTCAGCGGGACGAAGAGGGAGTGCGCGGTCGGGCCCTCGGCCTTGGCCAGGGCGGCGACCGGGCGCAGCAGATGGCGTCGTCGACGGTCCATCAGCAGGTCTGCGAGACGGGCCGGGTGGGCGTCGAGCACCTGTCGGGCGCCACCGCCGACGAAGTGGTCGGCGCTGCCCGAGGCGAGGCGGCGGCGGTGCCGCTCGGCGACGACGAGGGACGGGGCGGGTTCATCGGTGAGCGGGCCGCCGCCCAGGTCGGCGTAGGGCAGGGCCTCTTCCCCGGCGGCGACGACGACATGGTGCAGGCGCGGGTTGGCGGCGATGACGCGGGCGCGTTCGAGTTCGTCCTCGTGTCCGCGCGCCGTGAGGTCGTTGAAGGTGACGGCGAGCAGCCGCTCGCCCGCTCCCGCGCCGTGGCCGAGGAGGGTGCCGGGCAGGCCCGGCAGTCCGGCGGCCAGGAGGGCGAGGGTGGCGGAGGCGCTGCCTCCGGAGAGGTCGGCGCCGATGCCGGGCACGGGGGCGCCGCGGGCGGCGCGTCGTTCGGCGGGCCCCATGCCGGGGACCGGGCCCGGGTCGGGCGGCAGGGTCTCGGGGGCGTGGCGCGGGGCGGTGAGTCTGGCGCGTACGGCTTCGACCAGGGCGTCGCGCACCCCGTCGACGGCGCTGACCGGGTCGAGTTGGGGCGCGGCGACGGCGAGGGAGGCCACCGCCTCGTACCCGGTGATCTCGCGTGAGCCCTCGCGGAGGATCAGCGCGTGCCCCGGCGGGATGCGCTTCACTCCCGCGTACGGGGTGCCGTCGCGCAGCGCCTCCGGTGTTTCGGGGCAGGCGAGCAGGGCGGCCAGGTGGCCGATGTCCAGCTGGGCTTCGATGAGGTCGGCGAGCGGCAGTGCGGCGGTGGCGTACGCCGTGCCGCCGGCCCAGGGGGTGTAGAAGACCGGGCGGGCTCCGGCGAGGTCCCCGATGACGGTGATCCGGCGGCCGACCTGGACGACGGCCGTGTAGCTGCCGGGCCAGGAGGTGAGATGGCGCAGCGCTCCGCCGCGGGCGGCGAGGAGGCCGACGCGCAGCTGTTCGTCGGTGGCGCTGCAGCAGCCGAGGACGGCGAGCCGGGCGGTGGGCGCGCCTTCGGCGGTCTCGACCGAGCTGGTGCGGATCTCGTCGGGGCGCCAGTCGCCGACGGCCCAGAGCGGATCCGGGTCTCCCCACAGGAGTTGGGATCCGACGGGGTGCATCGTGCGCCCCTCGTCGGCGTCGCCGACGGCACCGGCCGTGCCGAAGCTCGCGGCGATACTGCTCCACCCCACCAACCAACGCATCGCCGCCTCCACAGGCTGTGGACAAATCGGCGCAGCGGGACATTATCGGGAGAACTCCGGTAGCGCGCGGCGCCGTTGCGAACATGCTGCCACGACAAAGGCGCACAGGAGGGGCTACGGACGGCGCACGTCGGAAGGGCATGCGCCCCTGGCAAAGACCGGGCCGCGAGAGGGGGCGGTGACGTGCGGACGGGCGCACGCCGAACGGCAACCCGCACGGGGCTCCCCCGGCAACGACCGACGCACGGCCCGCGCGAAGTGATTCACACACCAACAGGCTTACGGGTCGGGCGTGTTGCGTACCCCGTTCCGGCACGGTCCACCGGGCTGGATCCAGCCACCCCCCGGACCACCCACGACCGGTGACCGGTCGGTCACCGGTGATCACCGGACGGTCGACGGGATGTCCGCGAGTCGATCGATCCAACCTCGACCGACCGGCGACATTCGGCCATTTTCAGCGCACGCGGCAACCGGACGACAGGGAACTCACCGCGCCGGAAGACCCTTTTCGCCCACCTTCATCCCCCGTCCCGTGCCCCGCTTCGCCGACTTCACACCGGCCTCCCCGCCGGTTCCGCGCACAGTGCGACGCACGGTCCGGGAGGCGTCGTCCGCCTCCCGGACCGGTCCGCCGCCTGCGGGGAATGAGGCGGCAGTGTCCCCCAGCCCACTGAGTCCAATGCAGTGGGCCGACCCACGCAGCACTCATGGAAGCGCTTCCGAAACAACCGGACGAGAGCGCACGGCCGGGCGCACGGCCACACACCAGGAGCACGTACGAGGCCCGGCGGGCGGCGTCCCGCCGCGTCCGGACAGGGCGTCGCACGGGGGTCCGGACAGGGCGTCGCGCAGGGTCCCGCGCCGGTTCCGGGCGAAGGTCCGAGCCGGGCCCAGGAGAGGATCCGAGCCGTGCCCGGGACGCTCCGCGCGACGACCGGAGCGACGCCGCCGCGGCCGGCCGCGTCCGCACGGATCCGCACGGACAACATTCCCGCCATACGGACGTCTGCCCCTTAACGGTAGGGATGCGGCGAACTACGCTGGGTTTACTGAGGTTCTCGGCAGGAGGCATATTCCTCGGGGCTCGGCCATATGCGTGTGCGGCCGGAGTGCCGGGGCTCGTCCCTGGGGAGGACACGGTACGAATGCCGCGCGCCGCAACGGTGACGCGGCGGCCGTCTGTGTGTCGAGGGGTGGCGCATGTCCAGGGAGCAACGCGGACCGAACGAGAAGCTCGGAACCGTTCTCGCCCTCGCGGGAATCAGCAACGCCGGGCTCGCCCGGCGGGTCAACGACCTCGGGGCGCAGCGCGGACTGACACTTCGGTACGACAAGACCTCGGTGGCCCGATGGGTCTCCAAGGGCATGGTGCCGCAGGGCGCCGCGCCCCATCTCATCGCGGCGGCGATCGGCGCCAAACTGGGCCGGCCGGTCCCCCTGCACGAGATCGGGCTCGCGGACGCCGACCCGGCGCCGGAGGTCGGGCTGGCCTTTCCGCGCGATGTGGCCGAGGCGGTCCGCTCGGCGACCGAGCTGTACCGGCTGGATCTGGCCGGGCGGCGGGCGGGCAGCGGCGGAATCTGGCAGTCGCTGGCCGGCTCGTTCTCGGTGAGCGCGTACGCGACGCCCGCGTCCCGCTGGCTGATATCCCCCGCCGATCCGTCGGTGGAACGCGACGCGACAGCCGCCGTGGCAGTCATCCTCGGCGCCCAGAACCCAAGGGGCGCACGCACCGGCGCAGGGGCGCAGAGGATGCCGGGCGCGGCGGGGAAGGACACGGCGGCGGAGTCCGGCGCACCGGTCGCCCCGGGCGCGGCGGGGACTCCTGCCACACCCGGCACGCCCGGCGCTGCGGCCATTCCCGGCACAGCGGGGACTCCGGCCACGCAGGACGCGCGAGGAGCGCTGCGGGCGCGACCGGCGCTCGGCACGCACGCGGCATCCGGAGCGCAGGCAGCGCCGACAGCGCAGGCACCGCAGGCACCGCAGGCACCGCAGGCAGCCCTGAACGCACAGGCGGCTCAGGCGGCGCTGGGAACCCTGGGAGCTCTGGGTACGCAGCGGGCACCGTCCATCCCCGCCCAGCCGGGCCCGGAGGCCCCGCCCGCGCCGCCCGCCACGTCCGTGTCCCCGTCCGCACCCGCCCACTCCGCGCCGGTCGGCCCGGTCACGAGCGACATCTCCCCGCTGCGGGTCGGCCACAGCGATGTCTCCAAGCTGCGCGAGGCGGCCCAGGACGCCCGCCGCTGGGACTCCAAGTACGGCGGCGGGGACTGGCGCTCCTCCATGGTCCCGGAGTGCTTACGGGTCGACGCCGCACCGCTGCTGCTCGGTTCGTACAGCGACGAGGTGGGCCGGGCGCTCTTCGGCGCGGCGGCCGAGCTGACCAGACTCGCCGGGTGGATGGCCTTCGACACCGGCCAGCAGGAGGCCGCGCAGCGCTACTACATCCAGGCGCTGAGGCTCGCGCGGGCCGCGGCCGACGTACCGCTCGGCGGCTATGTCCTCGCCTCGATGTCGCTGCAGGCGACCTACCGCGGTTTCGCCGACGAGGGGGTCGACCTCGCGCAGGCCGCCGTCGAACGCAACCGGGGGCTCGCCACGGCCCGCACCATGAGCTTCTTCCGTCTGGTGGAGGCACGCGCCCACGCGAAGGCGAGCGACGCCCAGGCCGCGGGGGCTGCGCTGAAGGCCGCCGAGGGCTGGCTGGAGCGTTCCCGGGCCGGTGACGCGGACCCGTCGTGGCTGGGCTTCTACTCGTACGACAGATTCGCGGCGGACGCTGCGGAGTGCCACCTCGACCTGAAGGCACCCCGGCAGGTGCGGCGCTTCACCGAGCAGGCCCTGTCGCGGCCGACCGAGGAATTCGTCCGCTCGCACGGGCTGCGGCTCGTGGTGTCGGCGGTGGCCGAGCTGGAGTCGGGGAACCTGGACGCGGCCTGCGCGGCGGGCACCCGGGCGGTGGAGGTGGCGGGCCGCATCTCTTCGGCGCGGACCACGGAGTACGTACGGGATCTGCTGCACCGGCTCGAACCGTACGGGCACGAGCCGCGCGTCGCCGAGCTGCGCGAGCGGGCCCGACCTCTGCTGGTGGCGCCCGCGTAAGCGTCCGGGCCGGACGCCCGGGCCGGACAACCGACCCGACGACCGGCCCGACGACTGGCTCGACGACCGGCTCGACGACCGGCGCGCCTGCCCCGCACCTCCGTGGCCTCGCCTCCGTGTCCTCACGGTGTACGCACGGCGTCCGGGCGGCATCCGGTGTGCCGTCCGGTCGCCTCCGGGCGTAAAGATCGGCGCCACGCTGGGCTTCACTGGTTTGAGTGCGTTGTCAGTGGGTCAGTGCACTATCGGGGTGGGAGGTGGCGTGGTGATGACGCACGCGGCGTACGACTGCGATGTGCTGGTGATCGGCGGCGGAATCGTCGGCCTGTCGACGGCGTATGCGATCACGCGCACCGCTCCGGGCACCCGGGTGACGGTGCTGGAGAAGGAGCGGGGCCCCGCCCGCCA
The DNA here is from genome assembly GCF_042887155.1 of Streptomyces sp. NPDC057963. Classification (NCBI taxonomy): domain Bacteria; kingdom Bacillati; phylum Actinomycetota; class Actinomycetes; order Kitasatosporales; family Streptomycetaceae; genus Streptomyces; species Streptomyces sp. NPDC057963. The sequence goes on from NZ_JBHVPX010000020.1 coordinate 19,503, forward strand.
CCAGACCGGGCGCAACAGCGGAGTGATCCACAGCGGCATCTACTACCGCCCCGGCTCGCTCAAGGCCCGCTACGCCGTACGCGGTGCCGCCGAGATGGTCGACTTCTGCGCCGAGCACGGCATCGCGCACGCGGTGACCGGCAAGCTGATCGTCGCGACCGAGCGGTCCGAGCTGCCCCGGCTGCACTCCCTGGTCCAGCGCGGCCGGCAGCACGGGCTGCCGGTGCGCGAGCTGGGGCCCGCCCAGATCGCGGAGTACGAGCCGCGGGTGCGCGGGCTCGCCGCGATCCGCGTCGGGACGACCGGGGTGTGCGACTTCGGTGCGGTAGCGGCGCGGTTCGCCGCCGAGCTGAGCGGGGCGGGCGGGGTGATCCGTTACGGGGCGGAGGTCACCGCGATCGACCGGCGCCCCTGGGGCGTGGCGGTGCGCACGGCGGACGGTGCGGTGGTGCGGGCCCGGGTCCTGGTCAACTGCGCGGGGCTGCACTGCGACCGGGTGGCGCGGCTCGCGGGCGACGACCCGGGGGTGCGGATCGTGCCCTTCCGTGGGGAGTACTACGAGCTGGCGCGGCCGGAGCTGGTGCGCGGCCTGGTCTATCCGGTGCCCGATCCGGCGTTCCCCTTCCTCGGTGTGCATCTGACCCGCGGCCACGACGGCAGCGTCCACGTCGGACCGAACGCGGTGCCGGCGCTGGCCCGGGAGGGGTACGGCTGGTCCGTCGTGCGCCCCGGTGAGCTGGCGGACACCCTGACCTGGCCGGGCACCTGGCAGATCGCGCGCAGACACTGGCGGTACGGGGCGGGTGAGGTGCACCGTTCGCTGTCGAAGCGCGCGTTCACGGCAGCCGTGCGGCGGCTGCTGCCCGAGGTCACGGAGGCCGATCTGCGGCCCGCCCCGGCCGGGGTCAGGGCCCAGGCAGTGCTCCGGGACGGCACCCTGGTGGACGACTTCCTGATCCGTGAGGCACCGCACACGGTCCACGTACTGAACGCCCCGTCGCCCGCCGCGACGGCCTCCCTGCCCATCGGGCGGGAGGTGGCACGCAGGGCGCTGCTCCGGGCAGGGGAGACGGGGTGGAAGCCGCCCGCCGTAGAATCGGGGCATTGTGTCTGAGCCCTTGAACCCCTCCGCAGATTCCTCCGCTTCCTCCGCGAACCCTTCCGCCCCGGCACCGGGCGAGGCCGCGGCCGGGACGGGCAGCACCGTGGCCGGGACGAGCAGCACGGCAACCGGGACGGGCAGCACCGTGACCGGGACGAGCAGCACGGCAACCGGGACGGGCAGCACCGTGACCGGGACGAGCAGCACGGCAACCGGGACGGGCAGCACCGTGACCGGGACGGGCAGCACCGTGACCGGGACGGGCAGCGCCTCCACGGCCGATGCCGACGCCGCCGCCATGGCCATGGCCCACAGTCCTTCCTCCCCCGCTGCCGGGATTCCGGACGATCTGCGCGCCGCCTCCTTCGAGCGGCAGCGCAGGCTGCGCCAGGAACCGCGCTTCCCCGGCGGGCCCGCCGTCGATCCGGCCGGATCGCACCACGAGCGCCGGATCCGCAGCTTCCAGCCGCGCCGCAGCCGCGTCACGCCCGGCCAGGAGGACGCGCTGCTGCGGCTGTGGCCGAAGTGGGGCCTGGACATCGACGGGCAGCGTGTCCTGGATCTGCCCGAACTGTTCGACGGGCTCCCGGTCGTGCTGGAGATCGGTTTCGGCATGGGTGAGGCCACCGCGCAGATGGCGGCCGCCGACCCGGGCACGGGCATTCTCGCCGTCGATGTGCACACCCCGGGCCAGGGCAACCTGCTCGGCCTCGCGGACCGGAACGGACTGTCCAACGTCCGGGTCGCCAACGGTGACGCGATCATCCTGCTGCGCGAGATGCTGAAGCCGGACTCGTTGGACGGGCTGCGGGTGTACTTCCCCGATCCCTGGCCCAAGAAGCGCCATCACAAGCGGCGGCTGATCCAGCCGGAGTTTCTCGATCTGGCGGCGCAGCGGCTGAAGCCGGGGGCCGTGATCCACTGCGCGACCGACTGGGAGCCGTACGCCGAGCAGATGCTGGAGGTGCTGTCCGCACACCCGCTGTTCGAGAACACCCAGGCGGACGGCGGCTATGCGCCGCGGCCGGCGTTCCGGCCGCTGACCCGGTTCGAGGGGCAGGGCCTCGACAAGGGTCACGTCGTCCACGACCTGCTCTTCGCCCGCCGCTGAGCCGATAGCCCTGGTGCCCCATGGCCAGGTGTCAGTGCTGCTCGTTAGGGTCATCGGGTGGTGTCCGACGGGTCTGTCCAGCAACGGCAGTCGCAGCCGGCCGTCCCGGTGCTCGAGGAGCAGCGGGTCGGCGAGATCCTGGCTGCCGTACCGGAGCGGAGGCACTGGCGTTACCGGCCGCGCCGCGTCGGGATGGTGTGGCGCAGCAGGACATTCCGCATCGCGGCCGTGTGCACGGTGCTCGCGCTGTGCGGACTGGCGATCCTGGCCCTGGTCCGCGATCAGACGGGCACCGAGGGATTTCTCGTCGGCCTGGGTCTCGCCGTGCTGCCCGTCCCGCTCCTGATGGCCGCGTTCCGCTGGCTGGACCGGGTCGAACCGGCGCCCTGGCGGAATCTGCTGTTCTCCTTCGCCTGGGGGGCGTTCGCGGCCGCTCTGGTCGCGATCCTGGCGAATTCGTTCGCGACCCGCTGGATAGCCACGGCCACCGCCGACCCGTCGCACGCCGACACCCTCGGTGCCACGGTCATAGCGCCGGTGATCGAGGAGAGCGCCAAGGCCGCGGCCGTCCTGCTGATCTTCCTGTTCCGAAGACGGGAGTTCAACGGGATCGTCGACGGCATCGTCGTCGCCGGCTTCACCGCGAGCGGCTTCGCGTTCACCGAGAACATCCTCTACCTGGGCAACGCCTTCGGTGAGGACCAGCAGATCGGTACCTCGGGCGTCGTCTCGGTGACGGCCGCGACGTTCTTCGTACGGGCGGTGATGTCGCCGTTCGCGCATCCCCTCTTCACCGTGCTGACCGGCATAGGCTTCGGGCTCGCCGCAGCCGGTGCGCGGCGCCGCCGGATCCGGCGCATCGCGCTGCCGCTGCTCGGACTCGTCCTCGCCATGGGCATGCATGCCCTGTGGAACGGGTCGGCGACGTTCGGCCCGTACGGTTTCTACGCCGTGTACGGGCTTTTCATGGTCCCGGTCTTCGGCCTGGTGACCTGGCTGGCGATCTGGTCGCGCCGACGGGAGCTGCGTACGCTCGCCGCGGAGCTGCCCGCCTATGCGGCGGCCGGCTGGCTGACCCCCGCCGAACCACTCGCCCTCTCCTCGATGCGGGCCCGCGGCATGGCCCGTGACGCGGCACGCCAACGACACGCGGCGGCGGCCGGGGGAATCCGGGTGGGTCCGTACGGACCGGGACACTGGCCGCCGCCGTACGCGTCGGCATATGGGCCGGGACACGGGCAAGGACCGGGGCACGTGCAGGGATACGGGCCAGGATACGGACCGGGATACGGACCAAGGCCGTACCCCGGTCCGGGCCCGGGACCGGGGTACGCACCCGGCTACGGACCGGGATTCGGACCGGGATTCGGACCGGGTTACGCACCCGGATACGCGCCGAGGCGCGCGCAGGTCAGGGCTCATGTCGAAGCGCAGGCCAAGGCCCACGGCAGAGCTGCCGCCCGCGCGGTCGCCGAGTACGAATCATTCGCGACCTCACTGGCCTCGCTGCGTCGGCAGGCCCGCCGTGGGACCGCGGGCCCGGACTTCGCCGAGCGCGAGCTGGAGCTGCTGCACCACCTCTGGCAGCGCCGGGGCGTGGCCGCCCCCGCGCTGACGTACGCGGCGCAGGCGACGGGCCGCCTGCACCCCCACCACGTGCCGCCGGCCCCGCACGCCTACCCGCGGCCGGCGCACCCGCAGCCCGGCGGGAACGGGTACAACCCCTACCTGAACCCGCACCGGCCACCGCCCCCGCAGTAGGGCCGTTCACGAACAGGCGACCGCGACCACGATCCATGAACGGCCGCCCGCCCTCGCTCCCGCCCTCGTGCTCGTGCTCGTGCCCGTCAGGCGGATGCCTCGGTGAGTTCCGCCAGTTCCTGCTCGGTCAGCCGGAGGTCGGCGACGGCCACCAGCGCGGGCAGCTGCTCGACCGTACGGGCCGAGGCGATCGGCGCGGCGACGGTCGGCCGGGACGCGAGCCAGGCCAGGGCGACGGTCGCGACCTCAGCGTCGTGCCCCTGGGCGACCTTGTCGAGCGCGGCCAGGACCTTCTGCCCCCGCTCCGACCCCAGGTACTCACCGGCCTTCTCGGCGCGGGCACTCTCCACCGAAGCACCCGGACGGTACTTGCCGGTGAGGAAGCCGGAGGCCAGAGCGAAGTACGGGACGGCGGCGAGCCCGGCCCGTGCGGCCGTCTCCTGGAGCTCGCCCTCGTACGTGTCGCGCGAGACCAGGTTGTAGTGCGGCTGAAGGGCGACGTACCGGGCGAGCCCCTCGCGCTCCGAGAAGTCCAGGGACGCCTGGAGCCGCCCGGGGCTGATGTTGGAGGCAGCGATCTCCCGGACCTTGCCCTCCTTCACGAGCTTGTCGAGGGCGGTGATGATCTCCTCGACCGGGACGGTCTCGTCGTCGAAGTGCGTGTAGTACAGATCGATGTGGTCGGTGCCGAGCCGGCGCAGCGACTCCTCGGCCGCGGCCTTGATGTTCGTGGCGGAGAGCCCCTTGTACGAGGGGTGGGCGCCGACCTTGGTGGCGACGACGATGTCGGAGCGGTTGGAGCGGGCCGCGAGCCACTTCCCGATGACGGTCTCCGACTCGCCGCCCTCGTTGCCCGGGACCCAGGCGGAGTAGGCGTCGGCGGTGTCGATGAAGTTGCCGCCCGCCGCGGCGTAGGCGTCCAGCACCGCGAACGACTGCGCCTCGTCGGCGGTCCAGCCGAAGACGTTGCCGCCGAGGGCGAGCGGGAAGACCTGAAGGTCGGAGGAGCCCAGCTTGCGAAGAGAAGTCATAAATGGATCAACGAATCCCGGCGGCACCACTATTCCGACGGGCCGACTGCTCCGCGGGCCGAATGCGCCAGCTGGCCGAACGCACCGGCTGACCGAATGCACCGGCTGGCCGAATGCGCCGGCTGTTCCCTCTGCTCCGACGGCTGTGCTGCTCCGGCAGACCGGCAGCCCTGACGTCGGGGGGTGAGCGTCAGGGCTGCCGGGGTTCAGCGGCCGGCGAACCGGCTCGGATCACGCGGATCGGGAGGGTGACCTGCGGATCAGGGGTTGAGGCCCTTGCCGCGCAGCCAGGCCATCGGGTCGATGCCCGTACCGGCGGGGGTGTGGACCTCCAGGTGGAGGTGCGCGCCGGTCACGTTGCCGGTCGCGCCGACTCGGCCGATGGTCTCACCGGTGGAGACCTTCTGGCCGACGCTGACGCCGATGGAGGACTGGTGGCAGAACCACAGCTCCGTACCGTCGTCGAGCTCCAGCACCGTGCGGTAGCCGTACGAACCGGACCAGCCGGCCGACTTGACGGTGCCGCCGTGTATGGCCTTGATCGGCGTACCCGTCGGCGCTGCGAAGTCGAGGCCGGTGTGGTAGCCGGAGGACCACATCGAGCCGGCTTGGCCGAAGGTCGAGGTGATCGTGTAGGAGGAGGTCGGAAGGGCGTAGCTGGCGGCGAGCTTGGCGAGCCGCAGGGCCTCGGCCTTCTTCTTGGCCTCTTCCTCCGCCTTCTTCTTCTCCGCGGCGGCCTTGGCCTCGGCGGCGTCCTGCTGCTTCTTGGCCTCGGCGGCGGCCTTCTCCGCGGCCTCCTTCTCCTGGGCGGCCTTCGCCTCGGCGTCGGCGGCGTCCTGCTGCTGCTCCGCCTGCTGGAGGATGCGCGCGCGGAGCGCCTCACCCGCGTCCACCGTGCCCTGTTCGGCCTCGGCGGTCGTGAGACCGGCGGTGGTGAGCGGGGCAGCAGTGGCGGCGTCCGCGGCCTTGTCGGCTTCGGACTCGTCGGAGAAGAGAGAGCCCACGCCCGGAAGGGACTTGGCATCGGGGAGGTTGTCCGCGATGGAGTCGGGAAGGGAGATGGAGACCGGCGGTTTGCTCTGCGCGGTGGCCATGCCGCCCGCACCGACCGCCGCGATGACGCCGACCCCGAGCACCGTGGAGCTACGGGCAAGTCCGTTGCGCTGCTTGGCGACGCGGTGCTTGCCGCGTACGGGGCGGACGGACTCCTCGGTGGGGTTCCACTCGTCCCGGCCCCGCTCGGGCCCGCCGTTGCCGTCGGCGCGGAATTCGCCGCCGAGCCCACCGGCGAAGTCGCCGCCAGGCTCGGTGCCGTATGCCGTTCCCGTCGCGACGGTGCCGTAGTCGGTGCCGTACGCCGATCCCGTCGCGACAGTGCCGTAGTTGGCACCGTAGGCGGTTCCGGTCCGGGCGGTTCCGTAGTCGGCGCCGAAGCCGGAGTCGGGTCCGGCCGGGGAATCGAAGTCAGCGACGACATCGGAAACGAAGTCGGGGTTGAACCGAGAGGGGGCCTCGGGGGCAGGCTTGTTGGACGCCACGGGGGCGCACTCCTTTCCTTCCTTCTCGCCTACCGGGTTAGCTGACGGGTTCGGAGCAGGAAGGTCTCCTACGGGCCCCTCCGTCTCTCACGAGACGCAGGTGTCCGATTCACCCCATGTAGGTGGTTCCCCGGTTCCCTTGCGGAATTCGGCGCTCGCGCACGGTGCCGCCACTGACGACGGCTGGGACGACCGCGCTGCGTTATCGAACGTTAATAGACACCCGTGCCTGATTCCAAGCTGTTCCCACTGATCGTTCATGTCTTTGGCCTGGACTTTACGGGGCACAATCGGGCGGAACGGTATGAGTTGATCGACCTTCAGTCATTACCCGGATTCTGACGTTGCGTCAAATGTTATGCGGAGCGGTGCGCTTCGATTACGTACGGTGGGCATCCCGCGCCCGAGGTCGCGCCCGGCTCGCGCGGAGCTCACGCCCCCGCCCGTCACACCTCTTCCAGACCCACGATCTTCACGGTCCTGCGCCGGTCCGGCTGCCCCTCCGCGGGACGCACGACCGCGAGCAGCGCCATGTCGTCGGTCGTCTCGCCACCCGTGTGCAGCCGTACGTCATCGGTCAGCGCGGACAGCAGCTCCTCGGGCCCCGGAAAGATCCGCCCCCGCAGCCGGGCCGCCGGGTCGTAGAAGACGCCGTCGGCGTTCCGCGCCTCGGAGAGACCGTCCGTGTACAGGAGGAGGGTCGTCCCCGCCGGCAGATCCCACTCGTCCGCCCGGTCGGGCCACACGCCCAGGTCCATCCCGAGGGGCAGCGCGGGCACCGTGGGCCCCAGCACCTCCAGCTCCCCGTCCGGGTGCAGCAGGATCGGCTCGGGATGACCGCGGTTGACGATCCGCACCCGGGACCCCCCGGGCGGGATCTCGGCCAGCACGGCGGTGATGAAGCCCTCGACCGCGTCGAGCCCGCCCCGCCGCGTCCCCTCCCGCGCCAGTGCCCGCTCCAGCCGCTGCGCCACGCCCTCCAGCGAACGCTCCTGCTCGGCCGCCTCCCGGAACGCCCCGATGATCACCGCCACCGACTCGACGGCATCGAGTCCCTTCCCCCGTACGTCCCCGACGACCAGCCGCACCCCCTGCGGGGTGTCCGTCACGGCGAACAGGTCGCCGCCGACGAACTCGTCCGCCTGCGCCGCCTCGTACCGCGCCGCCACATGCAGCCCGCCGATCCGGTCGGACGGCTTCGGCAGCACCGCCCGCATGGCCGTCTCCGCGATGACCCGCGCGGAGGCCAGCTGCTCATTGCCCCGCCGTACGACCCCGTTGATCACAACGGCGAGGACGGAGACGGTGGCCAGGGTGAGCAGCTCGATCAGCGGCACGACCTGCGGCAGCGTGGCGCTGTACAGCCGCAGCACGATGACGGCCAGCATCGAGGCGATGCCGGTGCAGATGGTCCTGGACAGCGAGAAGAACGGCGCGGCGATCAGCGGCGCCGCCACGAACAGCGGAATGGCGGTGAAGGTCGGCGGCGTCAGGAGATCGAACACCAGCCCGCCGACGATCATCAGGGCGGGCAGCGCGCGGACGAACCGCCGGGTACGGGTGCCGTCGCCCTCGGCATGCCTGCCGCGCCGCCTCAGCCGCTTCCACACCTGTGGTCTCCTGCCCGGTACGCGCGCGGCTGCGGACGGTACCGCGCCCCACCCCCAGGCTCACCGGAGCGGAGTCGCCCGGCGACTCCTCATCGGCCAATGGGGGTACGTACGTGGCACAGCTCACACACCACCCGGACCTGCTCCTTCGTGGGTCGACGGGTCGGCCGGAACGAGTCAGGCCCGGCACGCTGTATGCGTGCCGGGCCTGACTCTTCAGTAGCGGGGACAGGATTTGAACCTGCGACCTCTGGGTTATGAGCCCAGCGAGCTACCGAGCTGCTCCACCCCGCGTCGGTAAACACAACTGTACGGCATGTGCGGCGGGCTCATGACCACGGAACGAATCATGACCGCCCGGCACCCACTCCGGCGCCCACTCCGGCGCTCGCCCGGCACGCGGCTGTCGACGCCCGACACCCGACGCCCGGCCCCAGCAGTCGGCCTCTGCGCCCCGCCCCGCCGCATCTTCTCCCCGGGGGCCCCGCCGCCCCGTGGCCCCGTGGCCCCGCGACCCTGCGGCCCTGCCGTCCTGCCGCCCTGCCGCCCTGCCATCCTCAATTCGTCTCGGGGAGTCCTCAATTCGTCTCGGTGATACGGGGAGCGGTCTTCCCGTCGACCGCCGGGGACTTCATCGGATTCGCGCCCCGTTGCAGGGCCTGGAGGATCGCCAGCCCCTGGCTGACCACGCCCGCCGCCATCTCGTTGACACCACTGGTGCCGTTCAGAACGGTGAGGTCGGCCCCCGACATGCCGCGGGCGGCCGCGTCGGCCAGGACGGGCAGGTTCTCGACGATGCGGTTGGCCGCGATGAGCTCCTGATTGCCGTCGCGCAGCGAGGCGGCGCGCGCGCTGTTGGCGTCGGCCTGTGCCTGGGCGAGGGTCCGTTCGGTGTACGCGTTGCCGTCGGCCTCGAACTTCACCCGGTCACGGGCCGCCTCTGCGAGGGTGCGCTGCCGGTACGCCTCGGCGTCCGCCGGACGCCGCACCTCTCCTTCGAGCCGCTGCGCGGCGAGCGCGGCCTGCCGCTCGGCCAACGCGGTCTGCTCCTCGATGACCTCCTGCGAGGCCCTGGCCCCGGCAAGGGGCCCGGCCTGCGCGGCGCGGGCGTTGTACTGCTCGGTCTCGGCGAGGAATCCGGCCCGCTTGATCGCGGTATCGCGTTCGTACTCCGCCTTGAGCGCGGCGGCCTGCTGCTCGCGCTGACTGGCTTCCTGGTCGGCCTTGGCCTCGGCGATCCGGGCCTGGCTGGCGACGGCGGCGGCATGCGGGGCGGCGAGGTTCTTGATGTAGCCGGTGGCGTCTTCGATCTCCTGGATCTGGAGGGCGTCCACCACGATGCCGAGTTTCTCCATCTCGCCGTGGCTGCCGGCGACAACCTCCTGGGAGACCCGGTTGCGCTCGCGGATGATCTGCTCCACGGTCAGCCCGCCGACGATGGAACGCAGATGGCCCGCGAAGATCTGGCCGACGAGCTCCTCCATCTGTTCCTGCTCGGTCAGGAAGCGGCGCGCCGCATTGGCGATGGACACCGCGTCGTCGCCGACCTTGAAGACGGCGACGGCCCGGACGTTCAGGCGGATGCCCTGCTGCGTCACGCAGTCCTCGGTGATCTCCGCCTCGCGCAGCGCCAGGGAGAGCATGCGCGCCTTCTGCTTCACCGGGAGCACGAAACTGCCGTGGCCGGTGACGATCCGGAACTGGGTGTCCAGCGTCTGCCCCTTGGAACCGGATATGAGCATCGCCTCGTTGGGGGCGGGAACGTGCCAGAAGAACATCGGAAGACTCCTGCCGTACGTGTCTGCACATCCGCTCACACGGGTGCGTGAGCGCTCGACGCGGTTACGTCACTGCTCGACGCCGGTACGTGCGCACTCGACGCGGGTACGCACGTGCTCGACGCAGGTACGTCACTGCTCGACGCGGGTACGTCACTGCTCGGCATCGATACGTCACCGCCTCGCGCAGATACACCGCTTCCTGGCGCCCTCGCATCGCCTCAGGGCGGCAGACGCTCCACGATCACGCCGCGCGCCGAGACCGAGTCGACGACAACGACGCGTGCGTCCCTGTCGATCGACGTCGCCGACCATGCGGTGTAGGCCTCGGACCCACCCCGTACGGCCACCAGTACTTCTCCCGGGCCCCCGACCGGAATCGGCACCGTGACACGGCCGATCGCCCCGACCGGGCTCCGGGCGGACTCATCTGCTGTGCGCATGTGCCCTCGCGAGCGTCCATGCGCGGGGCTGCTCGCACTGCCGCTCACGCCGCTTCTCACGCCGCTTCACGAACACGGGGCGACCCCGCCTCCTGGAGGCCGGAGCCTCCCGGGCCTCCCTCGACATTCCCACGGTACTCCGCAGCCGCGACCGAGGGCGGCCCGGAGATCACCCGGAGGCAAGGCCCGATATCTGGTGATATGACTGATTTACCATTCAGCCAGTCGACGCGATGAACTCGCGGTGATCAGGGAGCCGACCGTGGATAATTACCCCCTGCTCAACCTCTTCTGGACCATGCTCTGGTTCTTCCTCTGGATCATGTGGCTGTTCCTGCTGTTCAAGGTCATCGCGGACATCTTCCGCAGCGACGACCTCGGCGGCTGGGGCAAGGCGGGCTGGCTCATCGTGGCCCTGCTGCTGCCGTATCTCGGCGTCCTGCTGTACGTGATCGTGCGCGGCAAATCCATGGGGAAGCGGGACATCAAGGAGGCTCAGGACCGGGAGGCGGCCTTCAAGGCGTACGTACGGGAGGCCGCCGGCACCTCCGAGGCGAACGCCCCGAAGGAGGGCAAGCACGTCGACGACCTGGCGAGACTCGCCGAGCTCAAGGACCGGGGCGCCATCACGGACGAGGAGTACCAGCGGGCGAAGACAAAGCTCCTCGTCTGAGCGAGCACCCCGCTGCCGGGCCCGTGGGGCCCGTATGCCCCCGGACCTGTGCCCGGGGCCCGTGAGGTCCGTAGAGCCTGTGTGCCCCGGCCCGTGAGTCCCGTGGAGCCTCTGCGCCCCGGCCGTGAGGCCCGTGACGCGCATGTCCCTTCTCCCCGCGGTCCGGCGACTGGCGCGGTTCCCGGACCGCGGGGACGCTTGAGGCATCAGGCCACGGTGGCCGCTTCCGCCCGCGGTTCCCGGGGGCGCCGAGGCGTCGGCGCCCCCGGGCGTACCGGGCACACCGGGCAGACAGCCCGACGGCCCGGCAGCGGAGCCCGGCAACGTGTGCGGTCACCGTCCCGGCGCGCGAGAAGAGGGCCGGACCATGAACGGCAGCGGCACCAGGCTCGAAACCCCGGACGCGTTGCGGGCGGTGCTGCGCGGCCCCGTGATCGGCCCCCGGGACCCGGAGTACCGGGACGCCCGCACGATCTACAACGCCATGATCGACAGACGTCCGGCAGCGGTGGTGCGGTGCAGCGACGCGGCGGACGTCATGGCCGCGGTCGATGCCGTCCGCGACGAGGGGCTCGTGCTCGCGGTCCGCGGCGGCGGACACAGCGGCGCCGGCCTGTGTCTGGTGGACGACGGCGTCACCATCGACCTGTCGCCCATGCGCTGGGCGCACATCGACCCCGCCGCGCGAACGGCCACGGTCGGCGGCGGCGCCACGCTCGGCGACCTCGACCACGCCGCCCACGCCTTCGGACTGGCCACCCCCGCCGGAATCCAGTCGACCACCGGTGTCGGCGGCCTCACCCTCGGCGGCGGCCACGGCCACCTCACCCGCAGATACGGCCTGACGGCCGACAACCTGCTGGCCGCGGACGTGGTCCTGGCGGACGGCACCGCGGTGACGGCGAGCGGCACCATGCATCCCGACCTGTTCTGGGCGCTGCGCGGCGGGGGCGGAAACTTCGGCATCGTCACCTCCTTCACCTTCCGGATGCACCCGGTGGACACCGTGGGCGTCGCCATCACCTTCTGGCCGGTCGACCGGACCCCCGACGTGCTGCGCTGGTACCGCGACTTCCTGCCGGCGGCCCCCGAGGACCTGAACGGCTTCTTCGCCGCACTCACCGTGCCGCCCGGTCCGCCGTTCCCGGAGGAGATCCACGGTCAGCGGATGTGCGGGATCGTGTGGTGCTGGACGGGCGGTCCCGACCTCCTCGAAGCCGCCCTGAAACCCGTCGGCGAACCCGGCCCGCCCGCCTTCCACTTCGCGGCGCCGATGCCCTATCCCGCCCTGCAGTCCATGTTCGACGAGCTGCTCCCGGCCGGCCTGCAGTGGTACTGGCGCGGCAACTTCTTCGACCGGATCTCCGACGACGCCATCGCCGTACACGCCAAGTACGCCGAGAACCTCCCCACCGACCTGTCGACCACTCACCTCTACCCGGTCGACGGCGCCGCCCACCGGCCGGGCCCCGACGACACCGCCTGGGCCTACCGGAACGCGGTCTGGTCGGGCGTCATCGCGGGCATCGACCCGGACCCGGACAACGCCGGGAAGCTCAGGCAGTGGTGCGTCGACTACTGGGAGGAGCTCCACCCGCACTCGATGGGCGGTACGTACGTGAACTTCATCGGCGCGGGCGAGACCCCGGACCGGGTACGCGCCACCTACCGCGACCACTACGACCGCCTGGCAGCCGTCAAGCGCACCTACGACCCGTACAACTTCTTCCACGCCAACCAGAACATCGAGCCGGCGGCCTGAGGGCTGCGCCCCTACGGCGCGGCCATAAGTCTCCGCGGACCGCCGCGAGTTCACCTGTCACGGCTCATCGCTCCCGCCGGGGAGATCACCGACCCTCACCTGGACACCGTCGCGCAGCACGTAGGCGTCATAGGGCCGCCCCACTCCGGAGAGGCGGTCGAGGATCGGCTCGGCACCGTGGACCACGGAAGCCGCGCCAAGCGCTTCACGGCCTGTTCCACGGCCGACTGACACACGCGCCGGATCCATCAGTCGTGCACCGGTCCATCAGTCGTGCACCGGCTCGGAGTCTCGAACGTTCACGAGCTCGTGGTCCGCCTCCGCTGTTCTGCGGCTCCACCGGATGGCGGCCGTCCCGGTCCCGGACATCCCTGCGCGTACGGTCGCGGCGGGCGGGACGGAGGCATCCGCTCGCGCACGGGGTCCACAACGGCGGAGCGCCTCTACCGGATGAAACCGATCGAGGCGCTCCCCAGCAGGTCAGAGGAGTTTCCCCGCCCTGCGTCGCGTAGGCCGTGTGGGACTCGAACCCACAACCAACGGATTAAAAGTCCCGGCAGGATCCTGCCGGGACTTCCGTCAGTTTCCGCGCTGGTCAAGAAATGCCTGGTCAGAGGCATGCCGCATGCTGGCCGGTCCAAGGTTGCATGCGCCCTGTCAGCACGTCCGCTCACGCATCGCTCACGCATCCAGGCCCCGTTGAAGACGACCAAGCCAACACACCTTCCAAATGTTCATCAGGGATCCAAGGTGGGCCGGTGGGCGTTCCGGCTTGCGGCCTTCTCGCAGGCGGGGCCACGGACTCGCACCGCGACCGCCTTGCGCACCAAGTGGGCGGCAACGCGGTTCGGCGGCCGCCGTACGCGGACCCGAACGTCATTTCATGTGGCGAAGAGCAGGCCGACCGCCCACGCGCAGTTCAGTGACAACACCCACCACGAAATACGGAAGACCCATCTGATCGCGCCATGGATCAGCCCGGGCCGGGCACAGCCAGGGGGTTACGTCGGCGCCTTCGGGCTGCCAAAACCGGGCCCCGAGAAGTCCGGGCTCCCGAAGTCGGGGCTGGAGAAATCGGGACTTCGGTAGCGGGGGCCCGCCTCCCGGCCGCTGTCCGGGGGAAGTGCGTCGGGTTTCCGGAGTTCGTCACGGAGGAAGGGGAGAAGGGAGTTGTCCCGGAGGCTCTGCAGCCAGGCTTCGCGCGCCTTGTTCACCTCGGGTGACCGAGCGGCGCGCGACCTCGGCGCGGACGCCGTGTGTTGCACGGCCGTGCGGTAGAGGTAGAAAAGGCCGACGGCGGCCGTCGTTGCACCTATGCCGAAGCTGGCCCAGCCTGCGGTGATCAGCGCGTCGGCCGTGGGTGTTCGTCCGCCCGCCAGGGCCAGGCCGTAGCCGATGAGCAGAAATGCGGCCGCGGCGACGGCGGCAAGGACCGGGGTGAGGACGGCCAGGACAGGCAGCAGACCTGCCCCGTACTCCTCCTGCTCTCCGCGGCCGGACAGAGGGAGGATTCGGCGCGAGTCGTCACTGCCGGCCGTCTGCTGCCGCAAGGACGTGTAGGTCCGGTACTCGGTATCGGCGGCCGCCGCAATGCGGTGCCCGGCACTGAGTCCGCGCAGACGCAGCTGACCGATGGTGAGGGAGGACTGCTCCAGCAGGCCCCGTATCTCGGAGGTTCGTATGGCCTCGTCCAGCGCCAGCGCGTAGTCGGGTCTGTCCTCGTCCTGCAGTCTGTACGTCCTGGTCACGCCATCCCCCGTCGAGTACGGACCTCGCCATGAATCCCCTCGTCCGGCGGGCAAGGGGGTGGGCGCGCCGTGTGTGTACAGCACGCCCACGCCGCTGAGGACCTACAGGTCGAACTCGGCCGGCGAGATGCCCACCGCGAAGCAGGCTTCGCGGACCACGGCACGTTCGGACTGGTCGAAGTGGCCGTCGGCGCCGCCGATGACGATGCCGATCTGAACGACAGCGCGGGCCTCGGCAGGCTTCTTGCTGACCTTTCCGATGGTCTGCAGGATGCCGACCTTTCCGAAGTCGAAGTCGGAAGTCAGCTGTTGGCAGTACTCGTTGAACCGGCGCTGCAGATCGTCGGCGGGAAAGTTCTGCAGGACGTCGTTGCTCACGATCAGGGCCGCGACCCGCTGCCGCTCGGTGGGGTCGATGGACCCGTCCGCGGCTGCGACGAGGGCGCACATGGCCATGCTCGCATCGCGGAAGGCACCGCTCTTGAGGTCGTTCTTCTTGGCGTTGAGCTGTGTCTGCATTGTCGAGGCCGATTCCTTGATGCGGTCCCACAGCGCCATGCAAATGCTCCAGGTGTGGTGATTCTGTCCGGTGGGTGGAGGTGGTTCTAGAGGTGTGCGGCGACGGCCGGCAGCAGATCCTGGAAGGTGCGCCCGTCGGCCGGGACGCCGATGGCTGTCATCTGCCATCCCGCACCCGACCGTTGAACCTTGGCCATGATCTGAGCGGTGTGGCGCCCGCCGCCGGTCAGCGTGTAGCGGGCCAGTTCCTGACCGGTGGTCTCGTCGACCAAGCGGCAGAAGGCGTTGTCGACCTCTTCGAAGGTCTGGCCGGTGAAGGAGTTCACGGTGAAGACGATCTGGTCCACGTGGGCCGGGACGCGCGACAGGTCGACGACGATCGACTCGTCGTCGCCGCCCTGGCCCGCGCCGCCGACCTGGTTGTCGCCAGTGTGCCGGACCGACCCGTCGTCGCTGGTCAGGTGCTGGAAGAAGACGACGTCCTGCGGAGCCTTGTCGGCGAAGAGGACGGCCGAGGCGTCGAGGTCGATCTCGCGGGCGGTCAGCCGGGCGAGGAAGCCCTTACGAGGGGCGGACTTCCATCCCAACCCCATGCGTACGACGGTGAGTTCGCCGCCGCCGGATTTGGCGAGGCTGATCTGCTGGCCCTTGGACAGGTTGACGGTCATGGCTCCACTCTCGGCAAGGCGCGGTGCTGGGGCGGGGAGGGTCGGGCCGAGCCCGGTCAGAGGCTGACTCCGAAGTCCGCGACGATGCCGCTGAGGCCGGAGGCGTAACCCTGCCCGACAGCACGGAACTTCCACTCGGCTCCGTTGCGGTACAGCTCCCCGAAGACCATGGCCGTCTCCGTGGAGGCGTCCTCGCTGAGGTCGTAGCGGGCGATCTCGGCTCCGCCTGCCTGGTTGACCACGCGGATGTACGCGTTGCGGACCTGCCCGAAGCTCTGGCCCCGTCCCTCCGCGTCGTGGATGGAGACCGGGAACACGATCTTGGCGATGTCGGCCGGTACAGCGGACAGGTCGACCTTGACGATCTCATCGTCCCCCTCGCCCTCCCCGGTGAGGTTGTCGCCGGTGTGCTCGACCGAACCGTCCGGGCTCTTCAGGTTGTTGTAGAAGACGAAGTACTCGTTGGACTGCACCTTGCCGGCCTCGTCGCACAGCAATGCGCTGGCGTCCAGGTCGTAGTCCGTTCCAGTGGTCGTACGGACATCCCAGCCCAGACCGACGAGGACCGCGGTCAGCCCGGGCGCCTCCTTGGTCAGCGAGACATTTCCGCCCTTGGCGAGGCTCACACCCATGGATTTCTCCCTCTACGCAGCGGTGTGCCCGCGCGTGACCGTGCGGGCACCGAGTGACAACAGCGGAAATCTACAGCACTGTAGAGTTGGCATGAGACGTGCGGGCCTGGGATTCACCGATCACGTGAGGCGCCCGAGGGGCTGGGTACTATGCCCCGGCGCCCGGCAGTTGTACGAGCGGCATCGGGGAACGGTACGAAAGGGGCCGCGTCGTGGGCGCAGAGGAAGACGGCCGTACACGGGATCCGCGCGCCCGCCGGCGCGGACAGGGCGAGCTCGAAGCACAGGTGCTGTCCGTACTGGGCGAGGCCACCGAGCCCGTCACCGCAGCTTGGGTGCAGGAGCGCCTCGACGGCGGCTTGTCGTACAGCACGGTCATCACGATTCTGACGCGGCTGCTCGACAAGCAGGCGGTCACGCGCACCGGTTCGGGGCGCCCGGTTCTGTGGCAGTCGACGGCGAGTGGTGCAGGACTTACCGCTTTCCGTATGCGGCGGCTCCTCGATCAGCGGGACGACCGGGATGCCGTGCTGTCCAGCTTCGTCTCTGCGCTGTCGCCGGACGACGAGGACCTACTGCGGTCGCTGCTCAACGAGACCGGTCCAGAACCTTCCGACCCGTCCACGGATGAATCGGAGAGCTGAACCGATGGGCGTCTTCGTCTATCTGCCCCTTCTTCTGCCTCTCACGGCGCTGCCCATCGCTCGCCTGGCCGAGCAGCATCTGCACCCACGCAGCGCCGCCCGTCTCCTGACTAGCATCGCTGTCATTCTTGCGTCGTGCAGCACCCTCTGTCTCGGCCTTCTGGTCGTGGTCGGTACCGCCCAACTGCCCGGCAACCCGCTGCCCGACGGCTGGTCCGACGACGAGGTACGGGAGGCTGTTCCACACGACAAACTCGCCGGGAAGACGTCGATCGTCGCCCTCGCGCTCGTAGCCATGGCCTGCGCATCCACGGTGCAGCGCCACTACCGTTTCCGGGCCCGTGCGCACAGAGCACTCGCGGAGCTGCCGACGAAGTCCGAAGTCGCCGTTCTGCCCGACAGCGTGCCGTATGCCTACGCGTTACCCGGTTCACCTGGCAGGATCATGGTTACTTCCGCCATGCTCGCCTGCCTGACGACGGCTGAGCAGGGTGCACTCCTCGCGCACGAGCGGGCCCATCTGGCAGGCCGACACCACCGCCTGCTACTCGCTGCCCAACTGGCCGGCTGTGCCAACCCGCTCCTGCGACCGCTGCGCGCGGCCATCGCGTACAGCACGGAGCGCTGGGCGGATGAGGAAGCCGCCATCGATACCGGAGACCGGCGGCTCACGGCCCGCGCCGTAGGCAAAGCGGCTCTCATCTCACACCGGGCGGCCGCTCCTGCCGTCGCCGCCTTCGCCGCGGCCGGGCCTGTCCCCCGGCGGGTGGCCGCACTGCTGGGCCCGGTCCCGCCGGAGCGGGGCTGGCCACCTGCTCTCACTTCCACGGGCATCGCGACGTTCTTCGCCGCGGCAGGAACGGCGGTGTCCACTCTGTCCTCGCTGAACGCGGCCTTCGCGCTGTTCGTCGTACTTGAAGCGGCGACGCCGCTGTAGTCGTGGCGCCGGGCGCATAGAACCCGGCGGAAGCACTATGCGTCGCAGCACACTGGCGACCGCAAAGCTGATCAGCTCTCCGGCCACCGCTGCCGCCGGTTTCCATCCGGACATCCGGGTCGAAACCGATACACCAGGAGAATAGGCGCCGACCGCCTGAGATCTGCCCACGGGAGCCATGACATCCCGCCTCGTTGCCGATCCCGGCACGCCTTAAGATCCACTTCAAATGCTGACCGGAAGGGTCTGCGAGGGATGGGATCAGGAATGTCCGACCGGACCGGTCAGTTACGAAGTGCCGTGGCGACGCGCAGTCGTCACATCGTGGACTCCGGGGCATTCACCGCCGTGGTCTTCTGCCTCATTATGGGCAACGCCGCCCTCCTCGGCGTCGAGACCTACGCCGACGCCGTGCACGAATGGCACACCCCGCTCAAGGCGACCGAGCATCTGTTCCTCGCGGCGTTCACTGCGGAAATCCTGCTGCGGGCCGCAGCGTACGCAGACCGGCCCGGAGACTTCTTCCGTGACCCGTGGAACGTTTTCGACCTGGCGGTGGTCGCCCTGGCGTTCGCGCCCTTCGCCCGCGAGAACGCCACTGTCCTGCGCCTCCTGCGGCTGGCTCGCGTCGTGCGCGCGGCCCGCTTCCTGCCTCAGCTGCGGATTGTCATCGTGGCCGTGGGCAAGAGCCTGCCCGGCACTGTGAGCTTCGTCCTTGTCGGGGCGCTCCTGCTGTACATCTACGCCATGGTCGGCTGGGTGTTCTTCGCCGCGGCCGACCCGGAACACTACGGATCACTCGGCCGCGCCGCCCTCACTCTCTTCCTTCTGATCACCCTCGATGGTCTCGGCGATGCAGTGCGGGCCGGCTTGGAGATCTCCCGCTGGACCATCGTCTATTTTGCCTCTTTCGTTCTGCTCGGCTCGTTCCTCCTGGTGAACCTGCTGATCGGAGTAGTCATCAACTCTCTCCAAGAGGCCCGGGAGATGGAGACCGAACGGAACGAGGAGGTCCCGTCACCACGTACTGCAACAGCCGGCGCAGAGTCCGAGCTGCGTGAGCAGTTGGCTGCCGCGCGTAGGGCTCTTGACGACATCGAAGCAGGGCTCGCGCACAGCAGCACTGGAGAAGGGAGCCCGGACACTATCGAGACGGCGAGCGCCCGCCTCTGACCGGAATTGTCTGGGTGCGGGAGGCGGCTGGTTCAGCCGTCGGGGCTGCGGGGCGATCCTGCGCGGTAACTACGGCCGCAGTGACCTCGGACTCGCCTTCTGAACGGCGACACGATGTATTTCCGAGCTTCGGAGTCTCTCGACTGTCCGCGTCCCCGCTCATGCGGGGATGATCTCCGAGCCTCGATCCTTCTGCGACGCGTCGCGGCGCCCGTCCAGGCGTCGCGTCAGATGGTGACCTCGTCAGTTCCCTTTGGCAGCCAGGCTTCTTCGCGCAGGAACCGCAAGCCATCAAGGCCACGATGACCGTGGAACCCTCGTAGGCCCAGGACACTCAGCGGATGCGGCAGGTGGCCGACGAAGTCCCGGACCTTCAGTCCGCAGGCCCGCCGGGAGAGCTGGATGACCTTGGGCGTGGTGCCGAACTGGCTCGCTACACCCTCGGCGGTGGCACCCGCACGGCGCAGATCACGGCCGAGTGCCACCGGGATGGCGGGGCTGGGGAAGCCGTAGCTGGTCAGTCCCGGGAGTTGCCGAACAGGAGGCGGTATCCGATGAGCAGGACGAGGGAGCCGCCGATAGCCGCGCCCCAGGTGGTCAGGTCGAAGAACTCCTTCTCCACCGGGCGGTCCAGGAATCGGGCGGAGATCCAGCCACCCACGAAGGCGCCCGTGATACCGATGAGCGTCGTACCGATGAAACCGCCCGGATCGCGGCCGGGAAGCAGGATCTTGGCGATCGCACCCGCGAGGAGCCCGAGGGTGATCCAGCTGATGATGCCCATGTCGTCGTCTCCTTGCCGAGCCGTGTTCGGGATCGTCTCCCGCCCGACCGGTCGTCGTATGTTGCTCAGTTGCGCAAACTACAGATACCCAAAGGACGCAGTCCCGGGGACGGGCGGTTGCATGTTCTTCGGGTGTAAGATCAGCAGGAACAGTCACTTAAGATATTGCGCAACTATGGAACTCAACGTCTCCGGACCACGTTGAGCAAGACGAGCGCGCAACGCCGGAGCGACTGCGGAGGAAGTTCATGGGTGTGCTCCTGACCAAGGGCGGAAACGTCGCATTGAGCAAACAGGCCCCCGGCCTGACTGCCGTGACGGTCGGGCTTGGATGGCAGGTGGGAGCCGGCTGCGATCTGGACGCCAGTGCGCTGCTGTGTGACCAGGCAGGGAAGGTCCTGTCTGACCAGCATTTTGTCTTCTTCAACAACCTGAGCAGCCCGGATGGCTCGGTCCGCCATTCCGGAAACGGAAGCACCAGCGCTGGAGAGGACGACGAACAGGTCCATGTCGACCTCGCCAGGGTTCCGATCAACGTCGCGAAGATCGTCTTTCCGGTGTCCATCTACGAGGGTGCGGCCCGGGGCCAGAACTTCGGCCAGGTGCGCGGCGCCCACATTCGCGTGACCGACCGGGAAGGCGACGCCGAGCTGGTGCGCTACGACCTGGCGGCCGGGAGCCTGTCGGCGGAAATCGCGATGATCTTCGGTGAGCTGTACCGGCACGGTGCGGAGTGGAAGTTCCGCGCAGTAGGACAGGGCTACGCCTCCGGGCTCGCGGGTATCGCCACCGACTACGGCGTCGACGTCCTGAGCGAGGCAACGGGGCCGAAGTCCACCACTCCGGCGCCGGCCGCCGCGGACGGCAGAGGCACTAGTACATACGCGCCGACGACGCCTTCGGTACCGACACCGACCGTCGTCGTGCCGCAGCCGCCGACAGTCGCCGAACCACCACAACCAACAGGGAGTTCTCCCATGACTTGCTTCTTCGATCCCAGCCATGGTCCCGGCATGACGCCCGTGACGTGGTCTCCGCAGTGGGGTGTGCCCCGGCAGATCCAGGTATGCGGCGGCTGCGCCCAACGAGTGCAAACAACCCCTCCGCCGTACTACACCCCACCCCAGCCTGGATATCCGCAGGCCGGCTACCCGCAGCAGCCGCAGGCCGGCTACCCGCAGCAGGGCTATCCGTCCCAGCACGCCGACCACCAAGACCAGCAAGGCGGCCGCAGATTCGGCACGGGTGCGCTCATTGGCGCCGGCGCGGCCGGCCTGGTCGGAGGTGCGCTGCTCAATGAGGCATTCAGTGACGACGAGCCGGAAGTGGTCGTGAACAACTACTACGAGGACTGACCTGCCGATCCTGTCGCGCCCGCCCGGTCACCTCGTCGGATGGCCGGGTGGATGCGCGAAAGGCGCGGGTGTCGGACACCTAGACTGGACCAGGACACGGGACGGTGACCAGGACGGAACGGGAGCGGGTTGTGGCGGCAGACGTTGGTGGCCCCGAGGATCCGCCCGCCGGGGTGCTGGCCGAGGCAGCCGCCGCGTTCGGGTTGCTGGCGTCTTCGGCGCGGCTGCACATCATGTGGGCGCTGGCACAGGGTGAGAGTGATGTCACCCACCTCGCGGTCCGGGTGGGCGGGACTCTGCCCGCAGTCAGCCAACACCTGACAAAGCTGAGACTTGCCGGTCTCGTACGCTCCCGCCGCGATGGCCGACGCCAGGTCTACTACGTCGACGATCCCG
Organism: Streptomyces sp. NPDC057963; assembly: GCF_042887155.1. Classification (NCBI taxonomy): domain Bacteria; kingdom Bacillati; phylum Actinomycetota; class Actinomycetes; order Kitasatosporales; family Streptomycetaceae; genus Streptomyces; species Streptomyces sp. NPDC057963. The sequence continues at coordinate 41,168 of NZ_JBHVPX010000020.1, forward strand.
ATATCGTGACCGTGGTCCGGCTCATGGTCGGCCAGCTGGCCGCACGCGCCGAGGTAGCGTCGGGACCGGTGGGTCGACTGCGCGAGACCGGTGCCTGATACCTCCGCGATTGCGGGAACGGGCGCGGAGATGCCCGGCCCCGCAATCGCGTCGGCGCCGGAGAGCGGCCCCATCGGTGACGAAGCCATACGCGACCGGACGGCGCCGACCACGCTTGAGGCACTGCGGCGGCTGGACAGCGGGCCGCGCGGGCTGATGGAAGTACAGGCCGAGGAGTATCTGAGCCAGTTCGGCGAGAACATCCCGCCCGACCGGTGGCCGGGTTCTTGGCTCGGGCGTTTTGTGCGCAGTCTGCGGGATCCGTTCACTGCCGTGTTGCTGTGCCTCGCCCTGGTCTCGGCGCTCGTGGCCTCCTGGGGAACCGCAGGCGTGATCATAGTGCTGGTCGTGGTCAGTTGCGTACTGCGTTCGTCCGGCGAGCACCGGGCGGAGGGGGCGATGACGACGTTGCAGGCGTTGGCCGCGACCACGACGACCGTGCTGCGGCGCGCCGACGAGGACGCACCGCCTGTGGCCCGGGAGATCCCGGTCGACCAACTGGTACCGGGAGACGTGATCCGCCTCGGCCCGGGCGACCTGATCCCGGCCGATGTACGGCTCCTGCGGGCCGATGGGTTGAGCCTCTACCAGGCGGCGCTGACCGGAGAGTCGGCACCGATTGCCAAGTACCCCGTTGACGCGCCGCCCCCGGTTGCGGGCGGGATCTTCGAGCAGCCGCAGCTGTGCTTCCAAGGCAGCAGTGTCGCCGCGGGAAGCGGCACCGCAGTGGTCGTGGCGACCGGGGCACGCACCGCTCTGGCTGACAGGTACGAGGAGCGTGGGCACCGCGAGGCGAGCGCCTTCGACCGGTCCGTCCACGGCATCTCCTGGATCCTCATCCGGTTCATGCTGATCACTCCGCCGCTGGTGCTGATGGCCAACGCAGCGCTGTTCGACCGTGGTCTGGAAACCCTGCCGTTCGCGGTTGCGGTGGCGGTCGGTCTGACCCCGGAGATGCTGCCGGTCATCGTCACCACCTGTCTGGCCCGCAGCGCGTCACTTCTCGCCCGCTCTCATGGGGTGATCGTGAAGCGGCTGCCCGCGCTGCACGATCTCGGCGCCGTCGACGTGCTGTGTCTGGACAAGACCGGCACACTCACCCTGGACCGGCCGGTTGTGCAACGCGCTCTCGACGCCCAGGGCAAGGACGCGTCCGAGGTGTTGCACTGGGCCTCCGTCAACGCCTGGTGGACCCTTCAGCTCGCCGACCTGCCCGCGCCGGACGCCTTCGACGAGGCCATCCTGGAAGCGACAGACGTGGACTCGGTGGAACGCTACGACGGCACAGCAGCCATCCCCTTCGACTCGGTACGTCGACTGACGACCGCCGTCGTACGCACCCCCGGACGCCTCGGCGTCCACACCCTGGTGGCCAAGGGCGCAGTCGAATCCGTACTGGAACGCTGCGTGCTGGAGGACCGGGAACGCGAGCGCCTGCTCACGCTCGCAGCCGAACAGGCGGACAGCGGTCTGCGGGTGCTGGCAGTCGCCACCGCCGAACGCCCCGCCCGCACCCGCAACTACGCCCCGGCCGATGAACGTGGTCTGACCTTCCGAGGGTTCGTCACCCTGCGGGACGCGCTCGTACCGACCGCGTCCGACGCCCTCAAGGCCTTCGCCGACCGAGGTATCACCGTCAAGGTCCTCACCGGTGACCACCCCGTTACGGCGGCCCGCGCTTGCCACGACCTGGGCCTCGCCCCCGGAGAGGTACGGACCGCCGACGACATCGAGGCTCTCACCGACGCCGAGCTCACCGAACTCGCCCGCCGAACCACCGTCTTCGCCCGCTGCACACCACAGCACAAGGCCCGCATCACCACCGCCTTGCGCGCCGGCGGACACACCACCGGATTCCTCGGCGACGGCATCAACGACGTGCCCGCGCTGCACGCCGCCGACGTGGGAATCTGCCCGCGCGACGCCGCAGACGTGACCCGGGAAAGCGCGGACGTGGTGCTGGCCGACAAGGACCTCACCTCGATCGACCACGCCATCACCGCAGGCCGGTACTCCAGCGGCAACATCACTACGTATCTGCACACCACGCTTTCCTCCAACCTCGGCAACGTCATCGCGATGCTTACCGCGGGCCTCCTCCTGCCCTTCCTGCCGATGCTCCCCGCACAGGTCCTGGTGCAGAACTTGTGTTTCGACGCCGCTCAGCTCGCCTACGCCTACGACCGTCCGGCACGGAATGCGCTGCGACGGCCCACGGTTCTGTGCCCGCGGGACTTCCTGCGCTTCATCACCGGCTTCGGCGTCCTCAACGCGGCCGCCGACCTGGCCACTTTCGGCGTGCTTACGCTGGCCCTGCACGCGCCGGGGACAGCGGGTGACGAGGCGGTGTTCCACTCCGGCTGGTTCACCGAGAATCTGCTCACCCAGGCTCTGGTGATGCTGCTCCTGCGCCTCGGCAGGCGCGGTGCCGAAGGCCGGGTGTTGGGACCGGTCGGCCGGGCCGCAGCCGTGCTCGCCGCCGCCGGACTTCTTCTGCCGCTGTCCCCGCTCGCCCCCCTGCTCGGTATGGCACCGCTGCCAGGTCTCTATTACCTGTTGCTCGCTGCCGTTCTCGCGCTCTACGCAACTGCACTGAACGTGGCTGGGACACTCTACGAGCGAGCCTGAGCAGCTCATTCGGCAAAGTGCCGTCGCATGACCGCGCTGCTGCGAAGACAAACCTGTCCGCTACGTTCAGGACGAGGAACTGAAGCGCGAAAGGGGTGAGGCAGTGGCGGAATCCCGGGCCCAGTGGCGATGGCTGCCCTTGTTGCTTTTCGGCCTGGCTCTCTATGTCATCGCGCGCGTCGCCGACACTCCGCAGGCCGGCACGCCGCTCCCGGCGGGGTCCGCGGCGGCCTCTTCCTCGCCGTCCGCCGCCGTGAGCCCCTCCGCCTCGGTGGCCGGTTCGCCGTACGACCCCGTCGACTACACCGTGCAGATCCGTGCCCGCGCCCGCCAGGCGGGCATCAGCGCCCAGTTGCTGCTGGCGATCCTTTACAACGAGTCGTACAAGCCGCACGACCCGGATGTGGAGAGGGCCTGGCAGCGGTACAAGCCGAACGCGTCCTTCGGCATCGCGAACATGCACCGCGCCACCTTCGACGAGGTCAAGCAAGGGCGGGACTTCGGCGATCGACGTTGGGATGAACTGCCCGACGACCGGGATCTAGCCATAGAGGCCGAGGCATGGTACTTGCACGACCTGGCAGCCCTACTGCCCGCCCAGTTGTCTGCCTCATACAGTAAGAACGAGCTTCTGGCGCTCGGTTACAACACGGGCGCGGGTAACATGCTGGCCTTCGCACACGGCGCGACGCCAGGCAGTCAGGCCCAGTCGTACCTCGACAGGCTCCACGCCAACTGGTCCAAGGCTGGAGCAGTCATCGCCCGTAGGCCCCACTGACGATCGTTGGCGGGCCCGGAGCCGGACACATGTCTTCTGCGCTGCCAGGAGGGCAATACCTGTGCCATGGGGGCGGATTTCGCGGTGGCATCGTGGTCCAGTGCCCACACGTGAAGCAATGAGACGAGACGGTGACCGGAAGGCCGGGCGTGGAGAAGTCCGAAAGCTCCAGGCACACTCTGGGTGTCGCAGTCCCGTCGCCAAAAAGTTGATCCACACATGATTACGCTCAAGAAGGAAGACGGTCCGGCAGATCTGGACGGGGTGACCCATCTGTCCATCGGAGTGTCCTGGGACCCCACCGCCGGCAGCAGCGGCGGAGTGATGGGGATGCTCCGCCGCAAGTCCGGAACCGACCTCGACCTGATAGCCGTCGCGATGTAGGGCGGAGACCCGGTGCGCCTCGCCGGTCTCGACTCCCTCGACCCGATGGGCAACGGCTCGCTGGTGCACAGCGGCGACAACCAGACCGAACACGGGGACGACGAAACGGTGACCGTCGAGTTCGCGCGGATCCCGTCCCACATCACGTCGATCGTGTTCGTCGCCGCCGCCTACAAGAAGGGGAGTTCCTTCCAGAAGGCACGCAACATCAGTTTCAAGGTGTACGACGCGACCGGGGGCACCTCCCAGCAGGTCGCCGACATCTGGCCGAGCCTGCTCACCCAGGACAACGGTTGCGCCGTGGCCAAGGCCATTCGCGTGGGCGACGGCTGGAAGCTCGAAGTGATCAACACTACGGGCAAGATCAAGCAGGGTAACGAGCACGCTCTGATGCGCTTCGCCGTCAGTAAGTAGTTATGTGATTATGCAGAGTTCGCCGGGAGTGCCGGTGTGGACACGTCGGGTGCGCTGGCGGCGCCTCCTGGGGCAGGCACACGGCAGTCACGAGCCGCTGGTTCACTCGAGTCCGGCGAGGCCGTGGTCCCGCCACACTCCCTGGACGCCACCGACGCCCAGGTCCGGGGACACCGGCGCCCTGAACGGCCTGGGGGAAAGCGGTCACGGTCCGGATCGTCGGTGAGGTCTTCGACACCCGCGAACAACGGCATGGCGCTCTTCGCCGACGCGGTAACACTGACGGCCGCCGATCCGGACCTGGAGGACACCGACTGGCACATCCCTGAATGTGCTGTCCGCGCCCTTCCCCCCGCACGGTTCTGGATCAGAATGGCCGATCCCCGGATGCCGCCTCCTTGGACGGTGTGTGCATCCGCTGGCCGGGCGGCCCTACCCGTACGACAGGTTGGAGCACAGGTCGTCATCGGCCGAGCGAGCGTCGTCGGCCACGACCGTGGGAACCCCGGTTGCCTCGGCCGAGGGGCCCTCGGCCGCGTAGGGCCGGCCCAGGGTCACGCTGATGCCCGTGCTGGACGCCGACTGCAACTGGGCACCGGGGAAGAGCCCGGCGACGCTCTGGGCCTGGTTCTTCTCCCCCGGCCCGTACTCGATCACGGTGTCAGCGTGGTCCTGGGTGCTCGCGTTCGCCGTACCGGTGACGGTGAAGCCGTGGTCGGTAAGAGTGGCCGCGGCACGCGCGGCAAGTCCTCTGGTGGTAGTGCCGTTGTAGACCGCGACGTCGACGCCGTCCCCGGAAGGGGGCTCGTCGGCGCTCGGCGCGGCGGAGGTCGTCGCCGCACCCTTCTTGCCACTGGCGTCCTTGCCGTCGATGGTCCGGTCGGCCTTCAGCGCGGCCCAGAGTGCGTCGGTGTCCGGCTGGACGATCGCAACGCGAGCACCCTCGTATCGCCAGGGGATGGTGACGAACTTGGTGTTGTGCAGGTCGATGTCCCTCAGGGACATCGCGAAGGAGATCAGTTTGTCGGCCGAGCCGAGACCGGGGTCGACCGTCATCGACTTGGTGGCGGCGTCGGCGAGCGGCAGCAGCTTGGTAGGAGTGAGGCCGTCGCTCTTCACCCTCGTGATGAGACTGGCCACGAACGCCTGTTGGCGCTTGATACGGCCTATGTCGGAGCCGTCGCCGATGCCGTGCCGGATGCGTACGTAGTCCAGAGCCTTCTGGCCGGCGACTGTCTGTTCCCCCTTACTGAAGAGGAGTCTTCCCTGGGTGCTGCGGTTGGGGTTGAGGTCCTTCTGATGGATGTCCTGTGGCAGGCACACCTTCACCCCGCCGACCACGTCCGTCAGCTCGGCAAAGCCCTTGAAGTCGACGACCACTGTGTGATCCACGCGCAACCCGGTGAGCTCCTCGACGGTGTTCTGGGTGCATGCGGGACTGCCGTTGGCTGTCTGCCCCACGGAGTAGGCCGCGTTGAACATGGTGTTGGTCCGCTTCTTGGTCCAGGAGCCGTCCGGCAGTTTGCAGGGCGGGATGGTGACCAGAGTGTCGCGCGGAATGGATACGGCGACGGCGTGCTGGCGGTCGGCGTAGACGTGCAGCAGGAAGGCGGTGTCGGAGCGACCGATGTCGCCCTTGTCTCCGCCGCCCAGCGCGCTGTTGCCGCCAGTGCGCGCGTCCGATCCGATGACGAGGACGTTCTCGCCCTTCGCTGCTTTGGGGCGGTCGCCGGAAATGCCGTCTGCGCTGAAGGTGTCGATGTTGCCGTTCAGTTTGAGGAAGATCCAGCCTAGCCCGGCTGCGCCGAGCACGAATATGGACAGCGCTATAACGAGGGTGATCCGCAGACGACTTCGTCTGCGACGCCGCCCTGTGCGGACGTTGTGATTTCCGCCGCCCCGCGGCTCAGGCGCCGTGTGCCTGCGTCGCGGTGGAGCCGCCGAGTGGCTGGTTGTCATGCGTACGCCCTCATCCGTCTGCCTCATACGAAGGGGACGTCCGGCCCCACTGCAAGGTTGTACAGTTGCGCAACATAGCAAGCGTTGCAGGTGGTGCGGTGCGCCCGGCATCCACCTCTGCCGGATGAAGGGAATGGGTGGGTGGGATGTTCCACAACGGACTGGCGCCCTGGCACCTGCTGATCGTCGCGATCGTGGTCATCGTGCTGTTCGGCTCGAAGAAGATGCCAGAGGCCGCCCGGTCCCTGGGTAAGTCGATGCGCATCCTCAAGAGTGAGGCCAAGGCCATGAAGCAGGACGGCGCCGCAGAGCCCTCTACCACTCCCTCAGACGGCACCTCGACACAGGAGGCGCCGCGTACTATTCGGGCGGCACCGGGCGATGCCGCGTCGGCCCGTTTCGTCGCGGAGAGCGACACTGCCCGCTGAGCCGTGCGCAACACGACCATTAGGGACTGGCCCCGTCGAAGCCGTACCGCAGCGGCTCACTCTTCACCCGCAAGTCGCGACGGTAGATATACAGCGCCTCCGCGCGCACTCCGTTCGACGGGGCTTCCAGCTTGCAGGGGCAGGTCACCTGGATCGTCCGCGGCCGGTCGGCGACCCGCATCCGCAGCCCGTCTGCGGGACCCCCGAAAAGTACCGCCGCTTCCCACCCCGCCGGGCTTCCTCTGTCCATGGCGACAGTTTAAGCATTGCGCAACCTTTGAAGTGAAATGAGTTGGGTCACGGCGGAGCGCGGCATCACGTGGCGTCGGGGTAGTCAATCGGCGCTCGGGCCGCCGATTCCACCCCGGGTTCCTTCGCCAGGTTCACCCGCACCGGTGTGGCCGCGCGCTCCGAAGGGGAATCTCCTGTCGAGCGGACCGCATCGACGACCTCCGTCAACTCCTCCCTCGGGTCAAGGGCGTCGCGGATCTCGTGGAGCCCGAGTCCGTCGCCGTCGAGTACGTGTTTGCGTATGAACGCCTTCGGATGGAGATCCTCGAACTCGAAGTCATTGAACTCAGGGCCCAGTTCGGAGCGGATCTGCTGCTTCGCATCCTCGGAAAACTCGCGGAACTTCCGGATGAGTGCCGTCACGTTCTGGATGGCCTCGGGCAGTCTGTCCGGCCCGAACAGAAGGACGGCGAGAACTGCCAGCGTTGCGAGCTCCAAGGGCCCCACATCGGAGAACATCTGAGACCTTCCTCCTTCGCGTCACATGACCGGTCACCATCGGAGCGGCTCCGGCACCAAACACTTTAGAGGTTGCGCAAGCGTATGGACTGTCGCAGTAGGCTCCGTGTTGAGACTCAGCGACAGCCCGGAGTGGGGAGGGGGATCCGTGGGAGCTTCTCTGTCCGAGGGGGGTAAGGCGTCTCTGAGTAAAGAGACGCCGGGCCTGATGGCGGTGCCGGTGGGGCTGTGCGCCCCGGCCGGCACAGCGGATCCTTCGGTGTGTGATGGAGCCGAGGACAGAGTGGGCCCTCCAGCGGAACAGGACCCGCCTGGCCGGCGGACCGGGCTCGGCTGCGTGTTGATAGTGGGCCCGGACCGGCGCTCCGCCACGACCTCGGGAACCACGGACGTTGCCGGAATCGTTTCTTCAGTTCCACTGCCAGCAGAGGAGTACCGACGTTGTCCGCCAGATCGACGGACCTCTCGGGGCATAGTCCCCGATCATCCAGCCAGTTTCCCGATCACGGCACGTGGCAGGGTGGTGTTCGATGAGTGCCGCACTCGGCCTGCTGGCCGTCTTCGTTCTGACCGCCGGCACCGGCTATTTCGTCGCTCAGGAGTTCGCTTACGTTTCTGCCGATCGCCTCACCCTCGCACGCGAGGCCGAGGCAGGGGACCGTCGGGCCGCGCGCGCCCTGCAAGTGCTGGAACGGCTGTCCTTCATGCTGTCCGGTGCCCAGCTCGGTATCACGGTGACTGGTCTCGTGGTCGGATTCATCGCCGAGCCGTCCGTCTCCGCGCTGCTCAATCCCGCGCTGTCCGGCATCGGGATCCCCGACGGCGCGGTTGCCGGCATCTCCGTGGCTCTCGCCTTTGTGCTGGCCACCGTCGTGCAGATGGTGCTCGGAGAGCTGGCCCCGAAAAACCTCGCGATTGCTGTGCCCGAACGGCTGGCGAAGACGCTGGCCGCCTCCACTCTCGCGTACTTGAAGGTCGTCGGGCCCATCGTGAGGATCTTCGACGGCGCGGCAAACCGGCTGGTGCGCAAGGTCGGCATCGAGCCGGTCGAGGAACTGCACCATGGCGCGACCCTGGAGGAGCTGGGGCATCTGATCGGTGAGTCGCACAAGCAGGGCAAACTGCCCAGGGACACTGCCGTACTGCTGGACCACGCGCTGGAGTTCTCCGAGCGGACCCTGGACGAGGTGATGGTGCCGCGCGCGGACGCCGTCTTTGTCCGCAAAGACGCATCCGCGGCCGAAGTGGTCGACGTCATCGCACAGCACGGCCACTCCACCTATCCGGTCCTCGGTGACCACCCCGATGACCTCACGGGCGTACTAGGCGTGCGCGAGCTGATGCGGCTGCCCGCCGACCGGTTGACGGCTACGACCGCTGGTGCCCTAGTCCGGCAGCCTTTGTTGCTGCCCGACACTCTGCCCCTTCCGGATGCGGTCGGCCAGATGCGGGAGCAGGGCGACGAATTCGCCGTAGTTCTGGACGAGCACGGCGGTGTGGCCGGCATCGTCACCTACGAGGACATTGCCGAGGAGTTGGTCGGGGACATCGCCGACGAGTCCGACAACGTCACCGAACTCGCCGTCGCGGACGGCGAGGGCTGGCTGGTGGACGCCGGGCGCCGTCTCGACGAGGTTGCCGAGGCCACCGGAATCGAGCTGCCCGAGGGGGACGACTACGACACCGTGGCCGGTTTGACTGTCGACCGGCTGGGCCGTTTTCCCGCCGTCGGTGATTGCCTCACCGTTGAGCTGCCCGGCGGAAGGCGGGTGGCCGTCGACGTGCTCACGCTCGACCGACATGTTCCCGAGCGGGTCCGCCTCGCAGCGCAGCCCTGTATCAGTACGTCGCGTGAGGAGGAGCAGGCATGAGTTTCCCGATGGCACTGCTCGTCACTGTGCTGCTGCTCATCGGCAGTGGTTTCTTCGTAGCTGCCGAGTTCGCCCTGGTGGCAGCCAAACGACACCGAATGGAGCAGGCCGCAGCCGAAGGACAGCGCGGTGCCAAGGCCGCGCTCGCCGGGATGCGCGAACTGTCCCTGATGCTCGCCGGCGCCCAGCTCGGCATCACCGTGTGCACCCTGGGCCTGGGCTCGGTATCCAAACCCGCCATCTCGCACGAACTCGACCCGCTGCTGCACACGCTGGGCCTGCCCAGTGGTCTCAGCTACGGCATCTCGTTCGCCGCCGCCATGATCGCTGTGGTGTTCCTGCACATGGTGGTGGGCGAGATGGCCCCGAAGTCATGGGCCATCGCGCACCCCGAGCGCTCCGCGATGCTGCTCTCGCCGCCCTTCCGGGCGCTGGTGAAGGCTGTGCGCCCGCTCATCTGGCTGCTGAACAGGGTGAGCAACAGCCTGGTCCGGTTGTGCAAGGTCACCCCGCGCGACGAGTTCGCCCCGGTCCACAATCGCGAACAGCTCACCCAGCTGTTCGAGGAGTCCGGACGGCTCGGCCTCATCAGTGAGGCCGATTCGGAACTGCTCACCAGTTCGCTCACCGAGCCGCACAACCCGGTCGGCGACCTCCAGGTGCCTGCCGCGCAGATCACCTCGGTGCCCGCCGAGGCCGACGTGGACGCGATCCTCGCAACGGCATCCGAGCACGGCCGCAACCGCCTGCTGGTCCGCGACGGCGCCCTCGTCATCGGGTCCGTGCATGCGCGCGATGCACTCATCGCCCGCACCCGAGGACGGTTGGTCACTGCCCGCGAACTGGCCCGCCCCGTGCCGGAGCTGACTGAGCAGGACACGGTAGGTCACGCCATCGAGCAGCTTCGTCAGCGCCGCGCGTCGCTCGCCCTCGTCCGCGACGACACCGGCAGTTTCACCGGCATGGTTGTCCTCGATGACCTGCTGGCCCGGCTGCTTCACCCGCAGGGGACATAGCGGCGGCCCGCCAGTCGAGGGTCCCGGTCGGCCCGGGGTGTTCGTGGCAATCCCCGCCACCGCGCCCTACGGCCACGCCATCTCCGGTGCGGTAATGGTACGGCGGTCTATGCCGTACCAGGAGGGGAAGATGTGGATGCCTGCCCGCCGACAGCCCGGGGGCCATGTCCGTGAGGAGTGGTTGGAGCCATGGACAACGATCGGCAGCCCGATGACTGTCGGCACCTGATGGCGCGTTACGGTGCCGACGTCCTCGGGCGGGGCCGGTTCAGGGACGCGGAGAGCGCTCGGCACCGTCGACGACGGTGTCGGACACAACACTGCCTCTCGACGCCGTTGACTCCCCGGAGCCCTGCTCTTTGAGAGCTTTGGCCTCGCTCTTGAAGATCCGGGCCTCCTTGCCTGCCGAACGCGTCAGCTCGGGCAGTTTTTGATCCCCAGGACCACGATGACGACGAGGATTACGGCCAGCTCGCCCAAGCCGAACATCAGGTCTGCTCTCTCCCGGGGCGGGCAGGCGTCTGTACTGCGTACCGGACACGCGCCACAATCTTCAGCGCTGAAGAAGCCTCTCCCAGAATATGGCCGCTCTACAAACCCGCCTTCGCGGTCCACGCCCCAAGAAGGGATCGCGTCAGGACAGCCACTCTCGTCTGAGATGTCTGACGATGCTTCACGGTCAACAGATTCCCCTGTGGTGGACTGCGGCATCAATGGTTGCCCACTTGCGTAAGTTGCAAGTCTCCCGAGGTCCAGCTCGGGCCAGGTGTCCGCATGGGCATGCTTTAGGGATTGCGCAAGCCGGGAACCATCGCTGAAGACGCGTTGAGTGCATTCCAACGACTGAGGGGGACTCGTGGACCATCCGGATCACCTACGGGCAGAAGACCTGCTCGTATTCGAGCGACTCCTGGACCACGCCCTGAACTCCACTGCGTTCCAGGAGGAGAGGCGTCATACTCCCAAAGCTCTCAACAGCGAACAACTGCGTACCCAGGCACTTGGCGCGCGCATCGCCATCGCCACCTCGGCTGCTTCTGAGTACCGCGTGTATCGCCAGCTGCTCGCTGCCTCGGCCTCGTCGGGCATGGCGCGTTTGCACACACAGCGCGAGTCCGATGACGCGGCGGTCAACGGCAGCGGCATGCTGCACGCAGTGGCTGTATTGATTCCGGGACTCTCTGCCACGGCTGCTGCGGTCTTCGGCCTGATCGGCTTCGGATTTCGTGCCGTTGACGCACACTCACACCTCGCTGACGTCATGCTCCTCGCCGCAATGACTGCGGCAGGGGTTGCGGCAGTGACGCTGCTGACCGGCCTCGTCTGGCTACTGGTGGCAGCGACGCGTAATCGCTCGACGGCTGGCGACACAGATTCCGATGTGGACCGCGCAAACAACGCATGGCAGGAAGCGTTGCTCGAACGTGGCATCTTGCCCTTCTTGCGCAACTCGCTTCGAGCTGCGCGCCCCGGCGACCTCGACCAGCCGGATGCGACAGCCACGTCACGTGCGACAGACTGCGCGAAGGGGGGTTCTGAGCCGAGACGGGGACCAGCATTCAGCGCTCCCGACTATTCGAGCCCCGACTTCTCGGGGCCTGACTTCACTGGCCCCGAACTGCCCTGAGCAAACTGATCGCACTGGGACGAAGTCAGGTCTGCCGCTCATCGCGCCGCGCCGGTTCCTGCGAGATGCGCCCTCCTCTTGGGCTGGCAGGAGAGAGCCAGGATCCCGTTGTCTGCGCAGACGGTGAACGCCGGGCCAGGCTCGGCTGCGAACCGGAAGAGGTCGGTCTTCCAGGTATGAGTGCAGCAGTCATGGAGTCGCCTGCATCGGCCGTGATACCTGGCCGCCCATGCTGACCAAAGCCCTGCCTGATTCGTATGCGGTCCAGGCAGGGAGCGCGGTGCGACACTCTGCCTTTTCCTTCCACCAGGGCCACTCCTCGACTGGGACGACCTCAACGAGATCATCGCCCGACACCGCCTGGAACCACCGCGACTCCGTCTCTCCGCCGACGGCGTGGTCGTTCCCCTCGACGCCTACACCGTGCGTGAAGTGGCCAGGCGCCGAACCGTGTGGCATCGAATCCACCCCGCCTCCCTGCACGAACAGCTCGCCCAGGGCGCCACCATGGTGATCGACGCATTCGATGAACTGCACCCAGGCGTACACGGCCTTGCCCATGCTCTTGAGGCCAGGCTCCGCTCAAAGGTCCAGGTGAACCTGTACGCCTCTTGGAAGCCGCGCGAGGGCTTCGGGGTGCACTGGGGACGACCACGACGTGGTCGTCGTCCAGGTCGACGGCCGGAAACGCTGGAAGACCTACGGACCGACCCGCGTCGCCCCCATGTACCGCGACGTGACCGAAACCGCCCCGCCGCCCGACGAGCCCGTCGCAGAGTTCGTCCTCACACCAAGGGACATCCTTTACCTGCCCCGTGGCTGGTGGCACGCCGTCTCTGCCTCCGAGGGACAGCGGTCGCTCCACCTGACGTGCGGGCTCAGCTCCACAACCGGCGTCGACCTCGTGTCCTGGGTTCTGGACACTCCGCGAGCAGAACAGATAGTCAGGGCGGACCTCCCCCATTTCGGTTCCGCCGATCAGAAGCAGCATGTCGTTGACCAGCTGCGCGATCTGCTCGTCAAAGAAATGGCCGACGGAAGCCTGATTGATCGCTACTTCCAGCACCGGGACGCGGACGAGCCTGTACGGTTCGCCCTTCGTGGACGCAGTGCCGGCGGACCCCGGCGTCAGGGCGCGGATGCTCACCGCACGCCACACGCTCAGTACGACGGACGACGGCAACGCCGTTCTGACGGCAGGCGGCGAGTCCTGGACCTTCGCAGCACCCGCACTGCCCTTGCTGAAGCGCCTCGCCGACCGATCGGAACACCCGCTCGCCGACCTCGTCAGCGACACCGAACTCACTCTGGAGCAGGCGGCTGCCGTTCGGCAAGAAGTGCCCCAAGCTCACCAGCCGGAAGCACGGCTCCTACTCCATACGCCAGGAACTCCCACCCCGCGAGGACGGCACCCGCCGCTCCTTCAACCGCGCCGGCTACGAGACGCTGAAGGCCGCGCAGTCCGACCTGGACCACGTACGGGCCCTTATCTCCATCGCCGATTCCGACGACGAGCACGACCTGGCCCGCATCGCGGCCCTGCTCGAACAGGTCGCGGACGAGAAAGCTCCGCTGCCCGACGTCGAAGACACCCGAAGGCGCTTCAGGGCGGGCCTGGACCTGATCGGCCGACGAACCGTGGGCGAATGGCTCGACCAGTGGCTTCTTTCGAAGAAGTCACGCACGACGACGCTCAACGGGTACGCCTCGCACATACGCGTGCACCTGAAGCCGCGCATCGGCCATGTCCGCCTCGACCGTCTCAATGTCGGCCACCTGGTGGAGATGTACGACGGCATAGCCGACGCCAACGAGGTGATCCAGGCGGAGAACCTCGAACGCCGCGAGCAGATCGCCAGGTGTAAGCCCAGCAAGGCCGGTCGCCCCATCGCAGCCGAGCGGGCGCGGCTCGCCGTCGAGCGGGAAAAACTCGCCGAGATGAAGCCTTTCCGGAAGATCACCGGCCCAGCGACGCAGCAGAGCATCCGGCGCACGCTGCGAGCGGCTCTGAACGCGGCGATCGCCCAGCAGTACATCACCTTCAACCCGGCCTCCCACATCGAGCTGGAATCCGGCAAACGCCCGAAGCCCCTGCTCTGGACGACCCAGCGGGTGGAGCGCTGGCGTGCTACCGGTGAGCTGCCGTCACCGGTGATGGTCTGGACGCCGGCGCAGTTCGGCACGTTCCTGGACGCGGCCGAATCCGATCGGCTCTACGCCCTCTTCCACCTCGTCGGCACCCGTGGCCTTCGCAGGGGCGAGGCCGTTGGCCAGAGCTGGACCGACGTCGACCTGAACGCCGGCCTCATCACCCCGGCCAAGGAAATCGTCGTCGACGGCTGGGACACCTACGAGTCCGCCCCCAAGACCGACGGCAGCGCCAGCACGATCGCGTTGGACAGCATCAACGTCGCTCTTCTGCGCGAGCACCACAAGGCGATGCTGAGCGCCCGGGAGAAGTGGGGCGACGCCTGGAACGAGACCGGCAAGGTCTTCACCCGCGAGGACGGATCCTGGCTGCACCTGGAGACGGTCTCCGAGACGTTCCGCCGCATCCTCGCCGCCACCGACCTGCCGCCGATCACCCTGCGCGACCTGCGTCACGTCGCGGCCGCTCTCACCCACGGCGGGGGTGGTGACCTCCATACGTTCAAGGAGACCCTGCGCCACTCCACGATCACGCTCACGTCGGACACGTACACGAGCCTGCTGCCCGAGATCGACAAAGCCGCGGCAGAAGCCGCCGCCGCGCTGGTGCCACGTGCCCGTAAGGCCCCCTCCGTAGCCCCTGCTGTCGGACCGTCCGCTCACGCATCGCTCACGCACGAGGCCGGAGAAGACGAAGCGCCCCGACCGGATGAAACCGATCGAGGCGCTAAGTAGCAGGTCAGAGGGGGTTTCCCCGCGCTGCTGGCGGTAGGCCGTGTGGGACTCGAACCCACAACCAACGGATTAAAAGTCCGCTGCTCTGCCAATTGAGCTAACGGCCCTCGGCGAATCACCCCTGAGCATAGCCCGCCGGGGCCCGGCCGCCGATCGGGTATCGGTTACCGGGCCCTGTCGCGGGGGATCCGCGGTGGAATCACGGGGTGCGGGCGGGGTCCTCCGCGGGGGTCGTGCGCTGGTGATCCGGTGTGAGGAACCAGTGCCTCGCCGACACCAGCCACCACGTCGTCGCGAACCCCAGGACCACCAGGACCGCGACCGGGGCGTAGTTGAACGTCTCCCAGGTGACCGGCGAGAGCTGCGGCAGCATGAAGAGCACCGTGATGATCAGGACCCAGGTCACCGCGACGATGCCGATCGGGCGGGACCAGCGGCCCAGGTGCCAGGGGCCCGGGGTGAAGTCGTCGCCCCGGAGCAGCCGGAGCAGGGTGGGGATGACGTAGGCGATGTACAGGCCGATCACCGCGATCGAGGTCACCGCCGCGTACGCCGTGACGTTGATCAGATACGGGAGGCCCAGGGCCAGGGCGCCGATGGCTGCGAGCCAGACCGCGGCGACGGGGGTGCGGGTCCGGGGGCTGACCGTGTGCCAGACGCGGGACCAGGGCAGGGCCCCGTCGCGCGAGAAGGCGTAGATCATACGGCTGTTGGCCGTGACGGACGCCATGCCGCAGAAGAGTTGGGCGCCGATCACGACCAGCAGCAGGAGCTTGCCGGTGGTGGCGCCGAGGGCGTCCAGGAGGATCTGGGCGGGCGGGACGTCGGTCGGGGAGTTCAGCGCGCCGTCGTACGACTGGATGGCGAACGTGAAGCCGAGGAGCAGGACGAAGCCGGCGATCCAGGAGGTCCAGATGGACTGGACGATGCCGCGCGGGCCCGCCGTGGCCGCGTCGTGGGTCTCCTCCGTCATGTGGGCGGAGGCGTCGTAGCCGGTGAAGGTGTACTGGGCCATCAGCAGGCCGATCATCACGACGTAGAAGCCGCTCCCCCAGCCGGTGTTGTTCACGAACTCGGTGAAGACGAACGACGCGGACTGGTGCGAGTCGGGTACGAAGGTCAGGGCGCCGACGATGACGGCGACGCCGATCACGTGCCACCACACGCTCACGCTGTTCAGGATCGCGACGATCCGGACACCGAAGGTGTTGAGCAGGCCGTGCAGCAGCAGGATCGCGGCGAAGAGCAGGATCGTACGGGTGGGGGTGACCTCGAAGTCGAACTGGAGGTTCAGGTACGCGCCGAGGAACGACGCCGCCCCGAAGTCGATTCCGGCCGTCACGGCGACCTGGCCGAGGACGTTGAACCAGCCCGTGAACCAGGCCCAGGCCGCCGCCGAGCGCGGCGGGGCCAGCCGGTGGGCCCAGAAGTAGAGGCCGGCGGAGGTCGGGTACGCCGAACAGATCTCGGCCATCGCCAGGCCGACGAACAGCGTCATCAGGCCGACGCCGACCCAGCCCCACGTCATGACGGCGGGACCTCCGGTGTTCATGCCGAAGAGGTAGAGCGTCAGGCAGCCCGAGAGCACCGAGATGATCGTGAACGAGACGGCGTAGTTGGAGAATGCCGACATCCGGCGGGCGAGTACCTGGGTGTACCCGAGCTCGGCGAGCCTCGCCTCGTCGGATCCGGGCGAACTCGGAGGTGGTGCGGGGGAGTTGATTGTCATGCCCCCAGCGATTCCCCCACCGGGGGCCGGGCATGTGCCGGATCCCGTCCCAAATGACGGCTCCTTGCCCTGACACGGCCCGCAGGAGGTGCCCGCACAGCCGCGAAGAAGAGCGGGCCCGTCCGCAACGCAGAACGGGCCCGTCCGCAAAAAAGAGCGGGCCCGTCCGTGAAGGACGGGCCCGCTCTCAACAGACCCTCAGCAGGCCCTGGTCACCGCGCTCAGCCGTTGCGCTTCCAGCGCGGCTTGTCGTCGCGGCGGCCGAAGGAGCCGGTGTTGGTGCCGGTGCTGCGGTGGTCGTCGCGGCGGCCGGTCGGACGGTCGCTGCTGCCGGAGCGGAAGCCACCGGACGGACGGTCGTCACGACGGTCGCGGTTGAACGGACGGTCGCTGCCGCCGGAGCGGAAGCCGCCCGAGGGCCGGTCGTCACGACGGTCGCGGTTGAACGAGGGGCGGTCGTTGTCGCGGCGGTCGAAGGAACGGCCGCCACGGTCGCCCCCGCGGTCGTCACGGCGGTCGTTGGAGCGGAAGCCGCCCGAGGGGCGGTCGTCCCGACGGTCGCGGTTGAACGACGGACGGTCGTTGTCACGGCGGAAGCCACCCGACGGACGGTCGTCACGACGCTGGAAACCACGGTCGCCCCCGCGGTCGTCCCGACGGTCGCGGTTGAACGACGGACGGTCGTTGTCGCGGCGGAAGCCACCCGACGAGCGGTCGTCACGACGCTGGAAACCACGGTCGCCACCGCGGTCGTCACGACGGTCGTTGCCACCGCGGTAGCCGCCGCGGTCGCCACCGCGGTTGTCCCGGCGGTCGAAGTTGCCGCGGTCGTCGCGACGGTCGTCACGGGCGGCGGGCTGCTCCGGTACGGAGGCGGCGGCCTCGACGGCGGCCTCCGCCTCGGCGGCGGCCTCGGCCACCGCTGCCTCGGGATCGTCGCCCCGCTCGCGCGCGGCACGGGCGACGAGGCGGTCGGCCTCCTCGCGCAGCTCACCGGCACGGCGCTGGACGCGCTCCAGCTGCTTGGTCAGGTCGGCGACCTCGCGCTCGGCCTGCTTGGCGGCGTTGTTCGCGGAGTCGGCCTGGACCTCGGTCAGCGAACGGGCGCCGGTGATCTCGGCGACCTCCGGGTCGAAGGCGCCCGCGCCGCCCACGATGTGACGCGACGCGTCGACGCCCGCGTCCTCCATGAGGCGGAAGATCTGACGGCGCTGGTGCGGCAGCGCCAGCGAGACGACGACACCGGACTTGCCGGCACGGGCGGTACGGCCCGAGCGGTGCAGGTAGTCCTTGTGGTCGCCGGCCGGGTCCACGTTCAGCACCAGGTCGATGCCGTCGACGTGGATGCCGCGGGCGGCGACGTCGGTCGCGACGAGCGCGTTGACGTAACCGTCCTTGAAGTCGGCGAGCACCCGGGTACGGGCGCCCTGCGTCATGCCGCCGTGGAGTGCGTCCGCCTTGACGCCCGCCTCGACGAGCTGCTCGGCGATGCGGTCGGCGCCCAGCTGGGTGCGGACGAAGATGATGGTGCGGCCCTTGCGGGCGGCGATGGCGGAGGTGACCGGCGCCTTGTCCTTCGGCTTCACGACGAGGACGTGGTGCGTCATGGTCGTGACGTTGCCCTGGGCGCTGTCGACCTCGTGGCTCACCGGGTTGTTCAGGTAGCGCTTGACCAGCGTGCCGATCTCGTTCTCCATCGTGGCGGAGAAGAGCATGCGCTGACCGCCGACCGGAACCTGGTCGAGCAGCTCGGTGACCTCGGGCAGGAAGCCCAGGTCGGACATCTGGTCGGCCTCGTCGAGGACGGCGACCTGGACGTTCTCCAGGGAGCAGGCGCCCCGGTTGATGATGTCGCGCAGCCGGCCCGGGGTGGCGACGAGGATGTCGACACCGCGCTCCAGCGCGTAGATCTGGTTGCCCATCGACGTACCGCCGCAGACGACCTTCATCTTCAGGCCGAGCACGTCGCCGTACGGCTGCAGCGCGTCCGCGACCTGCATCGCGAGCTCACGGGTCGGGGTGAGGATGACCGCGCGGGGCTTCTTCTTCTCGGTGTGGCCGCCGGCCAGCGTGGCCAGGGTCGGCAGACCGAAGGAGAGGGTCTTGCCGGAGCCGGTACGGCCGCGGCCCAGGATGTCCTTGCCGGCCAGGGCGTCCGGGATGGTCGCGGCCTGGATCGGGAAGGGTGCGGTCACACCGTTCTGCGCGAGCTTGCGGACGATGCCCTCGGGCAGGCCCAGGTCGGCGAAGGTGACGGACGGCTCGGCGTCCGCGTCGTCGTCCGCGTCGACGACGGCGGAGTCGGTGCGGGCGTCGGAGTCGGTACCGGCCTGCTCGGCCCGGGGCGCGTCGGCCTCGGCGGAGGCGGCGGACTCGGCGACGACGGCCTCTGCGGCCTCGATGAGCTCGTCGTTCTCGACGTTCTCGGGCATGACGGTGTGGTCAGAACTGGAAATTGACATGCGAAATGCGAAACCTTCCGGAGTCTCGGCACGCGCCCGTAACTCCGTGATTCGCAATTTCGACCGCCTCAATGCGGTCCAGCCACGGCAAGGGAGAGTACGCGCCACACGGCGCGCTTCTGTTTCGGCGCCGGGCAATGGGATCAAACGATCTACTACCATACGCACTCCCCCCCACATCGCGCAAACCGCTCCCCCGCGACCCCCTGCTACACCGGTCCCACCTGCGGCGATACGTCCGGCGTCCGTAGCAGCGACGGCCCCATCGGCGCGCTCATCACGTCGTGGCGGAGCCGAGCCGCCGACGACGCGGACGGCTGCGGCGACGGTGCCGAAGGCTCCGGAGCCGGCTCCGGGGAGGCGGGCTGCTCGGGGGTGGCCGGTTCGGACGGCGCCGGGGACTCGGGCTGCCGCGGCCCCCCGGGATCCGGCTGCGGGACCGAGGGCGCAGGCAGCCCGCCACCCCGCGGCCCCGAACCCCTCGGCTCACCCGAATCACCCCGATCACCCGGCTTCGCGTCGGTATGTGCCCCACCGGGGACACCGGAGGGATTCCGGGAGCCGTTCGGCTCCGGGGATTCGGCGGCCTCCCGCTCGGAGTGCGCCTCGGCACGGACATCACCGGTGCGGGCGCTGCCCGTCCCCGACACGGTGCCGCCGTCCGGCCCGGCCCCGTTTCCCTTCGGCTCGGACGACGGCGAGGGCGCCGGTTTCCCTCCGCCGTCGCCGACGCTCATACAGCCTGTGGACGCGGCGACCGTCACTGCGACGACGGCCGCCCATCGGACGGGGGCGGAGAACTGGCGCACGGGAGGCACCTCCGGGGAACGAGGAAGGGGCGGTACGGGATGCGGGAGCAGGCAGACGGAGACGGGGGCACCGTGCTCAACTCCCGTCGCCCCGCCGGGGACACGCCCCGGCCCCGGCCCGCACGCCTCCCGCACACCTCCTGCGCACCGCCCGCACCGCGCCCGCCCGTCCCCGCGCACCGCCCGCGACGCACCCGTACGGCACCCGCACGCCCATCCGTCATCCGTAGCCGAGCGCGTGAAGCCTCTCGTCGTCGATACCGAAGTGGTGGGCGATCTCATGGACGACCGTGATCTCGGTCTCCGCTACGACGGCCTCGCGCGACGCGCACATCCGGAGCGTCGGCCCGCGGTAGATGGTGATCCGGTCCGGCAGCACCCCCGCGTACCACTCGCCGCGATCGGTCAGCGGCGTGCCCTCGTACAGCCCGAGCAGCTCCGGATCGCCCGGGTCCGGTTCGTCCTCGACGAATACCGCGACGTTGTCCATCAGCCGCGTCAGTTCCGGCGGGATCCGGTCCAGCGCCTCGGCGACCAGTTCTTCGAACTCTTCGCGCGTCATCTCCAGCACCCGGCCATTGTCCCGTACGCCCGCGCGGTGCGCCCCGGGCCGCACCGCGCGACCGGCCGCCCCGCGCCTCCTCCACCCCCCTCCCCCGCCCCCTTCCTCGCACCCCCTCACGCCCCTCCCGCGACCTCGCCGTAAACCGTTTTGGCGATACCTGCCGCCATCCCATATGCTTCTCACGTCCCCGACGCGCTGGAAAGCGCGCAGGTGGGCCCTTAGCCCTCATCGTCTAGTGGCCCAGGACGCCGCCCTTTCAAGGCGGTAGCACGGGTTCGAATCCCGTTGGGGGCACGCTTTAACATGTGCGAGACTTGTCTCGCACATTGCTTGGTCCTGTGGAGCAGTTTGGAGTGCTCGCCACCCTGTCAAGGTGGAGGCCGCGGGTTCAAATCCCGTCAGGACCGCTGCAGCCCTTGTGAGCTGCGTGGCTGGGTAGCTCAGTTGGTACGAGCGATCGCCTGAAAAGCGATAGGTCGCCGGTTCGATCCCGGCCCCAGCCACCACCCGAAGGCCCCGTCCACCGGACGGGGCCTTCGTCGTGTCAGGCCTCTTCCCGGTCCGCCGAGTTCGCCACCCGGCCGCGCCACGCCCGCACCGCCAGCACCAGCAGCACCACCGCAACCACGGCCACCAGTGCCATGGCGTCCGGCACATGCTCGCCGATGCGCTGGGCCCACCGCTCGACGGCGAACGAGTCGTCCACGTCCAGCAGCCCGGGCAGCGCGGTCGTCCCGTCGTACGCGAGAAACAGCGCGCCGAGTCCGATGAAGAAGAGTCCCGACAGCAGCGTCGTGGTGTGCAGCTCGAAGCGGCCGAGCCGGAAGGTGCGCCCGCGCAGCCACGCCCGGCGGCCCAGGTCGAAGCGCTCCCAGAGCAGGGCGAGCAGAAAGAGCGGGACGGCCATGCCCAGGGCGTAGACGGCGAGCAGCAGCCCGCCGTAGACGGGGCTGCCGCTGACCGCCGCCACGGTGAGGACGCTGCCGAGGATCGGTCCCGCGCAGAAACCGGCCAGTCCGTATACAGCGCCCAGCGCGTAGACGGACACGGCGGTGGTCGGGCGGATCCGGCCACTGAGGGCGGCGATCCGGCGCGAGGCGAAGCCCAGGCCGACGATCTGCGCGACACCGAGCACGATGATCAGCCACCCGGCGCCGAGGACGAGCGCGTCGCGGTGGCTGTAGAAGAGCCGTCCGGCGTACGAGCCCGCGGCGCCGAGCGGGACCAGGGTGGTGGCCAGGCCGGCATAGAAGATGCCGGTGCGGGCCAGGAGCCGTGAGGCGGAGTCGATGGAGTACGCGAAGAAGGCGGGCAGCAGCAGTGCGCTGCATGGGCTGACCAGGGCGAGCAGTCCGCCGAGGAAGGCCGCGAAGTAACCGATGTCGGGCGTCATTTCGCGCCGTCCTCGGCGCCCCGGGCACGGCCGTCGCCCTTGGCGTCCTCGGTGGTGCGGGCCTTCTCGGCCGCCTCCTCGATGGCCCGGGTGAAGGTCTCCACCGGCTGGGCTCCGGCGATCGGACGGCCGTTGATCAGGAACGACGGGGTGGAGGTCGCCCCGATCCCGTACCCCTGCTCCTGGTCCTTGCCCACCGCGGCGGAGGCTGCGGAGCTGTCCGTGTCGCGTGCGAACCGGTCGAGGTCCGCGACGCCCGCCTGCTGGGCGAGCGCCTTCAGCCGGTCCTTGCCGAACCCCTTCTCCTTGGCCCCCTCGGCATAGGCGGCACGGTGGAACTGCCAGAAGCGGCCCTGCTGTCCGGCGGCCCAGGCGGCGCGGGCGGCGGCCTCGGACTCGGCCCCGAAGATCGGGAAGTTGCGCCACTCGATGCGCAGGGTCCCGTCGTCGACGTACTTCTTCACCAGGGCGGGTTCGGTGTCGCGGGCGAACTTTCCGCAGTAGCCGCACTTGAAGTCGGCGTACTCGATGAGGACGACGGGCGCGTCCACCCGGCCCTGCGCGAGCTTGTCACCGGCGTCGCGGCGCGCGAGCTTGGCCAGCTCCGGGTAGACGCCGGTCTCCGGATCGGTGGTGGCGTCGGCGGCCGAGGAGGACGAAGGGGACGAGCCGGAGTGGTCGGGGGCGGTGGCCCGGTAGGAGACGAAGCCGAGCAGGGCCGCGGCGAGGACGACTCCGGCGCCGTAGATCAGCGGCTTCTTGGACGACGCCGTACGCGACGTCTTGGACGTGGGCTGGGACGTGGGCATGCGGGACTCCGTGCTGGCGATGCGAGAGGGAGGGAAGAGGAACGGCCGAAGAAGAGGAGCGGCCGTCTACACCCTCAGTACGGAGAGCTCGACCGGAGTGGGCGCGGCGGACGCGGGGCCGCGCAGCCTTATCCGTACGGGCGGGTGGACCGGTCCCTGTCCGGTGGCGGCGGGCAGGCCCCACTCGGCGAGGCCGGGCGCCTGGTCGTGCGCCGCACGGGCCCGGCCCGGCAGGGCGGGCTCGCCGCGCCCCTGCTTCCTGCCCTTGCCGCATCCCGGAACCCCGTGCCGGTCCACGGCCGACGCGACGGCCGGGGCGGGACCGTCCGGAAGGGCCGCCCGTGCGGGGCCGGCCCCGGCAGCCGCGGCGGTCACCCGCCCGCCGTCACCGGTCCCGGCCGGT
Source organism: Streptomyces sp. NPDC057963 (assembly GCF_042887155.1). Lineage (NCBI taxonomy): Bacteria > Bacillati > Actinomycetota > Actinomycetes > Kitasatosporales > Streptomycetaceae > Streptomyces > Streptomyces sp. NPDC057963. Next base: position 64,175 of record NZ_JBHVPX010000020.1, read on the forward strand.
GCACCCGCACCCGCGACCGCTGTCGCCGGTCCGCAGAACAGCCCCAGTACGACCGCGAGCACCGCCATCAGGCAGCACCACTGCGTACGGGACACGGACACGGCGACCGGCCTTTCCGGACAGGGGCAACGGTTGGTCAGCTGCCCGAAATGGTACGTGCTGTGATCCCGCGCCTCCGCGCAGTACCGGTCCGGTGACCAGGACCGCACGAAATGCGTTCGCCGTTCGTCGGGCCCGGGTGAGATCCTGGGACCCGTATGTCTACTTCCTTCGCTGATCTCCAGTACCGGCTCGGACAGCTCTCGCTCCGCGATGCGCACCGGCTCGGCCGCCGTCTCGAAGGGGCGCGCCGGATCCGCAAGCCCGAGGCCCGCCAGTCCGTGCTGGACGAGATCGCCACCGAGGCCGCAAAGGCAGCCGAGCGGCTCGCGCTGCGCGCCGGGCGGATGCCCGCCGTGTCGTACCCGGAACAGCTCCCGGTCAGTCAGAAGAAGGACGAGATCCTGGAGGCGATACGCGACCACCAGGTCGTGATCGTCGCCGGGGAGACCGGCTCGGGCAAGACCACGCAGATCCCGAAGATCTGCATGGAGCTGGGACGCGGTGTCCGGGGCATGATCGGGCACACCCAGCCGCGCCGGATCGCGGCCCGTACGGTCGCCGAGCGCGTCGCCGACGAGCTGAAGACCCCGCTGGGCGAGGCGGTCGGCTGGAAGGTCCGCTTCACCGACCAGGTGAACCCCGACGCGACGTTCGTCAAGCTGATGACGGACGGCATCCTGCTCGCCGAGATCCAGACGGACCGCGAGCTGCGCGCGTACGACACGATCATCATCGACGAGGCCCACGAGCGGTCGCTGAACATCGACTTCCTGCTCGGCTATCTGGCCAGGCTGCTGCCCAAGCGGCCGGACCTGAAGGTCGTCATCACATCGGCGACCATCGACCCCGAGCGGTTCGCCCGCCACTTCGGCAAGGCGCCGATCGTCGAGGTCAGCGGGCGTACGTACCCGGTCGAGGTGCGCTACCGCCCGCTCCTCGAAGAGGAGGGCGACGACTCCGACCGCGACCAGATCACCGCGATCTGCGACGCCGTCGACGAGCTCCAGTCGGAGGGGCCGGGCGATGTCCTGGTCTTCCTCTCCGGCGAGCGCGAGATCCGCGACACCGCGGACGCGCTGAACAAGAAGAACCTCCGCCACACCGAGGTCCTCCCCCTCTACGCCCGCCTCTCGCACGCCGAACAGCACCGCGTCTTCCAGCGCCACACGGGACGCCGGATCGTGCTGGCGACCAACGTCGCCGAAACCTCGCTGACCGTTCCCGGCATCAAGTACGTGATCGACCCGGGCAACGCCCGGATCTCCCGTTACAGCCACCGCACCAAGGTCCAGCGGCTGCCGATCGAGCGGATCTCACAGGCCAGCGCCAACCAGCGCAAGGGCCGCTGCGGCCGTACGTCGGACGGCATCTGCATCCGGCTGTACTCCGAGGACGACTTCCTGACCCGCCCGGAGTTCACCGACCCCGAGATCCTGCGCACGAACCTCGCCTCCGTCATCCTCCAGATGACCGCGGCCGGCCTCGGCGACATCGAGAAGTTCCCGTTCATCGACCCGCCGGACCACCGCAACATCCGCGACGGCATCCAGCTCCTCCAGGAGCTCGGCGCGCTGGACCTGGAGGAGAAGTCCCCCCAGGAGGGAAAGAAGGGGCAGCGGCTCACCCAGCTCGGCCGGAAGCTCTCACAGCTGCCCGTCGATCCGCGCCTGGCCCGCATGGTCATCGAGGCCGAGCGCAACGGCTGCGTCCGCGAGGTCATGGTCATCGCGGCCGCGCTCTCCATCCAGGACCCGCGCGAGCGGCCCTCCGAGAAGCAGACGCAGGCCGATCAGCACCACGCCCGCTTCAAGGACGAGACGTCCGACTTCCTGGCGTTCCTGAATCTGTGGCGGTACATCCGTGAGCAGCAGAAGGAGCGCGGCTCGTCCAGCTTCCGCCGGATGTGCAAGCAGGAGTACCTGAACTTCCTGCGCATCCGCGAATGGCAGGACATCTACGCGCAGCTGCGCTCCGTCGCCAAGCAGATGGGCATGCAGCTGGACGAGGCCTCGGTGGACCTGGCCGCTCCGGAGCAGTCGGTGCACACCTCGCTGCTGGCGGGGCTGCTGTCGCACATCGGCCTGAAGGACACCGAGAAGAACGAGTACCTGGGTGCCCGCAGCGCCAAGTTCGCGATCTTCCCCGGATCGGCGCTCTTCAAGAAGCAGCCGCGGTTCGTGATGTCGGCCGAGCTGGTCGAGACCTCCCGGCTGTGGGCGCGGGTCAACGCCAAGGTCGAGCCGGAGTGGATCGAACCGCTGGCCCAGCATCTGCTGAAGCGCACCTACAGCGAGCCGCACTGGGAGAAGGACCAGGCGGCGGTGATGGCGTACGAGCGAGTCACGCTGTACGGGGTACCGATCGTCGCCCAGCGCAAGATCAATTTCGGCCGTATCGACGCCGAGACCTCCCGGGACCTGTTCATCCGCAACGCCCTCGTCGAGGGCGACTGGCGGACGCACCACCAGTTCTTCCACGACAACCGCAAGCTCCTCGGCGAGGTCGAGGAACTGGAGCACCGCGCCCGGCGCCGCGACATCCTCGTGGACGACGAGACGCTCTTCGACTTCTACGACCGGCGCATCCCCGAGCACGTGGTCTCCGGGGCGCACTTCGACTCCTGGTGGAAGCACAAGCGCCGCGACGAGCCGGACGCGCTCGACTTCGAGCGCTCGATGCTCATCAACGAGAAGGCCGGGGCCGTCACCAAGGACGACTACCCGGACTCCTGGCGGCAGGGGAAGCTCAAGTTCCGTGTCACGTACCAGTTCGAGCCCGGCGCGGACGCCGACGGGGTGACCGTCCACATCCCGCTCCAGGTGCTCAACCAGGTGACCGCCGAGGGCTTCGACTGGCAGATCCCGGGCCTGCGCGAGGAAGTGGTCACCGAGCTGATCCGCTCGCTGCCCAAGCCGGTCCGCCGGCACTACGTCCCCGCGCCGAACTACGCGGACAAGTTCCTGGACCGGGCCGTTCCGCTGCAGGAGCCGCTGCCGGTCACTCTCGCCCGTGAGCTCCAGCTCATGGTCGGTGTCCCGGTCACGGCCGACGACTTCGACCTGACCCGCGTCCCGGACCACCTGAAGATCACTTTCCGGATCGTCGACGAGCGGCGCCGCAAGGTGGCCGAGGACAAGGACCTGGAGGCGCTCAAGCTCCAGCTGCGCCCCAAGGCCCGTCAGGCCCTCTCCCAGGCCGCCGCGGCCACCGCCGGGCCCTCGGGCGAGTCCATCGAGCGTTCGGGCCTCACGGACTGGACCATCGGCACGCTGAACCGCGTCTTCGAGACCCGGCGGGCCGGCCAGCCGGTCAAGGCGTACCCGGCGCTGGTCGACCAGGGCGGGACCGTGGCCGTCCGGCTCTTCGACACCGAGGCCGAGCAGCAGCAGGCGATGTGGCTCGGCACCCGGAAGCTGATCATGCTGAACGTGCCGGTGAACCCGGCGAAGTTCGCCTCGGACAAGCTGACGAACCAGCAGAAGCTGGCCCTGTCCGGCAATCCGCACGGCTCCATCCAGGCGCTCTTCGAGGACTGCGCGACGGCGGCCGCCGACCGGCTGATCGGCGCGCACGGCGGCCCGGCCTGGGACGAGGAGTCGTTCCGGAAGCTGTACGACAAGGTGCGCGCCGACCTCGTCGCCCTGACCGAGCACACGGTCAAGCAGGTCCAGCAGGTGCTGGCCGCCTGGCAGGCCTGCGAGCGGCGCCTCAAGGCCACCAGCAGCCTGGTCCTGGTCGACAACGTCACCGATGTACGGGACCAGCTCGCGGCCCTCGTGCCGCCGGGCTTCATCACCGCGACCGGGCTGCGCAGGCTGCCCGACCTGATGCGCTACCTGGTCGCCGTGGACCGCCGGCTCCAGCAGATGCCCACGGCCGTCCAGCGCGACACCACGCGGATGGAGAAGGTCCACGAAATGCAGGACGAGTACGCCTGGCTGCTCGAACAGATGCCGCAGGGCAGGCCCGTGCCGCAGGAGGTCCTGGACATCCGCTGGATGATCGAGGAACTCCGGGTCAGCTACTTCGCCCACGCCCTGGGGACGGCGTACCCCGTCTCGGACAAGCGGATCGTGAAGGCGATCGACGCGGCGGCCCCGTGAGACGCCACGGGCCGTAGCTGTACGGGCCGTGCCGGAGGGGCGCGGCCCGGAGGCCCGGACCGTAACGGAGTCACCACCTTGGGTGAGTTCGACCGGACCCTCTGACCTGCTGTACAGTCTGTCTTCGCAGCCAGCCGCAAGGCAAGCAGCGAAAACCTGGTCCTGTGGAGCAGTTTGGAGTGCTCGCCACCCTGTCAAGGTGGAGGCCGCGGGTTCAAATCCCGTCAGGACCGCAGTAACGAAAGCCCGGATCCTTCTGGATCCGGGCTTTCGCGCGTCTTGACTCCGGCAAGTGCCGACGAGTACTCAGACAGCAGGGCTGCCCCTGTTCCTCCGCTCGGGGCGGCGGTCCACCGGGAGGTGGCGCATATGACGGCGTCGGCCGGACACGAGACCCGCGCGCTCCTGCGCGCCCATTTGGCGGCCGCTTCCGGCTTCCGCCACCTCACTCGCCACTGCGCGGTCTGCCATCGGCTCCTGCGGCTCGCCATGGAGCCCCTGACGGCCTCCCGGGCCCCTTCCCCGCCCGATCCGTCGCCCGGCCCGCCGGGGCCGTACGTGCGGCGCAGAGACGGCGCCCCGGAGGCCCGGGACGAAAGTCCCTCGACCGGGTGACCAATGGCGGGGCGGCCCGCTTCCCGAAGGTGGCAGGCTCGTTCTTGGCAAGGCTCGTGCAGTGTGACGGGAGTCACCCTAAGAGTTTTGCGCAGGGGTGACCTTACGCCCTTCCTACACCCGGTGAATTTAATATGTGCAATTGCACCACTCGGACGGGGTCACCGCGGAACCTTCCGAACCGTCACGGCCCGGCCTCCCCGGGGCGGTTGGGAACAGTCCCGCACAGACCCGCGCAAGCCCGCACGGCGCCCCGCCCGGACCCAACCGGACGCCCGGTTTCCAACGGCACCGGAGCCGCCCGCCCAGGCGCGGCAGCCGAGGCCGCAGGACGACGGCGAAGGTCCCGGAACGGCCACGAAGACCCCACCGCGGCGGCGGGGTCCCGGGACCGCGAGAGCACAAAAAAGATCGCGCTGGACCCGGCGGAGTCCAGCGCGATCGAATGACGTACCCATGGCACAGGTATGGCGCCCGTTGGGGCGGGCGCCCGTCATGTGGAGCTATGGGTGGGCCTGTACGGGTTGGGGGACCCGAACGCCCGGTTGTGGCGCGGCGACAGGGGTGTGTCAGGCCTCGCTGCGCTGCTGCGGAATACCCGCAAGCAGTGCGCGGACCTCTGCCTCGCGGTATCGGCGATGTCCACCGAGCGTGCGGATGGACGTGAGCTTGCCTGCCTTGGCCCAGCGGGTCACCGTCTTCGGGTCCACACGGAACATCGTGGCAACCTCAGCCGGGGTCAGCAGCGGCTCGGCATCAGGGGTGCGAGCGGTCATGAGCGGCCTCCTCGGGAGAACCGAACCATCTCGGTTCTTTCCTCTAAATTCTGCACCTTGACCCGCGTTGCCCGAAATGGCGGACGCGGGCCGAGTCGGTTATAGGACGAACGGCTTGTCCTCGGCACTACAACTACACCATCCGTCCAGCCACGTCGGCCAAACCGATGGAATTGCCCTCCCAGGTGTTCATCAGCGACGGAAGCCGATGGACCATGCCATAGCGGACAGTCACACCGCTGTGACGATCAGTCACAGAGCGATCAGGAGTCATCAGACCCCCCATAGCGTGCAATGCTGAGCGATCCGCCCTTAGTTGGACGGATGGAGCCCTCCCCGGACTCCTTGTCCTATTTTGGCACGAGGAGTAGGGAAGGACGCAAGGGCCCAGTTAGTGCTATCCGTCACGCTTGAGGCAAAGGCCCGGTTCGGGACGTAGGTCCCACGCCCCTTGCGGTACGCTTCCGCCTCTTCATCCCCACGCGCCCCACCGGACAAAGGTTCAGACGCGGATGAGACCCCGTCAGTTCGCGAACTGGCGATCTCTTACCGCCCGCCAGCGCTCCGCCAGCCGCCCGTACGCCTCGCTCGCCCCTTCGGTGTCACCGGCCCGCAGCGCCGCGACGCCCTCGGCCACATCGGCCGCCGACCGGTCCCCGGCGAGCTGCTTCGCCGGGAGCGCGTGCACCAGACCGCCGTAGTCCAGTTCGACCAGTGCGCGCGGGTGGAACTCCTCCAGCCAGCGCCCCACCTCCACGAGGCCCTCGGTCAGCGGGCCCTCGTCCACGGTCTCGCGCAGCGTCCTCAGCGTCCGGGCCAGCCGGCGCCGGGCCTGGACCATCGGCGTCCGGTAGCGCAGCACGGGCGGTTCACCGTCCTCGCCCGCCTCCGCGTACTCCCGCTCCTCGTCGCAGAAGAGCACGAACCAGCGCACCGGAACCTGCCAGACGGAGGTCAGGATCCAGGGCCTGGCGTCCGGATTGCGCTCCGCCCACCGCTCGTGGTCCGCGACCGCCTGCCCGCGCACCACCGGCGGCAGCACCGCGTCGAGCACCGGCCCCGGGAACATCTCCATCAGCTCGTCCAGCGCCAGCCAGCCGCGCAGCCTGGTCCGCCACGGGCAGACGCACACCACGCCGTCCACCTCGGCGACGAACGCGTCCCCGCTCTCGTGCACCGGCACGCCGAGCGGCGGTGTGGCCACCAAGTCGGCCAGCGAGCGGCGCAGTTCGTCCTGGGCCGTAGGGATGTGCGAACGCCCGGCGTAGCCGGACCAGTGGGCGCGCTCCGGCTCCGGGAAGGCGGCCAGCGGCTCGTACACCCGGAGGTAGGACGCGTAGGGGACGAGCACCGAAGACACCACCGACATGCAGCAAATCGTGTCATGCCCGTACTCCGCCGGGGGGTGATCCTCCGCACTGGAACAGATCTACGTCCGCGTAGGACTTACGCTCTTGCCCAGTCGGACCGGCCGTGCCGGCCGGTCCACGGCCCTCCCCACCTTCAGGAGGGTCTTCCGCCGCTTCGTACTTGGGAGTCACCACAGTGACCGATGTGACCGACGGCGTCCTGCACACCCTGTTCCACTCGGATCAGGGGGGCCACGAACAAGTCGTGCTCTGCCAGGACCGTGCCAGCGGCCTCAAGGCCGTCATCGCCATCCACTCCACCGCTCTGGGCCCGGCCCTCGGCGGCACCCGCTTCTATCCGTACGCCTCCGAGGAGGAGGCCGTCGCGGACGCGCTGAACCTGTCGCGCGGTATGTCCTACAAGAACGCCATGGCCGGTCTCGACCACGGCGGCGGCAAGGCCGTCATCATCGGCGACTCCGCGCAGTTCGAGGGCGCCCGAAGGACGGAACTGCTGCTGGCCTACGGCCGGTTCGTGGCCTCGCTCGGCGGCCGTTACGTGACGGCCTGCGACGTCGGCACCTATGTCGCCGACATGGACGTCGTCGCCGGCGAGTGCCGCTGGACCACCGGCCGCTCCCCCGAGAACGGCGGCGCCGGCGACTCCTCGGTCCTCACCGCGTTCGGTGTCTTCCAGGGCATGCGGGCCTCCGCCCAGCACCTCTGGGGCGACCCGACGCTGCGTGGCCGAAAAGTGGGGGTCGCCGGAGTCGGCAAGGTCGGCCACCACCTGGTCGAGCATCTGCTCTCGGACGGTGCGCAGGTCGTGATCACCGATGTGCGGGACGAGTCCGTCCGCCGGATCACCGGGAAGCACCCCGAGGTCGCCGTCGCCGCGGACACCGACGCGCTGATCCGTACCGAGGGCCTCGACATCTACGCCCCGTGCGCGCTCGGCGGCGCGCTGAACGACGACTCCGTTGCGGCGCTCACCGCCAAGGTGGTGTGCGGCGCGGCCAACAACCAGCTCGCGCACGCCGGGGTCGAGAAGGACCTCGCCGACCGGTCGATCCTGTACGCACCCGACTACGTGGTGAACGCGGGCGGCGTCATCCAGGTCGCCGACGAGCTGCACGGCTTCGACTTCGACCGGTGCAAGGCCAAGGCGTCGAAGATCTTCGACACCACGCTGGCCATATTCGCACGTGCGAAGGAAGACGGCGTCCCGCCGGCCGCCGCGGCCGACCGCATCGCCGAGCAGCGCATGGCCGAAGCGCGCCGTCCCGCTTCGTAGCCGAGGGTCACGGGGGTGCCACGCGGCATCCCCCACCCGTGCGTGGCCATGCGACCCGCCGACCGGCGAGACAAGACTCACGCCGGTCGGCGGGTCGCATGCCAAGAAGAGGTTAAAATCGCAGTTGACCAGCGAGGACGGGGCTCCTCGCCGGTCCTCTTCCGGGGTGCGTGATGCGGGCGGCGTACCGTATGGCCGCGGAAGCAGGTACCGTTAAAGCCCTACGGGCACGGTCTCTCTACCGAGAGTCCGTCCTGAAACATGAACGCGTGTCAAGACTCTGGGGCCGTCGAGCCCCGTCACCGAGGGGGTCGAGCCATGGGGCGCGGCCGGGCAAAGGCCAAGCAGACCAAGGTCGCCCGCCAGCTGAAGTACAGCAGCGGCGGGACTGACCTGTCGCGTCTGGCCAATGAGCTGGGCGCATCGCCTTCGAGTCAACCACCGAACGCAGAGCCGTTCGAGGACGACGACGAGGAAGATGACCCGTACGCACAGTACGCGGATCTGTACAACGACGACGAGGACGAGGACGAGGACGACAAGTCCGGTCCGTCGTCCAAGCGCCGCGGCGCTTGACCTCGCGCTGACACATCAACCCGGTCCGGGCCTGTCCCGGACCGGGTTCTGTGCTACCCCGATCCGGATCTCCGCCCTGCGGACGGACGTCGCTGTCCTGTTCCGGACCCCACTGCCTCGGACCCGGCTGTCCTGAACCACCGGCCGAAGGCGGCGTCCGTCGCACGCCGGGCGACGAAACCCTGCCTGTCCGGCGTTCGAGGACAGCGATCGAGGGACATCGGGAACATCGCGGACGAGCGGCCACCGGGCGTCCCCGGTGGCCCTCGCGTCTATCGCGCGTACCCGCCCACCAGTTCAGCGCCCGAGGTGTGCGACCCGCGCTCCGTGATCTCGCCCGCGACCCAGGAGTCGACCCCGCGGTCGGCCAGCGTCGTCAGGGCCGCGTCCACGGACTCGGCCGGGACGATCGCGATCATGCCGACGCCCATGTTCAGCGTCTTCTCCAGCTCCAGCTGCTCGACCTGGCCGGCCTTGCCGACGAGGTCGAAGACCGCGCCGGGCGTCCAGGTGGAACGGTCGACCCGGGCGTGCAGCCCGTCCGGGATGACCCGGGCCAGGTTGTTGGCCAGGCCGCCGCCGGTGACGTGGCTGAAGCCGTGCACCTCGGTCGTACGGGTGAGGGCCAGGCAGTCCAGCGAGTAGATCCGGGTGGGTTCCAGGAGCTCTTCGCCGAGCGTCCGGCCGAACTCCTCGACCTCGCGGTCCAGCGCCCAGCCGGCCCGGTCGAAGACCACGTGCCGGACGAGCGAGTACCCGTTGGAGTGAAGACCGGACGACGCCATGGCGATCACCGCGTCACCCTTGCGGATACGTTCCGGGCCGAGCAGGCGGTCGGCCTCGACCACGCCCGTGCCGGCGCCCGCGACATCGAAGTCGTCCGGACCGAGGAGGCCCGGGTGCTCGGCGGTCTCGCCGCCGACCAGGGCGCAGCCCGCGAGGACACAGCCTTCGGCGATGCCCTTCACGATGGCCGCGACACGCTCGGGATGCACCTTGCCGACGCAGATGTAGTCGGTCATGAAGAGCGGTTCGGCGCCGCAGACGACCAGGTCGTCGACGACCATGCCGACGAGGTCGTGGCCGATGGTGTCGTACACGCCCATCTTCCGGGCGAGGTCGACCTTCGTGCCGACGCCGTCGGTGGCGGAGGCGAGCAGCGGACGCTCGTAGCGCTTGAGGGCCGAGGCGTCGAAGAGTCCGGCGAAACCGCCCAGGCCGCCGAGGCCCGCGACCTCGGGGCGCTGCGTCTTCTTCACCCACTCCTTCATCAGCTCGACGGCACGGTCGCCGGCCTCGATGTCGACGCCCGCTGCCGCGTAGGAAGCACCTGTTGTCTCAGACATTGCCTGGGATCTTTCGTGTGGAAATACGGGGCTGGTGGCCAGAGGTGTACGGCTGGACCGTCACGGCCGACGCAGTGCGTCGGACGCGGCGGTCGCCGCGGGGCCTGCCGCCAGCTCGGTCTCCAGCAGTTGCTTGCCGAGCAGCTCCGGGTCCGGCAGCTCCATCGGGTACTCACCGTCGAAGCAGGCGCGGCAGAGGTTCGGCTTGGCGATCGTCGTCGCCTCGACCATCGCGTCGAGGGAGATGTACGCGAGCGAGTCGGCACCCATCGACGTGGCGATCTCGTCGACCGACATGCCGTTGGCGATCAGCTCGGCGCGGGTCGCGAAGTCGATGCCGAAGAAGCAGGGCCACTTCACCGGCGGCGACGAGATCCGGATGTGGATCTCGGCGGCCCCGGCCTCGCGGAGCATCCGGACCAGTGCCCGCTGGGTGTTGCCGCGGACGATCGAGTCGTCGACGACCACCAGGCGCTTGCCCTTGATGACTTCCTTGAGCGGGTTCAGCTTGAGGCGGATGCCCAGCTGGCGAATGGTCTGCGACGGCTGGATGAAGGTCCGGCCGACGTAGGCGTTCTTGACCAGACCGGCACCGAACGGAATACCGCTGGCTTCCGCGTAACCGATGGCGGCGGGGGTGCCGGACTCCGGTGTCGCTATGACGAGGTCGGCCTCGACGGGGGCCTCGGCGGCCAGCTTGCGGCCCATCTCCACCCGCGAGAGGTAGACGTTGCGCCCGGCGATGTCGGTGTCGGGGCGGGCCAGGTAGACGTACTCGAAGACACAGCCCTTGGGCTTCGCTTCCGCGAAGCGCGAGGTGCGCAGGCCGTTCTCGTCGATGGCGACGAGCTCGCCCGGCTCGATCTCGCGGACGAAGCTGGCACCGCAGATGTCGAGGGCGGCGGACTCGGAGGCCACCACCCAGCCGCGCTCCAGACGGCCGAGAACCAGCGGGCGGATGCCCTGCGGGTCACGGGCGGCGTACAGGGTGTGCTCGTCCATGAAGACGAGGGAGAAGGCTCCCCTCACCTCGGGGAGCACCTTCGACGCGGCCTCCTCGATGGTGAGCGGCTTGCCGTTGTCGTCGGTCTGGCCGGCGAGCAGTGCGGTCACCAGGTCGGTGTCGTTCGTCGCGGCGACCTGGGTGGCGCGGCCGTCCTTGCGGGGAAGGTCGGCGACCATCTCGGCGAGCTGGGCCGTATTGACCAGGTTGCCGTTGTGTCCCAGGGCGATCGAGCCGTGCGCAGTCGCACGGAACGTCGGCTGCGCGTTCTCCCACACCGAGGCACCGGTGGTGGAGTAACGGGCATGACCGACCGCGATATGGCCCTGGAGAGATCCCAGAGACGTTTCGTCGAAGACCTGCGAGACCAGTCCCATGTCCTTGAAGACCAGGATCTGGGACCCGTTGCTCACAGCGATGCCCGCGGACTCCTGTCCACGGTGCTGCAGGGCATACAGTCCGAAATAGGTGAGCTTGGCGACCTCTTCACCCGGAGCCCAGACACCGAAGACGCCGCAAGCGTCCTGGGGGCCTTTCTCTCCGGGGAGCAGGTCGTGGTTGAGTCGTCCATCACCACGGGGCACGCCACCGAGTGTAGGCGAGATCGACCACTGGTCCGAATTCGGGATACCCGGCCCGAGCACCGGGGAAGCGCTCCCAGGGGTGGTTCGGCGGCCCCCTCGATTGATCACTGGGAGTGATCATGACCGGGATGCCTGCGGGGTGCGGGGTGCGGGACGGAACGGCCGCAGGGCGGCGGACGCCCGGACCAGCGGCCGGTTACCGGCTAGTTCCGGCCACTCGGTGGGCAGCGGCGGCCGGGGCGGACCGTGGCGCTCGGTGAAGCGATCGGCACTCCGGCACGGCGTCCGGCCGAACGCCTGTTTCGTGGTGAGCCTCACACCGGAGAGCCCGGTATGCGGCCTCTCGGGGGGTGCGGCGGAGCGGCGCGGCGGGGTGCGCGGTCGGCAGGGGCGGGCACGCGCGGGAGCTCGGCGAGCCGGGGCACCTTGGTGAAGCGGCCGGTGCGGCAGGTGCCCGCGACCGCGCCGGAGCGCGAGCAGCAGGGCGAGCCGGGGCCGGCTGTGCAGCACGGGCAGGGGTGCCGCTCGACGTCGTCGGCGTCGCCCGGGGATGCCTCGCGAGGGACCGTCATGCCCACGGATGCCGTCCCGAACGATTCCCAGAAGTGCCCCGACCTCTCCTTCGGGTGAGAACGAGTTCTGCGAACCGATCCCGTACTTCACGATCTCCGCGCGGCTCTTCCTGATCTCGCTCCGGTTGATCCCGCTCCGGGAAAGGGGCGTTCGCGCGAGGGCTCTGCCATGGGCGGGCGCCGCGGTCAGTGCGGTTGACGGAGTCCTGCGACAAGGAGTGCGGCCAGTCGGCGTGCGTCGTAGCGGGGGTCGCTGTCGGCGCCGACGCAGAGGTTTCCGATGCCGCGCATGAGTGGGTAGGCGTCGAGGTCGGAGCGGATCTCGCCGGAGGCGGCGGCAGCGTCGAGGAGTTGGGTGCACACCGGCAGGAGGCGGTCGAGGAAGTAGGTGTGCAGCGTCTCGAAGCCGGCGCTGTCCCCCTGCATCGCGGCGGCCAGGCCGTGCTTGGTGACCAGGAAGCCGACGAAGAGGTCGACCCACCGCCCCAGGGCGGCATGGGGTGTCGGGCTGGTCGACAGCAGGGCCGGGCCTGCCTCGGCGCAGGCGTCGACCTGGTGGCGGTAGACGGCGATGACGAGGTCCGCCCGGGTGGGGAAGTGGCGGTAGATCGTGCCCACTCCCACCCCGGCCTTGGCCGCGATGTCACGCACCGGCGCTTCCACGCCCGAGGTGACGAAGACCTCCGCGGCCGCGTCCAGCAGGGTCTGCTGGTTGCGTCGGGCGTCCTTGCGCTTGGACCTGGCCGAACTTCCCGCGCCCTGACCGTTGTCGTCCACCGTGACTTCCTCCCTTGCAAAGCGGAACAGTGTTCCGTATCGTAAGCGGAACAAGGTTCCGTTTCACTCATGATGGCAGACCAAGGGGCGGCCGACCACACCGCTGCCGCGGCCCCGCTCCGGCCTCGGACGGAGGAGCACGCGACCGTCGGCACCTGGCGTCGACGCGGCTGCACACGAGAAACGCTCCTCGCTCCCCGTCCGGCCCGGCCCGCGGCGCCACCGGCCGCCGGCCCCACCACGCCAAGACGGCGAAGAACCGAACGGAAGGCACTTCCATGTCCGACTCGAACACCACGAACGCGCAGAAGACCGCGGGTGCGCCCGCTCTGGTGGTATCCGCGAAGCCGGTGGTCCTGCCCGCCCCGGACCGCGGCGAGGACCTCCAGGTCCGCGTGTCCGCCCCCGCGACCGGCACCGATCTGCCCGTCGTCGTCTTCTCTCACGGCTTCGGCTGGTCGATGAACGGCTACGCCCCGCTGGCGGACTTCTGGGCCGCCCACGGCTTCGTGGTCCTGCAGCCCACCCACCTCGACTCCAGGACGCTCGGCCTCCCCGCCGAGGATCCCCGTACGCCGCGGATCTGGCGCTTCCGCATCGAGGACCTCACGCGCGTGCTGGACGGACTCGACATTCTGGAAGCCTCCGTGCCGGGCCTCGCCGGGCGCCTCGACCGCGACCGCATCGCCGTGGCCGGCCACTCCTGGGGAGCCCAGACGGCGAGCACGCTGCTGGGCGCGCGCGTCCTCGACTCCGACGCCGTACCCGGCGAGGACATGTCCGACCCCCGCGTCAAGGCGGGTGTGCTGCTCGCCCTGACCGGCCTGGGCGACGACCTGACCCCGTTCGCCGCCGAGAACCTCCCCTTCATGAGGCCGTCCTTCGCCACCATGACCCCACCGGCTCTCATCGTCGCCGGGGACAACGACCAGTCCCACCTGTCCACGCGCGGACCGGACTGGTTCACCGACCCCTACACCTACAGCCCGGGAAGCAAGAGCCTCCTCACGCTGTTCGGGGCCGAGCACTCGCTCGGCGGAATCCCCGGATACGAGGTCGCCGAGACGACGGACGGGAGTCCCGCCCGCGTCGCCCTGGTCCAGCGCCTCACCACGGCCTTCCTGCGCAGCGCCCTCCGCCCCGAGGACACCGGCTGGGAGGCAGCGGCCACCGCACTGGCGGAAGACCCCGACCCGCTGGGGAAACTGCAGAGCAAGTAGGCGACCCTCACCAGGACCCGTCGCGTGCGGTCGAAGCCACCGCCGCCATCGAATGAACGGGTGTTCCTACGTGTGGCCGACGCCGTACGGACACCAGCCCCACGGGTTGAGTGCGGAGAGGGTGCCGCGCACGGAGCCGCCCGTGCCGAGGCTCAGGCGCGGCTTCCCCGCCGTGCCGGCGGGCTCGTCCGGTTCCCCGGGCTCGTCCGTCCGCCCGGCCGTCCGTCCGCAGGCCGGCCGGCTCAGCCCATCAGGGGCAGCAGCGCGGCGAGATCGGCCCGTTCGCCGCTGGCACCGACCTTCGCCGCGTCGAGGGCCGACGCCCACTCCGTACGCCCGGTCGCGAGCCGGATCCAGGTGAGCGGATCGGTCTCGACGACGTTGGGCGGCGTACCGCGCGTGTGCTTGGGGCCCTGGACGCACTGGACGACGGCGAACGGCGGGACGCGCACCTCGACCGAGCCGCCCGGCGCCTTCTCCGCGAGGGCGTCGGCGAGCAGCCGGGTGCAGGCGGCGAGGGCCTGCCGGTCGTACGGGATGTCGAGGCCGGCCGCCTGGTTCAGATCGTCGGTGTGCACGACGAGTTCGACGGTACGGGTGACCAGGAAGTCGGCCAGCCGCATCGTGCCGATCCGGGTCGGCAGCAGCCGGTTCCCGGGGTCTTCGGGCACCAGTTCCGCGAAACGCCCGGCGACCTCCGCGTACAGCGCGTCCAGATCCGGCCGGTCCGCGGCCTGCGCACTGGTGTCCTCGGCGATGCGCTCGGCCCGGCCCGCGGTCGCGAAGGGCCATCGAAGGAGCGTCAGCTCCGGCTTCGGCGCGACGGGTTCGGGCAGCTCCAGGTTCCGGGTGACGTGCAAGAGCGCCATCGCCAGATGGACGGCCAGTTCGCGCACGGTCCACTCACCGAGCCGGGTCGGCAGCGCGAGCTGTTCGGGTGTCAGTACACGGACGGCTTCCCGGACCTGGTCGAACTGTGCCAGGACCGCGGCGCGGGTCCTGACCGGGTCGTAGCGTCGGGCTCGTTTCTGGGACGGCGGCATGGTCCAGGAGCCTAGTGGGGCGGCGGCAGGTTCCAGGGGTCCGGAGTGTCCGGCGGCCCTCGGCCGCCCCGCAGAGGACCAGCCCGGGGACCGGTGCCAGGAATCAGCTGAGGATCGGCGCCAGGAACCAGCTGAGGATCAGGTCCAGCAACCAGCCCGGAGATCAGCGCCGGGTGGCGAAGTCGCCCAGACCCTTGTCCAGCAGGTCGAAGCCGCGCCCGGCGAGTGCGGCGGCCTCCGGCGCGACCGCGTCCGCCGGTTCCCCCGCGAGCAGCCGCAACTGGTTCGCGCAGATGAGGGAGTTACGGGTGGCGATCAGCTGGGCGGCCGCGATCCGGACGATGGACGGCTCCTCCCCCTCCTCGACCAGGACTTCGGCGAGCAGGTCGAAGGAGCGCATGGAGAACGCGTGGGCCCGGATGAGCAGCGCCGGGGTCTCCTGGATCAGCCGGCGCAGCCCCAGTGCCACCGGCGCGTCGCTCATCCCGACAGAGGGGTCACGGGCCTCGATGGCTGCCAGGAACTGGCGCCGCACGGCGTCCGTCGCGGACTCTCCGGGGGCTCTGTCCCGTACCACCCGCGCGACATCACCGATGTGCTCCTCCATGGGAGCGAGGACCAGGTCCTCCTTGCCGGCGAAGTAGTTGAAGACGGTCATCTTCGACACCTCGGCCGCCTCGGCGATCTCGGCGACCGAGACCTTGTCGAAGCCGCGCTCGGCGAAGAGTTCGGTGGCCGCGGCCAGCAGACGGTGTCGCGTCTGGAGCTTCTTGCGCTCGCGCAGGCTCATCCCCTCAATCATGGCTTCACTGTACCAGGATGAACATTGAGCCTGGATCAAATGTTGACTCAATACATCTTCCTGGGCAGATGTCCTGACCGCCGTCGGCCGGGAATTCCCGCCCTTTCGGCGGAACGCCGCGACGGGAAGGAATTCGACGGACTGCCCGCCTCCGCACCACGATCACCCCGCACCTCTTCGCCCCGGAATACATCGCTGTTCGCCCTTCGCCCCGAAATACGCGGGCGGCACGGCGGAATCCCCCGGACACCGGATACGCCGGACCGGACGGAAAGAGGACGGCCCCGCCCATGAACCGGGCGGGGCCGTCCTCCACAGCGGCAGTCCGTCAGGCGAACAGGCCCGGAATCGTCTCCTCGTGCGCCGTGCGCAGCTCGCTCAGCGGAATGCTGAACTCGCCCTGGATCTCGATCTCCTCGCCGTCCACGACACCGATGCGGGCGACGGGCAGACCCCGCGCCCCGCACATGTCGTTGAAGCGGAGCTCCTCGCTGCGCGGAACGGAGACGACCGCGCGCCCCGCCGACTCGGAGAAGAGGAAGGTGAACGCGTCCAGACCGTCCGGCACGACCAGCCGGGCACCCTTCCCGCCGCGCAGGCAGGACTCGGTGACCGCCTGGATCAGACCGCCGTCGGAGAGGTCGTGCGCCGCGTCGATCATGCCGTCGCGGGAGGCCGAGATCAGGATCTCGCCGAGCAGCTTCTCGCGGCCCAGGTCGACCGTGGGCGGCATGCCGCCCAGGTGGCCGTGGACGACCTCGGACCAGGCCGAGCCGCCGAACTCCTCGCGCGTGTCGCCCAGCAGGTAGAGGAGCTGGCCCTCTTCCGCGAAGGCGACCGGCGTACGCCGGGTGACGTCGTCGATCACACCGAGCACGGCCACGACCGGCGTCGGGTGGATCGCCGTCTCACCGGTCTGGTTGTACAGCGACACATTGCCGCCGGTGACCGGGGTGCCCAGCTCCAGGCAGCCGTCCGCGAGACCACGGGTGGCCTCGGCGAACTGCCACATGACGTCCGGGTCCTCGGGCGAACCGAAGTTCAGGCAGTCCGAGATCGCGAGCGGCTTGGCGCCGGAGGCGGCGACATTGCGGTACGACTCCGCCAGCGCGAGCTGCGCACCGGTGTACGGGTCGAGCTTGGCGTACCGGCCGTTGCCGTCGGTCGCCATGGCCACGCCCAGGTTCGACTTCTCGTCGATCCGGACCATGCCAGCGTCCTCGGGCATCGCGAGCACGGTGTTGCCCTGCACGAACCGGTCGTACTGGTCCGTGATCCAGGACTTCGACGCCTGGTTCGGCGAGGCGACCAGCTTGAGGACCTGCTCGCGCAGCTCCGCGCCGTTCGCCGGGCGGGCCAGCTTGCCCGCGTCGTCGGCCTGCAGCGCGTCCTGCCAGGACGGGCGGGCGAACGGACGGTGGTACGTCGGCCCCTCGTGGGCGACCGACCGCGGCGGTACGTCCACGATCTGCTCGCCGTGCCAGAAGATCTCCAGCTGGGAGCCCTCGGTCACCTCACCGATGACGGTGGCGATGACGTCCCACTTCTCGCAGATCTCCAGGAAGCGCTCGACGTGCTGCGGCTCGACGATCGCGCACATGCGCTCCTGCGACTCGCTCATGAGGATTTCCTCGGGCGAGAGGGAGGAGTCGCGCAGCGGCACGGTGTCCAGCTCGACGCGCATGCCGCCGGAACCCGCGGAGGCCAGCTCGGACGTGGCGCAGGAGAGCCCGGCGCCGCCGAGGTCCTGGATGCCCGCGACGAGCTTCTCCTTGAAGATCTCCAGGGTGCACTCGATGAGGAGCTTCTCCTGGAACGGGTCGCCGACCTGGACGGCGGGGCGCTTGGCCGGACCGGTCGACTCGAAGGTCTCCGAGGCCAGCACCGAGACGCCGCCGATGCCGTCGCCACCGGTGCGGGCGCCGTACAGGATCACCTTGTTGCCGGGGCCCGAGGCCTGGGCCAGGTGGATGTCCTCGTGCTTCATCACGCCGATGCAGCCGGCGTTGACCAGCGGGTTGCCCTGGTAGCAGGTGTCGAAGACGACCTCGCCGCCGATGTTCGGCAGGCCCAGGCAGTTGCCGTAGCCGCCGATGCCCGCGACGACGCCCGGCAGGACGCGCTTGGTGTCGGGGTGGTCGGCCGCACCGAAGCGCAGCGGGTCCACGACCGCGACCGGGCGTGCCCCCATGGCGAGGATGTCGCGGACGATGCCGCCGACGCCGGTCGCCGCGCCCTGGTAGGGCTCGATGTACGAGGGGTGGTTGTGCGACTCGACCTTGAAGGTGACCGCGTAGCCCTGACCGACGTCGACCACACCGGCGTTCTCGCCGATGCCGACGAGCATCGCGTCGTTGGCGGGAACCTTCTCGCCGAACTGCTTGAGGTGGACCTTGCTGCTCTTGTACGAGCAGTGCTCGGACCACATCACGGAGTACATGGCGAGCTCGGCGCCGGTGGGACGGCGGCCCAGGATCTCGCGGATCCGGGCGTACTCGTCCTCCTTGAGGCCGAGCTCCTTCCAGGGCTGCGCGGTGTCCGGGGTTTCGGCCGCGTGCTTGACCGTGTCCAGGCTCATGCGTTGACCAGCTTCTTGATGATCGAGGTGAAGAAACCGAGACCGTCGGTACGACCGGTGCCGATCAGCGGCTCCACGGCGTGCTCCGGGTGCGGCATCAGACCGACGACATTGCCCGCGGCGTTGGTGATGCCGGCGATGTCGCGCAGCGAGCCGTTGGGGTTCACGTCCAGGTAGCGGAAGGCGACCCGGCCCTCCCCCTCCAGCTCGTCGAGCACGCGCTCGTCGGCGACGTAGCGCCCGTCCATGTTCTTGAGCGGTACGGAGATCTCCTGGCCCGCGGAGTAGTCCGAGGTCCAGGCGGTCTCCGCGTTCTCGACGCGCAGCTTCTGGTCGCGGCAGATGAAGTGCAGGTGATTGTTCCGCAGCATCGCGCCGGGCAGCAGATGCGCCTCGGTCAGGACCTGGAAGCCGTTGCAGATACCGAGGACCGGCATCCCCGCCTTCGCCTGCTCGATGACGGTCTCCATGACCGGCGAGAAGCGGGAGATGGCTCCGGCCCGCAGGTAGTCGCCGTAGGAGAAGCCACCCGCCAGGACGACCGCGTCGACCTGGTGCAGGTCCTTGTCGCGGTGCCACAGCGACACGGGCTCGGCGCCCGCGACCCGTACGGCCCGCAGGCTGTCCTTGTCGTCGAGCGTGCCGGGAAAGGTGACGACTCCGATACGAGCAGTCACTTCGACTCCTCGGCCTTCTCCACCTTCACGGTGAAGTCCTCGATGACGGTGTTGGCGAGGAAAGTCTCGGCCATCTCGTGAATGCGACCGAGGGCGGCGTCGTCGACCGGCCCCTCGACCTCCAGCTCGAAACGCTTTCCCTGACGTACGTCCGCGATTCCCTCGAAGCCGAGACGGGGCAGTGCACGCTGCACCGCCTGTCCCTGCGGGTCGAGGATCTCGGGCTTGAGCATGACGTCGACTACGACGCGTGCCACTGGCACTCCCGGTGGTGGTGTGGTGCGGCTGTTTCTCCGGGGGGTTCCCCAGACCCCCGCAGGTCCCCTCAGCCTACCTGGCCAGAAATTCTACGCGAGTAGATACGGAGAACCGTGGATCACACCCAGATATCGACCGCGACAACACATGAGAAAAGTCCTGCAAAAAAAATCCCCACCGGGACCACACATAGAAGGCTGACACGCGGAGTTAATTGGATGGGCTTCACAATGCGGCACCCACCGCTGTACAAATGATTACCGGGGAATGCAGAATTGCCCCTAAACAGTCGACACCGGTCGACTCACATCCGCCCACATCCGCCTGACAGCCGGAAGGCCGGCATCAGCGCATGTCAGACGCGCCGATGCCGTAGGAAAGGACCGATATCCGTGGCTCAGCGCGTAGTGGTCACCCTCTTCGACGACATCGACGGGGGAGCAGCGACGGAAACGGTCACCTTCGCCCTGGACGGGAAGTCGTACGAGATCGACCTCAACCAGTCCAATGCAAAGAAACTGCGCAAGGCTCTGGCGCCGTACGTGGCGGCAGGCCGAAAGCAGACAAATGCCAGCAAGCACGGCAGGACCCCCACCTCGTACCGGCACACCGCACTCGCCCCCGCCCCGGCGGCCGTGCGCGCCTGGGCCCAGTCCCACGGGATGGAGGTGCCGGCTCGCGGCCGGATCCCCAAGAAGGTCTACGAGGCGTTCCGCGAAGCCAGTTGAGACCCCGGCCCACCGAGAGGGGTGCCGACGGGCCCCTCCGAAGAGGCATCGACAGGCCGCCGGAGCGTTCGCGGCGGTGCGCTTCGAACGCTCCGGCGCACGCCTCGACGACACCCCGCGGCCACCGACTTGCGCTACACCCCCGCAGGTCGGCTAAAGTCTGGAGCACGCCGAGGGGCAAGGCCGCAAAGCCGAACCTCACGCAGCGTGCGGGTGTAGTTCAGTAGCAGAACATCCCCCTTCCAGGGGGAAGGCGCAGTGTGCAATTCCTGTCACCCGCTCTGCATCGCTCTCGACGACCACTTCGGTGAATCGGGTAGAGTAGTGCTCGCACCGCTCAATGGATCCCCTTACCAGGGGTACAATAGGCGGCAGCAATGCGGACGTGGCTCAGTTGGTAGAGCATCACCTTGCCAAGGTGAGGGTCGCGAGTTCGAATCTCGTCGTCCGCTCTTGATCGGATTTTCAGAAGGCCCTGGTCGATATCGACCAGGGCCTTCGCCGTATTCCCGACCCGATCCTGTTCTCTGCCTCGCGGTTCCTTGCCCGGTGGTTCCTTGCCTCGTGGTTCCTTACCGCGTGGTGCCTTGCCCCGCGGCCTCTTGCCCCGTGCGCATGACGTTTGTCATGAGCGTTGGTGACAGCTCGCACTGCTCACGGCGGCGCCCCGGCGGAAACCTGTAGGCATGACCAGCGACGACATTCCCAGCAACCGTGCGGGCGGCGCCGTGGCGGACATCACAGCCGGTTCCGTGACCGATTCCCGCGCCGACTCCGTGATCGAGGCGAGCGATGTCCGGCGGTGCTATACCGGCGGCTTCACCGCCGTGAGCGGGGTCTCCTTCTCGGTGGCGCGCGGTGAACTCTTCGCGCTGCTCGGTACGAACGGCGCCGGAAAGACCTCCACCGTCGAACTGCTGGAGGGTCTGGCCCGACCCGACGGCGGCACGGTGCGGGTACTCGGCCACGACCCGTACCGCGAACGCGCCGCCGTCCGGCCCCGGATCGGAGTGATGCTCCAGGAGGGCGGCTTCCCGTCCGAGCTGACGGTCACCGAGACCGTACGGATGTGGGCGGGCTGCACCAGTGGCGCCCGGCCGACCGGCGAGGCGCTGGACCTGGTCGGGCTCTCCCACCGGGCACACGTACGGGTCAAACAGCTCTCCGGCGGCGAACGACGCCGCCTCGACCTCGCGCTGGCCCTGCTCGGCCGGCCCGAGGTGCTGTTCCTGGACGAGCCGACCACCGGGCTCGACGCCGAAGGACGGCGCGACACCTGGGCGTTGGTACGGCGGCTGCGCGACGACGGCCTCACCGTCCTGCTCACCACGCACTACCTGGAGGAGGCCGAGACGCTCGCCGACCGGCTGGCGATCATGCACCGGGGGCGGATCGTGACGGCGGGCACCACCGCCGAGGTGACGGCGGCCCGCCCAGCCCGCATCCGGTTCGAGTTGCCCGAGGAGGTGCCGGCGGCGCGGCTTCCGCTGTCACTGCGCGCCGCGGCCGACGGCCGCCGGATCGAGATCCGTACCCGGCGACTGCAGGATTCACTGACCGAACTGCTGCTCTGGGCAGGGGAGTCACACGTACAGCTGCTCGGGCTCGATGCCCGGTCCGCCTCGCTCGAAGAGGCATTCCTCGACATCGCGCAGAGCGCGTCGGAATCGGAACCGGCATCAGAGCCGCGGACCCGGAAGGCGGCTGCCGCATGACCGGCACGACGATGTCCGGGCGGCTGAACGCCCTCGGGCGGGCCGAGCTGACCCTGCTCGCCCGAAACAGAACGGCGGTCTTCATCGCACTGCTGGTGCCCCTGGCGATGGTCGTGGCGATGAAGTCGACGCTGGAACAGGTCGATCTGGGCGGGACCGGGCTGACCGTCGCCGGGGCGGCGCTCAGCGGCGGCATCGGCATGGTCCTGATGCAGGTCGTGTACATGAATCTGGTCGCCACCTACGTGGCACGGCGCGAGGACCTGGTCCTGAAGCGGCTGCGTACCGGGGAGATCACCGACCGGGAGATCCTCGCCGGGACCGCACTGCCGTCGGTCGCGCTGGCGCTGGCGCAGGCGGTGCTGGTCGTGCTGGCCGGTGCGGTCCTGTTCGGCCTCGGTGCACCGAAGCGGCCCGAACTCCTCGTCGCGGGGCTGCTGGCGGGCATGGTGCTGCTGGCGGCGCTGGCCGCGGCCACCTCCGTGGTGACCCGCACCGTACAGACGGCGCAGATCACCACACTGCCGCTGTTCCTCGTCTCGATGGTGGGCTCCGGGCTCTTCGTACCGCTGGAGGTCCTGCCGGACCGGGTGGCGTCCGTGTGCGAGCTGCTGCCGGTGACCGGCGTGATGACGCTCGTACGGGCGGGCTGGCTCGGCGGGGCCGACGGGCACGACCTGCTCGTGGCCGGGCTGGGCGCGCTGGCCTGGACGGTACTCGCCGTGTTTGCTGTCCAGTGGTGGTTCCGCTGGGAACCTCGACGCTGAGGAGGGGTGCGCGGTGCGGTGGTGGTGGCGGGTGCGGGGCTGGCACGGCCGCAGCGGGTTCGACAAGGTCGACCTGTACACGCGCGGCACGCTGTACGGGCTGGTCTGGATCGCGGTGCTGATCCAGGTTCTGCTGTCCCTGACCCGGCCCGTGCGCGGAGCGGCCCCCGTCGCGCTGATCGTCCTGGCGGTCCTGCTCGCGCTCGCCCAGGGGGTCGGCGGGACCCGGCTGATCGCCAGGGGGCTCGACGAGTATCTGGGCCGAGGGGCCGTGGAGCGGCGACTGGTCGCCGTCGGGGCCGTCTCGATGGTCGCGGACGTGGCGGCGATGCTGACCCTCGCCCGGTACACGGGCATGCGCGAATTCCCCGAGCTGGGATCTGTGCTCGGCGCCTGTGTCGTGCCGTTCTCCTGCGCGTTCGTGCTCATCGTGCCGGGCTGGGTGTCGGCGCTGCAGCAGGCCGCCCTCTCGATTGGTGTGTGCCTCGCGGTGGGGCTGCTCGGTGGCGGCAGCGCGCTGATGAGCTCCGCGGTCGCCTCGACGGTGATCGGCACCGGCCTGATGTCCGTCACCACGCGGATGTCCGCCTGGACGCTGGGGGTGATGTGGAAGCTCCGCGAGGCGCGGGACGTGGAGACGCGGCTGGCGGTCGCCGAGGAGCGGCTGCGGTTCGGGCGGGACATGCACGATGTCCTGGGCCGGAACCTGGCCGTGATCGCGCTGAAGAGCGAGCTGGCGGTGGAGCTGGCCCAGCGCGGCAAACCGGCGGCCGCGGATCAGATGGTCGAGGTCATGCGCATCGCCCGCGCCTCCCAGCAGGAGGTGCGCGATGTCGTACGGGGCTACCGGGAGGCAGATCTGAGCACCGAACTCGTGGGCGCGCGGAGCGTGTTGCGGGCGGCCGGCATCGGCTGCGAAGTGGCGGCGGACGGCGGCGGCGCGCTGCCCGCGCCCGTGCAGGCGGCGCTCGGCTGGGTGGTGCGGGAGGCGGCGACCAATGTGCTGCGGCACGGCGATCCGCAGCACTGCACGATCCGGCTCCGCACTTCGGCGGGCGCGGTGGTGCTGGACGTGGAGAACGACGGGGCGCCGTCGGCCGTCGCCGGACCGCGCGATTCCGGGCTGGGCGGCTCCGGGCTGGCCGGGCTGCGGGAGCGGCTTCGGACACTCGACGGTTCGCTGGACGCGGGTCCGGCGGGGAACGGTCTGTTCCGGCTGACGGCCACGATCCCGCTGTCGCACCCCGCCACGGCTCCGGCCTCTGCTTCTGCCTCTGCCTCTGGCCCTGTCTCCGCCTCTGACTCTGGCTCTGCCTCTGGCCCTGTCTTCGCCTCTGGCCCTGTCTTTCCGGTGGCTCCGCCGCCCCAGGATCCCCCGGCCCTTCAGGAGGAACGACGATGACGGCGGTACGGGTGCTGCTCGCCGACGACGAGCATCTGATCCGGGGCGCTCTGGCCGCGCTGCTCGCTCTGGAGGACGACCTCGTGGTGGTCGCGGAGGCGGCGACCGGTCCGGAGGCGCTGGCCATGGCGCGGGCTCACCGTCCCGATGTGGCGGTCCTCGATCTGGAGATGCCGGGCGCCGACGGTGTGAGTGTCGCCACATCCCTGCGGGCCGAACTGCCCGGCTGCCGGACCATGATCGTGACGAGTCACGGCCGGCCGGGACATCTGAAACGAGCACTCGCGGCGGGCGTGCGGGCCTTCGTACCGAAAACCGTCAGCGCCCGGCAGCTGGCCGGGATCATCCGCACCGTGCATGCCGGAAACCGTTACGTGGACCCGGAGTTGGCGGCCGACGCGATCTCCGCCGGGGACTCGCCGCTGACCGCGCGCGAGGCCGAGGTGCTGGAGTTGGCGGCCGACGGGGCGCCGGTCGCGGAGATCGCGGAGCGGGCGTCACTGTCGCAGGGAACCGTACGGAACTACCTCTCGGCGGCCGTCTCGAAGCTCGGTGCGGAGAACCGGCATGCGGCAGTGCGTCTCGCACGCGAGCGAGGATGGGTATAGTGGTGCTCGCGCTTCGGCGCTTGCGGACGTAGCTCAGTTGGTAGAGCGCAACCTTGCCAAGGTTGAGGTCGCCAGTTCGAACCTGGTCGTCCGCTCGGTTCAGCAAGAAGCCCCCGGCCCTTCGGCCGGGGGCTTCTTCGTGTTCCGGGAGGGGTCGTCCGGCCCCGGTGGACTGCCCCTACTGCCAGGGCGTGCCGGTCAGGAGTTCGTACGCCTCCAGGTACTTCGCCCGGGTCGCGTCCACGATCTCCTGGGGCAGTGCCGGGGGCGGCTGCTCGCTCCTGCGGTCCCAGCCGGAGGCCGGTGAGGTCAGCCAGTCGCGCACGAACTGCTTGTCGTAACTGGGCTGGGCCCTGCCCGGCTCCCAGGTGGCGGCGGGCCAGAAGCGCGAGGAGTCCGGAGTCAGCACCTCGTCCGCGATGATCAGCTCCTCGCCGCCGTCGGCCGTGGGAGCGAAACCGAACTCGAACTTCGTGTCGGCGAGGATGATCCCGCGCTCGCGCGCGATGTCACGGGCCCTGCTGTACACGTCCAGCGTGGTGCGGCGCAGCTGAGCGGCGGTCTCCGCGCCGACCTGGCGGGCCACCTCCTCGTAGCTCACGTTCTCGTCGTGGTCTCCGACGGCCGCCTTGGTGGCAGGGGTGAAGATCGGCGCCGGGAGTTCGGAGCCGTCGACGAGTCCCTCGGGCAGGGCGAGGCCGCAGACCGTGCGGGACTCGTTGTACTCGACGAGGCCGGAGCCGGTGAGATAGCCGCGGGCGACGCACTCGACCGGGACCATCCGCAGGGACCGGCAGATCAGCGTGCGGCCGGCCCAGTCCGCGGGGGCTCCGGCGGGGAGCTCCGTGGACAGGACGTGGTTCGGTACGAGATCGCTGAGCCGGTCGAACCACCACAGCGAGAGCCGGGTGAGCACCCGGCCCTTGTCCGGGATCTCGGTCGGCAGGACCCAGTCGTACGCGGACATGCGGTCGCTGGCGACCATGACGAGGTCGCCCGCCTCGTTCCGGTACAGGTCGCGCACCTTGCCGGTGTGGAGGTGGGTGAGCCCCGGGACCTGCACTGGCTCGGGCTTTTCTACAAATCCGGACACGCTGCCTCCGCGTAGGTTGATCCAGGAGTCGTTCCGATTCTCCCGTACCGGGGTGCGTTCTCCCGTATCGGGGTGCGGCGGAGTGGAGCGCGGGCGTCCGTGGCGCCGAGTGCCGTGGCCGCAAAGGCGCTTCGGGCGTGAGCCCCGGAGGCATCTCGGGCAGCGGGCCTCAAGGCCGTTCCGGAGGCGCTTCGGGGAGTGGGCCTCAGGGCCGCTTCGGGCGTGAGGCCCGGAGGCGCTTCGGGGAGCGGGCCTCAGGGCCGCTTCAGGCGTGCTTGCAGATGCGGTCGAGGAGATTGGCGGTGGCGCGCTGGATGCGGGGGTCCACATGGCCGGGGCGGTCCAGGGCCGGAGACCAGGCGAAGGTGCCGGAGGCGAAGACGAGTGCGCCGGACGGGGCCCGGTACAGCGAGGTCTCCTGGTGGCGCTTGACTCCGTCGCTGTCCAGGTACGGGGAGTGGGCGAGCAGGATGCGGCTCTCGTGTTCGGGGAGTGCGATGCGTGGGAAGTACCGGTCGGCCTCACCCGCTACCAGGCCGTCGATCTCGTCGCCCTCACAGGCGCCCGTCGCGTCCCACAGCCAGTGCTCGGCGTTCCGTACGACCAGTGGGTGCGGATCGGGGACCCGGCCCGCGTACTGGATGCCGAGGAGCTGTTGCTCGGGGCGGTCGATCTCGCGCCAGAGGGCGGGCTTTCCCGGGCCGTGGCGCTTGCGGCAGGTGAGCAGTCTGTCCGGCACGCCGGACGGCGACGGGGAGAGGCTCACCTGCCAGTACATGGTGTTGGCGGAGAGGAAGACGAGCGACGTGCCTCCGTCGCGGGCGAGTTCGGCGGTGTGGCGCATGGGCACCGACCAGTACTCGTCGTGGCCGGGGAAGACCAGGCCCCGGTAGCGGCTCGGGTCGATCCGGCCCGCGTGCAGATCTCGGGTGTCGGCGTACGCGATGTCGTAGCCGTAGCGCTCGGCCCAGCGGATGAAGTCGTAGGCATGACCGACGTGGAGCGGCAGACCGGCGCCCGCGTACGGGCGGTCGAAGGAGACGGTGACCGCCGCGTCCTCCTCGCCCAGGAGACGACCCTGCTCGTCCCAGGCGTGATAGAGGCTGGCGCCGGTGTGACCGTCCTCCGGGTAGAGGTTGTAGGCCTGCCAGGTGATGTCCGGCAGAACCAGCAGGAGATCGGCCGGATGCGCGTCGCGGACCGTGAACGGGATGTGGGAGCGGTACCCGTCGACCGTGGTGAGCACGGCGACGTACGCGCCGATCGACCAGTACGAGGGGATCTGCAGCCGCCAGGACTGCCACCAGTGGTGGCAGGAGACCGTACGGTCGGCGGTGAGCGGGGCCGGCTGGACGATGCCGGAGATCCGGGGGCTCGTGGTGATCTTGGCGGCGCCGTCGCCCCCGTAGTGGCCGATGCGGTAGATGTCCACGGAGAACTGCTGGGGCGGGTCCACGGTGACGTGGAAGTCGATCGCCTCGCCGGGGGCCGCGGCTCCCGTGGAGATGAAGCCCTTGATCTGGTTGTGCACATCGTCGGCCGTATGTGTGCCGCCGTCGGTGGAACCGCGGGCCAGGGTGGGGTCGGCGTACCAGGGGACGACGTGTCCGGTGTCGTCGAAGTAGTTCTCACTGCCGCGCAGCCAGGGCAGGGGGCCCTGGCCGAAAGGATCGGAGACGGCGTGCGCGAGGGCACCGGACTCCCATCGACGAATCTGCTCCGCCCCCATACCGCTTCCCTCCCTCGGCCCCCCGGACAACAACGGTGAGACAACGGCTGGTCGTCACGGGTGACGGCCGACGGCGATGTCACCAGTGACCGTCTCCGGCCGTGCGTCATCGGTGCGCCAACAGTGATGCGCCGACTGTCAGCGTCGATCCCCAGCACATCACATAACGCATGCAGTCCGTCACCGTTCGTCGCGAATTGACGTGAACGGAACGTATCCTTCCGGGTATTGAGGCGTGAAAGCCCCTTCCGACGTTGCCCGTGAAAGGGGTGGGAAGGGTGGGGATGCTGTGGTTCGGCTCGGTCGTCGAGTCTGCCGACGGGGCCCGTGGTTCAGACGAGACGGACGGGTTTGTCGGTGCGTACGCCGACCGTCGCGAGCCAGGAACGCAGCGGTTCCGCGTCACCGTCCTCGACCAGGCTGAGGACGGTGACGCCCAGATCTGCCCGGCGCTCGCCGTCGACCAGCAGGGCGGGGCCGTCGAGCCAGTCGAGCCCGGGTGCCGCGCCCGCCGTGTCGACGGCGGCGCAGCAGACCATCGCCGCGACGTGGTCGGCGAGCAGTTCGGTCCCCGTACGGGGCGGCTGGAGCGGGAAGAGCGGGAGGGGGCCGGGGCCCCAGATGTCCAGGCCGTCCCCGCCCGCGCGAGCGGTGCCGGGGGCGCCCGCCGGGCCGGACGTGCCGCCGGCCCGGGGTTGTTGGGCCGCGGCCTCCTCGCGGGCCACCGCGGCGCTGATCCCCGCCGCGAGCTCCTCGCCGCCGCCTCTCCGGCCCGCCAGGTGCTCGACGACACGCGCCAGCGTGGGCACTCCGGCGTCGATGGCGACGCTGCCGATGTCGTTGGCGTCGATGTCGTTGGCGTCGATGTCGAGGGCGATGGCGTCGACGGCGTCGTTGGCGTCATTGGCGTCGATGTCGACGGCGAAAGCCTCGGTGCTGGTGCCGCCGATGTGGTTGGCGCCGGTGCCGGTGCCGCCGATGTGGTTGGCGCCGGTGCCGGTGCCGCCGATGTCGGTGGGGAGTACGGGACTGCCGGAGCCGGAGCCGGAGCCGGAGCCGGGATCGGGACCGGGATCAGGACTGGGACCGGGATCGGGGCTGCCGGTGGACTGCGCGGGCGCCGTGCCCATCGAGTCGAGGACGTCGAGGACACGGTGCAGGCGGGCGGCCTCGGTGCGCCACTTCCGGTCGACCACCTCCTCCGGGTACTGCTGCCAGTCAACCGGCGACCAGTCGGGACCGGACTCCGCCGGGCCGCCGTGGAAGAGCCGGGCCGCCAGCAGCGACGCCGCCTCGTCGGCCGCGCCCGGCTCCTCCAGGAGGTCACAGGCGGGGCGTTCGCCGAGCCGCGAGGAAAAACCGTCGGCGAGCCGGTCGCGGCGGGAGAGCTCGGTGAGGGCGGACACGACGCCCGCGTCCAGCCGGGACGGCCAACGGCCCATCTGCCAGGCGGGCAGCGCGACCCGGGTGAGCAGCCGGTCCCAGCCCGCGTAGGCGAGGCCGACCTGCTCCTGGGCGACGATCCGCAGACCGTAATCCACACGCTGTGCACGAACGGACGCGGCGGCGGCGACGCCCCGCTCCATCTCCGCGACATGACTGCGACAGCTGCGCAGCAGCAGCCGGGCGATCCAGCCGACGAAGACGCGCGGCACCGAGCGCACCCCGGACAGCGGACCGGATACGGGCACGGACGCATCGGCGACCGCTCCGTCCAGCCCCCGTACGAAACGGCGCGCCGCGGCTATGTCGGGATGTGCGGAAGGGCCCGTGCCCGCGACGACCGGGGCGAGCACCGCCCGTAGCTCCGCGACCCGCATCCACCACAGGAACGGCGAACCGATGACCAGCACGGGAGCCGCCTGGACCCGGCGACGGGACCGGCCCGCCGACCGCGCCACGCGCCCCGCTCCCGCTCCCGGTCCTGCCGCGGGCTGCGCAGAGGGGTGTGTGCGGTCCTCCAGCCAGCTGTCGCAGTCGGGGGTGAGGGCCATCGCCGAGGGCGCGGGGACCCCGAGCCGGTCGGCGAGGTCCCTGACCAGGCGGTAGAGATCGGGCGCGGCTTCCTCCGCGAGCGGAACGGTCGGGCTCATCGCCGGCCTCGCCCGCACGATCGCCAGCGCGACCACCGCGGCAAGCAGGAGCACGACGACTGCGCAGACCGCCACGGCCCAGCGCGCCGTGTCCCAGCCGCTGCCGACGGCGAGTCCCTCCGCGCCGGCGACGAGCAGCACGACGGCGACCGCCGCAGGCAGGATGGCTGCGGCTGCCGCTCTGCTGCGGATGCGCAGCAGAGCGAGAGCTCGGGCGCGCGCGTTCTGCACACCCGGCTCCTCACTTGCACCGGTACCGGACACGGCCGGACGTCACCCCCTCTGCCCCCGCGGCGGTGTTGCTCACTCCCCCACTGTGGCACCCGTCACTGACATCGCAATGCCAGTGGGCCAAGTGCCGGAATGCTTGCGCCGCACCCTAGTTGGGGCCTCGGCGGGCGTCATCCGGATGGCTCAGTCGTCACTCGATGGAATGGCTTTGGGCAAAGGTGCTGGCGCGCCGCCGTCCTTGGGGCAGTGGCGCGTCAGCGGGTGCCGGTGTCCGGTCCCGGGCCCGGCGCGACCGGGCTCAGGCTTCTGCGGCCTTCCGGGCGATGTCCGTGCGGAACTGCGAGCCGTCGAGCCGGATCCGGGACACCGCTGTGTAGGCCCGTTCGCGGGCGGCGGCGAGGTCCTTGCCGGTCGCGGTCACGGACAGCACCCGGCCGCCCGCGCTGACGATCGCGTCGCCGTCCCGTCCGGTTCCGGCGTGCAGGACGTACGCATGCGGGGCATCCTGCGCCGCCACGTCGTCGAGCCCTTCGATCGGGTCGCCCGTCCGCGGCGTGCCCGGGTAGTTGTGCGAGGCGATGACCACGGTGACGGCGGCCTCGTCGCGCCACTTGAGCGGAGGCAGCTCGTCGAGGGTGCCGTTGGCGGAGCCCAGCAGGACACCGGCCAGCGGGGTCTTCAGACGGGCCAGGACCACCTGGGTCTCGGGGTCGCCGAACCGGGCGTTGAACTCGATCACCCGGACGCCGCGCGAGGTGATCGCGAGGCCCGCGTACAGCAGTCCGGAGAACGGGGTGCCGCGGCGGCGGAGCTCGTCGACGGTCGGCTGGAGCACCGACTGCATGACCTCGTCGACCAGCTTGGGGTCGGCCCACGGGAGCGGGGAGTACGCGCCCATGCCACCGGTGTTCGGGCCCTGGTCGCCGTCCAGGGCGCGCTTGAAGTCCTGCGCGGGCTGGAGCGGCACCACGGTGGTGCCGTCCGTGATCGCGAAGAGGCTGACCTCGGGACCGTCGAGGAACTCCTCGATGACCACGCGATCGCAGGCCAGCGCGTGGGCACGGGCCGCCTCGACGTCGTCGGTGACGACGACGCCCTTTCCGGCGGCGAGGCCGTCGTCCTTGACGACGTACGGGGCGCCGAAGGCATCGAGGGCGGAGTCGATCTCGGCGGGGGTGGTGCAGACGTAGCTGCGGGCGGTCGGGACGCCGGCCCCGGCCATCACGTCCTTGGCGAACGCCTTGGAGCCTTCCAGCTGGGCCGCCTCGCCGGAGGGGCCGAAGCAGGGGATGCCCGCGGCGCGCACGGCGTCGGCGACCCCGGCGACGAGGGGCGCCTCCGGGCCGACGACCACCAGTTCGGCGCCCAGGTCGGTGGCGAGGCGCGCGACGGCATCGCCGTCGAGAGCGTCGACCGGGTGCAGTTCGGCCACCTCCGCGATTCCGGCGTTGCCGGGAGCGCAGTACAGAGCGGTGACGTCGGGGTCGAGGGAGAGAGAGCGGCACAGGGCGTGTTCGCGGGCGCCGCCGCCGATGACGAGGACCTTCACGGGGTGCAGCCTAGCTGCCGGGGCGCGGCGGCCCCGACGGACGGCCGCTCCGTGGACACCTCCGAGCTCACCGACCGCCCGGTAGGGGCCCGTGCACGGCCGGCGGTGTCCGGGCTCCTCGCTGCTGCTCGCCGGGAACCACTACTCGTCCGGAACCGCTACTCGTCTACTCGTTGAGATCCGGTCTACTCGTGGGGAACCGCTACTCGTTGGTGAACTCCTCCACGACCGTGGCGCCCAGTTCGCGGACGATCAGGTCGTGGCCGGAGAGCGCCGAGTCGACGAGGTCCGGGTCGTCGGCCTCGGGGGTGTCGTCCTCGGGAGCGACCGGGCGCGGGGGCTCGGACGCGGCGTACGACTGCGGTGCGGGCGCTGCGGCGGATGCGGCGTTCGGCTGCTGGTGCGAGGCCGGTGCGGGCCGGGGTTCGTCACTCTGCTGGGGCGCGGGGGCCGGCCGCTGCGGCGGCGGAGGGGCGGTGGACGGGCGGCCGCCCCCGGTCTGCGGGGGCGCGCCCGCGCCGCCCGACGGGTCGACGATCGCCTCGATCTTCCACTGTGCGTTGAACCGCTCGGCAAGGGCCTGCCTCAGCACTTCCTCGCTTCCACTGCTCGCGAAATTGTCGCGCGCGCCCGCGTTCAGGAAACCGATCTGGACGGTGGTGCCGTCGAAGCCGGTGACCTGGGCGTTCTGGCTGAGCAGGATCCAGGTGAACCGGCGGCGGTTCTTCACGGCCTCCAGGATGTCCGGCCACATGTTCCGCACCTGGCCGGCACCCTGCGTCATCCCGGGGACCGGCTCGGCGGCGGGCACCGCTGCCGCGGGCGCGGCCTGCGCCGGAGCGGGGGCCTGCGCGGCCTGCGGGGCGGGCGACTGGCCGGGGGCAGAAGCGGTGGGCCAGCCACCGGGGCGGCGGCCGGATTCCGGCGCGGCGGCGGTGGGCCAGGCACCAGGACGCTGCCCTCCCGCGGAAGGCGCGGCCGGGGCCTCCTCGGCCGCCGGCTGCGGGGCGGCGGGCGCCGG
>NZ_JBHVPX010000021.1:0-91731 GCF_042887155.1 Streptomyces sp. NPDC057963
TTTTTTAAACCCCACCCACACCCCCCCGGGCTTGGGGGGGGGGGGGGTGTGGGGGTTCCCCCCCCCCCCCCCCCCCCGACCCCGAGCGATACGTTTCCGCAGGTCCAGGGGGCCAGCCCCGCCCGGGATCCGACTGCCCTCCCAGTTCCGTGGCCCCGAACGGCTCAACGATCCGGATCTCCGGGACCGGGCCGGCCCCGGCTTGCCGCCCCGGCCGGTCTGCTGGTGGTCGACGAGGCGCACTCCGTCTCCGAGCGGGCTCCTCGCGGTCGACGAGGCGGCGCCGCGTCCCCGGCCGGGCTCCTCATGGCCGACGAAGCGCACCGCATGTCCGACCGGGGCCATGACTTCCACTCCGACCAACGGCGCCTGCGGACCCTGCCGGCCGATCCGCCCGCCGGCGTATCCGTGCCGACGACCGCCGCCGCCGTGAACGCACCGGTGATCGCGGATACGGCGGCGCAGCCGGGCGCCGGCGCGGGTACCGGTGCGCTCGTCCCGCGTGGCCCGCCGGACCGGGAGAGCCTCGGCCCCGACGTCCTTCAACTGCCCGATGCCGCAACCCGGCTGGACACCGGCCGTGGCGGTGCGGCTGCTGTGCCGAAAGGGGTTCAGGGGGTGTTTTCGCTGGTCCTCGCCGTTCAGGCGTGGCAGGAGGCGTCGGCCGGGCTCGGCGTGGGCAGGGATAGCAGAGTCATTCCAGCTGATTCCTGTCGGCTGCGCCGACTGCTCGTTGCCGCCTGCGGATACGCCAGGAAGAATTGGACTCGCTCCCGCACGGTCCTTTCGCGGCCCGGAAGGGCTGTGCCGCGGTGCGCCCTCACTCGACCCTGCCCGCATCGTGGGCGCGTATGCGAAGGGAGGACCGTGACCTCCGGATTCGCCCCGTCCGCAGCCACTTCGATGTCGACGTCTTCGGCATCCGCCGACTCCACCAACCGCCTTGCCAGGATGCTCGAACCGGCCGAGTGGGCAGAAGCGGGCATACCGTTGCTGCGCAACCCGCGCGAGGTTGTCGGCGGCCTGCACGCCCGGCACCGGCCGGCACCGGCAACCGCTGTCGTCGCCGTACTCGACCATGAGGAACGCCTCGCGGCCAGCGCTTCGTTCGCCCGTCGCCCCACGGCCGCGGACGGCTGGGAATTCCGCAACGCGCTGCTGGCGCATCTGCGCCGGGTCATTCCGCACGACCTCCGCCGCCGCACGCCTGTCCGTACCGCGGTACTGCTCTACTGCCGTGAGGGCGACGAGCGTTGGACGGAGGAGGACGGGGCGTGGATGTGGGGTCTGCGGGACGCGTGCACATTGCACGGCCTGCGGTGCGGTGCGTACATCACGCTGACCCGCGGCGGCTGGCAGGTGCTGGGTGAGGGCCGGGGCGGACGTCGGCCCCATTCCGCATCGCAGCCGTCCGCTCTCGCCGAAGCGTCGCTGGAGCCCGATCCGGTCCCCTTGCGTACCGGCGTCGGTGCGGCTCGTGCGCTGCGGCGCACCGCGGCGCGCTGACCCGTGGTCGCGGACCCGGCCGCCCCGTGGGGCAGCCGGGTCACCACGATCCTGTACGGCCTGCGGATCAGACGCCGGCGCCGAGCACTGCGTTGATCCGCTGCGGGTCCCCGCACACGATCAGCAGGGCACCGGCTCGGTCACGCGCACCGGACAGCGCGTCGGCAATGGCGTCACCGCCGTCGCCGTTGACCGCGACGATCACCACGGGACGGGGCTTGAGCCGGTCCATGGCACCGGCACCGGCGAAGAAGACGTCGTCGCCCGCTTCGTACTGCGCCCAGTAGGCGGCCTCGCCGAAGGTGAGTTCGTGCGTGGCCCACGGGTGCTGTTCACCGGTGGTGAGCACCAGGATGTCGCCCGGTGCGCGTCCGGAGTCGAGCAGCAGATCCACTGCTTCGTCGGCGGCCTCGAGTGCGCCGGCGGCCGAGGCGGGGATCAGCTGGATCTGCGGTGCGGAACGATTCTCCGGCCGGGCCGCCTGCGGCTGGCCGGAGGTGGTGTGCGGGCGCTGCGCCGGGGGCGCGGGCCTCGCGGGGCCGGGTCCCGGGCGACCCGGGCGCGGCGTGGCCGCTGAACGCGGACCGGGTACGGGACGGGGGGTCGACGCGGCGCGGCCTGTGGCCGGAGTGGCGCGGGGACCCTGGGCGCTCTCGTGAATCTGAGGCTCCTCGGGGATCAGAGGCATGAGTGGTTGTCTATCAAACGCCGATGCGCAGGGCATCAGCGGGTGGGTACATGTGCGCGATCAGAAGTCGAAGCCGAGTTGGCCCCCGCTTTCCAGTGCAGCCGCCTCGGCGGAGATGCGGATCTTCTTGAGGTGCTGCCACCTGGGCAACGCGTCGAGGTAGGACCAGGAGAGGCGGTGATGGGGCGTGGGCCCCCACTCCTCCAGCGCGGCCCTGTGTACGGGCGACGGGTAGCCGGCGTTGGCGTCGAAGGCGAAGGCGGCGTACTCACCGGTGTCCGCGCCCAGTTCGGCCATCATCGTGTCCCGTCGGACCTTCGCGATCACCGAGGCGGCCGCGACCGCGATACAGGACTGGTCGCCCTTGATCACAGTGCGGACCTGCCAGGGCTCTCCCAGGTAGTCGTGTTTGCCGTCGAGTATCACCGCGTCGGGTCGCACCGGCAGGGCTTCGAGGGCGCGCACGGCGGCAAGGCGCAGTGCGGCCGTCATGCCCAGGTCGTCGATCTCCTGCGCGGAAGCATCTCCGAGACCGAACGCGGTGACCCAGTGCTCCAGCAACGGAGCCAGCTCCGCGCGGCGCTTGGGGCTGATCAGCTTGGAGTCGGTGAGTCCGGCGGGAGGTCTGCGAAGGCCGGTGACGGCCGCGCACACGGTGACCGGTCCCGCCCACGCTCCGCGTCCGACTTCGTCGACACCGGCGACGGTCTTGGCACCAGTGGTCGCGCGCAGTGAGCGCTCGACGGTGTGCGTGGGTGGTTCGTACGGCATGGCGCCTGCCAGCCTACGCCGATGGGTACGCCGACAACACCTCGGGGCGCCCGACGGCCGGCCCGGCCGCACGCCGCACCGCAGAACGGATTGCGGCACGGCCGTGGCTCGCGCCGCTCAGTTTGCTGCGGTACACGCGCACGGCGGGCCGTATGCACGAAGGCGGTGTTCACGAACGGACGCGCCGACGCCGGGAATCCACCACCGAGGATCAGCGGCAGGAGGCGCTCAGCAATGCCGACATCGCATTCGTGAAGCACGCAGCACGGTGCGGAACAGCGGCGATGAGGTCCGTGCCTCGGGTGGGTCCGGCCGGGATCAGTACGGGTCGTAGGGGTCGTACTGCTCGCCTCGGTCACCGTCGCGGTCGCCGCCTCCGCCGCTCGTACGCGCGGCGTCGCAGCTCTGTGCCGGGTCGTTCGCGCTCCGCCTGCTCAGGATGTCCCGGGCCCGCGCCTGGCCCCAGCTGGTGGCGTACCAGGGGGCGTCCGAGGTACGCAGCGACCGTTCGATGTCCTTGAGGGCGCAGGAGCGCAGCGGCTCGGGCAGCGTGTCCAGGGCCGGCACGGCGTCGGCCGAGAGGCCCCGGAGGTAGCCGATGTCGATCGAGCGGTCGGCGCGGTACCGCTGAACGTTCTGCTCCGCGATCAGCCCGTCGGGCGAGATCAGTCCGAACGCGAGCACGGCGACGGCCGCGCTCGCGGCGACGGCGCGTGGCAGCAGGCGGGCGCCGAACGCCCCGGCCGCCGTGATCAGGACGAGCACCACGCCGAGCCAGAGTTCCACCGCGGCCACGGATATGCGCAGTCGTGTCAGACCGTACGCGTCGACGTACAGGTCCATGCGCCTCAGCGCGGACGCCACGACTATGAGGGTGAGCAGGCACAGTGTGCCGAGCACAGCCCGCACGAGAGTGCGGTCGCGCGGACCTCCGCGAGGAGCCCGGCGCAGGGCGATCGCGATCACCAGCAGCGTGAGGAGCGTGGCCCAGAGAAGCTGCCAGAAGCCCTGCCGGGCGTACTGGGCGTAGCTGAGATCGGTCTCGGCCATCACCTTGTCGTATCCGCCGAGCAGCACCGTGAGCTGGACGGCGATGAAGACGGCGAACAGCAGGTTCAGCATGATGAGCGGGAGGGCCCATTCCAGCCGTCCTCGCGCCTTTCCCGGACGGACGGTGATGCCGTCCCACCGCACCGGTGCGGCCGCGCTGTACGCGGCGGCGAGCGCACCGACCAGGCCGATCACGAAGAGGAGCAGGCGCCAGGGGCTGTCGCCCACGGACACGTCGGGGGTCAGGGCGCAGAGCACATCGGCGAAGGCGGCGTCGGCGCTTGCGAACAGTGCGCCGAACACGATGAGCAGGACGACCGCCACCGCGGTGGTACGGAACACGACGCCCAACCGGTCCCGAGAACCTTCCATCCGTTCGCGCACGCCTCGCCCGCCCCACGCCAGACCGTCGGCGACGGAACTGAAGAGGCCCCATGAGCCGAGGAACACTCCGAGCCAGCTGCGACTGCCGTGCAGGGCGAGTGAGCCCAGTGCGACAGCCGACACGACGGCCAGGAAGGTGGGCCATCCGGCGTCCCGAAGCGCGGGAACGGCGAGGAGCGCCAGGCCGCCGACCGCCCAGACGGCTGTCCACGGACGGAGGCGGCGGCCGGCCGCCTGTGCGGCGAAGTGGGCCCCGAGGGCTGCGGGAACCGCGACGATCAGCAGGTTCAGGCCGAGGCCGTCGCCCAGCAGCAGGGAGCTCAGTATCGCGGTGGCCAGGACGGAACAGAGCGTCGCGCTCCGGATGGCGGCGGGCTTGGCAGGGCGCAGTCGCGAGACCGCCGACGCCCGGGGGCCGGCTTGCTGCCAGGGGTTGGGCGGACGGGGTGGTCCGCCCTGTCGCGCGGAGGCCGGGACCTTCGGCGGCCCGGCGGTTGCGCCGGTCTCCGGCGCCTTCGACAACACCGCCTGCCCGGATGTCCCGGCCCGTCCCGACGGCTCGGCCTCCTCGGATCCTTCGGCCCGCTCGGGGACATCCTCCGGCCGAGGTGCTGCTGACGTGTGATCGGACATGGGACCCCTCCCCCACCGGGGTCCTCATGCACCGCCGCCAGCAGCACGGGGGCACCCCGGCGTCTCAATTCGGTGCGCGCCCGTCAGGATGATCACCGAGGGCGGCGTGGCCGAAAGAGTAGCTCCCCCTTGCGCCGGCCCGCCGCGCGAGGAAGGGCTGTGGCAGTACCGTGACAGTCGCGCGGTCCGAGCGACGCGTCGCATTGTCGGCGGCCGTCGTCGCCCTCGCCCTACCGCGGGAGCCAGTCCGGCAGTTCTTCCGTCTGCGCCGACCAGTCCGCGGGCGGTGCGCCCGACCTGTCCCCCGCTACGATCCCGCCGACGATCGCACAGGTCGTGTCGACATCGCCGCCTGCTTGGGCCGTGGTCCAGAAGGCCTGCTCGAAATCGCCGAGGCTTCGCGCCGCCGACCAGAGGGCGAACGGAACGGTGTCATGTGCGCTGGTGCGCCGGCCGTTGCCGAGGACCGCGGCAACCGTCCCGGCATCGCCGTAGTCGAGCATGTCGCGAGCCCGTCGCAGCCCGGCGCCGACCGCGCTGCGCGGTACGAGCGCGATCACACCGTCGAGAAGCTCTGCCGGGGTGGGTGGCCCCGCGGGCGACGCCGCCAGTGAGGCGGCGGCCGCGACCGCCATCGCGCCCACGACCGCCTCGCGATGCTGATGCGTGGGATACGAGGAGATCTCGGCCTGGTGCGTGGCCTGCTCCGGGTCGTCCGCGTACCAGGCGCCGAGCGGCGCGATACGCATCGCCGAGCCGTTGCCCCAGGAGCCCTGCCCGTTGAACAGCGCGGACGCCAGCTCCCGCCAGTCGCCGCCTTCCCGCACGAGTCTGAGCAGCCGGTTCACGGCAGGGCCGTATCCGCGGTCGAAGTCATGGTGGTCGGCGAAGGAACGAGCGAGCGCGTCCTGGTCGATTCGCTCGTGTCGTGCCAGCACGGCCAGCACCGACGAGGCCATCTCGGTGTCGTCCGTCCACTGCCAGGGGCCGGACGGAAGTCCGCGGCGCTTCAGCAACGGATAGTTGGCAGGCACAAAGAACTGGGAGCCCAGTGCGTCCCCCACAGCCAGTCCGCGGAGGCTGGCCAGGGCACGTGCGAAACGTTGGTCGGAAGCAGAGTCAGCGGTTGTCATCGCCCTTCCACTCTATCCGGTGATGCCGTACGGCTCGGGGGTGCGCCAGCGCTCGAAGGGCCGGTCCAGGGTGTAGCGCCCGTCCTCTCCGAGTATCAGCGTCCGGGTCTCCCCGTTGCCCGGATTGGACAGCGATTCGAACTCGGCCACCGACCAGTGAAACCAGCGCATGCAGAACAAACGCATGGTCAGTCCGTGCGTGACCAGCAGAACATTCGGTGGATGGTCGGGGGCTTCGAAGCTCCGGTACAGACTCTCCAGGAAGGCTCCGACCCTGTCGTACACATCGGCCCCGGACTCTCCCTGTGCGAAGCGGTAGAAGAAGTGTCCGTAGGCGTCCCGGTACGCCTTCTGCAGCCTCACGTCGTCCCGGTCCTGCCAGTTCCCCCAGTCCTGCTCCCGCAGCCGCGGCTCCTCCCTCACCCGCACGCACTCAAGGTCCAGCCCGAAGGAGCGGAACGTCTCGTGCGTGCGGCGGTAGGGCGAGACGTAGACGCTGACCCGCTCGCCGTCGAACAGCTCGCGCAGCCGCACACCCGCCTCCCTGGCCTGCCGCAGCCCTGTCGCGGTGAGTCTCAGTGCGTGGTCGGGCTCACGCTCGTACACCGTGTCATCGGTGTTGCCCTCGGACTCCCCGTGCCGGACGAGGACGATGCGTTGCGGTCGTGCCATGTACCGACCCTAAGGGCTGTCCCGTGGACGGGCTGCGGCTCATTCGAGCAGTCGCCCGGACTCCATCCGACGGATGTCGCCCGTGAAGCGGCGGCGCAGCGACCGGTCGTGGGAGACCACGACCAGCGCGCCCTGCCACTGGATCAGCGCTTCTTCCAGCTCCTGCACGAGTCCGAGGGCCAGGTGGTTCGCGGGTTCGTCGAGCAGCAGCAGATCCGCGGGCCTGGCCAGCAGACGGGCGAGGGCGAGCCGTCTGCGCTGCCCCGCGGACAGGGATCCGACCGGAACCTGGAGGTCCCGGGACCGGAACAGTCCGTACGAGAGCAGCAGTTCCGCCTGCTCGTCGTCGGTGAGCGGCAGCCCTCGGCCGAATGTCGCGAGCACACGCTCCGCGGGTCGGTGCGTCGGTATCTCCTGGGCGAGGTAGCCGATTCCGCCCCGCCGGACCACCCGGCCGGCGTCCGGTTCGACCACCCCCGCCATGACACGGAGCAGAGTGGACTTCCCCGCTCCGTTGCCGCCGTGGATCAGCAGTCTGTCGCCCGCCGCCACGGAGAGCCGGTCGACCGCGAGCCGATCACCGACCCGTAGGCCCGTCAGGGACACCAGCTCTCCTCCGGCCGCACCGGCAGTGGGCCGAGCGGTGAAGCGCAGCGGGTCCGGAGGCCTGGGGACGGGCTCCTGCCTCAGCCGCTCCAGGCGCTTGCGGGCCATGCGGATCCGTCCGGAGACCGAGGCCTGGACCCGGCCCGCGGCCCGGTCGTACGCCATCTTGTTGTTGTCCTTGATGGCGCGGCCGGCCGCGACGCCGTGAGCGGTGGTCGCTGCGTACTCCTCCAGTTCCGCCGTCTCCGCGCACCATTGCGCATAGGACTGCTCCCAGCGTTGCCGTGCGGCGGTCTGCTCGGTCCGGAATCCCTCGTACCCACCGCCGTAGCGCACGACCGTCCGGCGGTCCGAGTCGACCTCCAGCACCGCTGTGGTCACGCGCTCCAGGAAGATCCGGTCGTGAGAGACGGCGATCACCGTGCCCGGATGGGACAGCAGGGTGCCCTCAAGCCAGTCGAGGGCGGCTCCGTCCAGGTGATTGGTGGGCTCGTCGAGCAGCATCACCTCGGGGGACGCCGCGATCAGACAGGCGATGCCGAGCCGCGCCTGCTCGCCGCCGGAGAGGCTGCCGAGCTGCCTGGCCGGTCCGATGCGCGCCAGGCCGAGGCCGTGCATCGCCTTGTCGACGCGCGCGTCCGCCTCGTACCCCCCGCGCAGTTCGAACGCCGTGAGCAGGTCTCCGTAGGCGGCGAGCGACGCGGCGTCGGCCGTGCCGAGCTCCGCTTCGGCCGCACGCAATCTCCGCTCCATGGTGCGCAGTTCCGCGAGGGCGTCGTCGATGGCGTCCCGGACCGTGCTGTCCGGCGGCAGTCCGGGGGTCTGGGCCAGCAGCCCCGTGCCGCCGTCGGCCGCCGTGAACGTCTCACCGGAATCCGGTTGTTCGAGGCCGGCGAGCAGGCGGAGCAGAGTCGTCTTCCCCGCACCGTTCTCCCCCACGATGCCGATCCGCTCACCTGGGCGCACGGTCAGTGAGACGTCGTCGAGCAGCAGCCTTTCGCCGCGGGTCACGGTCACGTCGTGCAGTGCGATCTGCGTGGGCACGGGCACCTCCGGACTCGGTCGGCGAACAGGCGGCGGAAACAACAGCGACCGCCGGGAAACCCCGGGGCGAGACAGTCTCGATCCGCCCGGCGGCCACATAAACGCAATCGATGTCGCATTAAGGCGAGTGTGGCACACTGGAACCCACTAACGCAACAGGAGTAGCAATTGACCGGACGAAAAGCCGCCCCGGAGACCACCGTCCCGGCAGCTCCGCTCCCCCCTGGTACCCGCCGCCCCGGAGGCCGTACCGCCCGTACCCGCGCGGCGGTCCGGGATGCCGTCCTCACCGGCCTCGTCGAGCACGGCTACCCGGGCCTCTCCGTCGAATATGTCGCGGAACACTCCGGCATCCACAAAACGACGCTCTACCGCCGCTGGGGAAACCTCGAAGGGCTGGTCGTCGACGCCCTGGACCTGGCCGGCGAGGACAGCTGGACACCGCCCGACACCGGAACCCTGGCAGGAGATCTGCGCGCCCTGGCGCACACGACGGCCGACGCCTTCACCGACCCCGCCACGGCGGCCGCGCCGACCGCGTTCATCGCCGCGGCCTTCCAGGCCCCGCGCGCCGCCGAGGCGCTGAGCGCCTTCTACACGGAGCGGTTCGCCCGTTGCGAGGCGATCGTCGCGCGCGCCGTCGCGCGCGACGAGATCGACCGGCACACGGACGCGGGGGCACTGGTCAGGGCAGTGACCTCACCCTTGTTCTTCAGGCTGTTCATCACCCGCGAGCCCATCGACGGCACGGTGGCCGACCAGGCCGCGGACGCGGCGCTGGCAGCGGCCCGAGCGGGCGTCTTCCACACCCCGCCCACCCCGGCCGGACCCGCCTGATCAGCGACTCGGCCGAACCGCCCCACCCGCCCCGGAGGCCACCCGGCCACCCGACCGGTCACACGGTCCACGACGGCTCGAGCTGCACGACGTCTCCCGTCACCGCCGCCACATCGTCCTCCGTCTGCGCCCGTTGCGTCAGCCGTTCGATGCTGCCCGCCCGGTACTTGCCGCGTTCGGCGCTCGACTGCCACATGGACAGCACGAGGAACTCGTGCCCCGGCGCTTCCCCGAACACCCCCCGCAGCATGCCCGGCGATCCGGCCATCGCCGGGTTCCACACCCTCTCCTGCATCAACGCGAAATGCTCGACCCGGTCCTCGTGCACCTTGCTGTGCGCCACCCTGACGACATCCGCGTCGGTGAAACGCGGCTCGAAG
This sequence comes from Streptomyces sp. NPDC057963, assembly GCF_042887155.1. Lineage (NCBI taxonomy): Bacteria > Bacillati > Actinomycetota > Actinomycetes > Kitasatosporales > Streptomycetaceae > Streptomyces > Streptomyces sp. NPDC057963. The sequence goes on from NZ_JBHVPX010000021.1 coordinate 9,705, forward strand.
CCGGTCTTCACATCGAACCGGTACTCGAACAGCTTGACCTGCATATTGCTGTACGTACCGGACTGCGCCGTGGCCAGCCGCTCGTGGGCACGCGCCATGAACGAGTCGTAGAAGACGCGGTTCTCCCAGAAGGCGAAGACATGCGCCACTTCCGGACGCCCTCGGCTCCACCCGCCGCCCTGTCCCCTGAACCCCGGCTCACCCAGCAGCCCCGCCCACTCTCGCTGTCCCCGCTCAAAACCTCGACGGTCCACTACGGTGCAACGAATCCACTTGACCAGCACCGCGCCATCGTACGGTGCCGAACGTGGCACGGGTCACCCTCTGATGGAGTACACCCGGTCCGATGGTGGTGAACCGCAGAATGACCACCATGCCCTCGCTGCACACCAACCCTCTGTTCTCCCGGCTCGAATCCGCGGAACGCGTCCTCATCGCCGGAGCCGGCGGCGGCTTCGACATCTATGCGGGACTCCCCATCGCGCTCTCCCTGCTCCACCGGGGCAAGCACGTCCAACTCGCCAATCTGTCGTTCAGCGCCCTCGAAGGCCTGCCCCTCGACGCCTGGCTCGCGCCGGACGTCGCCGCCATCACCCCCGAAACGGCTCTCCACCACGCCTACTTCCCGGAACGCACCCTCGCCCAGTGGCTCGCCCTGCACGGATACCCGAGCACCGTGCACGCCTTCTCCCGCGTGGGCGTGCAACCGCTGCGGGCCGCCTACCGGGCGTTGATCGAGACGTACGACATCGACACGGTCGTCCTGGTCGACGGCGGTACGGACATCCTGATGCGTGGCGACGAGTCCGGGCTCGGCACACCGGAGGAGGACCTGACCAGCGTCGCGGCGCTCGCCGCCATCGACGTACCGGAACGCCTGGTCGTGTCCATCGGCTTCGGCATCGACGCGTATCACGGGGTGAGTCACGGCCTCGTGCTGGAGAACATCGCCGCTCTCGAACGAGACGGTTCCTGCCTCGGCGCGTTCTCCGTGTCCCGTACGACACGCGAAGGCGCCCTCTTCGTCGACGCGGTGGCACACGCGCAGCACCACACCCCCGACCGTCCCAGCATCGTCAACGGGTCGATTGCCGCAGCCGTTCAAGGAGCCTTCGGGGACGTGCAGTTCACCTCGCGCACCCGTGGCGGCGAACTGTTCATCAATCCTCTGATGACGCTCTGTTTCGCCTTCGAACTGGACGGAGTGGCCCGCAACTGCCTCTATCTCGACCGCATCGAACACACCCACCTCATGCGTCAGGTCAGCAGCGCCATCGAGGCATTCCGGGAAGAGGTCCGACAGCGACCGCCACGCCGCATTCCGCACTGAACCGGCAGACCGGCAGTGGCCCGATTCCGTCGCCGACGGCCGAGCCGGTTGGATCCGCGGCCGGTTGCAGACATGATCGGGTGGTATGAACGGCCGACGGTCAGCGGCGAACCAAGGAGGGAAGTCCGATGAGCACGCCCAACAAGGACATCGAGAAGGTCGAAGTCAGGCTCAAATGGGACCCCAGTCCTGCCGGCGCCCCGGCCCACGACCTCGACATCATCGCGGGGACCTACTTCGCGGACGCGCCGTACGGCAGTCCTGCGTATCTCGTGCACTTCGACAGCCGCTCCCCGGACGGCACCATCACGCTCAACCGCGACAGCAGGACCGGCCAGGGCTTCGGGTTCGACGAAGTGATGACACTGGAACTGGACCGGTTGTCGACCACGTACACCCGGGTCGTCGTCGGCGTCGCCATTCAGCAGCGCGACGGCCGCAAGACGTTCGCCGACGTACCGAACACCGGCGTACAGGTCCGGGAGGGCTACACGAATCTGGCGGAGGACGACTTCTCCTCGGTCGGCGCCGCCACCGCCGCGACCGTCGGCGAGTTCGTCCGCGGTGCCTCCGGTGTCTGGGAGTTCCACGGTGCGGTCCGGGGCTTCGACGGCGACCCCGATTCGTTCGCCGGAATGATGGGAAGCCGCCCGCCGGGAGCGTGACGCGCCTCGGGACACGCTCCGCACGGCGGTCGGCCGAGCGCTCCCGGCAGCCGCGCCCGCGGCTCGCACGAAGGGGACCGACCCTCGGCCGGTCCCCTTCGTGCGATCAGCTGATCAACGGGCTACGTCGGCACGCGCGCCGCGTCGGACGGTGTGTCCCCCGCGACGGCGCGCGGTGGCGGTACTGGTGGAGATCGCTTGTTCCTGGCGTGGCGTATTCCTCGCCTCGACCGCGCTTCATGCGCGCCGTCGGGGGCCTGGCCAGGGATAGCCGAGCTGATCAGCAAACTACTTCGAGCCGCCGCAATTCTCGGCGACCTCGCGGGGGTCTTCGGCCGCGAGACGCGCCTCAAGGCGCTCTGCTTGCTCACCCGGGTCGTCTCCGGAGATCGGAAGGGTCATTCTGAACTGAAGCCAGGGACGGTTTTCCCTGATCGCGGAACGGTCGGGATGGAACAGGAAGACGTTGATCCGGTCAGGTTCCCAGTGCCAAGCGGAGACGGCTCCCAGTTCGCATTCCCAGGTCGCCAGCGAGTCGGCACGCTCCCGGAGCCTTTCCTCCAGAAGCCTGGCGACTGTTCGGGCCGGCCACTCCCAGCTGTAGTCCGTCGAGGCCCGGTGGACCTCCACGTCGTACTGATCGAGGTCGAATCGAAACTCTGGGAGATCGACGTCGTCCTTGTCCGGGTTGCGCCAGCCGCTCCAGATCACGTGTTGCCCCTCGCGCCTGATGGTCACGTAGACAGCGCCGCAGCATCCTTCCGTGCACTCGGCCGTGGCAAGCCGAACCTCGCGGGGGGTATCTGTCGCGTGAAGCGGCGCATCCGGCCCCAGGAGATACCGAGGGTCATCCGCCGGGCCCTCATCGAACACTTCGGCCAGGACGTCTCGTCCGTTGATGACCGGTCGGCATTCCACGGAGCCGTGTCGGCCTCCCAGCGGTGGCACGACGATGCGGAGGGACAGCAGATGCGGTTCTGTGGTCATTGGCTGATGGTCTCGAAATCAGTGGCGGTTGTCCCGCGTGTTTCTGCTTGGAAGGAGACGGGCGCCTCCGTCCTGGGGTTCCTTGCCCGAATGCCTCCGCATCCCGTGGGCTCGGGCGGCGAGGAAGTCGGCCCAGGAGGTCTCGGCCAACCCTGACCAGAGGACGGCGGTGTTGGGGTGGAGGCCGAGGATGCCGGCAAGGAACGGTGCGGGCAGGTTACCGGCGAGCCCGACCAGGGTCGCGTTCCGGGCAGGCCGGGTGTCGATGCCGTGGAGCAGGAGTTTCGAGCTGAGGCCGGTCTGAGAGGTGCAGACCGGGCCGATCGGCCGGCGGGTGTGGACGCGGCGGTTCCGTCCGCAGCGGCAGCACTCCCGGGTCAGCCCTGGGCGGCAGGTCCGGCAGGTCATCGCGCCGTCCGCCCCGCGGTGGCAGGGCCAGACTTTTCCGCAGGTGGAGCAGGTTTAGGTGGGCCCGTCGGAGCAGTTACGCCACCCAGGTCACAGGCACGACGAAGGGGACCGGCCTCCCGCCGGTCCCCTTCGTGAGCTGCTGGTCAGCCACCTGCGTGAACCGCGTCGGATGTTGCATCCGACGCGGTTCCGCCCGGTATCAGCTGCAACCGCTGGTCGAGCCGCAGCCCTCGCAGATGTAGCAGGACCCGGCGCGCTGCATCTTCGTCCCGCAGGAGAAGCAGAGCGGCGCGTCCGCGCTGATGCCCAGCTGCATCTCGACGAGCTCCGCCGAGGTGTGCGCCGTCCTCGGCTCCGGCTTCTCGGCCTCCCGCACCGGGGCCACCGCCTTCAGCGGCTCCGTCCGCACCGGGGCGGACTGGGCCAGACCCTCGACGTCCAGCTCGTCGTCCTCCAGGGAGGGCTCGTACGAACCGGTGTCGAGGTGACGCTGACGCTCCTCGGCCGAGTGGATGCCGAGTGCCGAGCGGGTCTCGAAGGGCAGGAAGTCCAGCGCGAGGCGGCGGAAGATGTAGTCGACGATCGACTGCGCCATCCGCACGTCCGGGTCGTCCGTCATGCCGGCCGGCTCGAAGCGCATGTTGGTGAACTTCGAGACGTACGTCTCCAGTGGGACTCCGTACTGCAGACCGACCGAGACGGCGATGGAGAAGGCGTCCATCATGCCCGCGAGGGTGGAGCCCTGCTTGGACATCTTCAGGAAGACCTCGCCGAGACCGTCGTCCGGGTAGGAATTGGCGGTCATGTAGCCCTCGGCACCGCCCACCGTGAACGAGGTGGTGATGCCGGGACGGCCCTTGGGGAGGCGCTTGCGCACCGGACGGTACTCGACGACCTTCTCGACCGCGGTACGGATGGTCTCCTCGGCCTTGGCGGTGACCACCGCCTTCTCCTTCTCCTTGGTCTTCGCGGAGAGGGGCTGGCCGACCTTGCAGTTGTCGCGGTAGATCGCGAGCGCCTTGACGCCCATCTTCCACGCCTCGAAGTAGACCTCTTCGACGTCCTCGACGGTGGCCGTCTCCGGCAGGTTCACCGTCTTGGAGAGCGCGCCGGAGATCCACGGCTGGATGGCGGCCATCATGCGCACATGGCCCATCGCGGAGATGGAGCGCTCTCCCATCGCGCAGTCGAAGACCTCGTAGTGCTCGGTCTTCAGACCGGGGGCGTCGATCACATTGCCGTGCTCGGCGATGTGGGCGACGATCGCCTCGATCTGCTCCTCCTGGTAGCCCAGGCGGCGCAGGGCCTGCGGGACGGTGCCGTTGACGATCTGCATCGAGCCGCCGCCGACCAGCTTCTTGAACTTGACCAGGGCGAGGTCGGGCTCAAGGCCGGTGGTGTCGCAGGACATCGCGAGACCGATGGTGCCGGTGGGCGCGATGACCGAGGCCTGCGCGTTGCGGAAACCGTTCTTCGCGCCGAGGCGGAGCACGTCCTGCCAGGCCTCCGTCGCGGCGGCCCAGATCGGGTTGTCCAGGTCGTCCATGTGGACAGCGGCGGCGTTGGCGTCGGCGTGCTGCTTCATGACGCGCTGGTGCGGCTCGGCGTTGCGGGCGTAGCCGTCGTACGGGCCGACGACCGCGGCGAGCTCGGCGGAGCGCCGGTACGAGGTACCGGTCATCAGCGAGGTGATGGCACCGGCGAGGGCGCGGCCGCCGTCGCTGTCGTACGCGTGGCCGGTCGCCATCAGCAGGGCGCCGAGGTTGGCGTAACCGATGCCCAGCTGGCGGAAGGCGCGGGTGTTCTCGCCGATCTTCTGGGTCGGGAAGTCGGCGAAGCAGATGGAGATGTCCATCGCGGTGATGACCAGCTCGACGACCTTGGCGAAGCGCTCGGACGCGAAGGACTGGTTGCCCTTGCCGTCGTCCTTGAGGAACTTCATCAGGTTCAGCGAGGCCAGGTTGCACGACGTGTTGTCCAGGTGCATGTACTCGCTGCAGGGGTTCGAGCCGTTGATCCGGCCGGACTCCGGGCAGGTGTGCCACTGGTTGATCGTGTCGTCGTACTGGATGCCCGGATCGGCGCAGGCCCAGGCCGCCTCGGCCATCTTGCGGAAGAGGGACTTCGCCTCGACCTCTTCGATGACGTCACCGGTCATGCGGGCCCGCAGCCCGAACTTGCCGCCGGACTCGACGGCCTTCATGAACTCGTCGTTCACGCGGACCGAGTTGTTGGCGTTCTGGTACTGGACGGACGTGATGTCGTCGCCGCCCAGGTCCATGTCGAAGCCCGCGTCGCGCAGGGCGCGGATCTTCTCCTCCTCCTTCACCTTGGTCTCGATGAAGTTCTCGATGTCGGGGTGGTCGACGTCGAGGATGACCATCTTGGCCGCACGCCGGGTGGCGCCACCGGACTTGATGGTGCCGGCGGAGGCGTCGGCGCCACGCATGAAGGAGACCGGTCCGGAGGCGTTGCCACCGGAGGACAGCAGCTCCTTGGAGGAGCGGATGCGGGAGAGGTTCAGGCCGGCGCCGGAGCCGCCCTTGAAGATCATGCCCTCTTCCTTGTACCAGTCGAGGATCGACTCCATGGAGTCGTCGACGGCCAGGATGAAGCAGGCGGAGACCTGCTGCGGCTGAGGCGTGCCGACGTTGAACCAGACCGGCGAGTTGAAGCTGAAGATCTGGTGCAGGAGGGCATACGCCAGCTCGTGCTCGAAGATCTCGGCGTCCGCGGGAGAGGCGAAGTAGCCGTTGTCCTCGCCGGCCTTGCGGTACGTCTTCACGATCCGGTCGATGAGCTGTCGCAGACCGGTCTCGCGCTGCGGGGTGCCGACGGCCCCGCGGAAGTACTTGCTGGTGACGATGTTGACCGCGTTCACCGACCAGAACTCGGGGAACTCGACGCCACGCTGTTCGAAGTTGATCGAACCGTCGCGCCAGTTGGTCATGACGACGTCACGGCGCTCCCACGTCACCTCGTCGTACGGATGCACGCCAGGGGTGGTGTGGATGCGCTCGATACGCAGACCCTTGCTCGACTTCGGTCCCTTGGCTCGGGAACCTCGTGCCGGGCCGCTCGCCGTCTCTGTCATGCCGCCTCCCATATGTGGGCAAAAACGCCCTGAAGTGCCCAGAACTTCCCGGGGCACAGTCTGTCTCTGATACTTCGGATGCCGCGCACAGCACCCGGAGCAGGTCTATACAGCCGCCAGCCGCCGATCCACGGACCTGTACCGATCGGCCGGTGTCGCTCAGTCGGCGGCGACGGCGGGAACGGGGACCTCAAGGGTCTCGCCGGTCCCGCGCTCCTCCACGGGAGGCCGCTTCTCACGGAGCTCCGCGATGGCGGCCTCGAAGTCCTCAAGTGTGTCGAACGCCCGGTACACGGACGCGAATCGCAGGTACGCGACGAGGTCGAGTTCCTGCAGGGGGCCGAGGATGGCCAGGCCCACGTCATGGGTGGTCAGCTCGGCGCTGCCGGTGGCACGCACCGCCTCCTCGACCCGCTGGCCGAGTTTGGCGAGGGCGTCCTCGGTGACCGGTCGCCCCTGGCATGCCTTGCGCACGCCGGAGATGACCTTGGTACGGCTGAAGGGTTCGGTCACACCGCTGCGCTTGACCACCATCAGCGAGCAGGTCTCCACCGTCGTGAAACGGCGGGAGCAGTCGGGGCACTGGCGGCGACGGCGGATCGACGTGCCGTCATCGGTGGTGCGACTGTCGACGACCCGGCTGTCGGGGTGCCTGCAGAAGGGGCAGTGCATGGCTCCCAACCCTCCTTCACAGCACGACTGAATAGCCTCTCCAGGGCCCGGCAGGGCCCCTCGAAGCAGTCTCAAGCATAGGCGATGGCCGCACCCCCGACGGACCAGGGACCACAACTTCTGGGCGGCTGGAGCAATCCAACCACTAGATCTTGGGTTTGGTCGCGCATTCGGCCCTAGCGCGTGTCGCGCGCCGAGGGCGGCCTGCGGGCGGCGTGCGGCCGAGCACGAGGTTACGGGAACCGCACCGCTGCCGGGACTGCGGGGCCCGCCTGCCGGACCCCGACAACCCCGCCCCCGGGTTCCGGGCGCGGGCCGCGAAGCGACCCCACCTGGCGGCGCCGCGCCCGCGGACGCTAGCGTAATGAACCGAATTGCCGGTGGGCCCGGCCTGCCGCCTCTGAGCGGAACCCGGCCGTCTCGGCGTCGCGCATACACCCAGCAGTGAACACACGACAGACTTTTATTTGTTTTTCACTCGAACGTGTGTTTGGCGCAACCTTTCGAAAGCTACTACCGTTGTCCAGCTAGGGAGACCATTCGAGAGGGGCCGACGTGACCACCACCGCAGACAGTGCCACCATCACTGCCCAGGACCGCTCCCAGAGCCGACTCGAGCCGGTGCATGCCATGAATGACTCAGTCACGAACACGGAGGGACCCGAGCCCATGCGCCCAGCGCGCTCGCTGCCCGGCCGACCTCCAGGAATCCGGGCGGACAGCTCGGGGCTCACCGACCGGCAGCGGCGAGTGATCGAGGTGATCCGGGATTCCGTGCAACGGCGCGGCTACCCGCCCTCGATGCGGGAGATCGGTCAGGCGGTGGGTCTGTCCAGCACGTCCTCCGTCGCCCACCAGCTGATGGCCCTGGAACGCAAGGGCTTCCTCCGCCGCGACCCCCACCGCCCACGGGCGTACGAGGTCCGTGGCTCGGACCAGCCCAGCTCGCAGCCCACGGACACGACCGGGAAGCCCGCGGCGTCGTATGTGCCGCTCGTCGGCCGGATCGCAGCCGGCGGGCCGATCCTCGCCGAGGAATCGGTCGAGGACGTCTTCCCGCTCCCCCGCCAGTTGGTCGGTGACGGAGAGCTGTTCGTCCTCAAGGTCGTCGGTGATTCGATGATCGAGGCGGCGATCTGCGACGGCGACTGGGTCACCGTACGCCGCCAGCCCGTCGCGGAGAACGGCGACATCGTGGCAGCCATGCTGGACGGCGAGGCCACGGTCAAGCGCTTCAAGCGGGAGGACGGTCATGTGTGGCTGCTTCCCCACAATTCCGCGTACCAGCCGATCCCGGGCGACGAGGCAACGATTCTCGGCAAGGTGGTGGCGGTATTGCGGCGGGTCTGAAGACTCGCCGGCTTCAACCGGACCCCGGGATCCACTGCGCCGATCCCGGGGTCCTTCCGTGTCACGTCCGCCGCAGGCCCCCACAGACAGCGTGCCCGGTCGGACGGGCTACTGGCCGTTGGCCTTGGCCGCCGCATCGATGGCCGCGAGCGAGCGGCGCGCCTGGTTGCGATCGGTCGTGTACCAGAAATCTGGCAGCGAGGCGCGCAGATAGCTGCCGTACCGTGCGTTGGCCAGCCGCGGGTCGAGCACCGCGACGACGCCCTTGTCGCCGGTGGCCCGTACCAGTCGGCCGGCGCCCTGAGCCATCAGCAGCGCGGCATGCGTCGCCGCAACGGCCATGAACCCGTTGCCGCCGGCCTCCTCGACCGCCTTCTGGCGTGCACTCATCAGCGGGTCGTCGGGACGCGGGAACGGGATCCGGTCCATGACCACCAGCTGACAGCTGGCCCCGGGCACATCGACGCCCTGCCAGAGCGACAGAGTGCCGAAGAGACAGGTCTCGGGATCGGCCGCGAAGTTCTTGATCAGCTCTCCGAGCGTCTCCTCGCCCTGCAACAGGATCGGCTTGTCGAGCCGGCCGCGCAGTTCCTCGGCGGCGGCCTGGGCCGCCCGCATGGACGAGAAAAGCCCGAGGGTGCGCCCGCCCGCCGCTTCCACCAGTTCGGCGAGCTCATCCAGCATGTCGGTGCGGGAACCCTCGCGACCGGGCGTGGCCAGATGCCTGGCGACGTACAGGATGCCCTGCTTCGGGTAGTCGAACGGCGACCCTACGTCGAGCCCCTTCCACTGCGGGATGTCGTCGCCCACCGTGCCTTCGGGAGCGAGTCCGAGCGACGCCCCCACCCCGTTGAAGTCCCCGCCGAGCTTGAGCGTGGCCGAGGTGAGGACGACGGACCTTTCGGCGAAGAGCTTCTCGCGCAGCAGCCCGGAGACGGAGAGCGGCGCGACCCGCACGGAGGCGCCGAACCGGTCGTGCCGCTCGTACCAGACGACGTCGTACTCGGAACCCTGGGTGATGCGCTCGGCCACGCCGTGAATCGTCTCCACCGATGCCAGGGCCTGCTTGCGGACGGCGTCCTCGTCCTGGACGGACTTGTCGCGGGTGGCGCCCAGGGCCGAGATCACCGTACGCGCGGCGTCCCGGAGTGCCAGCAGCGCGTAGCCGAGGTCCTCGGGGACTTCCTCCAGGCGTCCGGGCAGCGCCAGCTCCATCACCCGCTCGAAGCCCTCCGACGCGGTCATCAGGGCGTCGGCGGCCTTCTCGTTGACCAGCTTGGCCGCTCGCCGCACCGCACGGTTGACCTGGCCTGGGGTCAGCTCGCCGGTCGCCACCCCGGTGACCCGGGAGACCAGCTCATGCGCCTCGTCGACGATCAGAACCTCATGCTGCGGGAGCACCGGAGCGCCCTCGATGGCGTCGATGGCAAGGAGGGCGTGATTGGTGACGACGACATCGGCGAGCTTGGCACGCTCTCGGGCCAGCTCCGCGAAGCACTCCGCCCCGTACGCGCACTTGCTGGCACCCAGGCATTCGCGGGAGGAGACCGAGATCTGCGCCCAGGCACGGTCGGAGACGCCCGGGGTCAGGTCGTCGCGATCGCCGCTCTCGGTCTCGTCCGACCAGTCCCGCAGCCGGATCAGATCCTGCCCGAGCTTGCTCGACGGGGCCGCGGCCTCGAACTGGTCGAAGAGCCCCTCCTCCTCGTCCTGCGGCACTCCTTCGTGGAGCCGGTGCAGGCAGAGGTAGTTCGAACGGCCCTTGAGCATGGCGAACTGGGGGCGCCTGCGGAGCAGCGGATGCAGGGCGTCGACCGTACGCGGGAGGTCGCGCTCCACGAGCTGGCGCTGCAGCGCCAGGGTCGCCGTGGCCACCACGACACGCTCCCCGTGCGCCAGCGCGGGCACCAGGTAGCCGAGGGACTTGCCGGTGCCGGTGCCGGCCTGGGCGAGCAGATGGGAGTTGTCGTCGACAGCCTCGGCAACGGCCGCGGCCATGGCAGCCTGGCCGGGCCGTTCCGTACCGCCGACGGCGGTCACGGCGGCGTGCAGGAGCTCGGGGAGGGATGGCTTCGTCATAGCCCGACCACCCTACGGGGCACCACTGACAACGGCGATCACTCCCGGACTCAGGCGGAGGGGTGGAGCGGGTTCGGAACGGTCCCGTGGATGGCTGCGTGCGGGCGCCGGGGACGGTCCCGGTATCCGTCCACGTGCAGACGGTTGCGGTTCAGACAGAGGCGCTCGATGCGGGGCGTCAGCATGTCGAACGTCTCGAACCTCTCCTTGAGCTCGGGAAAGCGGGCGTGATGCCGCTGGATCTCGGCCCGCACGAGTGACCAGAAATCGGCCTCCGGCACTCCCAGCTGTTCCTCGCAGAGCGGGGAGAGGAATCGGAAGACGCCGATGAACAGTCCGGCGTGAATGAACTGGGTGAGAAAGGAGGGCTCCTCGGCCAGCAGGATGCGTCGTACGTCCTGTGGCATCGACGCGTGCTCCGGCAGCGGCAGGGCACTGATGTTCACGTCGTCCACGAAGTCCTTGATCGCCAGGCGCACCGGGACGTCCTGTTCGTCGAAGACGACGATGGCGTTCTCGCCGTGCGGGGAGAACACGGTGCCGTAGCGGTAGAGGAAGTGGAGCAGTGGCGGAAGCAGCGCGGAGAAGAGCCGGGTCAGCCAGGCGGTGGGGGGCAGCCCCGAGCGGGCGACGAGCTCGGCCGTGAAGGCGCGGCCCCGCGGGTCGGTGTGGAGCAGCGAGGCGAGGGTCCGGGCCCGTTCGCCCGGCGCGAGCCGGGGCTGGAGGGGTTCCCGCCAGATCGCGCCGAGGATCTCCTTGAACTGGTACGGCGCCTCCGGGAGGTGGTCGTAGAGCGGATGCTCGACGGTCACGGAGGCGACCTCGCCGAGCAGGATGACCCCGCAGGTGTCGCGCAGAAAGGCGTCCCGGTCGCACAGGCCCTGGACCCAGGTGGTGACCGCGGGAGCCGCGAGGGTGCGTTCGGTCGGCAGTCCTCGCCAGACCAGCGTGTTGAGGATCGACAGGGGCAGTTTGACCGTGTGCCGGTCGGGGCGGGTCACATTGCTGAAAGTGCGGATGGACTGCTGCGACAGCCGGAGGTCCGCGTCGGTGTGGAGCGGAACGATGTCGCCTGCGGCGATGGCCGGGGCGAAGACCGGAACGATCCATTCGTCCCACTGCCAGGGGTGCACGGGAAGACAGAGGTAGTCGTCGGGGTCGAGACCGCGGGCGCGGAGCACGGCGGCGAAGGACTCGCGGACCGACGGGTCGAGTTCCTGCGCGTACAACTGGTCGGGGGCGGCCAGACCGGGCACCCCGCGGTAGGCGGCGATCCGGGTGGAGACGGCGATCCACGGCAGTCCGAGCGGCCTGCGGGCTTCTGGGGTGTAACGGGAGGCGTCGGCGGCGGAGAAGCCGAGGCGCCCTTTGTTGGCGACGAGCCAGGGGTGGCCCGTCTGGTGCCCTTCCAGCTCGGCGTAGTCGAGGTCGGCCAGCCGGGCGGCGGGGAGCGCGGTGTGGTCGAGCCGGGCGTCGGCGGCGAGGGTGGTGGTGATCTCGCGGATGAGGTGGCCGAGTGTGGCGCCGTCGATCCCGAGGAGGCGGCGGGCGCGGGTCAGGAACTGCAGCGGGTCGCGGAAGGGGACGGTGCCGGTGCCGCGGTCCTGGAGCGGGTCGGCGAGCACGCCTCGATCGCTGTCACGCGCGGCTGCCGCGGGCGCGTCCCCGTCGCCGTGGGGCACCGGTTCCGTGCACGCGATCCCGTCGCTCCCGGCTGTCGCTCCGGCCGGTGCTTCCCGGGTGGCTGCGGACGTCTCCAGGATCGAATCGGGGGTGATGTGCCACCCTCCGTACACGCCCCGCCGGGCGCTGAAGCTCAGCATTCCGCCGTCGTCGAGCGCGAGGCTGTACGTAGCGACCCCGTCGGGCTGTCCGACCGGCTCGGCGCCTTCCCGGTCGACGGCTTTTCGCCCGATGCCTTCCGGCTCGACGGCTTCCGGCTCGATGACTTCCTCGTAGGCGAATTGACCGAGCATCTTCGCGAGCAGTCGGGCGGCGGCTCCGTCCCAGGCCGTCCGGTTCAGTTCTGGCGTGCTGAGCAGCGCGGCAGACGGCACTGAATCATGGCTCGCAGGATATTTCGGCACGGGGACTCCTCGGGGTGGAACCGATCGGGTTCGAGCGGTTTACGCAGTGCTGCGGTTCGTTCAGTTCGTTCTGTTCATTCAGTTCGTTCACAGCTGGGCACGGTGGCTTCGGTCGCGGACCATCAGGGCAGCTCGTTTGTCCGGGAGTTCGACTTCGGCGGAAAAGCGGAAGCCGGCGCTCAGGAAGGCGGAGACGGAGGGGGTGTTACGCAGGTCGGGCTCTGCGACAACCCGCGCGCACAGGGGGCGGTTGTCGAGTACGAGGTCGGAGACGGCTCTGAGCAGCGTCGTACCGACGCCGCGTCCACGGTCGCCCACCCCGCCGATGAGAAGGTGGATTCCGGTGTCGTGCGGGCGCGCGGGGTAGTGGCGCGCCAGCGGATCGAGATCCGCACGGTAGATCTCCCAGTAGCTCATGGGGATGCCGGCCAGCACGCCCAGGCACGGGACGCTGCGTCCGTCACCGTCGAGTTGAGGACTCAGGTGGGCGGCCGTGGCCGCTTCCGGTCCGGCGAGTTCCCAGAACGCCGCGACGGCCGGGTCGTTCATCCAGCGGCTGATCACGGGGAGGTCGCGTTCCAGCCGGACGGGGACGAGTTGGAACACTCCGGCCGGGGTGGCCACCGGTCCCCAGTCGGCCGGGTGGTCGAGCAGATCGGAGGAGGCCGCCCTGCTCGCGGTCGCCCGCGTGCGCCCTGCCGGGCCCACGCCATCCGGTGTGGATGACGCGGGCCGGTCGAGCGGTAGTGGCCGTGCCCAGGCGGCCGGTGTGTCCTCCTCGAACACGGCGAGAAGTTCTTCTGAGAGCGGCAGGTCCAGGGTGTCCTCGGCGCCCGTGTCGGTCTGTGGGGAAGGTCCGGGACTGGCGTCGGTGTGGGCATCGGCGGGAGCCACGGTGTCGCTCTCCTCTCGGCGGTTCAGGCGGTGGTCATGTTCCTTCAGGCGTACAGCGGGTTGGCGATGGTGACGTAGACGGACTGGGTGTCGACGGGGCCGACGAGTTCGTCGAGGCCGTGCAACCGGGTCAGCAGGTTGGCCTTGCACCGCAGGTGGGGGTTGTCCAGCAGATGCGCGGGCAGCGGGGAGCCCAGTGCGGCGGCCGAGCCGAGGAACCGGCGGAACGCGGCGATGAGCACGTGTTCGTCGGCAAGATTCTGGGCACCGAGGGCTCCGATCAGGCCGAACACGTTGTTGATGCCGAGGTAGTAGGCAAAGCGTTCGTCGGTGACCGTGTCCGAGACGAAGGTGTCGCTGGCCGATCCGATGCCGGTGAGCCGCTGTTCCAGTGCGGCGCGGTGGGACTCCCGGAAGTAGTAGCCCTGGTTGTCGCGGTATCGGCCGCCGACGGGCCAGCCGTGGAGGTCGAGGAGCACCAGGGTGTTCTGCTGGTGGGCTTCGAGGGCGACGCCGGCATGGCCGTCGAGCCACAGCACGGGGCGTACGACGCGGTCGAGGTAGCGCAGGAACCACTCGGTGGCCACGGCTCCCACGGTTCTTCCGGTGGCGGTGGCCAGGGAGAGGACGATCTCGGCGATGCGTGAGCGCATGACGGTGCGGCCGGACCGGGGGCGCGGGGCGGTGAGTGCGGCGATGCAGACGGCATCGTCGCACGGACCGAACGGGTTGTGGCGCAGCATCACGTCGAGGCCCGCGACGGGCTCTCCGTCCAGGCCGTCGACGGCAAGCCAGGCGGGGTCGCGGACGATGTCGAAGCCCGGGTGGACGGCGTGCCACTGCGCGGCGAGTCCGCTGCGAAGGAGCCGGTGGACCTCGACTCCGCGGTGGAGTTCCTTGCGGAGGTTCTCACGCCGGGAGTTGGTGATGCGCACGCCGAGGGAGAGCTTGAGCATGACCTCGGCACCGGGCCGGTGCACCGTACGGACGGAGGAGGTGGGGTACCAGTGCTTCCCGTGCGGTCCCAGGTCGTGAAGGAGTCCGGCGTCGAGCAGGGCGATCACCTCGGGCCGGTGGCCGAGTTCGCGGGCCTGCCAGGGGTGCAGCGGAATCGGTGCGGTGTTGCCGGGGAGCCGCAGCCCTTCGGCGTGGGAGGTGACCAGTTCCGTGGCCGGCACCGGACGGCCTCCGTCGGTCCAGGCGGAGTCGGCTGCCAGTACGGACCGGTCGACAGCCATCCAGTGCAGGAGGAAGGAGCCGTGCACCTCGGGTGAGTAGCGGCGGGATTCGGAGTCGGAGAGGCCCTCGCGGCTCTTGGGGGTGGGGTGGAGCGGATGGCCGAGGAGGAGTGACTGCTCGGCGGTGAGGAAGAGGTCCGCTTCGACCGGGGCGTCGGGGGTGCGGCGCCGCTCGGCGATGAAGCCGGCCGTCCGCCGTACCGAGTCGGCGACCCGGGCCACCATGTCGGCGCTTGCGTGGTGGTCGGCCTCGCGGCCCAGGAGGGCGGCGACTGTGACGGCGTCGGCGGCCGGTGCTCCTTCGGGCGCCGCCTCCAGGGCAGGCGCGCCGAAGCGGTGCCAGCCCGTGGCGGACCAGTAGACGACGGGGACGAGCAGAGCGGTTCCGCTTGCGGGGAGGGGGATCCGGAGCGTGTCCCCGACCGGCCGGGAGAGGCCGCTCTCCCGGACCCAGCAGCGGAGCAGATTCTCGACACCCGCGGTGTCGGCGGCCCGGAGCGGGTCCGGATGGTCGAGGAGATCGGCGGGGCTCGCACCGGTCTCCGGGCACTTCGGGGTGTACTGCTCGTCGTGCGGTGCCGCTTTCTGGCGCGGCACGGTGGTCTGTTCGACGACGAGACCGCCGGTGTGCCCGGCCTGTCCTCGCTGCTCGGTGGGGGGAGGGCCGTCGGCCTGGGGCGCGGGGGTGGGGTTCACGGCGGTCTTCCTTGTGAGGGTGTCCGGGGTCAGCGGATCGACCCGGTCGTGGTCCTGCGGTGCGGCAGACGCTCGGCGGCTGCCAGGGCGTCGGCGAGGCGGTCCACGACCGCTGTCGCCTGTTCGTCGGTGAGGGTGAGGGGCGGGAGGAGGCGTACGACGGTGGAGTGGCGTCCGCCGAGTTCGACGATGAGCCCGCGGCGCAGGCACTCCTGCTGGACGGCGGCGGCGAGGGCCGGGGCGGGCGGTGGCTCCGGGTTGGCGCCTTCCGGAGCGGCCTCGGGATCGATGAGCTCCACACCGATCATCAGGCCCCGTCCGCGGACGTCTCCGATGGACGGGTGGTCGGTGGCCAGCGCCTGGAGGCGCGCGAGCATCCGGGCGCCGAGCGTCGCGGCGCGCTCGGCGAGGTGGTTCTCCCGCACGAAGGAGAGGGTGGCCGTGCCGGCCGCCATCGCGAGTTGGTTGCCCCGGAAGGTGCCCGCGTGAGCGCCCGGCTGCCAGGTGTCGAGCTCGGAGCGGTAGACGATCACCGCGAGCGGGAGAGAACCGCCGATGGCCTTGGAGAGCACCATCACATCGGGCACGATCCCGCTGTGCTCGACCGCCCAGAAGGCGCCGGTGCGGCCCACGCCCGTCTGGACCTCGTCGGCGATCAGGGGGACGGACCGGCTCTCGGTGATCTCACGCATCCGACGCATCCACTCGTCGGGGGCGGGGTTCACGCCGCCCTCTCCCTGCACCGGTTCGAGGATCATGGCGGCCGGCGCGGGTGTGCCGCCCTTGGGGTCGTCCAGGAGGTTCTCGGTCCACCGGGCGGCGATCTCCGCGCCGCGGGCGCCGCCGATGCCGAAGGGGCAGCGGTAGTTCTGCGGGAAGGGGAGCCGCGTCACCCGGACGTCCTCGGCACCGCCCGAGGCGGCCAGGGCTCCCGCCGTCATCCCGTGGTAGGCGCCGGTGAAGGCGAGGAGTCCGCTGCGGCCGGTCGCGGCCCGGACCAGCTTGAACGCCGCCTCCACGGCGTCCGTGCCGGCCGGTCCGCAGAACTGGATCCGGGCGTTGTCGGCGAACCGCCGCGGCAGGGTGGCGAACAGCTCCGTGGTGAAGGCGTCCTTGACCGGGGTCGCGAGGTCCAGCACGTGCAGCGGTGCGCCCGAGTCGATCACTTTCCTGATCGCCTCCAGGACCACCGGGTGGTTGTGCCCGAGGGCCAGGGTCCCGGCCCCGGAGAGGCAGTCGAGGTACCGCCGTCCGTCCGCGCCCTCGATGGTCATCCCACGGGCCCGTACCGGCACGATCGGCAGTGAGCGCGCGTAGGTACGGGCGGCGGACTCACGCAGCGACTGGCGGCGCAGGATCCCCTCGTGCACCGCCGGTGCTGCCACCGGAGCTGATTCGGTCACGGCCACGGCTGTTGGTCCTCCCGCTGTAACGGTTGCGTTGTACGTCGGTACGTCGGTACATGGACGGACTGCGGGGATGAACGCTTCCTTCGAGTCCCTCGCACGTACCAACGACGCCGGGCGCGGCGGATCACGGGTAAATCCGAAGATCCTTGCGGGGGCGGAACCGTGCCCCTGCCGCACACCGTCCCCATCGGCACCGGCATAGTGGGGGCCGCACGGAGAGCTCGGGCATTCTTTCGACTGCCCGTCGGACATTCGGCGCGGCCGGTCCGGAGCGGCACCCGAAGTGCAGTACAGAAGCGTTGAGTTACGAAGTCCCAGGGGGATCACCACATGCGACTCATTCGACCAGTTCCCGCCACCCGTCGGGGGAACTCACGCCGCGCGCGTTCCTCGACGCTCACCGTGGCCGCGGTCGCCGCCGTCCTCGCGCTCACCGCCACCGCCTGCGGGCCGGAGGAGGACAACGCGAGCGACAAGCCGAGCAGCCCGGCCGGCCAGTCCTCGGACGGCAAGATCACCATTCCGGACGATCTGAAGGACCGGCTCAAGGCGCACGGGATCGACCTCGACCAGTGGAAGAACGGCGAGTGGAAGAACTGGGACAGGGACAAGTGGCTGCGCGAGGCCAAGGATTTCGTCAACCCGATCATCGAGGGCCTCTGGGACCCGGACCGGATGCGGGATGCCGACAAGGCGCCGGAGAAGCCGGTCGACAATGACATCTCGGGCGACGTGGGCGTGACGGACCCGACGCCCGCGCCGGTCCAGGCCGCCGGTGTCCGGACGCCGTACCACGCCAACGCCTCGGAGTCCGGGAAGCTGCTCTTCGACAGTCCCGAGGGCTCCATGGTCTGCTCCGCGACCGTGGTCAAGGATCCGGCGCACCCCGGGAAGTCCAACCTGGTGTGGACCGCCGGACACTGCGTGCACGCCGGCAAGAAGGGCGGCTGGTACCGCAACATCGCCTTCGTTCCGTCGTACAACAACGGCGGCCTGTCGACGGCCGAGCTGGAGAAGGCGACCAAGCAGGAGATCGCGCCCTACGGCGTGTGGTGGGGTCAGTGGGCGCAGACGTCCGACCAGTGGATCTCGCAGGGCTCCTCGGTCGGCGGGCAGGGTGCTCCGTACGACTTCGCGGTGCTGCATGTCACGCCGGAGAAGGGCTCGGCGGGCAAGTCCCTGGAGGAGACGGTCGGCTCCGCGCTGCCCGTGGACTTCAACGCCCCGGCCGTGCCGGAGATCGCCGGCATGACGGCCACCGGCTTCCCGGCCGCGCCGCCGTACGACGGCCAGAAGGCGTTCCAGTGCGCGGACAAGCCCGGCCGGATCTCGCTGACCGCACAGGACCCCACGATGTACCGCATCGGCTGCACCATGACCGGCGGCTCGTCCGGCGGCGGATGGGTCGCGGCGGGCCAGGACGGCAAGCCCGCGCTGGTCTCGAACACCTCCATCGGCCCGGTGACGGCCGGCTGGCTGGCCGGGCCGCGGTTCGGCAAGGAGGCCAAGGCGGTGTACGAGTCGGTCAGCAAGAAGTACGCGGGACAGTGACGACGGACCGTCACCCGGCGCGGTCCGGGTGACGGTGACGGTCCATCGGGGCCCCTGCGCGGCAGTTGCCCGCCGGGGCCCTTCCGGCGCTCCGGGTGGGCGGTGTCCGCGTGGCACGGAGCACGGTCCACACCGTAGGTCCGCCAAGGATCCGGCGGAGACCGTGGCGGCCGGTGACCTCTCCGGCGACCAGGGCGTCACCGTCCCGGAGCCCGCCCCGGTCAGGGCCGAGCGCGAGAAGACTCCGTATCACGGCTACGCCGCCCCGGTCGGCAAGGTGTACTTCGACTCCCCCGAGGGGTCCATGGTCTGCTCGGGCACAGTCGTCAATGACCCGGAGAACCCGGGCAGCGGTGCATGGGCCGGCTCGCCGGACCTCGCCTGGGCAAGGGCGCGCAGGGCGTCTCCACCACGATGAGCGAGAGGTACGGCAGCCTTTTCCGGACTAAGAAAATGATCTTGCCCCCATGCCGCATCGACAGCTGCTGTGGCCACAGCATGGGCGGAAGTATTCGTTTGTCTGGATGCTTACGAATCGCGACGATCGTGGGATGAGTGATCAAGAACTGTCCGACGGCACCATCGCCCTGCCCTCTCAGCTTGAGCAGACCATCGAGCTGGTCCGGGACATCGTGGGACCGGAACTCGTGGGGACGTACCTTCATGGCTCCTCGGTGCTCGGTGGCCTACGCCCGGCCAGTGACCTGGACGTCCTCGCCGTGACACAGACGAGTCTGGAGGATCGGCAGCGGCGCGCTCTGGTCGAGGGGCTGCTGGACATCTCCGGTCTAACCCCCGAAGTCCGGCCAGTGGAACTCACTGTCGTTGTCCAGTCGGAGGTCCGCCCGTGGCGGTTCCCTCCAATTGGGGACTTCCTCTGGGGCGAGTGGCTGCGCGAAGCCTCCCTGGCTGGCGGCACTCCGCAGCCGGCACCAATACCTGACCTGGCCCTTGTACTCACAGTGCTTCTGGCCGGTGATCGTCCCTTGACAGGGCCGCGCCCTGCGGAGGTTCTCTCCCCCGTGCCGGACGCCGACCTCGTGCGGGCGAGCGTGGAGGGTGTCCCCGAGCTCCTGGCCGAGCTGGACGAGGACACCCGAAACGTCCTGCTGACGCTTGCCCGCATCTGGTCCACGCTCGTCACGGGAGAGATCCGGGCGAAGGACGCGGCAGCCGACTGGGTCCTCGACCGGCTGCCCTTGGAGCACCGCCCCGTGCTGGAGCATGCGCGGGACCTATACCGCACCTGCCACTACCAGGACGAGGCCTGGAGCGATGAGCTGAGGTCCCAGATCCGCCCACACGTCGACGCCGTACTCACCCAGATCAACCCTCTGGTGAAGAAGCGCTCGCTCGGTGAAGAGGGGCATACCGAGGTCGACCAGTTCCGGTCGGCCATCGGTGGGGGTGCGCTTGAGGCTGTTGAGCTTGGCGGTGGCGGCGTCGAGGCTGACCTGAAGTCCTTCGACTTCACCGAGCCAGCCGTTGCCGCGGGCTTCGCGGATGCGTTCGCGGATGATCTCGATGAGGCGTAGTCGCTGGCGGGGATCGATCTGGAGGACCGGGCAGCGGATGCAGGCGTGCTCGTGCTTGCAGGGGGTTCCGTAGGGGCGGCCACAGGTGCCGAGGGAGACCTTGCGTAGTTCGAAGTGCTGCTGGAAGTCGTGCCGCTCCTGCTCGGTGGGCTCGCGGTATTCGTCCTGCGGCCGGTCAGCGCGGCGTCGGTCAAGGAAGCCGCGGTAGGTGCGGATCAGGTCGTCCTGGAAGACCGCGAGGTATGCCTGGGTGGTGGTCAGGGTTTTGTGTCCGAACAGCACGTCAAGGTCGCTGGCCTTGTAGCCGCCCGCCACCGCTGGCGGCGGGATCTTCGCCCGGTCTTTCACCTCGGCCAAGTGCTCCTGGACACGGCGGATGACCTGGGCTTCTTCCTCCACCAGGTAGATGTCCGCCGTGGTGGACAGGTGGGCGTGACCGAGGATGGTCTGCACGTCCCGCAGCGACAGGCTCTCGTCCCGGGCCATGCGCAGGGCTGCCGTGTGCCGCAGGTCGTGCATCGACCAGTTTGTGCCCAGCAGCGCGTTGACCCGGCGGAAAACCGCCCGAAGCGCCTCGTAGTTCATGACCTGGTAGGCCAGTCCTTCGCCGTGGTCACGGCGGCGCAGGGTCCACCACAGCGGGGCCTGCGGGTCCTGCGGCGGGCCTTCGGCCAGGTAGAGGCGAATCCAGATGAACGCCTCCGGGCTGGCTGGCAGCCATTGCTCGGCGAGTGTGCCCTTGCGCACGACGCGCACGAGCTGGTCACCCCAGTCGAGATCGACCCCGCGCACGCCCAGCAGTTCTGCGGCGCGGGCACCGTTGCTGACCGCCAGGGCCAAGATCGCTCGGTCCCGGTTGGAGCGCAGGGCCGTGAACAGCTCGTTCCACCGTTCGTCGGGCATCTGCCGTGGGCGCCGCTTGGGGACCTTCGGGTTGTAGCGCAGCCGTCCCTCGCCCCGGAACGGCTCCAGCGGATTGTGGTGGGCGTGCGGCCGGCGCCGGTTGGACCGTGCCGGCGGCACCGGGTTGACAAGCGGGCCGCTGCCGGTCTCGATCCAGAAGTCGTAGAAGCTGCGCAGCACTGCGTTGCTGTGGCGGCTGGTCCGCGGCTTGTAGTGGCCGTCCAGGTAGGTCTTCTTCGTGATCGGATTCGTGGTGCCCGCGGTAGACGCGGAATGTGTACGTGCCGACCTGCGGGGCTTCGTCGCGGCCCGGAGCCACAGGACGAAGTCCCGCACCTCCGCCGAGGTGGCACGGTTCCACTCGACATCGACCACCCGAAGCCACCGCCACCAGCGCAGCAGATCGTAGGCGTAACTGCGTACGCTGCCGGCCCGGTTGTCCCGGGCGATGAAGTCGATCAGGAACCTGCGGACCGGCTGCAGGATTTTCCCCTCCTCATCGAAGACCAACCAGGGCACGACACCTGGGTCTGTAGCCACCCGTCCCCACTGCGGGAGTTGGATGGTGCGGACGTCACGGGATTGCTCGTTCAACTCCGTTGCGCTCCTTCGTTCTCGGATGGCGCAACGTCTACCGACTAGACCAGGCGGGGGATGCGCTCCTGCTCGGCGTGTCCTGCGGTAGTCCGGTCAACGACTCGGTGGCGGCCACCGGCACACCCGGCGCCCGAACGCCCGATGGCCCGCTCCCGACGAGGGGAGCGGGCCATCGGTCCGTACGCGGCCGTACCGGCTGTTGCGGTCAGTGCGCCACGGGGACGAACGAGGAGAGGTCGGCCGCCAGTTCCTCATGGACCCGCGCCTTGAGCAGGGTGCCCTCCGACGTGTGCTCCTCGGAGATCACCTCACCCTCGGCGTGCACCCGGGAGACGAGCCCGCCCCGGGTGTACGGCACGAGTGCCTCGATCTCGACCGACGGCCGGGGCAGTTCGGTGTCGATGAGTGCGAGCAGCTCCTCGATACCGACACCGCTGCGCGCCGATACGGCGATCGCGTGCTTCTCGATGCGCAGCAGCCGCTGCAGCACCAGCGGATCGGCCGCGTCCGCCTTGTTGATCACCACGATCTCGGGCACGTCCACCGCGCCCACCTCGCGGATCACCTCGCGCACCGCGGCGAGCTGCTCCTCCGGCACCGGGTGCGAGCCGTCCACCACGTGCAGGATCAGGTCGGATTCACCGACCTCCTCCATGGTGGAGCGGAACGCCTCGACGAGGTGGTGCGGCAGATGCCGTACGAACCCGACCGTGTCGGCCAGGGTGTAGATCCGGCCGGTCGGCGTCTCGGCCCGTCGCACGGTCGGATCCAGGGTGGCGAACAGCGCGTTCTCCACGAGGACGCCCGCACCGGTCAGCCGGTTGAGCAGCGAGGACTTGCCCGCGTTGGTGTAGCCGGCGATGGCGACCGACGGCACCCTGTTGCGCTTGCGCTCCTGGCGCTTGATCTCGCGGCCGGTCTTCATCTCCGCGATCTCCCGGCGCATCTTCGCCATCTTCTCGCGGATCCGACGCCGGTCCGTCTCGATCTTGGTCTCACCGGGGCCGCGGGTGGCCATGCCGCCACCACCGCTGGAACCGCCGCCGCCCATCTGGCGGGAGAGCGACTGACCCCAGCCGCGCAGCCGCGGCAGCATGTACTGCATCTGCGCCAGCGAGACCTGCGCCTTGCCCTCCCGGGACTTGGCGTGCTGGGCGAAGATGTCGAGAATCAGAGCGGTCCGGTCGACCACCTTGACCTTGACGATGTCTTCCAGATGGATCAGCTGGCCGGGGCTGAGCTCACCGTCGCAGACGACGGTGTCGGCCCCTGATTCGAGGACGATGTCGCGCAGTTCCAGCGCCTTGCCCGAGCCGATGTAGGTGGCGGGGTCGGGCTTGTCGCGGCGCTGGAAGACGGCGTCGAGCACCAGAGCACCCGCCGTCTCCGCGAGTGCGGCCAGCTCCGCGAGGGAATTCTCCGCGTCCTGCACGGTCCCCGAGGTCCAGACGCCGACCAGCACCACGCGCTCCAGGCGCAGCTGCCGGTACTCGACCTCGGTGACGTCCTCGAGCTCGGTGGAGAGTCCCGCCACACGCCGCAGGGCGGCGCGCTCGGAGCGGTCGAGCTGTGCGCCGTCCCGCTCTCCGTCGATCTCGTGGCTCCAGGCGACGTCCTCTTCCATCAGGGCGTCGGCCCGAAGGCTCTCGGTGAGGCTCTCGGTGGCATTCTCCGTGGCGCTCTGCGCTTTCTGCGCGTCCTGGGGAAGGGAAGAAGAGGAGGTCATTGGATCCTTACGTCGATTGAAATCCGTTACATCAGTCACAACGCGTGACCTCTCCCGATGATTCCCACCAGTCGGGAATCCGCGGTCGGGCCGCCGCGGCGACCCGTCGATAGTGGCATGGTCCGCCGAGCTCGTCACTCGGGTTTATCGCTGTCCGGCGGGCTTGGCGCTGTGCCAGTCCGGGTGCCCCGGCATCGGCGGGGTCTTCGCGCCGTACAGCCAGCCGTCGAAGAACGAGGTCAGGTCGTGGCCCGCGGTCTGCGACGCCAGCCGCACGAAGTCGGTGGTGGCGGCGTTGGCGTCGCGGTGCTTCTTCACCCAGCGCCGCTCCAGCCGGTCGAACGCGTTCTCGCCGATCTCCTGGCGCAGCGCGTAGAGGATCAGTGCGCTGCCGTCGTACACCACCGGCCGGAACAGGCTGAGCTTCTGTCCGGGCGCCGGGGTGTCGGGGCGGGCCGGGGGGCCACCGGCCGCGCGCCAGCCGTCGGACTTGACGTACGCCTCACGCATGCGGCGTTCCAGCGGCTTGCCTGCGTGCTCCTCCCCGTAGCGTGCCTCGTACCAGGTGGCGTGTCCCTCGTTGAGCCACAGATCGGACCAGGCGTGCGGGGAGACGCTGTCGCCGAACCATTGGTGGGCGAGCTCGTGCACCATGATCGAGTCGACGTACCACTCGGGAGAGGCGGTCCGGGTGAACAGGGACCGTTCGAAGAGCGAGAGCGTCTGGGTCTCCAGCTCGAAGCCGGTCTCGGTGGCGGCGACCAGCAGCCCGTACGTCTCGAAGGGGTAGCGGCCGACCTGCTGTTCCATCCACTCCAGCTGGGCGGGTGTCTTGGCGAGCCAGGGTTCCAGCCGCTTGCGGTCGGCACTCGGCACCACGTCGCGTACCGGCAGTCCGTGCGGCCCGGTGCGTCGCAGGACGGTGGAACGGCCGATGGTGACCTGGGCCAGTTCGGTGGCCATGGGGTGATCGGTCCGGTAGGTCCAGGTGGTGTCGGCACCGTGCCGGGTCCTGCCGGCGGGCAGACCGTTGGCGACCACCGTCAGGTCCTTGGGGGCGGTGATCCGAAAGGTGAAGTACGCCTTGTCGGCCGGGTGGTCGTTGCTCGGGAAGACCCGGTGTGCGGCGTCGGCCTGATTGGCCATGGCCAGTCCGTCGGCGGTGCGCAGCCAGCCGCCGCTTTCCCGGTCGCCGCGCGGGTCGCTGGTGTGCCGGACGGTGATGCGCAGCGGCACTCCCGCCGGGAGCCGGCCGGGCGGCTGGATGACCAGGTCCTCGTCCGCCACGGCGAAGTCGGCGCGCAGACCGTTGATTTCGACCGTTCGGACCGTGCCCCGGGTGAAGTCGAGGTTGATCCGGTCCAGCGGCTCGGTCGTCCGCGCGTCGATCGTGGTCACGGCCTCCAGCGGCTCGCTGTTGCTGCCCCGGTAGGTCAGTCCGATGTCGTACGACAGGACGTCGTATCCGGGATTGCCGAGGTGCGGGAAGAGGGGGTCGCCGATGCCGAGCGGCACGGGGGCGGGGAGAGTGGCGGCGATGAGGGCGGCCGATGCGGTGGCCAGCAGGGCGGCCCGCAGACGGCGGGAGATGAACGGCATGAACTACCGCTACCAGCGACTCCCGCCGGGACAGGTGTGGCGCGCGCCGCGCCACTCGAACGAGATCGCCGAGGCAGATGGCGCTGTGCGGCGGAATCGGACGGGGAACCGGGCGCGGGAGTCGGCGGAAGTCAGACGGTGGCTGCCGGATGCCGGGCGCGGCTCACGTCGTACACCCCGGGGACGTCACGCATCGCACGCATCAGCGCCGGGAGCCCGGCTGCGTCGGGGAGCTGCAAGGTGTAGGTGTGGCGGACGCGTTGTTCGCTGGGCGGTTCGACGGTGGCGGAGATGATCGCCGCGTCCGCCGTGGCGATCGCCTCGGTCAGATCGGCGAGCAGCCGGGGGCGTCCGAAGGACTCGGCGATCAGGGTGACCCGGCACCCGGCCGCATCGCCCCAGGTCACCGGGACCGGCACCCGGCCGACGGACTGCATCCGCGACACCGCGGGACACTTCAGCCGGTGCACGGTGACGGCGCCGCCGCGCACGACGAACCCGGTGACGGCGTCGGGGGGTGCGGGGGTGCAGCAGCCCGCGAGACGTACGGTCGCGTCCGGCCGGTCCACCACGGCGTCCGCGGTGCCGTCCCCGGCCCAGTCGGTGCCGGGCACCTGGGGCTGCGGTTCGGACGGCCTGGGCTCCGTGGGCCTGCTGCTGTGCGGATTCCGGGCGTCCGCGGGATGGGTGTCGAGCCAGCCCGTGATGGCGATGCGGGCGGCGGGGGTGCGGGCGTGGTCGAGCCAGTCGGGCGACGGGCCGGATCCGGCGTCCTCGGAAAGCAGCAGCTGCACGGTGTCGCCGTCGCTCAGTACGGTGCCGAGGGTGGCCAGCCGGCCGTTGACCCGGGCGCCGATGCAGCGGTGCGCCTCGTCCCCGTACTGCGCGTAGGCGGCGTCGACGCAGCTGGCTCCGGCAGGGAGCCCGAGCGTGCCGCCGCCGGTGTGGAAGACCGTGATCTCCCGGTCCTGGGCGAGGTCGGCGCGGAGCGTGGTCCAGAAGGTGTCGGAGTCCGGGGCGGACTGCTGCCACGCGAGGAGCCTGGAGAGCCAGCCGGGCCGGGTCGGGTCGGCGCGCTCCCCGTCCGAGGGTTCGGCGGTCTGGGGCCCGGAGCCGTTGTCCGCGGCGTACGGATTGCCGAGGGCGATGACGCCTGCCTCGGCGACCTTGTGCATCCGGTGCGTACGGATGAGGACTTCGGCGACCGCCCCGTCGGGGCCCACGACCGCGGTGTGCAGTGACTGGTACAGGTTGAACTTGGGGGCGGCGATGAAGTCCTTGAACTCGGAGATCACCGGCGTGAAGCAGGTGTGCAGTTCACCGAGCACGGCGTAGCAGTCGGCGTCTTCCCCGACGAGGACCAGCAGGCGGCCGAAGTCGGTGCCGCGCAGTTCGCCGCGTTTGACCCTGACCCGGTGCACGGAGACGTAGTGGCGCGGCCTGATGAGGACTTCCGCCGGGATGCCGGCCTCCCGCAGTACCGCCCCGGCGTTCTCGGCGATGGCCGCGAGCGGGTCCCTGGCTGCGGCGCCGGGGGCGTCCGGCCGGGCGGACGCGGCGGCGATCAGTGCGCGGGTGTGCGCGTACTCCTCGGGGTGGAGGATCGCGAAGACGAGGTCCTCCAGTTCGGTCTTGAGTGCCTGGACTCCGAGCCGTTCGGCCAGCGGGATCAGCACGTCCCGGGTGACCTTGGCGATCCTGGCCTGCTTCTCGGGGCGCATCACGCCGAGGGTGCGCATGTTGTGCAGCCGGTCGGCGAGCTTGATCGACATCACCCGGACGTCGTCCCCGGTGGCGACCAGCATCTTGCGGAAGGTCTCGGGCTCGGCCGCTGCCCCGTAGTCGACCTTTTCGAGTTTGGTGACGCCGTCGACGAGGTAGCAGACCTCTTTGCCGAACTGGTCCCGTACCTGATCGAGAGTCACCTCGGTGTCCTCGACGGTGTCGTGGAGCAGCGAGGCGGTGAGCGTCGTGGTCTCGGCGCCGAGCTCGGCGAGGATCAGTGTGACGGCGAGCGGGTGCGTGATGTACGGCTCGCCGCTCTTGCGCATCTGCCCGCGGTGCGAGGACTCCGCGAGTACGTACGCCCGGTGCAGGACGGAGAGGTCGGCATCCGGGTGGTGGGCCCGATGGGCCTCGGCGACATGACCGATCGCGTCGGGCAGCCGGCCCCGGGAGACAGGACCGAGCAGCGCGACGCGGCCGAGCCTGCGGAGATCGATCCGGGGCCGGCCCCGTCTGCGGATGGGAGCACCTGGGTTGGCGGCCTCTGCACTCATGGGGCACCTCCGGCGACGTCGACCGGCGGTGGGAGGGCGCGGTCGCGCCTCCGGGCCGGTGCTTGATGCTACCGAGCCCACCACGTGGCCGAGTCCGGCTCTCGCCCAGCGTGAAACGGATCACCCATTCGAGCGAAGCTCTAGCCGATCACCGTTTCGAGCCAGGCCGGGTCGATCGTGCCTTCGGCGACGATCACGGCGGCTCCGGTCATCTCGATCGCGCCGTCGGGCCGCTCGGTGATCAGGAGGGTGCCGCCGGGCAGATCGACCGTGTATGTGACCGGGTTTCCGGTCTCCGCGGGATCGACGCCGTCCCTGCGGGCCGCGGCGACGGCCACGGCGCAGGCACCCGTGCCGCAGGAGCGGGTCTCGCCCGAACCGCGCTCGTGGACCCGCATGGCGACGTGGCGCGGCCCGCGGTCCACGACGAACTCGATGTTGACGCCGTCGGGGTAGACGGCGGCAGGGCTGTACGGCGGGACGGAGAGCAGATCGCCGGCGTGCGCCAGGTCGTCGACGAAGGCGACCGCGTGGGGATTGCCCATGTTCACGTTGCGGGCGGCCCAGCTGCGGCCGTCCACGCTGACCGTGACGCCGTCCTCGGGGAGCAGCGCGCGCCCCATGGAGACCGTGATGTCGCCGCTCTTGGCGATGTGCACCTTCTTCACGCCGCCCCGGGTCGCGACGGCGAGGTCGCCCTCCTCGACATGCCCGGCACGCCGCA
This sequence comes from Streptomyces sp. NPDC057963, assembly GCF_042887155.1. Taxonomy (NCBI): domain Bacteria; kingdom Bacillati; phylum Actinomycetota; class Actinomycetes; order Kitasatosporales; family Streptomycetaceae; genus Streptomyces; species Streptomyces sp. NPDC057963. The sequence goes on from NZ_JBHVPX010000021.1 coordinate 37,531, forward strand.
GATAGTGGGCGAAGACCCGTACGCCGTTGCCGCACATCTCGGCGATCGAGCCGTCGGCGTTGCGGTAGTCCATGAACCACTCGGCCCCGTCTGCCATGGCCCGCGCCTCCGGGTGCGCGGCGGACCGTACGACATGCAGCAGCCCGTCGCCACCGATGCCGGCCTGGCGGTCGCACAGCCGGGCGACGGCGGACGCGGGCAGGTCGAAGGCGTTGTCCGGGTCGGGAACGATCACGAAGTCGTTCTCGGTGCCGTGGCCCTTGAGGAAGGTGATCTGCGAGGTGCTCACGGAGCAACTGTACGAGGCGGCACCGGCAGACGACGAGATCGGGCCGCGCGACGGCGCGCGGAAGAGGACAGGGATCCGGGCGCCGGACCGGCGGCGCGCCGACGGAGCCGCCGAGGCCGTCAGCGGAGCCGGGCCACGCGCCAGACGGACAGGGCGACCAGCGCTGCGCACACGGCGACGTACAGGGCGATCACGCGCCAGTCGGCCCTCTCGCCCGAGCCCCGCTGCGGGAGTCCGGGCCAGGTGTATCCCACGCGGCGGGCGGCCATCATGCCCCAGCCCGCGGCGCAGCAGCTGATCAGCAGACCCAGCATGGCGACGACCGCGCCGCCGTCGCCGAATTCGAACGCCAGCGGGAACGCGAACATCAGCGATCCCACGGTGGCGAGCATGACGATCGGCGCGAGCTGCCAGATGCGCAGACGCCGCGCGGGCCGCAGCTCGACCTCGACCTCGGGGGTCACGTCGAGCTCATCGGGCCCGTCCGGGCTCAAGCTTCCTGCGTCGTGCAGCGCGTCCGGTGCGTCGTGTCCTGTGTCGCGAGGGCCGGCCTCCATCGCCACGCGCCCTCCCAACTCGGACTCCACTGGTCGATCGATGCTCGATGATGGCACGCTCCCGGTCACCGAAATGACGGGCAGGGCTTCCCGATGCCATCACGTGATCAGGCTGTAACCGCTCGTTCGACCAACGCCAGCGCCTGGTGCGGGAGTTCCCCGCGATGCTCCGCGGCGCCATTGAGCCAGTGGACCCGTGGGTCGCGGCGGAACCACGAGTCCTGGCGGCGCGCGAATCGCTTGGTGGCGCGAACGGTCTCGGCGCGCGCCTCGTCCTCGGTGCACTCCTGGGCCAGCGCGGCCAGCACCTGCTGGTAGCCGAGCGCCCTGGACGCGGTCCGTCCGTCGCGCAGGCCGTGCGCCTCCAGGTCCCGCACCTCGTCCACGAGTCCGGCCGCCCACATCCGGTCGACCCTCAGGGCGATGCGTTCGTCGAGTTCGGGGCGGGCCACGTCGACGCCGATCTGGACGGTGTCGTACACCGCATCGTTACCCGGGAGGTTGGCGGTGAAGGGCTTGCCGGTGATCTCGATGACTTCGAGGGCCCTGACGATCCGGCGGCCGTTGCTCGGCAGGATGGCCCGGCCCGCTTCGGGGTCGGCGGCGGCGAGCCGGGCGTGCAGCGCCCCGGAACCGCGCTCGGCCAGTTCCTCCTCCAGCCTGGCCCGGACGTCGGGCTCGGTGCCGGGGAACTCCAGGGCGTCGATGGTGCCCTTCACGTAGAGCCCGGAGCCGCCGACCAGGACGGGGGTACGGCCCGCGGCGAGCAGCCGGTCGATCTGCCCCCGGGCCAGCCGCTGGTACTCGGCGACGCTGGCGGTCTCGGTGACGTCCCAGATGTCCAGCAGATGATGCGGAACGCTTCCGCGTTCGGACAGCGTCAGCTTCGCGGTGCCGATGTCCATCCCCCGGTAGAGCTGCATGGAGTCGGCGTTGACCACTTCGCCGTCGAGCTGCTGAGCAAGGAATACCCCCAGATCGGACTTTCCGGCCGCAGTGGGACCGACGACGGTGATGACCCGCGGTGCGGGAGCTGAGCTTCTCACCGCCCCAGTCTCGCAAACCTCCGACCCTCTTCCCGAACGAGCGAGGCGGCTGACCTCCGCTTCCGCTCCGAACGGCGCGGATCTTCGGCCGTACCAGTAGAATTCCTAAGTGAATACGGGCGTTTTTTCATGGTTTGCCGTTCGCCCTCCGGGGCAGCTCGGCAGCGAGGCCGGAGAACACGCCCGACCGAAGTCCCCCAGCAGGGAAGGTGCCCGATGGGCTTCCTGGACAGTTTGAAGGCGAAGCTGAGCCCCGCCAAGGAAAAGGTCGGCGATCTCGCGCATCAGCACGGGGACAAGATCGACCAGGGTCTCGACAAGGCCGCGCGGACGGTCGACCAAAAGACCAAGGGCAAGTACAGCGACAAGATCGAGTCCGGCACGAGGAAGGCCAAGGAAGCAGTCGAGCGCCTGTCCCACAGGCACGACGAGGCCGGCACCGAGCACAAGGAGGCCGGCACCGAGCAGGACGAGAGCGGTACGCCGCCGGGCACGCCGCCCGCTTCCTGAATTCCGGCCAACCGATCGAACTGGACGGACGGCCGTGGGGCGACGACGCCGCACGGCCGTCCGTGCCCGCGCGGCCACGGACGCGCTCAGGACCAGGCGGCGACCAGGTAGCCCACGCCGTACGGAGCGTCCTCGTACAGCAGCTGCCCGCCCAGGCCCGCGCCTTCGGCGGCGCCCGCGAGCACCTGCCAGGGGGCCCGGCCCGCCGCCTTGAGCGCGTACGCCAGCGACGCGTCCAGCGCGATCAGCGCCCCGGGGTCGGCGCTGCCCAGCGCCGAGGCGGCCGCCGCGTCGAACGCCTCGGCGCGCTCGTCCAGATAGCCGGGGGCCTTGAGCGAGCGGCGGGCACTGCCGTCGCCCATGACCAGCAGCGCCACCCGTTCCGCCCTGGCGGCCAGGTCCCGTCCGGTGCTCGCACAGCGAGTCGTTTCGAGCGGCTCGCCGACGCCGAGCCCTTCCACCGGCGCCGCGGCCCACTGCGCACGGGCGAGCAGCCAGGCGCCGACGGTCAGGGACGGCGGAAGGGGGCGGTCGGTCACGGCCCCGTGGACGCGTCCGAGCCGGACGTCCAGATCGATGCCGAAGCCCTTGAAAGTGCCGGTGGCTCCCTCGGGGTGGGGTCCGCGGCCCGCGTGGTCCGCGGGCCCCGTCACGATCAGCAGATCGGGCCGGGCCGCGGCCAGCACACCGAGGGCGTCGGAGCAGGCGTCCCGCAGGGCGTCGAGCTCGGGCGCGGCACCGGCGGCGACCTCGGGTACCAGCAGGGGCGGGCAGGGGCAGACAGCGGCGGCGACAAGCATGGTGGGCAGCGTACTGGTTGGGCGCGGCGAGCCCGCCGGCCGCCGCCGTCCGTCTCCCGCCAGTGTCAGTCGCAGCCGCAGCCGGGGGCGGCCGCGGCCGGCAGCGGCGCCGGGACGCCGATACCGGGCAGCCCCAGCATCACCCCGGCAGGCTTGGCGGCCTCGGTGGCGGTGCGCTTCTCCCAGGCGTCCCCGGCCCGGGTCCGCCGTACGCCCACCGGAGCGCCCTCGGCGAGCAGGTGGTGCGGGGCGGCGTAGGTGATCTCGACGGTCACCACGTCGCCGGGACGCACGTCCTCGGCCGGCTTGGTGAAGTGGACCAGGCGGTTGTCGGGGGCGCGGCCCGAGAGGCGGTGGGTGGCGCCGTCCTTGCGGCCCTCGCCCTCCGCGACCATGATCTCCAGCGTCCGGCCGACCTGCTTCTTGTTCTCCTCCCAGGAGATCTCCTCCTGGAGGGCGGACAGGCGCATGTACCGCTCCTGGACGACCTCCTTGGGGATCTGCCCCGCCATCTCGGCGGCCGGGGTTCCGGGGCGCTTGGAGTACTGGAAGGTGAAGGCGTTGGCAAAGCGCGCCTCGCGGACCGCGTGCATGGTCTGCTCGAAGTCCTCCTCGGTCTCGCCGGGGAAGCCCACGATGATGTCGGTGGAGATGGCGGCGTCCGGCATCGCGGCGCGCACCTTCTCGATGATGCCCAGGAAGCGCTCCTGCCGGTAGGAGCGCCGCATCGCCTTGAGGACGGTGTCCGAGCCCGACTGCATCGGCATGTGCAGCTGCGGCATCACATTGGGCGTCTCGGCCATGGCCGCGATCACGTCGTCCGTGAAGTCGCGGGGGTGCGGCGAGGTGAAGCGGACCCGCTCCAGGCCCTCGATCCTCCCGCAGGCGCGCAGCAGCTTGGAGAACGCCTCGCGGTCGCCGATGTCGGAGCCGTACGCGTTCACGTTCTGGCCGAGCAGGGTGATCTCCGAGACGCCCTCGGCGACCAGTGCCTCGATCTCGGCGAGGATGTCGCCGGTGCGGCGGTCCTTCTCCTTGCCGCGGAGCGCCGGGACGATGCAGAAGGTGCAGGTGTTGTTGCAGCCGACGGAGATGGAGACCCACGCCGCGTAGGCGGACTCGCGGCGGGTGGGGAGCGTGGACGGGAAGGCCTCCAGGGATTCGGCGATCTCGATCTGCGCCTCTTCCTGGATGCGGGCGCGTTCCAGCAGCACCGGCAGCTTGCCGATGTTGTGCGTGCCGAAGACGACGTCCACCCAGGGGGCCCGCCGGACGATGGTGTCGCGGTCCTTCTGCGCCAGGCAGCCGCCGACGGCGATCTGCATGCCGGGCCGCCTGGTCTTCATCGGGGCGAGCCGGCCGAGGTTGCCGTAGAGCTTGTTGTCGGCGTTCTCCCGGACCGCGCACGTGTTGAAGACGACGACGTCGGCGTCGCCGTCGGAGCCGTCCTCGGCACGTACGTAACCCGCGTCCTCCAGCAGCCCCGACAGCCGCTCGGAGTCGTGGACGTTCATCTGGCACCCGTAGGTGCGCACCTCGTACGTTTTCAAACCGTCCACTACTCCACCAGCCACGTCGTTGCCGCTCACCCGTCCAGGGTAAGGGCTCCGGCCGGGCCCCACCGATGCATACCCCCGCCGCCCGGGATCACGGCCCCTCGGCCGGGTACGGGGCCGAGGTCCCGGGGCCGCGGCGGTCCGGCCCTGGTCATCGCCGGGACGGGCTGGCAGGATCGCCGCCATGTTCCAGGCACTGTCCCGTATCGGCCGGCTGCGCAGGCTTCAGGCGTGCGCCGCTCTCGTCGTCGTGCTCGGGCTGGTGCTGTGGTGGCTGCTCCCGCTCGGAAAGCCGGCTCCGAGCGGCACGCTGACCTTCAGCACCGGCGTGCGCAGCGGGGTCTACCAGCGCTACGGCGAGCGGCTCAAGGGGGACCTGGCCAAGGATCTGCCCCAGGTGTCGATACGGCTGCGCACCAGCGAGGGCTCGCAGCAGAACATCGCGCGGGTGGCGACCGGGAAGGCCGACTTCACCATCGCCACCACCGATGCCCTGGCCACCTATCTGAGCAGCGGCGGGCCCGGCGCGGCCCGGCTGCGGGGCTGTGTGCGGCTCTACGACGACTACATCCAGCTGGTCGTGCCCCGGGACTCCGGGGTGCGGAAGGTCTCCGACCTGATCGGCAAGCGCGTCGGGGTGGGGCAGCCGGGATCGGGCGTACGGCTGGTCGCCGACCGGTTGATGACGGCCGCCGGTCTCGATCCGGCGAACGACGTGACGCCCGTGCCCAACGGCATCGACACCATGCCGGAGCAATTGGAGCACGGCCTGCTCGACGCCTTCTTCTGGTCCGGCGGACTGCCCACCTCCGCCGTGCAGGAGCTCTCGGACCGGTTCGCGATCCGGCTGGTGCCGCTGGAGGCGCCGCTGATCAAGGAGCTTCAGGCCGCGGGCGGTTCGGCCCGCTACTACCGGTCGGCCGTGATGCCCGCCGACGCCTACCACAGCGTGCAGCAGGGGCAGGCGGTGCCGACGGTGGCGGTCGCCAATGTGCTGGTGACCACGGACCGTACGGATCCGGCGCTGACCGAGGCGTTCACCCGGACCGTGATCGACAGCCGGGACCGGATCGGGCGCGAGGTGCACGCGGCCCAGCTGGTGGACCTGCGTACGGCGATCTACACCGATCCCCTGCCACTGCACGAGGGGGCCAGGCGGTACTACCGCTCGGTCAAGCCCTGATCCCGGCGGCCGCTTCCCCGCTCCCGCTCAGCCCTGTGGGCCCTGGCGCGGCACGGACACCGTCACCCGCAGTCCGTGCGGCTCGTGGGCGGCGTAGCCGATGGAGCCGCCGCCCGCGGCCAGGAGGGCCTGGGAGATGGAGAGTCCGAGGCCGGAGCCCCGCACGTTCTGATGCCGGGCGCTGCGCCAGAAGCGGTCGCCGACGCGCTCCATCTCCTGTGCGGTGAGGCCCGGTCCGCGGTCGGCGACGACGACCGTGACGTCGTCACGACCGGCGGCGACCGTGACGAGGACCTCTTCGCCGGCAGGGGTGAATTTCAGGGCGTTGTCGATGACGGCGTCGAGGGCGCTCGACAGGGCGACGGGGTCCGCCCAGGCCGCTACGGCGGACGAGCCGTCCGCCCTGAGCCGTACGCCCTTCTCCTCGGCGACCGGCCGCCAGGACGCGACGCGTTCCGCGGTGAGCGCGCCCATGTCCGTGAGCCGCAGATCCGCCGCGGCGTGTTCGGCCAGCGCCAGGTCGAGCAGGTCGTCCAGGACCTGCCCGAGGCGCTTGCCCTCCGTGCGTACGGAGGCGATCTCCTCGTTGCCCTCGGGGAGTTCGAGCGCGAGGAGCTCGATCCGCAGCAGCAGCGCGGCAAGGGGGTTGCGCAGCTGGTGCGAGGCGTCGGCGACGAAGGCACGCTGCTGCTCCAGCACGTCCTCGACGTTGTCGGCCATCTCGTTGAACGAACGGGCCAGGCGCCTGAGTTCCGGCGGCCCTCCGGAGGCCGCGACCCGGGATCTCATCCGGCCGCTGGCGATGTCATGGGTGGCCGCGTCCAGGGTCCGTACGGGCAGCAGCACCCAGCCGGTGAGCCGGATCGCGGCGCCCACCGCCACCAGCATCGCGACCGCTTCGCCGGCCGCGATGAGCAACCAGCCGCGCAGCGTGCGTGCGCGCATGTCGGCGGTGGGCGAGTCGATGACCACGACGGCGACGACGTCCCCGTCCCGTACGACGGGTGAGGCGACGACGACCCTGCCCCTCTGCCAGGGCCAGACCTGCGGCGGATCGTGGCTGCGACGCCCCAGGAGCGCCTCCTTGAACGCCTCTCTCCCCTCCCCCTCGATCGGCAGCTGCCAGGTGACCGGCGCCTTCGCCATGGCGCTGTCGTCGCGGTAGAAGACACCGGCGCGGATGCCGTACACCGACGCGTACGTGTCGAGTTCGCTCCGCAGGATGCGGCGCCGCTCCTCGTAACCGGGGGTCCGTTCGGCGACGAACTGGGCGAGTGCGGCGAACCGGGCCGTGTCGTCGATGCGGTCGATGACGACGCGCTGCTGCTGGGCCGCGGCGACGCTGACGGCCAGCGGGAAGCCGAGGGCGAGCAGCACGCTCGCCATGAGAATGATGAGCAGGGGAAGCAGCCGGGTGCGCACCTGAGACGTACGCCTCTACGCGGACGGCGCGACGAGGCGGTAGCCGACCCCGCGCACCGTCTCGATCAGTGCGGGCAGCCGCAGTTTGGAACGCAGGGACGCGACGTGCACTTCGAGCGTGCGCCCCGTTCCCTCCCAGCTCGTGCGCCACACCTCGCTGATGATCTGCTCCCGGCGGAAGACCACTCCGGGGCGCTGGGCGAGCAGCGCGAGGAGGTCGAACTCCTTGCGGGTGAGCTGGACTTCCGAACCGTCGACACTGACCCGGCGGGTGGGCAGCTCGATCTGGACGTGCCCGAGGCGCAGAGCGGCGACGGGTGTGGAAACGGTGTCCTCACCGGCCGGTTTGCGGCGGCTGACGGCGTGGATACGGGCGAGGAGCTCGCCGGTGTCGTACGGCTTGACCACGTAGTCGTCGGCCCCGAGGTTGAGACCGTGGATCCGCGACCGGACATCGGCGCGCGCGGTCACCATGATCACCGGGGTGGAGGTGCGCTTGCGGATCTTCCCGCACACCTCGTAGCCGTCCTGGTCGGGCAGCCCGAGGTCGAGGAGCACGACGCCGAAGGGCTCCGCGCCGGTCGGCAGCAGTGCCCGCAGGGCTTCCTCGCCGCTGCGCGCGTGCACCACCCGGAAGCCGTGCCGGGCGAGGATCGCGGAGAGGGCGGCCGCGACGTGGTTGTCGTCCTCGACGAGCAGCAGTCTCATGGCCCCCCTTCCGAAGGTGCGGTGTCGGTTCCCGTGGGCGCGGCGTTCGGTCCCCACGGGTGCGGTGTCGGTGCGATTTCTCGTACGCCTCTCGTCACTTCCCCGTATCGAGGTGTTTCACGTCATGGCGTACCAGGGCATCCACTCCGATGACGGGTACGTCAGTCAAGGGCCCGCCCATTGCATCGAGCCATCTGTTATCCACCCGGTACGCCCCGGGCACCTCGCCGGCCGTCCCCTTCACACGGAGTGTCCGGTTGCCGCCGGATCGTTATCCTCAATTTCCGCTCAGATGTAATGACGCTCGTTGCACTGCGTCACTAGGGTCCTTCCCAACCGAGGAGGACGGAGCAAGAAGCCGATGAGCGGAGTTTCAGTGACCAAGGGCGCCGAGGACGCCGCACCTGCGGCGAACGACCTTGTCGTACTGAGCAACGTCAACAAGCACTTCGGCGCGCTGCATGTGCTCCAGGACATCGACCTGACCATCGCCCGTGGCGAGGTCGTGGTCGTCATCGGGCCCTCCGGGTCCGGGAAGTCCACGCTGTGCCGCACGATCAACCGCTTGGAGACGATCGACTCGGGCGCCATATCGGTCGACGGCAAGCCGCTGCCCGAGGAGGGCAGGGAGCTGGCCAGGCTGCGTGCCGATGTCGGCATGGTCTTCCAGTCGTTCAATCTCTTCGCGCACAAGACTGTGCTCGAGAACGTGATGCTGGGCCAGGTCAAGGTCCGCAGGACGGACAAGAAGGCCGCCGAGGACAAGGCCCGTTCACTGCTCGACCGGGTGGGCGTGGCGACGCAGGCCGACAAGTACCCGGCCCAGCTCTCCGGCGGCCAGCAGCAACGCGTGGCGATCGCGCGGGCGTTGGCGATGGACCCCAAGGTGATCCTCTTCGACGAGCCGACCTCCGCGCTCGACCCCGAGATGATCAACGAGGTGCTGGAAGTCATGCAGCAGCTCGCCCGGGACGGCATGACGATGGTCGTCGTCACCCATGAGATGGGCTTCGCGCGCTCAGCGGCGAACCGCGTCGTCTTCATGGCGGACGGAAAGATCGTCGAAGAGGCCACGCCCGACCAGTTCTTCAGCAACCCGCGCAGTGACCGGGCCAAGGACTTCCTGTCGAAGATCCTTCACCACTGATCGATCCTGCACCGCCGGGCCCCGGACCGGTCGATCACTCACATCGCGTCAACTCTAGGGAAAACCACCATGCAGCTTCGTAAGGTCACCGCCGCCTCGGCCGCTGTGCTCGCCCTCGCCCTGACCGCCACCGCCTGTGGTTCCGACAAGGAGGACGGCGGCTCGGGCGGCGGCAAGAAGATCACGGTCGGAATCAAGATCGACCAGCCGGGCATCGGCCTGAAGACCCCCGACGGCAAGTACACCGGCTTCGACGTCGACGTCGCCACGTACGTCGCCAAGGAACTCGGCTACGACGCCAAGGACATCGTCTTCAAGGAGACCAAGAGCGCCGACCGCGAGACGGCGATCGAGCGCGGTGACGTGAAGTTCATCGCCGCCTCCTACTCGATCAACGACGAGCGCCTGCAGAAGGTCGACTTCGCCGGTCCGTACCTGCTGGCCCACCAGGACATCCTGGTCCGCGCCGACGACGACTCGATCAAGTCCCCGGCCGACCTGAACAACAAGAAGCTGTGCTCGGTCGCCGGCTCGACCTCGGCGAAGAACGTCAAGGACAAGCTGGCGCCGAAGGCGCAGCTCCAGACGTACGGCGGCTACTCCGAGTGCCTGACCGGCCTGGAGAACAAGGTCATCGACGCGCTGACCACCGACGACAGCATCCTTGCGGGCTACGCCTCGCAGCAGAACTTCCAGGGCAAGTTCAAGCTGGCCGGCTTCAAGATGACCAACGAGAACTACGGCATCGGCCTGAAGAAGGGCGACGCCGACCTCAAGAAGAAGATCGACGCCGCCCTCACCAAGATGGTCTCGGACGGTTCCTGGGACAAGGCCGTGAAGGACAACTTCGGCCCGGCGAACTACAAGAACGAGCCCGCCCCGAAGATCGGCAACATCGTCAAGTGAAGCAGGGCTGACCGGGCGCGCCGTTCGTGAACGGCGGCGCGCCGTGCCCTCCTACACGCGGAAGCGCGGGAGATCGTGTTCGACTTTCTTGAAGGTTACGACCTGCTGGGGGCCTTCTGGGTGACGGTGCAGCTCACCGTCTACTCCGCCCTCGGCTCCCTCATATGGGGAACGCTGCTGGCCGGCATGAAGGTCAGCCCGGTCCCCCTGATGCGCGGCTTCGCCACCGCGTACGTGAATGTGGTCCGGAACATTCCGCTGACCGTGATCATCGTGTTCTCGTCGCTGGGTCTGTACCAGACGCTGGGCGTCATGCTCGGTGCCGACGTCGTCGACGACATCAACTTCCGGCTGGCCGTACTCGCCCTGGTCGCCTACACGGCCGCCTTCGTCTGCGAGGCGCTGCGCTCCGGCATCAACACGGTGCCGGTCGGCCAGGCCGAGGCGGCGCGCGCACTCGGGCTGAGCTTCACGCAGGTGCTGAGGCTGATCATCCTTCCTCAGGCGTTCCGTGCGGTGGTCAACCCGTTGTCCAACGTGCTGATCGCGCTGACGAAGAACACCACGGTCGCCTCCGCGATCGGCGTCGTCGAAGCCTCCTACCTGATGAAGGACATGATCGAGGCCGAGGCCCAGCTGATCCTGATCTCGCTGGTCTTCGCGTTCGGCTTCGTCGTCCTGACCCTCCCGACCGGCCTGATCCTCGGCTGGGTGAGCAAGAAGGTGGCGGTGAAGCGATGACTTCCGTCCTCTACGACGCCCAGGGGCCCCGCGCCAAGCAGCGCAACATCCTCTACACGGTGCTGTTCGTCCTGTGCGCCGCGGCCGTGGTGTGGTGGGTCTACGACGGCCTGGCCGAGAAGCACCAGCTCGACTGGATCAAGTGGAAGCCCTTCTTCACCAGCTCCCAGCCGTGGGAGACGTACATCTGGCCGGGCCTCCAGAACACGCTCAAGGCGGCGTTCTTCGCCCTGCTCATCGCGCTGCCGCTGGGCGCCCTGTTCGGTATCGGCAGGCTCTCGGACCACCGCTGGGTGCGGATGCCGGCCGGCTTCGTCGTGGAGCTCTTCCGCGCCGTCCCGGTGCTGATCCTGATGATCACCGCGAACGCGGTGTACGCGGAGTACACCACCATCGACACCGATGTGCGGCCGCTGTACGCCGTGGTGACCGGACTGGTGCTGTACAACTTCTCGGTCCTCGCCGAGATCGTGCGGGCCGGGATCGAGACCCTGCCGAAGGGCCAGGCGGAGGCTGCCAAGGCGCTCGGCATGCGCAAGAGCCAGATCATGCTGTCGGTGCTGCTGCCGCAGGCGGTGACGGCCATGCTGCCCGCGATCGTCAGCCAGCTCGTCGTCATCGTGAAGGACACCGCGCTCGGCGGCGCCATGATGACCTTCCCCGAGCTGCTGGCGTCGGTCCGCCCGATGAGCGCGAACTACGGTGCCAACACCATCGCGTGCTTCACGATCATTGCCGTGATCTTCGTCGCGCTGAACTTCGCGCTCACCACGTTCGCGAGCCGGCTGGAGCGCTGGCTCCGGCGCAACAAGAAGGGGAAGGGCGCCGCGTCCGGGGGCGCACCCGAGACCATCGGTACGCCGTCGCTCGTCGTCGATGACGGACGCGCCTGACGGTTCGTCGTATTGCGTTCCTGAGGGGCGGTGGCAGATGAGCCACCGCCCCTCGCCGCCGTCCGGTGTCGCTTGACGCAAGCACCGGCAGTAGGTTGCATACGTTCTGTGATCGCGCACCGAGCCCCCGCCGCCACACTGCCTCCGTCCCCTACGCCTCACTGGCACCATTCGCTCCTTTCGCCCGCGTCGTCCGCTTCCTCAGCGTCGCCTGAGTCGTCCGCTTCTTCTGCGTCGCCTGCGTCTTCTGTGTCGTCCGCACGAACTCAAGGAGTCTCGTCGTGGACCCGGTGATCGTCGTCGGCGCCGGGCCCGTCGGCCTGGTTCTGTCGCTCGCCCTGGCGGCCCAGGGCGTCCCCACCGTCCTGCTCGACGAGGATCCGGCCAAGGACGAGACGCGCCCGGCCCGTACGGTGGTGCTGCGCGAGGACACCGCCGCCCTGGTGGAACGGCTCGGCTGCAAAGCGCTCCGGCACGAGGGCATCCGGTGGTCCGGCTGGCGATCGATGCGGCGCAGGCAGCTCGTGCGTGAGCTGCGGCTCGACGGGGACTCCCCCGACGGCGATCCGTTGCCCGCCCCGCTCCATCTGCCGCAGCACGTCCTGACGCGCGGGCTGCGGGACGCGGTGGCCGCGCAGGAGCTGGTGCAGGTCGCCCCGTACGGCCGGATCGACACCCTGGAGCAGGATCCGTCCGGGGTCACGGTGCACACCCGGGAGCCGAATTCGACCTGGTGGCGCGGGAGTTACCTGGTGGGCTGCGACGGCGCCAGGTCCACTGTGCGCAAGCTCCTCGACATCCGCTTCCCCGGGCGTACGGCGGTGGAGCGGCACGCCGTCGCGGCGCTGCGCACCGAGCTTCCCTGGCCCGGGCAGGCCGTGCTGCACCGGCTGCCGCCGTGGCGCACCGGCGGCGCCGAGGTGACGGCACGTCCGCTGCCGGACGGCGTCTGGCGGCTGGACTGGCTGCTGCCGCCACGCGGCGAGCTCGTCACTCCGGACGCCCTGATCACCCGCATCCGGGACAGCCTGGAGGGCTGGTGCGGCGAGACACCGCCGTACGAACTGCTGGACACGGGCGTGTACACGCTGCACCATCGGCTCGCCCTGCGCTGGCGGGTCGACCGGGCCTTCCTGGCCGGGGACGCCGCCCACCTGCTGGGCGCGCTGGGCACCCAGGGGCTCGACGAGGGGTTGCGGGACGCCGAGAACCTGGCCTGGAAACTTGCCCAGGCCTGGCACCACGGCGCCTCCGACGTACTGCTCGACAGCTACCAGGCCGAGCGACGGGCCGCTGTCGCCGCACGACTGCGCGCCGCGGACCAGTCGTTGCCGATACTGCGCGGCGGCGGAGGTCTGCGGACCCTGGTACCGGGGAGCGCACGGGGGCACGACTCGCTGCTCACCGACGGACATCTGGGCTGTGGCCCCCTCGGTGCGCCCCCTTCTTACTCGCACTCGCCCCTTGCGCCCTCACGCGCCGAGGCGCACACATCCGTGGGTACGCCCCCGGGTGCGCCGGTCACCGATGTGCGGGTCACGGCACCCGACGGCACGACCGTGCGGCTGCGCGAGCGGCTGGGGCAGGGGCATCTCCTGGTGGTCCTGGTGGCGCCCGGCACAGGGGTGTGGGACCGGCGTCACTGGATGACCGCCGGCGTCATGCCGCGGCTGGTCGCGGCCGTCGACGCGCTGCCGGTGAAGGGTGAGCTGCTGGTGACCGAGAGCTATCCGGGAGCGGCGGCCCACACCGTGCTGCTGATCAGGCCGGACGGTCATCTCGTGGCGTCCTTCGGCGGGGTACGGCCTCAGGAACTCTTCGCCGCGGCGGACGCGGTGCGGGGCGGGGCCGCGCGCGCCTCCGCACGCTCCGACCAGACTGCGGGCATCAATTGACCGCTGCGGACGGGCATGGTCTACTCCGGAACGTGACCGACACCGATGTGCGCCTGTGGCGGAGGGTCCATATGGACCTCGTCCGCTATGCGGGATGCATGTGTCGCCCGTCCTGCTGAATCGCCTCTTCCCCCACGGCGTGCGCTCCGGCGTACGGCCGTGCCTCCGCGCGAACTCTCAGGACGGTCTCCGTGTCTGCCCCGTTGTCACCCCCTGTACACCCTTCCGCGCCCGCGTCCGGCAGTGGTTCCGGTCCGACCGCTGCGGAACTGCTCGATTTCGTCCGCCGCGTCGCCGCCGATGCCAGGGCCGTCGCCTCACTGCCCCTCGATTCCGAGGGCCGCACCTGGATCCAGCTCGAAGGTCCCGGCGGCAGTGAGGCGTGGCTGATCGGCTGGCCGCCGGGTACCGGCACCGGCTGGCACGACCACGCCGACTCGATCGGCGCCTTCACCACCGCGGCCGGCACCCTCAAGGAACTGTCACTCGCCGCCCGGCTGCCCACCGACGGCTGGAAGACCCTCGAACTCACCGGGGGCATCGACCGTTCCCGGCAGCTGGCCACCGGCCAGGGCAGGGCGTTCGGCCGCCACCACGTCCACGAGGTGCTGAACGAGTCCGCCACGGAACACGCCGTCTCCGTCCATGCGTACTACCCGCCGCTGCCGCGGATCCGGCGCTACAGCCGCTCCGGCGCGGTACTCCGTCTCGAACAGGTCGAGCGGCCGGAGGACTGGCGGTGAGCGGCAGCCCCCGGGGCGACGCGGCACCGGTCGGGATCGACGAACTGCTGGAACGGGTCCGGGCCGGCTTCGTCCGGATCGGCCCGCGGGAAGCACGTGCCGCTGCCGCGGCCGGGGCGCTTCTCGTGGACATCCGCTACGCGGAGCTGCGGGAGCGGGACGGACTGATTCCGGGTGCGCTGGTGGTCGAGCGCAACGAGTTGGAGTGGCGGCTCGACCCGCTGGGAAGCCATCGGGCCCCGGAAGCGGTGAGCCACGACCTCCAGGTCGTGGTGGTCTGCAACGAGGGCTACGCGTCGAGCCTCGCCGTCGCGTCCCTGCGGCTGCTGGGGCTGCACCGGGCGACCGATCTGATCGGCGGATTCCAGGCGTGGCGCGCGGCGGGGCTGCCGGTCGAGATGTGACGCACGGGGCCGGTGGCGGGACTGCCGGTCGAGATGTGGCGTGGGGGCTGTCGGCTGAGGTCGGCCTGCTCCGGACCCGGGCGTGCGCGGGTGAGGGTTCCTCTTGCAGTGGCATGACTTGCTCTCGCTTCTCCGGACCCGGGCGTGCACGGGTGAGGCCCACGTCCCGGCGTGGGCGTCCGCTCGGTATTCAGGCACGCGTGGTCGCACGGGGGTTGTCCGCTCAGGTTGCGGGCGGGCATCCGTCGCGGAGCGGGCCCGGCGCCCCATGAACGCGGTACCACCGGCCTCCGGGGTGCGGGGACCGGCCCCGTGCTCCGCTCGCCGGTTCCCCGAATCCGCCCCGACACACCCGAACGCCACGCTCCGGTGGAGCAATCTCCGTACCCGACGGACATTCGGCTCAACGCCAAGGACCGACGTGACGGAGACTTCGCACCCATGCCGACGCCCACCTTGACCCCTGATCAGCTCGATACCCAGGCCGCTCGCCTCCACGACACCGAGGTCTGGCAGCGGATCGTCACCGGCTGGGAGCTCACCGCCGCCGAACCCGCGCCCCCCGCCTCCCTCTGCGCCACCCACCGGCCGACGGACCGTCAGCGGGCCGACTGGCGCGACCTGCTGTCCGTACCCGTCGATCAGCTCATCGCCGAGTCCGTGCGCGCCCTGCCCGCCACCGCACCGCGCGAGCGGCCCCTCCCCGGGCGGCTCGGCGCGATCCTCCCCGACCGGCTCCACTCCTGGCGGCGCATCGGGCAGCCCGAGGTGCGGCCTTCCACCCATCTCTCCTACGCACGGCAGATCCTGACCGAGTGGGGCTGGCAGAACACCCCGTACCGGCTCCGCAACGCGCGCGGCGCCCGGTGTGTCTGCGGTGCCCTGGTCACCGCCCACCGCCTGGGCTACGGCTCCCTCGACACCGTGGACCGGGCAGGCGCCTGGCTCGTCGCCGAGCTCCGTTCCCGAGGCTGGACCGGTCTGATCGGACCGTGGAACCGCTGCCCCGGCCGAACCGCCGAGGACGCACTCGCCCTGATCGACGCCACCATCGCCCGCGCCGCCCGCGCCGGGCAGTGACCCGCGCCGGCACGGACACTCCGGGCACGGCCTTCGCCGAGGGCGCGCGGCTCCGCGTCCCGGCCCATGAACGGGAAGGGGAGCCGCGCCTCAGCGACGGGTGAGCAGCGCGTCGACCAGTTCGCGCAGCGGCCCCGCGAGGTCCTGCGCGGTGGCCGAGGCGAGCGGCTCCAGACCGGGAGAGGCCCGCAGCACCGTGATGCCGAAGGCCACGGACAGAACGAGTTGGGCACGCAGGAGGAGCCCGTCGCCATCGGGGTCTCCGGGCCGCCATCCGGCCACCGAGGCGAGCCGCTCGCTGAACGTGCGCAGCAGGCCGGTGCGCATCTCCTCGGTGCGCTCGTCGCCGGAGGAGCGCAGCAGCAGGAGAAGGGCGTCCCTGGGGCCGTCCGTGGCGACCACGCCCGCGGTGTGGCCGGCGATGATCCCCGGAATCTGCTCCAGGTCGGCCACCGTGCCCGCCGCGTGGACGAGTTCGTCGATGACCGCCTTCAGACAGGCTTCGAAGAGACCTTCCTTGGACCGGAAGTAACGGTTGATGAGCGCGACATTGACGCCGGCGTCGTCGGCGATGTCGCGCACGGTCGTGGCCGCGTATCCGTCGTACGCGAACCGTCGGCGGGCCGAGTCGAGCAGGAGCCCACGGGTCCTGGCACCGGCACCGCGCCGGGATGGCGGCGGGCTGTCGTCCGCAGGCGCCAGGGGCGCGGGACCTGCCGGGGAACTGCTGGCTTTCATGGCTGTCCTCTCTCTGCTCGAACGGTACCGCCCGCGCCGTTATGTAAACAGATGTTGACCTCACTCCCGCACCTGCCCTAGCGTCCATGTAAGCAGATGTTTACTTTTGGCTCCGGGCGAGCGAATGATGCCCGGCGGCCCCCTCACCTCCTGGAGTCCCGAATGGACGCCCCCCAGCCCACGGCCCGCACCGGCGGTGTGGTCGCCACGCTGGCCCTCGCCGGCATCACTGCCGCGATCATGCAGACACTGGTCACTCCGCTCATCGCGGAGCTGCCCCAGATCCTGCACACCTCGCCGTCGAACGCGGCATGGGTGATCACCGTCACCCTGCTGGCGGGGGCGATCTGCGTGCCGATCTCCGGACGCCTCGGCGATCTGATCGGCAAGCGCCGCATGCTCCTCGCGTGCTCCGTGCCGCTCGTGGCCGGCTCCGTGGTCTGCGCCCTCGCCTCCTCCGTCGTCCCCATGATCATCGGGCGTGGGCTGCAAGGCATGGGCATGGGCATGGTGCCTCTGGGCATCGCCCTGCTGCGCGACGTGGTCGCGCCGGAGAAGCTCAGCTCCTCCATCGCGCTGGTGAGTGCCTCCATGGGCATCGGGGGCGGGCTCGGCCTGCCGATCGCCGCGGCGGTCGCCCAGTACGCCGACTGGCGCGTGCTGTTCTGGGGCTCCGCCGCCCTGGCCACGCTGATCGCCGTCGCGATCTGGTTCCTCATCCCCGACATCCCGGCCGGCGCCAAGGGCCAGCGCTTCGACGCCCCCGGCGCGGCCGGGCTCGGCGCCGGACTGATCTGCCTGCTGCTCGCCGTGTCGAAGGGCGCCAACTGGGGCTGGGCCTCGGCGACCACCCTCGGGCTGTTCGCCGCCGCCGTCGTGATCCTGCTGGCCTGGGGCGCCTGGGAACTGCGCACGCGGGAGCCGCTGATCGACCTGCGCACGACGGCCCGCCCCCGGGTACTGCTCACCAACATCGCCTCGATCTTCGTCGGCTTCGGCATGTACGCGAGCATGCTGGTCGTGCCGCAGCTGCTCCAGTTCCCGGAGGCCACCGGCTACGGCCTGGGCCAGTCGATGCTGGCCGCCGGCCTGTGGATGGCGCCCGGCGGCATCATGATGATGATCGTCTCGCCGTTCGGCGGAAAGCTCACCGACGCCCGCGGCCCGAAGTTCACCCTGATCTGCGGCGTCCTGGTACTGGCCGCCGGGTACGGCCTGTCGCTCGTGCTCATGGGCTCCGCGTGGGGCCTCATGCTGGCCCTCATGGTCATCAACAGCGGCGTGGGCCTCGCCTACGGATCGATGCCCGCACTGATCATGAGTTCGGTGCCGCTCTCCGAGACCGCCGCCGCCAACGGGTTCAACACCCTCATGCGTTCACTGGGCACCTCGGTCGGTGCCGCCGTGATGGGCGTGGTCCTCTCCCAGATGACGGTCACCATGGGCGGACACAGCTTCACCTCCGAGAACGGCTTCCGCACGGGCCTGATGATCGGCTGCGGCATCGCGCTGGTCGCCGCCGCCATCGCGAGCGTCATCCCGGCCGTCCGCGCCGCTTCGGGCGTCGACGGAAAGAGCAGGGCCGCCGCGCCCGAGCAGGCTGCGGCCGAAGTCTGATCCTGCTTCCGCCCCGTTCACCAGCCGACGCCGCCCCCGCGGGCCGATGCCTGCCGGGGCGGCGCAGGGCTTCTTCGGAGGTCTGCTGATGCCCAACGCGCTGGGCCTGCTGCGCGCGGTGTTCCCGCCGCGGAGGTTCGGCATGGCCGTGGGCATTTGGGCCATGGTCTCGGCGGTCTCGACAGCGCTCGGGCCGATCGTCGGCGGCCTGCTGATCGAGCACGTCGGCTGGGAGTCCGTCTTCTCCATCAATGTCCCCATCGGCGTGATCGCGCTGCTGGTCAGCGCCGCTGTGCTGCCGCAGAGCAAGAACTCGACGGGCCGTCACCGCTTCGACGTCGCCGGGGTCGTCCTGCCGGCACTGGGGCTGCTGTGCGTGGTCTTCGGCGTCGTCAGGGGTGAGACCTGGGGCTGGTCCTCGCTCGGCACCCTGGGGTCGGTCGTGGCGGGCGTGCTGACCCTGGCCGCCTTCGGCTGGTTCGTGACCCGCGTCGCGCACCCGCTGCTGCCGATGCGGCTGTTTCGCAGCCGTGCACTGACCACCGGTACGGTCATCACCGCGCTGAACTTCTTGGTGCTGCTCGGCCTGATCTTCTTCGTGATGCTCTACCTGCAGAACGTGCGGGGCTTCACGTCCGTCGAGGCCGGTGTGCGCACGCTGCCGCTCAGCCTCGCCTCCCTGGTGGCCTCCCCCCTCGGGGCAGCGCTGACCGCCCGTTTCGGGCCCCGGCTCTCCATGCCGCTGGGCATGCTGCTCCAGGCCGCCGCCGCCTTCGGCATGCCGACCTGGGACACCGGCTCCTCCTACGCCACGATGTGGCCGCCGTTCGTCGCGCTCGGCCTCGGCGTCGGCACGGTGCTCTCCGCCTCCTCCGACGCCATCGTCGGCCAGGCCCCCCGTCAAGGACGGCGGCGTGGCAGGCGGCATCCAGGCCACCGCCCTGCAGATCGGCGGCGCACTGGGAACGCCCGTACTCGTCTCGCTGATCAGCAGCCGGGTCGGCTCGACGCCGACCGGGGAATTGACCGGGGTGGGCGTCCCGGCGCGGGCGGCTGCCGACGCGGCTCCGGCGCCCTTGCTGCCCCACCCGCCTACGTAGGTCCGTCCCGCCCCGGCGGCCCGCCCCCCTGGCTCCTGCGTTCCCCATGAGGCCGCCGTCCCACGCGAACGTCCCTCGAACCGCCGGTCAGAAAGGCTCGTCCAGGCCTTCCGTGTCTTCGCCCTCCTCTTCCAGCGCCTGCCGCACCACGCGCAGGGCCATCCCTTCTCCGTACCCCTTGCGGGCGAGCATGCCCGCAAGGCGGCGCAGCCGCTTGTCGCGGTCCAGGCCACGCGTGGAGCGCAGCTTGCGCGCGACCAGCTCACGGGCGGTCGCCTCCTCCTGATCGGAGTCGAGCTGCCCGACAGCCTCGTCGATCACTGCGGAGTCCACCCCCTTGGTGCGCAGCTCGCGGACGAGAGCGCGGCGGGCGAGCCCTCGGCCGTGATGCCGGGACTCCACCCAGGCGTCCGCGAACGCGGCGTCGTCGATCAGCCCGACGTCCTCGAAGCGCGACAGCACTTCTTCGGCCGCCTCATCAGGGATCTCCCGCTTACGCAGGGCGTCCGCGAGCTGCTTCCGGGTGCGCGGTGTCCCGGTGAGCAGCCGCAGGCAGATGTTGCGCGCCTGTTCGACCGGGTCTCGCGGCTCCCCCTTCTCGGCCCTCGACGAGGAAGGGGAGCCGCTGCTTCTGGAGCGGGAGCGAGCACGATGCCCCTCCCCCTCGCCGAATCCGGTGCGCGAGCCGCTGCCGTGACCGGCCTCCGGCTCGTACGCGCCCTCGGACCCGGCCGTGTATCCGGCGGCGAATTCGGGACCGGGACCGGCGCCATGGTCGCTGGCGCTGACCGGCCATTCCGTACGACGCGTCACGGTCTAGCTCTTGGCCGCCGCAGCCTTGGCCGGCTTGCTCTTGCCGACCGGAGCGGGCACCGACTTCGCGCTGTCGGCCGGAGCCGCTGCGCTGCCTGCCGCATCCGCGCCGGGTTCGGCGGCATCGGCATCCGGCCTGACTCCGACGCCCAGCTTCTCAAGGATCTTCTTCTCGATCTCATTGGCGAGATCAGGGTTGTCCTTGAGGAAGTTGCGGGCGTTCTCCTTGCCCTGGCCGAGCTGGTCGCCCTCGTACGTGTACCAGGCGCCCGCCTTGCGGACGAAGCCGTGCTCCACGCCCATGTCGATCAGACCGCCCTCGCGGCTGATGCCCTGGCCGTAGAGGATGTCGAACTCGGCCTGCTTGAAGGGCGGCGCGACCTTGTTCTTCACGACCTTGACGCGGGTGCGGTTTCCGACGGCGTCGGTACCGTCCTTCAGCGTCTCGATCCGGCGGATGTCGAGGCGCACCGAGGCGTAGAACTTGAGCGCCCGGCCACCGGTCGTGGTCTCCGGGGAGCCGAACATCACTCCGATCTTCTCGCGGAGCTGGTTGATGAAGATCGCGGTGGTCTTGGACTGGTTGAGCGCGCTGGTGATCTTGCGGAGCGCCTGGCTCATCAGGCGGGCTTGCAGACCCACGTGCGAGTCGCCCATCTCGCCCTCGATCTCCGCACGCGGCACGAGCGCCGCGACGGAGTCGATGACGATCAGATCGAGGGCGCCGGAGCGGACCAGCATGTCCACGATTTCGAGAGCCTGCTCGCCGTTGTCCGGCTGGGACAGGATGAGGCTGTCGATGTCGACGCCGAGCTTCTTCGCGTACTCGGGGTCGAGAGCGTGCTCCGCGTCGATGAAAGCCACCGAGCCGCCGAGCTTCTGCGCGTTCGCCACGGCGTGCAGCGTCAGCGTCGTCTTGCCGGAGGACTCCGGTCCGTAGACCTCCACCACGCGGCCGCGCGGCAGGCCGCCGACGCCGAGGGCCACGTCGAGGGCAGTCGACCCGGTGGGGATCACCTCAATGGGCTCGTTCGGCCGCTCACCGAGGCGCATCACCGCGCCCTTGCCGAATTGCCGTTCAATCTGTGCGAGTGCGGCGTCCAACGCCTTCTCGCGGTCGGTTCCTGCCATGGGTTCCACCCGATTTGCTTGAGTCGATCGCTTCACGTCAAAGACGCTAACCCCTGCCACTGACAATGGGCGTCGACGTCCTCCCGGCCTGTGGACAACTCCACGGTCGGGCCCGGGAAAACCCGGCCGGAATCCCATGAGAATGGATGTTCGATTTTAGTGTCAAGCGCACCGCGCCGAGCCGGTCGGCGATGTGACCGAGCACGCTGGTCGGCCCCTGAACGCCGTAGCCGGCCGCCTCGGCGCCCAGGGAGCGAAGAGCATCCCGTTCAGTCGATGATCGCGGTGGCTTCGACCTCGACCAGGTGATCGGGTACGTCCAGCGTCGCCACGCCGATCAGCGTGGCCGGCGCCTTCGGGGTGGTGCCCAGCTTCGCGGAGGCTCGGGCGATTCCCTCCAGGAGCAGGGGCATCTTGTCGGGGGTCCAGTCGACGACGTAGACGGTCAGCTTCGCCACGTCGTCGAAGGAAGCGCCGGCCTCGGCCAGTGCGGTGCCGACGTTGAGGTAGCTCTGCTCGACCTGAGCGGCGAGGTCGCCCTCGCCGACCGTGATCCCCTCGGCATCCCACGCGACCTGCCCGGCGATGAAGACCAGCCTCGTCCCACTGGCGATCGACACCTGCCGGTACACCGGGATCTCCGGCAATCCGCCGGGGTTTACCAGGGTGATGGCCATGCTGTCTGCCTCCTTGTCGTGAGCGCGCGTGGGCTCGCGTACCGAGTCGTGAGCGCACGTGGGCTCGCGTACCGACCGAGACACTCCCGGTCTCTTGTGGTTACTCGGGAACTGTAGGAGAGTGGCCGCTGACCTGGAAGAACGCACTTTTCAGTGACTGGGGAACCTTATGGTGACCAAGCAGTTCAGGGGCTCGCCCGAGGAGGCGGACCTGAGGCGCGCGGACTCGTTGGCGCGGGAGATCTTCTCCGATGTCGCCAATAAGTGGGCGCTTCTGATCATCGAGGCTCTCGGTGAGGGCACCCTGCGCTTCAGCGAGCTGCGGAACGAGATCGAGGGCATCAGCCACAAGATGCTCACCCAGAACCTGCGCATGCTGGAGCGCAACGGTCTGGTCGAGCGCACCGTGCACCCCATCGTTCCGCCGCGGGTCGAATACACCCTCACCGAGTCGGGCCACGGCCTCCGGGCGACGGTCGACGGCATGTGCGGCTGGACCCACCAGTACCTCAGCCACATCGAGGCCGCCCGCCGCCGCTTCGACGCCTGAGGCCGGAACACCTGCCGGGCGATACACACGGTCGAGCGGCGCGCGGCGCTGAATCTATGCCCCGCTCTGCTCGGGCACCAGCTCCGCCATCACGGCCACTGGCAGCGACGGGTTGGCGGCAGCCGCTTCGACCACTCGCCAGTCGTCGTCGGCGAGCAGTTCGACGACGGCCTGCGGCGGCAGGGCCGGATGCCCGGCGGCTATCGGCCGTGCTCGCCTGTCCGCCAGACAGGCAAGCAGCGCCGGGCCCGTCGCATCGTGGTGTCGGGCGACCTCGCGCAGTGCACGAGCACTTCACCTCGTCCGACGTCCGCGACTGCGCTGCGACTGGGGCTGCGACTGGAAGACCTGCCGCCGCCTTCACACGGACACCGACGAGGTGAGCTTCGGCTCCACCGACGACGACACCGGCGGCGGTGAGGCGGTCAGGCGCGTTCCGGACTCTCCGGCTCCGGGATCCTGTCCTGTCCGTTGCGGGCGTCATCGCTCTCGGCGGTCCGCCAGGACCGGCGCAGCCGGGTGAGCGCCGGCTCACCACGCTGCTGGTGGCGGCCGTGCATCCGCGGGTCGTCCGTCACGTCGTACCGCTTCACATAGGCGCCGAGGAACGCCTGGAGCGTGGCGACGGCCGGGATCGCGATCAGCGCACCCACGGCACCCATGAACGCCGTGCCCGCGATGACCGATCCGAAGGCGACAGCCGGATGGATGTCGACGGTCTTGGAGGTGAGCTTGGGCTGCAGCCCGTAGTTCTCGAACTGCTGGTAGACCACGACGAAGCCGAGCACCCACAGTGCGTACCAGGGGTCGATGGTGAACGCAATCAGCATCGGCAGGGCGCCCGCCAGGTACGTACCGATCGTGGGGATGAACTGAGAAACCAGGCCGACCCAGATCGCGAGCGCGGGCGCGTACGGCACACCGAGGATCACCAGCAGGATGTAGTGCGCGATCCCGGAGATGAGCGCCATCAGGCTGCGCGAGTAGAGGTAACCGCCGGTCTTGTCGACCGCGATCTCCCAGGCCCGCAGCACCTCTGCCTGCCTGGCGGGCGGCAGTACGGAGCACAGGGCGCGCCGCAGCCGGGGGCCGTCGGCGGCGAAGTAGAACGAGAACAGGAAGATCGTCAGAAGACGGAACAGCCCGCCGATCACGGTGGTGGAGATGTCGAGCACTCCGGTCGCACTGTTCTGGACGTACTTCTGCAGCCAGTCGGAGTGCAGCACACTGTCCTGGACCTCGACCCGGGAGAGCTCGGTGTGGAAGTTCTGGTTGACCCAGTTGATCACCGAGTCCAGATACTTCGGGAACCCTTCGACCATGTCGACGATCTGGCCCGCGAGCATCGAGCCGAGCAGCACGACGAAACCGGCCGTGGCTATCAGCACCATGAGAAAGACCAGAAAGGTGGCGAGGCCGCGGCGCATGCCACGCGCCGACATCCGGCCTACCGCGGGCTCGATGGCGAGCGCCAGGAAGAACGCGATCAGCACATTGATCAGCAGCCCGATGAGCTGGTCGAAGGCCCAGCTGCCGAGCCGGAAACAGGCGTAGAGCGCCAGGGCGAGCACCATGGCACGCGGCAGCCACGCCGGCATGCGGGCCGGCCCACTGCCGGACGGCGCGGCCGTCGGGGCGGGAGGGGTGGGCGGGGAGAACGGTGTCTGGGTCTGGGCTGTCTCGTCTGTCGGTGGCACGGATCCAGTCTCGCCTACAGCTGTGACAAACAGCCGCCCGCCCCGGACAACATCACAGGTCCGGCCGCTGACGAGCCGCGGATCAGCGCTTGTCGGCGGGGATGTCGACCGCCGTGCAGACGCCTCGCCAGACGTCCTTGGCGTCCCAGCCGGCGGCCAGTGCCTGGTGCACGGTCCGCCCGCCGAGCTCGGCCATCACATGATCGCGCGCAAAGGAATCGGCGTACCCCGCGCCGAAGTGGTCCGCCATCCGTTCCCAGAAAATCGTCAACCGCATGACCTCAGTATCCCGCTCCTGAGGGTGCAGCCGGGCCGCTACGCCCTGCCGAGAGCGCTTACCGCCCTACGGTCGGTCCATGGCTGGAACCGGAACAAGTCCCCTCGACCGTGCTGAGCAGTTCATTTGGCTCACGGCCCGTGTACTAGAACAGCGGCGGTTCGCCCATCACTTCCTGAAAGGAAGTGCGGACGCCGTGGAGACCGCGCTCGCCGCCTATCTGAACGAGGACGGCGGATACGGCCACGCGCTCGAACCCGATCTGCGCGGCCCCGTCAGTCAGCCGCTGCACACCGCCCATGCGCTCAATGTCCTCGATTCCATCGGCCGCTGCGACGGGCCGCGGGTGGAAAGGATCTGCCGCTTCCTGACGGAGGTGTCCACCAAGGAGGGGGCGCTGCCCGCTCTCCTGCCGTCGCAGCGCGGCTATCCGGCCGCGCCGTTCATCCCGATCGTCGACGACCCGCCCGCGGAACTGTTGGCCACCGGACCGGTCGTCGGGCTCCTGCACCGTAATGCGGTGTGGCACGCCTGGCTGTTCCGGGCGACCGACTTCTGCTGGGCGGCGGTCGAGGCCCTGGACCGGTCGCATCCGTACGAGATCGAGGCGGCGCTCGCCTTTCTGGACGGCGCCCCCGACCGGGCCCGTGCGGAGGCGGCGGCCGACCGGCTCGGGCGCCTGGTGCGGGAACAGCGGCTCGCCGTGCTGGATCCGGAGCGGCGCGCGGACTACCCGGTGGCAGCCGGATACGCACCGGGCGAGCAGCATTTCCCGTACGACTACGCCCGTACCCCCGAGTCGCTCGCCCGCGGTTGGTTCACCGACGAGGAGCTGGCCCGTTCGCTCGACCACCTCGCGGCGGAGCAGCAGGCGGACGGTGGCTGGCCGGTGAACTGGCGGCAGTGGGCGCCGGGGACGGCTCTGGAAGGGCGGCCCCTCGTGACGCTCAAGGCGCTCCTGACGCTCCGGGCCCACGGACGCAGCCTCGACTGAGACCGTACGGGCGGGCCCGCGGTCGTCGTGTCCGGGATCCGGGCCCGCGCATCGGGTATCGGGCGCCCCGTCCGGGTCCGGGCACCGTGGCCTGTTTCCCGGGCGCTTTGAGCCGTACGACCTGCGAAGTTGCCCCGCGAACCCCAAACCCCAAACCCCAAGCCGCGAACCGCCAACCGCGAACCGCACGCCGTATGCCGTATGCCGTATGCCCGTATCGTGGCGCCACGCGTTTGCCTTCCGCGTCGGCATCGACTCCTACCGCCTCGCCACCACCCGAGCACGAGCCGGAGAGCAAGCGGGGCCGGCTGACGTCCGACGCCCCTGTCTCAACGTTCGCCGCCCTCGCGTGGGCGGCGAGCCGTCACGCTGATGCATCCGCCGACGTCCCCGGTGACTGTCTGCTGTCGGAGGAAAGGCGGAAAAGTACGGCGCCAAGTACCTGTAGCTGTCAACAATGTTCGTATGACCATCACTTCGCAAGCCCGCTCGTTCGACACGGCTGCCGCCAGCTACGCCGCGAGCCGTCCTTCCTACCCGTCCGAATTGCTCGACGCGGTCGAGGAACTCACCGGTTTCCCCTTGAAGGGCGCCCGCGTCGCCGACGTCGGGGCAGGCACCGGACTGGCGACGATGCTTCTCCGGGCCCGCGGTGCGAACGTCATCGCGGTCGAGCCCGGCCCCGGGATGGCCTCTCAATTCCGTCTCAGCCTGCCCGAGGTCCCCCTTGTGATCGGCGACGGCAACAACCTGCCGCTGGCCTCCGCCTCCATCGACGTCCTCACCTATGCCCAAGCCTGGCACTGGACCGACCAGCGCAAATCCGTCCCGGAAGCTCTCCGGGTCCTGCGCACCGGTGGTGCACTCGCCCTCTGGTGGAACGACTCGGACAGCACCGTTCCGTGGATTGCCGACCAGGATGCTCGCCTGCGCAGGCTGTTCGGCGCCGACGACAGCCCTCACGACCCCATGGCCCGGTTCCGCGGACTGCCGCCCGAGCTCGGCTTCGTCCACCGGCACGTGTCGTGGACCCGGAGCGTTCCTCTCGACACGCATCTCGCCAACCTCGCCAGCTACTCCGACTTCCTCGTCCTCGGCAAGGAGGCGACGAACACCTTTGTCGCCAAGGAGCGCGCCCTCCTGGCCGAGGTCTTCCCGAACCGGGTGGTCGAGGAGCACTACGTGGTCAGCTTGGCTGTCGCCATCCGTTGACCCAGCCACTGCCACACGTTGGTGACCGCCGGCGGGCAGAGGCGCCGTCAATTCGCCGCTCGTCACAGGCTGGACGGTCGATGCGGCGGCCTCCGTTCCCACGGGCTCCCACTCGGCGTATCTCCTGATGGCGGGGCCGGTGGCGCCGGCCGGTGGGCTCGCCTGCTGTTTCCTCCGGCCGGAGAAGGACGCGGCACGGCTGGACATGGCGGAGACCGCGCCGATGGGCCTCGCAGCCCATTGAACGGGCCGACGAGTACATGTGTAAGGGGCTCGGTCCCAGGAACCGAGCCCCTTACACATGTGACTCGCCCAGGTGTCTCGTCAAGGCGCCCAACCGAGGGCGCGTACCCCCGCGGTGACGACCACGGCGGCTCCTACGACCACGAGGAAGGGCGCGCGCAGAACCAGTGCCAGGGCCGCTGCGGCAAGCCCCGCACCCCTGGCGTCCAGCGTCAGGTGCTGCCCGTCGCCGAATGTCTGCTGTGCGGTGAGCGCGGCCAGGAGCGCCACGGGCAGGAGCGCGGCGAGTCGCTGCGCAAGCGGACGTTCCAGCACACCGGCGGGCACGAGCAGGCCGAGCAGTTTGGCGAGGTAGCAGCCGACGGCGGTCAGCGCGATGGCGATCCAGACGTTCACCGGCCCTCCTCCGTCGTGATCTCGTCCGTCATGGACTCGTCCAACGTGAACTCTTTCGTCGTGGACTCGTCCGTCGTGGACTCGTCCGTCGTGATCTCTTCCGCCGTGGACTCGCCCCGGCCGGATGCCGTCCCCGCCTCGCCCCGGCCCGTTCCCTTCCGGCGTCCGCTCAGGAACAGAACAGCGGGTGCGGCGAGCGCGGACAGCAGGACAGGGACACCTGCGGGCAGTACGGGCAGCAGTCCGAGCGCGAGCAGAACCGCGATTGCGGCGGTGACGCGCTCCGTGGCGCTCTTCAGCATCGGCGCGAGCAGGGCGAGGAAGACCGCGGGCGACGCCGCGTCCAGCCCCCAGGCGTCGGTGTCACCGAGCGCCTCGGCGCCGAGCGCCCCCAGCAGCGTGGTCAGGTTCCACAGCACGTAGAGGGTGAGCCCGGTGACGGCGAAACCGATCCGCGCGGCCCGCCGGGTGGGCTGTGGCAGTGTCACGGCGGTCGTCTCGTCGATGACCCACTGGGCGGCGAAGGGACGGATCGCGCGCGGAAGTACGAGGAGCTGCGAGAGCCGCAGGCCGTAGAACGAGTTGCGTACCCCGAGGAAGAAGGCCCCGGCAGCGGCGGTGTACGGATTGCCGCCCGCCGCGAGCGCGCCCACAAGGGCGAACTGCGAGGCACCGGTGAAGACGGCGAGGCTGAGCACGCAGGTCTGCAACAGGCTCAGTCCCGAGCCGGCCGAGGTCACGCCGAAGGCGAAGCCGGAGAGCCCGACGGCTATACCGACGCCGAGGGCATCGCGTACGACGGCCCCGTCCGGCTTCGCCTCTGCCGCCTCCGGTGTCGGCGCGGCCGCGTCCGATGCCGCCCCGGCGACCTCCGGCTTCGCCTCTGCCGCCTCAGGCCGCGCCCCGTGGGCGGCCGCGCGGCCGTGGGGCGCGCCGGGCGCTTTGCCGGCGCCCTCTGGGAGTGCTTTCTGTTCTGCCACGACCGGAACGCTACGTGGGCAGATCCCGACCGGTCTTGTACGTTCTTGCACGTTCGCGCTGGTACGCGCCGGGGGGCACGCCCACGATCCGGGTGAAGTGACGGTTGAGATGCGGCTGATCGGTGAAGCCGACCTCGGCGGCCGCCGCCGCGGGCGCCGTCCCCGCGTCGAGCATCCGGCGCGCGGCCCGCACGCGGGCATCGGTGAGCCAGGTGTGCGGCGGCATCCCGTACTGCTTCTTGAAGGCCCTCAGCAGCGCGAACGGGCTGGTTCCGAGCTCGGCGGCCAGCGCGTCCAGAGTGGGCGGCCGCGCCATGCGGCCCTCCAGCACCGCACGGGCCCGCGCCGCGTCCCGCGCCCCCGCCGAGCGGGGCTCGCGGAAGGGCAGCACGCTGCCGTGCCTGCTGAGCAGCCGCGCGACCATGACCCGCAGCACGGTGTCGGCGGCGAGTGCGTTGCCCTCCTCCGCGGCCCGGTGGACCTCGCCGATCAGCTGGGCCGCGTACGGGTCCACGACGCTGGCCTCGGTGAAGCCGACCGTGCCACGCAGCCTCGTCGTCTCCGCCGCGATGTCGTTCACCACCTGCGCGGACGGGTACAGCGTCGCGTACACCCAGCCCTCAGGAACCCCTGCGCGGGCGGTGTGCGGCACCTCCGGATTGATCATGACGACATCACCGGGTCCCGCGTGGACGGTGCCGCCCGGCAGCCCGACGTCCTCGACCCCGCGGGTGATGGTGCCGAAGACATACCCCTCGTGGCTGTGGCGCGGGAAGGTGTGACGCACGTACCGGGCACGCAGCAGATCGAGGTCGGGCAGCTCCGCGTACTGCCAGTGCCTCGCCCACTCCCCCGATCCCGCCTTCGGTACGGCCACCATGGGCGAATTCTCGCAGCTCCCGGACGCGGTCGCCGATGGACGTCACGGCTGTTGTCAGTGGCCGGGTGCACGATGGGGGACATGGCCGGATCTGCGCTCGACTCGTTCTCCCCCGCGACCCGCAGCTGGTTCGCGGGGGCCTTCAGCACGCCCACCGCCGCGCAGGAGGGCGCCTGGCGCGCGATCGGCGAGGGCTCGGACGTGCTGGTCGTCGCGCCGACCGGCTCCGGCAAGACCCTGGCCGCTTTCCTCGCCGCGCTGGACGGACTGGCGTCCGTCCCGCCGCCCGCCGAGGCGAAGAAGCGCTGCCGCGTGCTCTACGTCTCGCCCCTCAAGGCCCTCGCGGTCGATGTCGAGCGCAACCTCCGCTCACCACTGACCGGCATCCGCCAGGAGTCGGTGCGTCTGGGGCTGCCCGAGCCCGAGGTCCGGGTGGGTATCCGCTCCGGGGACACCCCGCCCGCCGAGCGCCGCTCGATGGCGACCCGGCCGCCGGACATTCTGATCACCACACCCGAATCGCTGTTCCTGATGCTGACCTCGTCGGCCCGGGAGGCGCTGTCCGGCATCGAGACGGTGATTCTCGACGAAGTGCACGCCGTGGCGGGCACGAAGAGGGGCGCCCACCTCGCCGTATCGCTGGAGCGTCTCGACGAGCTGCTGCCCCGGCCCGCACGACGGATCGGCCTGTCGGCGACGGTCCGGCCGGTCGACGAGGTGGCACGCTTCCTCTCGCCGCGGCGGAAGGTGGAGATCGTCCAGCCGCCGTCCACCAAGCAGTTCGACCTGTCGGTGGTCGTGCCGGTCGAGGATCTGGGTGAGCTGGGCGGCTCCCCCGCCACCGACCCCGACCAGGCGGGCCAGGCGGACAAGCCGTCGATCTGGCCCCATGTCGAGGAACGCATCGTCGACCTCATCCAGGAGCATCGCTCCACGATCGTCTTCGCCAACTCCCGCCGCCTCGCGGAGCGGTTGTGCAACCGCCTCAACGAGATCGCGTACGAGCGGGCCACCGGCACCGTGTTCGATGAGCACGCCCCCGCCCCGACGCTGCCGGAGGCGCACTCCCCGGCCGAGATCATGGCCCAGTCGGGCGCGGCGAAGGGCGCCCCCGCGCTGCTCGCCCGCGCCCACCACGGCTCGGTCTCCAAGGAGCAGCGCGCCCAGGTCGAGGAGGACCTCAAGGCGGGGCGGCTGCCGGCCGTGGTCGCCACCTCCAGTCTGGAGCTGGGCATCGACATGGGCGCGGTCGACCTGGTGGTCCAGGTGGAGTCGCCGCCGTCGGTCGCTTCCGGGCTGCAACGGGTCGGCCGCGCCGGACACCAGGTCGGCGCGGTCTCCACCGGCGTGGTCTTCCCGAAGTACCGGGGCGATCTGGTGCAGGCGGCCGTGGTCACCGAGCGCATGCGCGAGGGCTCCATCGAGGCGCTCCGGATCCCGTCCAACCCCCTGGACGTGCTGGCCCAGCAGCTGGTCGCCATGGTCGCTCTGGACAGCTGGCAGGTGGATGATCTGCTGGCCGTGACGCGCCGTGCCGCGCCCTTCGCCTCCCTGCCCGAATCGGCGTTCACCGCCGTGCTGGACATGCTCGCCGGCCGCTATCCGTCCGACGCCTTCGCCGAGCTGCGCCCGCGTGTGGTCTGGGACCGCGTGGCCGGTACGGTCACGGGCCGCCCCGGTGCCCAGCGGCTCGCCGTCACCTCCGGGGGGACCATCCCCGACCGCGGACTCTTCGGGGTCTTCCTCGCCGGCGCCGACCCCAAGAAGGGCGGCGGCCGGGTCGGTGAGCTGGACGAGGAAATGGTGTACGAGTCCCGGGTCGGCGACGTCTTCACGCTGGGCACCACGTCCTGGCGGATCGAGGACATCACCCGCGACCGGGTCCTGGTGTCGCCCGCCCCCGGGGTTCCGGGCCGGCTGCCGTTCTGGAAGGGCGACCAGCTGGGCCGCCCACTGGAACTGGGACGTGCGCTGGGTGCGTTCGTCCGCGAGATCGGCGGGCTGCCGCCGGAGGACGCCCGGGAGCGTCTGCTCGCCGCCGGTCTCGACACCTGGGCCGCCGACAACACCCTGTCGTACATCGACGAACAGCGCCGCGCCTGCGGTCATGTGCCGGACGACCGGACCGTCCTCGTCGAGCGTTTCCGCGACGAACTGGGTGACTGGCGCGTCGTCGTCCACTCACCGTTCGGCGCGCAGGTGCATGCCCCGTGGGCGCTGGCGCTGAACGCCCGCCTCGCCGAGCGGTACGGCATGGACGCCCAGGTGATGCATGCCGACGACGGCATTGTGCTGCGGCTGCCCGATGCCGACCTGATGGGGCTGGACCTCCTGGACTTCGATCCGGGGCAGGACCCCGCCCAGGATCCGGCCTCGCTGCCGGTCCCCCTGCACGACAGCGATCAACCACCCGTCGGCGCCGCGGATGTGACGTTCGACCAGGGCGAGATCAGTCGGATCGTCACCGACCAGGTAGGCGGTTCGGCCCTGTTCGCCTCCCGGTTCCGCGAGTGCGCGGCACGCGCCCTGCTGCTGCCGCGACGCAGCCCCGGCAAGCGCACCCCGCTCTGGCAGCAGCGCCAGCGCGCCGCACAACTGCTCCAGGTCGCCTCCGAGTTCGGCTCCTTCCCGATCGTCCTGGAAGCGGTCCGCGAATGCCTCCAGGACGTCTTCGACGTCCCCGGGCTCACCGAACTCATGGGCGACCTCGAAGCACGCCGCGTCCGGCTGGTCGAGGTGACCACCCCGGAGCCCTCTCCCTTCGCCCGCTCCCTCCTGTTCGGCTATGTCGCTCAGTTCCTCTACGAGGGCGACTCACCCCTCGCCGAGCGGCGGGCCGCCGCCCTCTCCCTCGACTCCCACCTGCTGGCCGAGCTCCTCGGCCAGGCAGAACTGCGCGAGCTGCTCGACGCCGACGTCCTGACCGAGCTGGAGCAGGAGCTCCAGTGGCTGACCGAGGACCGTCGGATCAAGGACATCGAGGGGGTCGCCGATCTCCTTCGGGTCCTCGGACCGCTCACCGACCGGGAGTTGGCCGCGCGCGGCGCCCAGCCGCCCTGGGCCCCGGAGCTGTCCGCCGCCCGCCGTGCCATCCGGGTGCGGATCGGCGGAGCGGACCACTGGGCCGCGATCGAGGACGCGGGACGGCTGCGCGACGCCCTGGGCACCGCCCTTCCGGTCGGCGTCCCCGAGGCGTTCACCGAACCGGTGAAGGACCCCCTCGGCGACCTCCTCGCCCGATACGCCCGTACGCACGGTCCGTTCACCTCCACCGAGGCCGCCGGCCGTTTCGGCCTGGGCACCGCCGTCACGGACGGCGCACTGCAACGGCTCGCCGCCGCCGGCCGACTCGTCCAGGGCGAGTTCCACCCCGCCGGCATCGGCCAGGAGTGGTGCGACGCCACCGTGCTGCGCCGGCTGCGCCGCCGCTCCCTCGCCGCGCTCCGCCAGGAACTGGAACCGGTGCCGCCCGCCGCCCTCGCCGGTTTCCTTCCCCAGTGGCAGCACATGGGGCGCAACAGCCTGCGCGGAATCGACGGACTGGCCCGCGCCGTCGAGCAGTTGCAGGGTGCGCCCGTCCCGGCGTCGGCTTTGGAGAAGCTGATCCTGCCGGGCCGGGTCACGGACTACACCTCCGCGCTGCTGGACGAGCTGACGACCACCGGCGAGGTCGTCTGGGCCGGTGCCGGCGCCCTGCCCGGCAAGGACGGCTGGCTGTCCCTCTACCTCGCCGACAGCGCACCCCTGCTCCTCCCGCCCCCGCACCCGCTCGAACTCAGCGCGTTGCACGAATCCGTCCTGACGACCCTGAGCGGCGGATACGGACTGTTCTTCCGGCAGATCGCCGACCAGGTCCGCGCCACCACCCACCCGGACTGCACCGATCCGCAACTGGCCGACGCCGTCTGGGACCTGGCCTGGTCGGGCCGGCTCACCAACGACACACTCGCCCCGCTGCGTTCACTCCTCGGCTCCGGGCGCACAGCAGGGTCGACCGCCCACCGCGCCAAGCGGAGCATCCCGCGCGGTCGCTACGGCTCGCTCACCGCCGCCGCCCGACCCGCTTCCCGCACCGGCCCGCCCACCGTCTCGGGCCGCTGGTCCCTGCTCCCCACCGCCGAACCCGAACCCACGCACCGCGCACACGCCCTGGCACGCACCCTCCTCGACCGCCACGGCGTGGTGACCCGCGGTGCGGTCCAGGCGGAGGGCGTCGAGGGCGGCTTCTCGGCCGCGTACCGCGTCCTCTCCGCCTTCGAGGACAACGGACAGGCGCGGCGCGGCTATGTCGTCGAGGGCCTGGGAGCGGCGCAGTTCGCGATGGACGGCGCCGTCGACCGGCTGCGCGCCACGGCCACCGCCCGTGACCGTACGGATCCGGGCGCCGCGCCCCATGCCCTGGTCCTCGCCGCAGCGGACCCGGCCAACGCCTACGGCGCGGCACTGCCCTGGCCCGAGCCGCCGGACGGCGCCGGTCACAAGCCGGGCCGCAAGGCGGGCGCCCTGGTGGTGCTGGTCGACGGCGAGCTGGCGATGTACATGGAGCGCGGTGGCAAGACGCTGCTGGCCTGGCCCACCGACCCGGAGGACCCCGCGCTCCTCGCGGCGGCCGGGGCTCTGGCGGCAGCCGCCCGCGCGGGAGCACTGGGCACGGTCACGGTGGAGCGCACCAACGGCGCCTCGTCCCTGACCTCCCCACTCGGCCGCACGCTGGAAGCGGCCGGATTCCTGGCCACCCCACGGGGACTCCGCCTACGCGCCTGAACCACCGGCCCGTCCTGCCCGTCGCCCACCGCAGAGCTCGCGCCCGGCATCCCGTCCCGCTCACACCGCCTCGTACCAGCCACAACGCCTGCACACACAACGCACCACACCCACCGCACACCGCACACACCGCCTCGTACCAGCCACAACGCCTGCACACACAACGCACCACACCCACCGCACACCGCACACACCCAG
Organism: Streptomyces sp. NPDC057963; assembly: GCF_042887155.1. Taxonomy (NCBI): domain Bacteria; kingdom Bacillati; phylum Actinomycetota; class Actinomycetes; order Kitasatosporales; family Streptomycetaceae; genus Streptomyces; species Streptomyces sp. NPDC057963. The sequence continues at coordinate 71,678 of NZ_JBHVPX010000021.1, forward strand.
CGCGTCGCCCTCACTCGCCACTCGACGCCGCATCATGGAGGCATGCCCGAAGGAGACACCGTCCTGCAGACTGCCGGACGCCTGCACAACGCACTCGCCGGCCGGGTCCTCACCCGCTCCGACCTGCGTGTCCCCCGGTTCGCCACCGCCGACCTCACCGGCCGGGCGGTCCTGGACGTCGTTTCGCGCGGCAAGCACCTCCTCACCCGTATCGAGGGGGACCTGACGCTGCACAGCCATCTGCGGATGGACGGCGCCTGGCGCGTCTACGCCCCGGGTGAGCGCTGGCGCGGTGGCCCCGCCCACCAGATTCGCGCGGTCCTCGCCAACCCGGAGCACACGGCCGTCGGCTACCGGCTCCCCGTCCTCGAACTCCTTCGCACCCGGGACGAGGAGCAGGTGGTCGGCCACCTCGGCCCCGATCTGCTGGGCCCCGACTGGAACCCCGACACCGCTCTGCGCAATCTGCTCAGCGACCCCGCCCGCCCCCTCGGCGAAGCCCTCCTGGACCAGCGCAACCTGGCCGGAATCGGCAACGTCTACAAGGCCGAGCTCTGCTTCCTCGCCCGTGCCACCCCCTGGCTGCCCGTCGGCGACCTGGCACCTGCCACCGCAGCGCGCCTCGTCACCACGGCCAAGCAGCTCCTCGAAGCCAACCGCGACCGTCGGATGCGCACGACCACCGGCACCGCGACCCGCGGATTCGGCACGCACGAACGCCTCTGGGTCTACGGCAGGACGGACCGCCCCTGCCTGCGCTGCGGCACGCCCATCCGCACAGCGGACCAGGACACCCGCCCCGCCTACTGGTGTCCGCGCTGCCAATCGGGCCCCCACCCCGGTTGACGATCCGTCAGTTCCGGTCGTACGGTCCCGTCATGCCCCTCACCGTGTACGACCTCACGGGCCGCTCCGCGTTCGTCACCGGCGCGGCGGGCGGCATCGGCCGCGCAAGCGCCGTCCTTCTCGCGGCGGCGGGCGCCACCGTGCACTGCGCGGACCTCGACGAGAAGGGGTTGCTGGAGACCCGGGACCTGATCGCCGGAGCGGGCGGTACCTCCCATGTCCACCTCTTGGATGTCACCGACCGCGGTCGGATCAGGGCCGCGGTGGCTGCCGCGGGCGACCTCGACATCCTGGCCGCCGTCGCCGGAATCATGCATACGAGCAGCGTCCTGGAGACCACGGACGACGATCTCGACCGCGTCCTCTCCGTCAATTTCAAGGGCGTGCTGTACGCCTGTCAGGAAGTGGCCCGCGGCATGATCGCGCGCGGCGCGCCCGGCTCGCTGATCACCATGGCCTCCGGGGCGGTCGACGCCGCGAACCCGGGGCTGCTCTGCTACAGCGCGGCCAAGGCGGCGGTCGTCCAGCTGACGAAAACCCTCGCGGCAGAATTGGGGCCTCATTCCATTCGCGTCAACGCCGTCGCCCCGGGCTGGATCCGTACGCCCATGACCGCCCGCCACGACGCCGAACGGCAACACCGGGCGGAGGCCACGATGGCACGGATGTCCCCGCTCGGCCGGGTCGGCGAACCCGAGGACGTCGCCCACACCGTGCTTCATCTCGCATCCGACGCCTCGGCCTTCATGACCGGCCAGATCCTCCGCCCGAACGGCGGCGTAGCCATGCCGTGGTAGTTCGCCGGACCCGGCGGACCCACGGCAGCCCCACATCCGACCACCACTGCCCCAGATACCGCTTCGCACCGTCCGACCGCTGCCTCAGGTACCGCATCGCACCGTCCGACCATCGGCCCGCGCATCGCAGCCCCGCATCCGCCCACCGGCCCGCGAGCCGCGCCCCGACACCGGATTCCCATCCCCAGGGTCCGCCCCCGCCCCCGTCGGCCCCCGCCTGCGCGTCGGCATCCGTGCCGCTCGCCCGCGTCGACCCAGCCCTCGCGGCCGCATGCACGGGCAGGAGGCTCAGCCCCCATCCGCCCGCCGCCACCGCACCCTCGACAAGCCCCGCATGGGCCGGTTCCAACACGAGCCGCAGCACGGCCCACCACCACACCCCGCCGAGAACGAGCGCCGGCACCCATCGCCGTACCATGGCTGCCTCCTCCGGCCGAACCTAGTCCGGCGCGCTCACCCGGCGGGAGGGCGCACCGGTGCACCACCAGCGCGCAGTGCGCAGCCGCAGACCGTTGTGCGCTCTCCGCCCGGGAGATCCGGGCTTGCTCCGGATCACGGCTCCGCCTGAGTCGGAGGCGCTCCGGTACAGGCCGGTGCGGCCCGCATCGGGCCGCACCGAGACACTTCAGGCTGTTGCCGGTCCACGTCGGACCGTGTCGGTCCGTGCGTGTTCCTCCTGATCGATGCCTCTTACTCGCAGTCTCGCCCAGACACTCCCGGGCCGCATCCAGAACGGACCGCGCCCCTCCGGAGCAGCGCTCCAGGGCATGCGAAAGCCCCGGCAACCCACTGAGGGGCCGACCGGGGCTCCGCTTCGCACCGGGACCGCGCGGGTCAGGCGGCGACCACATCCACCGCTTCCGCGGGCGCCTTGATGGTCACCCGTCCCGTCGGCACACCTGCCACCGACGTCACGGAGACGGAATTGAGCATGGGGCGTACCGGCACTGGCACCGGATCGCTGGCTGCTGCCGACTCGGCCAGTTCGGCCAACGACAGCTCATCGCTCACTTCACGCATGAGCTCGGACATCCGTACGTCAAGCGCGTCGCAAATGGCGGAGAGCAGTTCGGAGGATGCCTCCTTCTGCCCCCGCTCCACCTCGGAGAGATAGCCGAGCGAGACTCGGGCGGACGAGGAGACTTCGCGCAGAGTACGGCCTTGGCGCTGGCGCTGCCGACGCAGCACGTCACCAAGCAGGCGACGGAGCAGAATCATCGGTGGCTCCCTCCTCGGACCGCGTAGCCGCATCCTTCACGCCCCACCGTACCGCCTTGCGCCGCGGCCGTGCGGGGAGCGATGTCGTGTTCACTCAGGGCTGCAAACATCAATTCCCCCCGTTCTGTTCCGTATCCTGTGCCCTTGCATTCTTGCCGAGTTCGGCGGAGAGCAATGCGAGCACGCTCCGTACGCTCTCTCTACGGATGTCCGTACGCCCGCCGTTCAATCGCAACGCGGTCACATTCTCCGCGTCGTCCGGCCCTGCCACCGCTACATAGACCGTGCCCACGGGCTTGCCGTCCTGGGGGTCGGGGCCGGCGACTCCCGTGGTGGCCACTCCCCAGTCTGCCCCGAGAACGCGACGCGCACCTGTCGCCATCTGCCGCGCCACCTCCGGGTCCACCGCGCCTCGGGCCGCGAGCAGGGCCTCGTCCACACCCAGCAGTTCCCGCTTCAAGGACGTCGCGTACGCCGTCACGGACCCGCGGAAGGAGCGCGAGGCACCCGGTACGGACGTCAGCTCCGCCGCGACCAGACCGCCGGTCAGCGACTCGGCGACGGCAAGAGTCTCACCACGCTCCGCGAGCAGCTCCAGCACCCGGGCCGCGGCGGTCACCGCTCGGCCTCCGTCGAGCCATGGGCGGTCGAGTCCCCGGAGACCGGCCCCGCGCCCCCGGCGGCCCCGCGCCCCTCGGCCATCCCGGACGCCCCCGCCGCGGTGGCCCTCTCCGCCGCCAGCCCCTTGCGGCGGAGCACGACGGCCTGGCGCACGTAGTCGAGCCCGGTGACGACCGTCAGCACGACGGCCACCGCCATCACCCAGAAGCGCAGGGTGGCGAGTGGACCGGTCAGCGCCAGGACGTACATCCCGACGGCCGTTCCCTGCGCCAGGGTCTTCATCTTCCCGCCGCGACTGGCCGGAATCACCGCATGCCGTATCACCCAGAACCGCATCAGCGTGATGCCGATCTCGCGGAAGAGGATCACGCCCGTGACCCACCAGGGCAGATCGCCGAGATAGGACAGGCAGATCAGCGCCGCGCCCATGATCGCCTTGTCCGCGATCGGGTCGGCGATCTTCCCGAAGTCGGTGACCAGGTCGTACGTGCGCGCGAGGTGGCCGTCGAACAGGTCGGTGATCATGGCGATGGCGAACGCTGCCCAGGCGAACGACCGCCAGGCCGGGTCGTAACCGCCGTTGTGCAGCAGCAACAGCACGAAGCCGGGCACCAGCACCAGTCGCAGCATGGTGAGCAGATTGGCGATGTTCCACAGACTGGCCTGATTGACGGCCGCGGTGCCCAGCTTGCCGCCGCGGACCGGCTTCGCGCCGGAGCCGCCTGCCGCGGATGCCGGGACTCCCGTCATCTGGCCGCCTCCACGAGTTCGGAACACTCGGCCACCAGGTCCACTCCCTCGGTGCCCACCACCTTCGCCTCGACCATACGGCCGGGCGCGAGGCCCTCGCGTGCGGTGAAGAGCACCTGGCCGTCCGTCTCGGGTGCCTGGTGCGCGGCGCGCCCCACCGCCCGCGGCTCGTCCTCGGTGGAGTCGACGGACTCGACCAGTACCTGAAGGGTCTCCCCGAGCCGCTCCTCCGCGCGCTGCGAGGTCAGTTCCTCGGCCAGCTGGGAGATGTGCGCGAGCCGCTCGGCGATGACGTCGGCGTCCAGCTTGTTCTCGTAGCCGACCGCCTCGGTGCCTTCCTCGTCGGAGTAGCCGAAGACGCCGATGGCGTCGAGCCGGGCACCGGTGAGGAAGCGTTCCAGCTCCGCCAGATCCGCCTCGGTCTCACCGGGGAAGCCCACGATGAAGTTGGAGCGGGCACCGGCCTGCGGAGCCTTGCCGCGGATGGTGTCCAGGAGCTCCAGGAAGCGGTCGGTGTCGCCGAAGCGACGCATGGCCCGCAGCACGCCGGGGGCCGAGTGCTGGAAGGACAGGTCGAAGTACGGGGCGACCTTCGGGGTCGAGGTCAGTACGTCGATGAGGCCCGGCCGCATCTCCGCGGGCTGCAGATAGCTGACCCGGATCCGCTCGATCCCCTCGACGTCGGCGAGCTCCGGCAGCAGCGTCTCCAGCAGCCTGATGTCGCCGAGGTCCTTGCCGTACGAGGTGTTGTTCTCGGAGACCAGCATGACCTCCTTCACGCCCTGCTCCGCCAGCCAGCGGGTCTCTCCCAGCACGTCCGAGGGGCGCCGCGAGATGAAGGAGCCGCGGAAGGACGGGATGGCGCAGAAGGAGCAGCGGCGGTCGCAGCCGGAGGCGAGCTTCACCGAGGCGACGGGGCTGGTGCCCAGCCGCCGGCGCAGGGGCGCACGCGGCCCGGAGACCGGAGCGACTCCTTCGGGGAGGTCCTCGGGGGCCGGGACCGCTGCGGCCTCCTGCGCGTGCCCCGGCAGGGCCACGGCGGCGTCCTGCCGCTCAGCCGGGCTGATCGGCAGGAGCTTTCGGCGGTCACGCGGGGTGTGCGAGGCGTGGATGCCGCCGTTGAGAATGGTCTGGAGGCGGTCGGAGATGTCGGCGTAGTCGTCGAATCCAAGGACGCCGTCCGCCTCGGGCAGCGCCTCGGCGAGGTCCTTGCCGTAGCGCTCGGCCATGCAGCCGACGGCGACCACGGCCTGCGTTCTGCCGTGGTCCTTCAGATCATTGGCTTCGAGCAGGGCGTCGACGGAGTCCTTCTTGGCGGCCTCGACGAATCCACAGGTGTTGACGACGGCGACATCCGCGTCGGTGGCATCCTCGACGAGCTCCCAGCCGTCCGCTGCCAAGCGGCCTGCGAGCTCCTCCGAGTCCACCTCGTTACGGGCGCAGCCAAGAGTGACAAGGGCGACGGTACGGCGTTCGGGCATGGGCTCAAGACTACTTTGTCCCGGCACCCGCCCTGCCGTGCAGGGTTCCACCGTTACACCGAGTAACAAAGCGGCGAGCGCCCGGCAGGATTGCCGGACGCCCGCCGCGTCGCGTGGGCGACTTCGGAGGCGGTGCGTGTGCGGGTCAGCCGACCGACGGGTCGCCCTTCGTGTACGAGAGCCGCTCGACCTGACCCGGCTGGAACTTGTCCTCGACCTTCTTGCCGTTCACGAAGAGCTCGATGGATCCGGCGTCACCGAGGACGAGGTCGACCCGCTCCTGGTCCTGGAACGTCTTGGACTGGCCCTGGAGCAGCAGGCCGTCGAAGAGCAGCCGCCCGTTGTGATCCTTGGCGGAGATCCAGCTCTTGCCCTGACTGGCGCTGAGCTTCACCGTCACCTTGTCCCTGGGTGCCGCGGCGATGGCACTGTCGGAAGGCGCCGGCTTGGGGTCGACGGGCTTGCTGGCCGTCGGCTTGGGGGTCTTGGTGTTGGGCGTCGAGCCCTCCGCGACCCGTGTGGTCGAGGAGTTGTCGTCGTCGCCGCCCTTGAGGAAGGTGAAACCGACGAAACCGACGACGGCGACGATCGCCGCGACCATGGCCGCCGTCCAGTTGGGCCGTCGGGGTTCGGAACGGATTCTCTCGGCCTCGAACAGCGGAGCCGCGGGCGTGGGCGCGGGACGGCCGCCGTGCTCGGCGTCGTACTGCGAAACCAGCGGTTCCGGGTCGATCCCGACGGCCCGCGCCAAGGTACGGATATGGCCGCGCGCGTACACGTCGCCGCCGCAGCGGGAGAAATCGTCCTCTTCGATCGCGCGCACGATGGGGATGCGCACCCGGGTGGACGAACTGATCTCTTCGACCGTGAGACCTGCGGCGATGCGAGCCTGCTGGAGCACTCGACCGATCGAAGGCCGGTCGTCTTCGGGGGAGTTGCCGATGGACACGGGGGCGCCTTTCGAGCGTGAGCCACCTGCTGGGTGTTCAGTCTAGGGGGGGTACGAAAGGGTGGGGCAACCGGGAGGAACGACTTTGTACGCCATCGGACTCGCGTCGTCGGACTCGAACGCATGGGACTCGCGTCAGAGGCTCGAACGCCGTCATATCCGCCGGGCCACCCCGAGAAGGACCATCCTGCCGCTCCTCCCTTCAACTTGACGTACGACCCGGCGAAAGGGTTGCCCGGACTTCACCTCGAACCCGGCTTCTCCAGGGATCCGGCGTCTCCTCGGAGCCGCTACGAAGCGGTTTCGCCGCGGATCAGTGCCAGCACCCCGTCCAGCTCGTCCGGTTTCACCATGACGTCACGCGCCTTGGATCCCTCGCTCGGCCCGACGATGTTCCGCGACTCCATGAGGTCCATCAGCCGGCCGGCCTTGGCGAAGCCGACCCGCAGCTTGCGCTGGAGCATCGAGGTCGATCCGAACTGGGTGGAGACGACCAGTTCGGCGGCCTGGCAGAGCAGATCCAGGTCGTCGCCGATGTCCTCGTCGATCTCCTTCTTCTTGGCGGTGCCGACCACCACGTCCTCGCGGAAGACCGGCGCCATCTGATCCTTGCAGTGCTGGACGATGGCCGCGACCTCGTCCTCGGTGACGAAGGCGCCCTGCATACGGGTGGGCTTGTTGGCGCCCATCGGCAGGAACAGACCGTCACCCTTTCCGATGAGCTTCTCGGCGCCGGGCTGATCGAGGATGACCCGGCTGTCGGCCAGCGAGGACGTGGCGAAGGCGAGCCGGGAGGGCACGTTCGCCTTGATCAGGCCGGTGACGACGTCGACCGAGGGCCGCTGGGTCGCGAGCACGAGGTGGATACCGGCTGCGCGGGCCAACTGGGTGATGCGGACGATGGCGTCCTCCACATCGCGCGGAGCGACCATCATCAGGTCGGCGAGCTCGTCGACGATCACCAGCAGATACGGGTACGGCGAGAGCTCGCGCTCACTGCCCTCCGGCGGTTTGACCTTGCCGTTGCGGACGGCCTGGTTGAAGTCGTCGATGTGCCGGTACCCGAACGCGGCGAGGTCGTCGTACCGGAGGTCCATCTCCCGTACGACCCACTGGAGGGCCTCGGCGGCGCGCTTGGGGTTGGTGATGATCGGCGTGATCAGGTGCGGGATGCCCTCGTACGCGGTCAGCTCGACCCGCTTGGGGTCGACCAGCACCATCCGGACGTCGTCCGGCGTCGCCCGCACCATGACCGAGGTGATCAGGCAGTTGATGCACGACGACTTGCCGGAACCGGTCGCGCCGGCCACCAGCACGTGCGGCATCTTCGCCAGGTTGGCCATCACATAGCCGCCCTCGACGTCCTTGCCGAGCGCGACCAGCATCGGATGGTCGTCCTCGGCTGCGTCCGCGAGGCGCAGTACGTCACCGAGGTTGACCATCTCCCGGTCGGTGTTGGGGATCTCGATGCCGACCGCCGACTTGCCCGGGATCGGGGAGATGATCCGGACGTCGGGGCTGGCGACGGCGTACGCGATGTTCTTGGCGAGGGCGGTGATCCGCTCGACCTTCACCGCGGGGCCGAGCTCCACCTCGTACCGGGTGACCGTCGGTCCGCGGGTGAAGCCGGTGACGGCGGCGTCGACCTTGAACTCGGTGAAGACGTTCGTCAGGGCCGCGACGATCGCGTCGTTGGCGGCGCTGCGGGTCTTGCCCGGTCCGCCGCGTTCCAACAGGTCGAGCGAGGGCAGCGAGTAGGTGATGTCGCCGGAGAGCTGCAACTGCTCGGCTCGGGCCGGCAACGGCTGGGACTGCGAGTCGGGCACGGGCTTCGTCAGATCGGGTACGCCGCCCGAGGGCGCCGCCCGCTCCGGCTTCCCTCCCCCGAGGGCGGGCTCGCCCTCCCTGGCCCCCGGTACCGGCGAGCCCGTGCGTTCGCGCTCCACGGAGACGCCCTGGGTGAGGTCGGCGACGATCGGCGAGGGCGGCATTCCGTTGAGCACGGCCCCGTCGAGCGCGGCCGCGGCGGCCGCGGCGACGTCCACCGCGTCCATGGTTCGGTTCATCGCGGGCTGCGCGGCGGGCCTGCGCGGCCTGCGGCGATTGGAGAGCGCGTCGGCCTCCGCCCGGTCGGGGTCGTACTCCTCGGGCGCCCCGGAGCGGCGGGCGGAGGAGCGGCGGCCGGGCAGCGCTTCGCGCCACTGCTCGTCGTAGCGTTCGTCGTCGCTCTCCTCGTCGGCCTCGGGGTCGTACACCGGGTCGAGGATGCCCAGCTTGGTGCCGAGCAGCCGGAGCCGTTGCGGAATGGCGTTCACCGGTGTGGCGGTGACGACGAGCAGCCCGAAGACCGTGAGCAGCAGCAGCAGCGGTACGGCGAGGACCTCGCCCATCGTGTAGATCAGCGGTTTGGAGGCCGCCCAGCCGATCAGCCCGCCCGCGTCCTGCATCGCCGTGGTGCCGTCGCCCCGGCCGGGCGATCCGCACGCGATGTGGACCTGTCCGAGCACCCCGACGACCAGGGCGGAGAGTCCGATGACGATGCGTCCGTTGGCCTCGGGCTTCTCCGGGTAGCGGATCAGCCGGACGGCGATGGCACCGAGCAGTATCGGCACGAGCAGATCGAGCCGGCCGAAGGCTCCGGTGACGAGCATCTCGACGAGGTCCCCGACGGGCCCGCGCAGATTCGACCAGGTGCCCGCGGCGACGACCAGCGCGAGACCGAGCAGCAGCAGCGCGACTCCGTCCTTGCGGTGTGCGGGGTCGAGCCCCTTGGCTCCCCGCCCTACGCCGCGGAACACCGCGCCGACTGCGTGGGCCGCACCGAGCCAGACGGCGCGTGCCAGGCGGTACACGCCACCGGTGGGCGACGGCGCCGGTTTGGGCGCGGCCGCCTTCTTGGCGGGGGCCCTCTTCGCGGGCGCGGTCTTCTTCGCGGCGGTCTTCTTGGCGGGCGCGGTCCTTTTGGCGGGCGCGGCTTTCTTGGCCGGCCCCGCGGTACGGCCGACGCGCTTCGCGGTGCCCGCCGTGCCCTGGGAACCCTTGCCGGACGTACGTGAGGCCATGGTGCCGAGGTTACCGGTGCCGACGGCCGTGAACACGTGCCCCTGCCGCTTCACCCGACCGTGTCGCTGGACAGAGGCCGGAAACTGACGCGCTCTCACGCACCCGGGCCGCCGGACGCCCTGACCCTGGATCGGCGAACCGGCGAACCAGCGATCCGTCACACCGGCGACCCGTCACACCGGCGAACGACCGAGCCGGCGCAGCAGTTGGGCCGGGTCCCCGGGCAACCGCCCGCCCCCGGCCGGAGGTCGCACCGCCGGACCGCTCCCCGTCGTGGAGTCGCGCGGCGGTACGACGTCACGCGGGGAGCACGGGCGCGCCGCTTCCGGTGCCGGGTTCCAGTGCATCGAGTGCCCGGCGCAGGCCGGTCAGTTTGCGTTCCAGGTGGGCGGCGGTGGCCACGGCCGCCGCGTCCGCCGACTCGTCGTCGAGCTGCTTGGAGAGCGCTTCGGCCTGCTCCTCGACGGCCGCGAGCCGCGCCGAGAGCTCGGCCAGCAGCCCTGCGGGCTCCCGCTCGTGGCCCGCGCCGCCGTTGGTGTCGCTCTCCAGCTGGAGGCGCAGCAGCGCCGCCTGCTCGCGCAGCTTGCAGTTCTTCATGTACAGCTCGACGAAGACCGAGACCTTGGCCCGCAGCACCCACGGGTCGAACGGCTTCGAGATGTAGTCCACCGCGCCCGCCGCGTAACCCCTGAAGGTGTGATGCGGACCATGATTGATCGCGGTGAGAAAGATGATCGGGATGTCGCGGGTCCGTTCCCGCCGCTTGATGTGCGCCGCAGTTTCGAAACCGTCCATGCCCGGCATCTGGACGTCCAGCAGAATGACCGCAAAGTCGTCCGTGAGCAGCGCTTTGAGCGCTTCCTCCCCTGACGATGCCCGTACCAGTGTCTGATCGAGCGCAGAGAGGATGGCCTCCAGCGCCAGCAGATTCTCCGGCCGGTCATCGACCAGGAGGATCTTGGCCTTCTGCACCATGGCCCGTCCTCCTCGCCCCGGAATTGCACCGGGCGCCGCCCCAGGGGACGACTCCCTTACGCCGTCCGTCCTTGTGCCGGTCATGGTAGCCGCACCCCGCCCGTCACCACACCCTGTCACCGCGATGTCACTGTGCACACAGCAGAAACGCGGTGGGGGACGAGAAGGTTCCCCGTACAGCGCCTTCTCACACTCCCGCGAGCACAGTCGATCACCAACTCATCGCGATTCCCTCAGCCAATGATCACTCTCCGCGCATCCACTGCTCCATTACGGAAAGGAGATGATCAGGATCGACAGGCTTGGTCACATAATCGGAAGCGCCGGATTCGATCGCCTTCTCCCGGTCCCCCTTCATGGCCTTCGCGGTCAGCGCGACGATCGGCAGGCCGGCGAACTGGGGCATCCGACGGATCGCCGTCGTCGTGGCATAGCCGTCCATCTCCGGCATCATGATGTCCATCAGTACGACCGTCACATCGTCGTGCTGTTCCAGGACTTCGATCCCCACGCGTCCGTTCTCCGCGTACAGCACCGAGAGACCGTGCTGCTCCAGCACGCTGGTGAGCGCGAAGACATTGCGGATGTCGTCGTCGACGATCAGCACCTTCTCGCCGTGGAACCGGAACGTCCTGCGGACCTCCGGTTCCTCCTGCCCGCCCAGCGCCCACGACTCCTGCGGAGCGGCCGGAACGGCAGCACGGGGCGGCAGCACGGGCCGCCGCTCCACACTCCCCGGGATCGTGCGTCGCCGCATCGGCCCGGCGGCTCCAGCGATGTCGAAGACACCGGAGACACCGGCCGGATCCTGCGCGGTGGCAGTCGGGCCGGCGCTCGGACCAGCCTCCGGAAGCAGACCTTCGTCGGCCGCGGCGCCGTGCGCCTCGCCCGGCCCCGGGCCGATCTGCGGATACCCCTGCGGCGGCAACTCGCTCGGGTGCAGCGGCAGATACAGCGTGAAGGTCGAGCCGCGGCCCGGCTCGCTCGCCGCGTGGATCTCGCCGCCCAGCAGCCGGGCGATCTCCCGGCTGATGGACAGGCCGAGCCCCGTACCGCCGTACTTGCGACTGGTCGTACCGTCCGCCTGCTTGAACGCCTCGAAGATCACCAGCATCTTGCTGGAGGCGATCCCGATCCCCGTGTCGGTGACCGAGAAGGCGATCAGATCGGCATCGGCGTCACGCAGCGAGCCGGCCTCCAGGAGCTGCTCGCGGATGGCGTTCGGCACGTCCTCGTCGGCGTGCCTGATCACCAGCTCGACCGCCCCGCTGTCGGTGAACTTCACCGCGTTGGAAAGGAGATTGCGCAGCACCTGGAGCAGCCGCTGCTCGTCCGTGTGCAGGGTAGCGGGCAGCTCCGGCGAGACCCGAACGGAGAAATCGAGGCCCTTCTCCGCGGTGAGCGGCCGGAATGTCGCCTCCACGTAGTCGACGAGCTGGACCAGCGCGATCCGGGTCGGGCTGACATCCATCTTGCCCGCCTCGACCTTCGTCAGATCGAGGATGTCGTTGATCAGCTGGAGGAGATCGGACCCGGCCCCGTGGATCGTCTCGGCGAACTCCACCTGCTTCGGCGAGAGATTCCCCTCGGCATTGTCCGCGAGCAACTTGGCGAGAATGAGCAGCGAATTGAGCGGTGTGCGCAACTCGTGCGACATGTTCGCCAGGAACTCCGACTTGTAGCGCATCGAGACCGCGAGCTGCTCGGCACGCTCCTCCAGCACCTGCCGGGCATCCTCGATCTCGGTGTTCTTGACCTCGATGTCGCGGTTCTGCTGGGCCAGCAGCTCGGCCTTCTCCTCCAGTTCGGCGTTGGATGCCTGAAGCGCCTTCTGCCGGTTCTCCAACTCCTGCGAACGATCCCGCAATTGCTCGGCCAGCTCCTGCGACTGCTCAAGGAGCTTCTCGGTCTTCGTATTGACGCTGATGGTGTTGACGCTCGTTGCGATCATCTCGGCGAGCTGGTTGAGGAAGTCCCGCTGGATATGCGTGAACGGCTGGAACGAGGCCAGCTCGATCACACCGAGAACCTTCCCCTCGAAGAGCACCGGCAGCACGATCACATGCGCGGGCGGCGCCTCGCCGAGCCCGGAGGAGATCTTCAGATACCCCGGTGGAACGTTGTCCACCTGAATGGTCCGCTTCTCCTCCGCGGCCGTGCCGATGAGCGTCTCACCGGGCCGGAACGATGTCGGCATCGACCCCGCCGAATATCCGTAACTGCCCCTCATGCGGAGTTCGTACGAGCTGTCCTTCTCACTCTCCGACCCCACCGCGCCGGTGTCCCCGGTCGGCATGGCCAGGAAGAACGCACCGTGCTGCGCGGAGACGACCGGGGTCAGCTCGCTCATGATCAGCGAGGCCACGTCGTCGAGATCGCGCCGCCCCTGCATCAGACCGGAGATCCGGGCGAGATTGCCCTTCAGCCAGTCCTGCTCCTTGTTGGTCGCCGTGGTGTCGCGCAGGTTGGCGATCATCGTATTGATGTTGTCCTGCAGGGCCTGGATCTCGCCCGCCGCGTCCACGTCGATCTTGAGGTTGAGATCACCGCGGGTCACCGCGGTGGCGACGGCCGCGATGGCCCGCACCTGACGGGTCAGGTTCCCGGCCATCTCGTTCACGGACTCGGTGAGGTCGCGCCAGGTGCCGTCGACGTCCCGGACCCGGGCCTGGCCGCCCAGCTGCCCCTCCGTACCCACCTCACGAGCCACCCGGGTCACCTGCTCGGCGAACGAAGAGAGCTGGTCGACCATCGTGTTGATGGTGTTCTTCAACTCCTGGATCTCACCGCGCGCGTCGATGTCGATCTTCTTCGTGAGGTCGCCCTTCGCGATGGCCGTGGTGACCGTGGCGATCTGCCGCACCTGACCGGTCAGATTGGACGCCATCGAGTTCACGGACTCGGTGAGGTCCTTCCACGTACCGGAGACCCCGGGGACGCGCGCCTGGCCGCCCAGTTCGCCTTCCGTACCCACCTCACGGGCGACTCGCGTCACCTCGTCGGCGAACGAGGACAGCGTCGTCACCATCGTGTTGACGGTGTCGGCGAGCTCGGCGACCTCGCCCCGCGCCTCGACGGTGACCTTCTTCGTCAGATCGCCGTTGGCGACCGCGGACGAGACCCGGGAGATGTTCCGCACCTGACTGGTCAGGTTGTTGGCCATCAGGTTGACGTTGTCGCTGAGGTCCTTCCAGATGCCGGTCGCCCCGCGCACCCGGGCCTGGCCGCCGAGGATGCCCTCGGTACCCACCTCACGGGCGACCCGCGTCACCTCGTCGGCGAAGTTGAGCAGCTGGTCGACCATGGTGTTGACGGTCGTGACCAGTTCGAGGATCTCGCCCTTGGCGTCCACCGTGATCTTCTTCGACAGATCGCCATTGGCGACCGCGGTGGTGACCTCGGCGATGTTGCGCACCTGAAGGGTCAGGTTGTTCGCCATGCCGTTGACGGACTGGGTGAGGTCCTTCCACGTACCGGACACCCCCTGCACCTCGGCCTGGCCGCCCAGCATGCCTTCCGTGCCCACCTCGCGGGCCACCCGCGTCACCTGCTCCGCGAAGTTCGAGAGCTGGTCCACCATCGTGTTGAGGGTGTTCTTCAGCTCCAGGATCTCGCCGCGCGCATCCACATCGATCTTCTGCGACAGGTCACCGCGCGCCACCGCCGTGGCGACCTGCGCGATGTTGCGGACCTGAGCGGTGAGGTTCCCCGCCATGCCGTTGACCGAATCGGTCAGATCACGCCACACACCGGCCACGCCGGGGACCTGCGCCTGGCCGCCGAGCCGCCCGTCGGTGCCCACCTCGCGGGCCACCCGGGTCACCTGGTCGGCAAAGGCGGAGAGCTGGTCCACCATCGTGTTGATGGTGTTCTTCAGCTCCAGGATCTCGCCGCGCGCATCCACATCGATCTTCTGCGACAGGTCACCGCGCGCCACCGCCGTGGTCACCTGCGCGATCTGGCGCACCTGGGAGGTCAGGTTCCCCGCCATGAAGTTGACGGAGTCGGTGAGCTCCTTCCACGTACCGGAAACGCCGTCGACCCGGGCCTGGCCGCCGAGGCGGCCCTCCGTGCCCACGTCACGCGCCATCCGCGTCACCTGGTCGGCGAACGACGAGAGCTGCGCCACCATCGTGTTGACGGTGTTCTTCAGCTCCAGCATCTCGCCCGCGACATCGACGGTGACCTTCTGCGAGAGATCGCCGTTGGCGACCGCGGTCGTCACCTGCGCGATGTCCCGCACCTGCCCCGTCAGGTTCCGGAACGCCGTGTTCACCGAGTCGGTGAGGTCCTTCCAGGTCCCCGCCGCCCCCGGCACCTCGGCCTGACCGCCCAGCCGGCCCTCGACGCCGACCTCCCGGGCCACCCGGGTCACTTCCGAACCGAAGGACTGGAGCTGGTCCACCATCGTGTTGACGGTGTTCTTCAGCTCCAGCATCTCGCCGGCCACATCGACGGTGACCTTCTGCGTCATGTCACCGCTGGCCACCGCCGTGGTCACCTGCGCGATGTCGCGCACCTGGGTCGTCAGGTTCCGGAAGACCGTGTTCACCGAGTCGGTGAGGTCCTTCCAGGTCCCCGCCGCCCCCGGCACCTGGGCCTGGCCGCCGAGCAGACCCTCGCCACCGACCTCGCTGGCCACCCGGGTCACTTCGTCCGCGAAGGTCCGCAGCGTCTCCGTCATCTGGTTGATGGTCTCGGCCAGCTGCGCCACCTCGCCCCGGGCGCTCACCCTGACCTTCTGGGACAGGTCGCCGTTGGCCACGGCCGTCGTCACCTCGGCGATCCCCCGCACCTGGGAGGTCAGGTTTCCGGCCATCGTGTTGACGGAGTCGGTGAGGTCCTTCCACACCCCGGCCACGCCCGGCACGGTCGCCTGCCCGCCCAGCTCGCCCTCCGTGCCCACCTCGCGGGCGACCCGGGTCACCTCGGAGGAGAACGACGACAGCTGGTCGACCATGGTGTTGACGGTGTTCTTCAGCTGGAGCATCTCGCCGGCCACATGGACGGTGACCTTCCGCGACAGGTCGCCCTTGGCGACCGCCGTCGTCACCAGGGCGATGTCCCGCACCTGCGCCGTGAGCCGGTACGCCATGGTGTTCACGGAGTCCGTGAGGTCCTTCCACGACCCGGACATCCCGCGCACCTGGGCCTGCCCGCCCAGCTTGCCCTCGGTACCCACCTCGACCGCGACCCGCGTCACCTGCTCGGTGAACGCCGACAACTGGTCGACCAGGTTGTTGACCGTACGGGCGACCTTCAGGAACTCGCCGCGCAGCGGCCGTACCGTTTCGTCGGCCGTGTGCGACCGCAGTTCCATCCGCTGTTCGAGATCACCGTCGGCCACCGCCGACAGCACCCGCCCGACCTCCGAGACCGGCCGGGCCAGATCGTCCACCAGCTCGTTGGAGGCGTCGATGGCGGCGGCCCAGGAGCCCTCACAGGCGCCGGTCTCCAGCCGCTCGGTGAGTTTCCCCTCACGTCCGACCACCCGCCGCACCCGGGCCAGCTCGCCGGTGAGGTGAAGATTGCGGTCGGCGACCTCGTTGAAGACTGCCGCGATCTCCGCCATCACGCCGTCGCCCGAGACGGTCAGGCGCCTGCGGAAGTTCCCGTCGCGCATCGCGACCAGGCCCGCCAGTAGTCTGTTGAGCGCCGCCGCATCGACATCGACGGTTCCATTGCGCTGCTTCTTCACGGGCTGTCCGCCTTTTGTGCGCGTGCCTGTTCCCCGCGCCGCCACGCCAGACTCCACCGTGATCCCTCCCGCAGGGGTTGACCGTATCGCTCGGGCCTTATCTGGGAGCTTGCCCAGTTCCTCATTGGCTACCGCCACTGCCCACCGTCGACGGGTGACCATGCGGACGTCAAATCGTTGAAACGTACCAGGTCCGACCTGATCGGGGTGCAGCCTCCAACGGTTGCCGCACATACCCCTGTTGGGAAGACCACACTTGTTCGGTCACGTGTCTGTTACTGGTCGTTGCTACCCGAAGTCGGCCCTCGTGTACCCGGTACCGAGACCGAGCGTCTAGCCTGGCTAGGCGAATCGAAGCGGCGAGAAACGGGCACAGGACTCGGGGAAGCGACGAGACACCATATGGGGAGTGCTGTGATCACCGCGCGCGCGGCTGCCACCTTCGACCCGGTCGGGCGCTCCGTCGCGACCGCCCGCGCCTTCGTCCGTGACACGCTCCAGGGATGGGGATACACGGATGTCGTCGACGACGCCGTCGTTCTCACCAGCGAGCTCGTGACCAACGCCGTGGTGCACGCGGGCACGGCCGCGGACGTGCTGTGCCTGCGTACGGAGGACGGCGTACGGGTCGAGGTCTCGGACCACTATCCGGAACGCGAGATCCCGCTCCAGACCACGGCCCTGGACTTCGGCAGCCCGGACCGCGAGAACGGCCGCGGACTGCTGCTCTGCGCGGCGCTCGCCTCCCGGTGGGGCGTCGAGTATTCACCCACCCGCAAACATGTCTGGTTCCAGCTCGATCTTCCGGAGCGCCCGGTGGGCATCCGCTCCGCCGGCCCGCTGCTCCCGGTCGGGCTGCTCCCGGTCGCCGACGAGCGCGTCCGGGTCGCCGTCGTCCAGATCGACGGCACCGGTTCCATCGCTGCCTGGAACGAGGACGCGGCGTTCCTCTTCGGATACACCGCCGACCAGGTCACCGGGAAACAGCTCACCGACCTCACCGCCTGGCCGCAGACGCCCGGCACCAACACCGGCATCGTCGAGGCACTGCGGCTCTCGCGCTGGGAGGGCAGCTACGGGATCCGGGGCGCCGACGGCCGCACCATCCCCGTCTACGCCTCACACCTCCGCGTCCGCGACACCCACGGCGAACCGTCCACGGTCTGCCTGCTCGTCCGCGACTACGAACGCGCCGTACTCCAGTCCCCGGTCCGCACACCGGTCTCCGACGCGAACGCCGACGGCCACAAGACGGATCCGTTCGAGATCTTCATCGGCTCCCCGGCCCCCGACGACCTCGATGGCCTGCTCCAGCGCACGGTCGAGCGGGCCCGCGACATGCTCGACGCCGATGCGGCCTTCCTGCTGCTGGCGACGGACGACGAAACGGAACTCGAGGTACGGGCCACGACCGGCCTGCCCTCCGCCCGCCAGCGATTCGCCAGGGTTCCGGTCGAGGCAGGCACCGGACGGTACGGCTCCGCCCGGATGCCCGCCGTCCACGAGGACCTCGACAACGTCCCCGGCGCCGTCCCCCTGCTCGGCGGCACCGGGATGCGCTCCGTCGTCACCGTCCCGCTGAAGGTCGAAGGACGCCTCACCGGCTCTCTCGGAGTCGCCGCGGAAGCGGCCGGCCGCTACTCCAACGAGGAGGCCCTGCGCCTCCAGTTCGCCGCGGACCGCATCGCGCTGGCCGTGGAATCGGCCCGCCTGGGCGAGCTGGAGCGCCTGCGCCGCGGTTCCCTCTCCTTCCTCGTCGAGGCCTCCGACCTGCTCGCGGGCACGCTCGACCGGGACCAGACCCTGGCCCTGATGGCCCAGATGACGGTCCCCACCCTGGCCACCTGGTGCGCCGTCTACACGATCGCCGACCAGTCCTCGGAGCCGTACCTCTCCTACGTCCTGCACGAGGACGAGGAGCGCATCGACGGCCTCAAGGCCCTACTGTCCAAGATCGCTCCCCCGGACCCCGTGCCGACCCCCGGCGCCCGCGTCTGGGCGGCCCCGTCCGAGGCCGCCCACCAGGCGGCCCTGCGCATCTCGATGCGTACGCTCGGCCTCGGCGAACCCGGCGGGCTCGGCTCCGGTGTCCATACGACGCTCGCCACCGCCGCCGCAGTGGGCGGAGAGACCGTGGTCCTGCCACTCGTCGCCCGAAACCGCGTCATCGGCATGCTCACGCTCGGAAAGCCCTCCGACGACCACTTCCGCCAGGAGATCCTGGAACTGGCCGAGGATCTTTCACGACGCGCGGCCCTCGCACTCGACAACGCCCGCCTCTACTCGGAGCGCATGGCGATCAGTCAGTCCCTCCAGCGCAGCCTGCTGCCGCCGGGGCTGCCCGAGGTCCCCAACGTCGAGATCGAGGTCATCTACCGCGCTGCGGGCGAAGGCAATGAGGTCGGTGGCGACTTCTACGACGTCTTCCCGATCCGTGACGGAGCCTACGGCTTCGCCATCGGTGACGTCTGCGGTACGGGTCCTGAAGCGGCGGCCGTCACCGGTCTCGCCCGCCACGCCCTGCGTCTCCTCGCCCGAGAGGGCTTCGGCGGCCCGGCAGTCCTGGAGCGCCTCAACGCCGCCATCCTGGACGAGGGCGCCCGCAGCCGCTTCCTGACCCTCCTGTACGGGGAGCTGTGGCCCCAGGAGGACGGCAGTGCTCTCCTGAAGGTCGTCTGCGCGGGCCACCCCCTGCCGCTGCGCCTGCACCAGGACGGCTCGGTCGAAGCGGCGGCCGAACCCCAGCCGCTGCTGGGCGTCATCGAGGACCTCGAACTGTACGAGCAGACGGTCACTCTCGCCCCGGGCGATGTCCTGCTGTGCGTGACCGACGGTGTCACGGAACGCCGCGAGGGCACCCGCATGCTCGGCGACGACGGCCTGGCGGACGTCCTGGCCACCTGTACGGGCCTCACGGCCGGCGCGGTGGCGGCGCGCATCCTGCGGGCGGTCGAACGCTTCGCCGCCGAGCCGGCCTCCGACGACATGGCCATCCTCGCCATGCGCGTCCCCGAGCACCCCACCACCTGACCGCATTTCACCGGGACCGGATCCGCTGCGGCATTCCAACACCGCAGCGGGCACGGGTGCGTGAGAGTACGGCAACCCTGACGGCCATTCACCCCGTATTCCGGGGGCATGGCGACCCACGGAGATGGCGGACCACCCCGAGACCGGTCTCCACGCGCCCGGTACGGCCCCCAGGGCCGCTTCTGGGAGCACCGGACCGACCACGGCGTCCAAGCCCGGTTGGAACCTGCGCCAGTGGGGCCAGGACGTGTCCACGCAGGGCATGCAAAAAGGCCCCCGCCATTTGGCGGGGGCCTTTTTCTTACCTGAGCCCCAATGCGGAATCGAACCGCAGACCTTCTCCTTACCATGGAGACGCTCTACCGACTGAGCTATTGGGGCCTTGCTGCGCTGTGGCAACGAGGTAAAGCATACCGTGAACTCAGGGATGCTCAAAACCAGTGCCTGCAGAAGGTTCTGACGAGCCCTCACCAGGAACCCGCCACCCCTCTCACCACGACGCTCGTAGAGCGCCCCGTAGCTGATGGGTTTTGAACGCAGAAAAGCCCCGTGCCACAAGGGCACGGGGCTTCTCACAAAAGGAGTTCGGCGGCGTCCTACTCTCCCACAGGGTCCCCCCTGCAGTA
>NZ_JBHVPX010000022.1:0-90474 GCF_042887155.1 Streptomyces sp. NPDC057963
TACTGCAGGGGGGACCCTGTGGGAGAGTAGGACGCCGCCGAACTCCTTTTGTGAGAAGCCCCGTGCCCTTGTGGCACGGGGCTTTTCTGCGTTCACGACTTCTTGCGTTACCCCTGTGCACCCGGCGCCGACGGCGGCGGGTAAGGTCAGGGGGCATCATTGGCACGTTCTTCTCACAGGAGGCCCCCGGGTGGAGGTCCAGGAGACTCGGGTTCAGACGGACCGGGTACTCACCATCCCCAATATCCTCAGCATGGCTCGCCTTGTCGGGGTTCCGCTTTTCCTGTGGCTGATTCTTCGCCCTGAGTTCGGCGGGCCCAAGAGTGATGGCTGGGCACTGCTGGTGCTGATGCTCAGTGGGGTCAGTGACTATCTCGACGGCAAGCTCGCCCGCCGGTGGAACCAGATCAGCAGCCTCGGCCGGCTCCTGGACCCGGCTGCGGACCGTCTCTACATCCTTTCCACCCTCGTCGGCCTGACCTGGCGGGAGATCCTGCCGCTCTGGCTCACCGCGGCACTTCTGGCCCGCGAGCTGATGCTCCTCGTGATGGTGGGAATCCTCCGCCGTCACGGCTATCCGCCGCCCCAGGTGAACTTCCTGGGGAAGGCTGCCACGTTCAACCTGATGTACGCGTTCCCCTTGTTGCTGCTCAGCGACGGAAGTGGTTGGCTGGCATCGCTGGCCGCTGTTTTCGGATGGGCGTTCGCAGGTTGGGGTACAACGCTCTATTGGTGGGCAGGGATCCTCTATGTGGTTCAGGTCCGCCGGCTGGTCAAGGCGGATGCAGTAGCCGATTGAGCTCGTTGATGCGGTGCCGCGCAGTGTGGCCGGCCCGCCGCTGATGACCCGGATGGTGCCCCGACGGGCGAAGTCGGCCAGACCGTCGTCTCTTCAAGGAGGACGTTTCCGACATGAAGGCCGTCGTGATGGCTGGCGGCGAAGGCACTCGTCTTCGCCCCATGACCTCAAGCATGCCCAAGCCGCTCCTGCCCGTCGTCAATCGGCCGATCATGGAGCATGTGCTTCGGCTGCTCAAGCGGCACGGGCTGAATGAGACCGTCGTAACGGTCCAGTTTCTCGCCTCGTTGGTCAAGAACTACTTCGGGGACGGCGAAGAGCTCGGGATGGAGCTCAGCTACGCCAACGAGGAGAAACCGCTCGGCACTGCGGGGAGCGTGAAGAATGCCGAGGAAGCGCTGAAGGACGACACCTTCCTCGTCATTTCCGGTGATGCGCTCACTGACTTCGATCTCACCGATCTCATCGCCTTCCACAAGGAAAAGGGCGGGCTGGTGACGGTGTGCCTGACCCGCGTACCGAATCCTCTGGAATTCGGCATCACCATTGTCGACGAGGCGGGTCAGGTCGAACGTTTCCTGGAGAAGCCCACTTGGGGTCAGGTCTTCTCGGACACCGTCAATACGGGTATCTATGTGATGGAGCCCGAGGTGTTCGACTATGTCGAGGCCGACGTCTCGGTGGACTGGTCCGGAGATATCTTCCCGCAGCTCATGAAGGAGGGCAAGCCCATCTACGGCTATATTGCAGAGGGCTACTGGGAGGACGTCGGCACCCATGAGAGCTATGTGAAGGCCCAGGCCGACGTCCTTGAGCGCAAGGTCGACGTGGAGATCGACGGCTTCGAGATCTCGCCGGGTGTATGGGTCGCGGAAGGCGCGGAAGTACATCCCGACGCGGTATTGCGGGGGCCCCTCTACATCGGGGACTACGCAAAGGTCGAAGCCGGAGTGGAGATTCGCGAGCACACGGTCATCGGGTCCAACGTGGTCGTCAAGAGCGGGGCTTTTCTGCACAAGGCCGTGACGCACGACAACGTCTACATCGGCCAGCACAGCAACCTGCGCGGATGTGTGATCGGAAAGAACACCGACGTCATGCGGGCCGCCCGCATCGAGGACGGTGCGGTGATCGGGGACGAGTGTCTGATCGGTGAGGAATCGATCATTCAGGGGAATGTCCGTGTCTACCCGTTCAAGACCATCGAAGCCGGCGCCTTCGTCAACACTTCGGTGATCTGGGAGTCGCGCGGACAGGCCCATCTGTTCGGGGCCCGCGGTGTGTCCGGGATTCTGAACGTCGAGATCACGCCGGAGCTGGCGGTGCGGCTCGCGGGGGCGTATGCCACAACCCTCAAGAAGGGCTCGACGGTCACCACCGCACGTGATCACTCCCGTGGTGCCCGTGCGCTGAAGAGAGCGGTGATCTCGGCGCTTCAGGCCAGCGCCATCGACGTACGGGACCTGGAGAACGTACCGATGCCCGTCGCGCGCCAGCAGACCGCGCGGGGCAGCGCCGGCGGCATCATGATCCGTACGTCTCCCGGCGTGCCCGACTCGGTCGACATCATGTTCTTCGACGAGCGGGGCGCGGACCTCTCCCAGGCGCGCCAGCGGAAGCTGGACCGGGTCTACGCGCGCCAGGAATACCGCCGGGCCTTTCCCGGGGAGATCGGGGATCTGCACTTCCCGTCCAGTGTCTTCGATTCGTACACCGGATCGCTGCTGCGGAACGTGGACACCACCGGGATCGCCGACGCGGGTCTCAAAGTCGTCGTGGACGCCTCCAACGGCAGCGCCGGCCTTGTTCTGCCCAGCCTGTTGGGACGGCTCGGCGTGGATTCGTTGACGATCAATCCCGGGCTCGACGAATCACGGCCCACCGAATCCGCCGACACCCGGCGGTCCGGGCTGGTGCGGCTGGGCGAGATCGTCTCCTCGGCCCGGGCCGCGTTCGGTGTGCGGTTCGATCCGGTCGGCGAGCGGCTCTCCCTGGTCGACGAACGGGGCAGGATCGTGGAGGACGACCGGGCGCTCCTGGTGATGCTCGACCTGGTGGCGGCCGAGCGGCGCAGCGGGCGGGTGGCGCTGCCGGTGACCACGACACGGGTCGCCGAGCAGGTCGCGGCGTACCACGGCACGCAGGTCGAATGGACGACGACATCGCCCGACGATCTGACGCGCGTGGGGCGTGAGGAAGGCGCCATCTTCGGTGGAGACGGCCGGGGCGGCTTCATCGTTCCCGAATTCAGCAGTGTGTTCGACGGATCCGCCGCCTTCGTGCGACTCCTCGGGCTCGTCGCCAGGACCCAGCTCACTCTCAGCCAGATCGACGCCCGCATTCCCCGCGCCCACGTCCTGCGCCGTGATCTGGCCACACCCTGGGCGGTCAAGGGCATGGTCATGCGCCGGGTCGTGGAGGCCGCCGGGGACCGCAGCGTCGATACGACGGACGGTGTGCGGGTCGTCGAGGCCGATGGGCGATGGGTGATGGTGCTTCCGGACCCCGCCGAGGCGGTCACCCATTTGTGGGCCGAGGGCCCGGACGACGCCTCCGCGCAGGCCTTGCTGGACGAGTGGGCCGCGGTCGTGGACAGCGCAGGTCACTGAGGGTTCCAGCGGTGTGCCCGGCGGCGTCGCTCGACGCCTTCGGGCACACCGGTGGGGCCATTCGGCGGTAGCAGTGGCGACGTGCGACGATGTGCGGCATGTCGCAGCAGCCCCCCGATCGGAGTACCGACTCTGCCCCTGCGCGCCCCGACGCGTCCATGTCGCTGCTGACCAATGTGATGGACCACAGCCTGGACGACGGGTACGCCGAGGCGTCGGCGCGTCGCACGGCCGACGGAAGCGCGGGGCTGCCCCGCACGCTCAAGGCGAAACTCGGCCTCGCCGCCTGTCTGGTGCTCGCTGCCCTGGTCGTCACGCTCGGGGCCGCGCAGGCGCGCGTCTCCGCGCCGGTCCTCGCAAAGGAGCGCGAAGAGCTGATCGACCGTATCGACGGCGAGACGACGGCGGCGGACGACCTTGAGGTGGCGGTCGACAAGCTCCGGGACGATGTGGGCAGTCGGCAGCGCAAGGCGTTGGAGAAGCACGGCGGGGACCAGGGGGAGCTGGTGGCGTTGCTCGCCGGGGCGACGCCGGTGGAGGGACCCGGCGTGAAACTCGTCGTCGACGATGCAAAGGACACCGACCAGGGCGGCGGCGGGCCGAGGGAGACCAGCGGATTCTCCGACACCGGGCGGGTTCGCGACCGGGACCTGCAGCGGGTCGTCAACGGCCTGTGGCAGTCCGGTGCAGAAGCGATCGCGATCAATGGACAGCGTCTGACAGCCCTGTCGGCGATCCGCGCGGCCGGCGAGGCCATACTGGTCGACAACAGACCGCTCGTGCCGCCGTACACGGTACTGGCAGTGGGGGACGGGAAGTCGTTGAGCAGAGCATTTCAGGACAGTGCCGACGGCCAGTATCTGCAGGCGCTCAAGGACACCTTCGACATCCGGACGGGTATGTCCGTCCAGGAGAAGGTGAGCCTCCCGGTCGCGCCGAGCCTGATCGTACGTACAGCAGAGCCTTACAAGGCCGCAGACACCGGCAGTGGTGCGGCAGAGACAGGGAAGGGCACATCGTGATTGCCGTACTGGGCCTCGTCGTGGGAGTCGTGGTCGGACTGTTGGTCCGGCCCGAGGTGCCGGCGGTGGTCGAGCCCTATCTCCCGATCGCCGTCGTGGCTGCTCTCGACGCAGTCTTCGGTGGTCTGCGGGCCATGCTCGACGGCATCTTCGTCGACAAGGTGTTCGTCGTGTCGTTCCTGTCGAACGTCGTCGTGGCCGCTTTGATCGTGTTCCTGGGCGACAAGCTGGGCGTCGGTGCACAGCTTTCCACCGGTGTGGTGGTCGTGCTCGGGATCCGGATCTTCTCCAACGCCGCGGCCATCCGCCGGCACGTCTTCCGGGCCTGAGGCGTATGAGCAACGAAGAACTTCCCAGCGGCGAGGAGCACCCCGGCGAGCGGCCGGCCGACCCGGTCAAGGAGCTCACAGGCCGTCAGCGGCTGATCGCAGGGCTCTGGCCGCCGCGAGTGACCCGGGCCCAACTCGTCGTCGCGCTGCTGCTGTTCGTCCTCGGTCTCGGGCTGGCCATTCAGGTCCGCTCGACCAGCGACAACAGCGCGCTGCGAGGCGCCCGCCAGGAGGACCTGGTCCGTATTCTCGACGAGCTGGACGACCGCACGCAGCGTCTGGAGGACGAGAAGCAGCGTCTCGACGCTCAGCGCACGGAGCTGGAGAACAGCTCCGACCAGGCTGAGGAGGCGCGTAAGCAGACGGTGGAGAAGGAACGGCAACTCGGGGTCCTCGCGGGCACCGTGGCAGCTCACGGGCCCGGGATCACCCTCACCGTCAACGACCCGGGCAACGGGGTCAAGGCGGACATGCTGCTGGACGCGCTCCAGGAGCTGCGTGCGGCGGGTGCCGAGGCGATCGAGGTCAACGGCGTCAGAGTGGTTGCCAACACGTACTTCTCCGGTGATGGCGGCAAGGTCAAGGTCGACGGCCGTAAGATCACCGCGCCGTACGAGTTCAAGGTGATCGGCAAGCCCCAGGATCTGGAGCCGGCGCTGAACATCCCCGGCGGTGTGGTGCAGACGCTGGAGAAGGAGCAGGCCACCGTGCATGTGGAGCAGGCCGACGACATCGCCGTGGACGTCTTGCGACCGGCGAAGCAGCCTGACTACGCTCGGTCGTCGTCCCCGTGAAGCAGCGGAGCAGAAGGGGCGACGGATACGGGCAGGAGGTTGCGGGGGGTCGCCGCATCGTAATGGTGGTGCGTGGTGGAAACTGTCGAGTGGATACGGACGTTGTTCAGATGTCCGGGTCGGCAGGTGTGTTCATTCAGGGTTCGTCCTGCCCCACGGGCGGGTCTATTTCGGTCAAGGGGAATCGCCCGTGAAGTTGTTTGGGAAGTTGTTCGGCAAGAGCGCTCGCGATGAGGCTGCCCGCCATCGCGCACCGCGTCATGGCCAGGCAGACGAGCAGGGTGCGGAGCGCCCGCTCTTCCGCGATCAGATGTCGGGTTCGGGCAGTGACAATTCGGGCGCTTCCGGCGCGTCGTCTGTTGACCCTGCCGGTGCCGGCCGCATAGGTTCCGGAGAACCGTCAACCTCAGGTACGGGTGGAGGGTTCACCCCGAGGCAGGAGGGTTCGTCCATGCCGGTCTGTACGAGGTGCGGGCATCGCAACGCCGAGGCCAGTCGTTTCTGCTCCAACTGCGGTGCGCCGCTGAGGGGTGGAATTCCCGAGCGTGCCTCGGAGACGACCTCGACCATCTCCATCTCCGGCCTCGAGGCGTACGAGGCGGAGGCCACCGGGCAGACGCTCCTGCCGTCGCTCTCGCCCGAGGCGCAGGCCGCCGTCGACGCTCTTCCGCTCGGCTCGGCGCTCCTCGTGGTGCGGCGTGGTCCGAACTCCGGCAGCCGCTTCCTGCTGGACGGCGAGCTGACCACGGCCGGCCGCCATCCGCAGAGCGACATCTTCCTCGACGACGTGACGGTGTCGAGGCGGCATGTGGAGTTCCACAGGGAGCCCGACGGCAGCTTCACGGTCGGGGATGTGGGCAGCCTGAACGGCACCTACGTCAACCGTGAGCGCATCGACTCCGTCCCGCTGTCCAACGGCGACGAAGTGCAGATCGGCAAGTACCGGCTGGTCTTCTACGCGAGCCAGCGGGGCATCTGACCCGTCAGGGAAGGTCCATGCTGAGAACACCGACGGGCGGTGCCGGTCACGGCACCGCCACCGCCGACGACCGCCCGATGAGCATCGGCACGGTGCTCCTGCAGCTGCGGGACGAGTTTCCCGAGGTCACGATCTCCAAGATTCGCTTCCTGGAGGCCGAAGGGCTCGTCGAGCCGCAGAGGACCCCCTCCGGCTACCGCAAGTTCCGTGCGGCCGATGTGGAGCGGCTCGCCCAGGTGCTGCGTATGCAGCGGGACCACTACCTCCCGCTGAAGGTCATCCGCGAGCATCTGGACGCGCTCGCCCGGGGCGAGCAGTCCGCCCTGCCGTCCGGAGGTGGCCCCCGGGACCTGGCCGACGGCGGCCGGGACGCCGAGTCCGGGCGGGCGACCGCGGCCCGGATCGGCCGCGCCGAGCTGCTTGCGGTGACGGAGGTCACCGAGAGTGACCTGGATGAGTGGGAATCGTACGGTCTGGTCACTCCCGGCGCCGAGGGCGGCTACGACGCCGAGATGGTCACGGTGGCCAAGCTTGTGGCGGATCTGGGCCGATTCGGTCTGGAACCCCGTCACCTCCGCGCCATCCGGGCAGCCGCGGATCGCGAGGCGGGGCTCATCGAACAGGTGGTCGCACCCCTGCGTAGGCACCGGAATCCGCAGACCAGAGCACATGCGGAGGCCACCGCGAGGGAGCTTGCCGAGCTGTCCGTACGGCTTCATTCGGCCCTTGTGCAGACCGCTCTGCGGGTCCGGCTCCACTGATCTCGTCGGTGCCCGACTACCCAAACCTGCCGAGCACGTCCTAGGGTTGCTGTGTGAACGAGCTCGACGTTGTGGGTGTCCGGGTGGAAATGCCCTCCAACCAACCGATCGTGCTCCTGCGTGAAGTGGGAGGCGACCGGTACCTCCCCATTTGGATCGGTCCTGGTGAGGCGACCGCGATCGCCTTTGCCCAGCAGGGCATGGCTCCGGCCAGGCCGCTGACCCATGATCTCTTCAAGGACGTGCTCGAGGCCGTCGGCCAGGAGCTCACCGAGGTCCGCATCACGGACCTGCGGGAAGGGGTCTTCTACGCGGAGCTGGTCTTCGCCAGCGGGGTGGAGGTGAGCGCGCGGCCGTCCGACGCCATAGCGCTCGCGCTGCGCACCGGAACGCCGATCTACGGCAGTGACGGGGTGCTCGACGATGCGGGCATCGCCATCCCCGACGAGCAGGAGGACGAGGTGGAGAAGTTCCGCGAGTTCCTCGATCAGATCTCACCGGAGGACTTCGGTACCAACAGTCAGTGACCGTTCTACGGGGACGCCGTCAGCGCATTCGACAAGCCTTTCCCGCTCACGAGTCACGGGAAACCACCCTCAGGGTGATTATCACTCGGCGTGCCGAGTGTGGCGATCGTTGACGCACCCCGAGTGACTGCCTACCTTCGAGATGGCAGGTCAAGGACGGAGGTCGGCGTGAGAAGCAGCGGCGACGGTACGGCAGCGGGTGGGCCGTATCCGCAGCAGGGGAGTACAGCCGACCACACCATCAGGCAACCGGTTCAACCGGCGGCGGTGGCGGGGGGCGGCGTGGCATCGGCCAACGACATCGGATATCGCGGGCCGACGGCCTGCGCGGCTGCGGGGATCACCTATCGGCAGCTCGACTACTGGGCGCGCACGGGGCTGGTCGAACCGAGCGTCCGTCCGGCCTACGGCTCGGGCACACAGCGGCTCTACAGCTTCCGGGACGTCGTCCTGCTGAAGATCGTGAAGCGCTTCCTGGACACGGGCGTCGCTCTGCAGAACATCCGCACCACGGTTCAGCACCTGCGGGCCCGCGGTTTCCAGGATCTTGAGCGGATGACGCTGATGAGCGACGGGGCGACGGTCTACGAGTGCTCCTCGCCGGACGAGGTCGTCAGTCTGCTCCAGGGCGGCCAGGGTGTCTTCGGCATCGCCGTGGGCGTGGTGTGGCAGGACGTCGACGTCGCGCTGTCGCAGCTGCACGGTGAACGCGTGGACACCGGCGAGACACTGATCGGGAACAACCCCGCCGATGAGCTCGCGCGGCGGCGCAACCGCGCCGGCTGACCGGGACGACGAGCCGGGCGGGGCCATTGTCAGTGCCATGGGGGAGCATCGGTTGATGTGAGAGCAGCGCCCACCATCCTGCATCTGGACATGGATGCCTTCTACGCCTCTGCCGAGCAGGCGGCGAAGCCCAGCCTGCGCGGAAAACCGGTCGTGGTGGGCGGGCTCGGGCCGCGCGGAGTCGTCGCCACCGCGTCGTACGAGGCACGGCGCTTCGGGGTCCACTCGGCGATGCCCATGGCGCAGGCCCGGCGGCTCGCCCCCAACGCGGCCTATCTGGTGCCCCGCTTCCTGCTGTACCGGACGGTCAGCGACCAGGTGATGGAGCTCCTGGGGCGGCTCTCCCCGCTGGTGGAGCCGCTCAGCCTGGACGAGGCATTCGTGGACCTGGAAGCCGGAGGGGCGGCCGACGACACGGCTTCCGCGCTGGAGATCGGTGAGCAGCTGCGTACGGCCATCAAGGCGGTCACCGGGCTCACCGGCTCGGTCGGGCTGGCCGGCTCCAAGATGCTGGCCAAGATCGCCTCGGAGCAGGCGAAGCCGGACGGGCTGGCGCTCATCGAACCGGGCACGGAGCGGGAGCTGCTCGCGCCGATGCCGGTACGGATCCTCCCCGGCGTCGGGCCCGCGACGGCGGACCATCTGCGCCGTGCCGGGATGACGACGGTCGACGACCTGGCCGAGGCGGGGGAGGCAGAGCTCGTACGCCTGCTGGGAAAGGCGCACGGCGGCTCTCTCCACCGTATGGCGCTCGGCCACGACGACCGGCCCGTGGTCGCGGAGCGGGACGCGAAATCGGTGTCGGTCGAGGACACCTTCGACGCGGACCTGCACGACCGGGTGCGGGTCCGGACGGAGGTGGAGCGGCTGGCCGACCGATGCGTCCAGCGGCTGCGGGGTGCGGGGCGGTCCGGGCGGACGGTGGTGCTCAAGGTGCGCCGGTACGACTTCTCCACCCTGACGAGGTCCGAGACGCTCCGTGGCCCCACGGACGACCCCACCGTGGTCCGGGAGGCCGCCGCACGGCTCCTGGAGGCTGTGGACACCACTGGGGGCGTACGGCTCCTGGGTGTGGGCGTCACGGGGCTCGCCGACTACACGCAGGAGGACCTCTTCGCGCAGGCCGCCGGTGAGCGGGCCGCGACCGGGGAAGCGGCCGAAGAGACGGCGGAGGCGGGTGACGAAGGGGGCGAGCCGGCGGGCGGTGCGCGGGAGGAGCCCCCGGAGACCTCCGAACAGCTGGCCGCGCGGCGCTGGCCCGCAGGACACGACGTGCGTCATGAGGTCTACGGCCACGGCTGGGTGCAGGGCAGCGGTGTCGGCCGGGTGACGGTGCGGTTCGAGGAGCCCGAGTCGGCGCCCGGCCGAGTGCGTACGTTCCGGATCGACGACGCGGAGCTGCAACCGGCCGATCCGCTGCCGCTGGTGCGGAATCCGGTGGACTACTCGTCCTGGCCGGCCAGTCTGCCGAAGTCCCTGTCCGGGCCGGTCTCCTCGGGAGAGGAGTCCAGACCGTAGTGCCGGTAGAGCTGGAGCTCCTGTTCCGGCGAGAGATGACGGCCGACGCCGAAGTCGGGTGCGTCCTTGATCAGCGCGCGGTCGAAGGGGACGCGGAGCGAGTCCTCCACGAACTCGCTGGGTTCCAGGGGGACGAACGCGTCCCGGCTGAAGAGTCCGGTGCGTACGGCCGCCCACTCGGGCACACCGGTCGCGTCGTCGAGGTACACCTCGTCCACGGTTCCGATCTTGGTGCCCTTGCGGTCGAAGGCCTTGCGGCCGATCAGGCTGCGCGGATCGATGTCGGTCTGCACGGTCCCTCCCACTCGTCGGGGCTACTCCACAAGCTCTACAGAAGTGCAGATCCGGGGGGTTGGCCACTCGAGAATTCCGCCACGAACCCCGCTGGTAGGCTGGTGACGGCTGCTGACCCCGTGCGGGAGAGTCCTCCGGAGTCAATCCGGAGGCGCCGAAGGAGCAAATCCTCCCCGGAATCTCTCAGGCCCCCGTACCGCACGGACGAGGTCACTCTGGAAAGCAGGGCGGGTTCCGTGCGGCCGAGTGCCGGTACGGTTCCCCTCCTCACCGACGGTGAAAGCCGGTACGCCGCAGGGCGCGCCGGTGAAGCTCTCAGGTTGAGATGACAGAGGGGGAGGCCGTTCGGGCACCCGCGCCGTGGTGCCCCTCGCAGGTCGTGACAGACCAGGAGGCCTCCACCATGACCCCCCGTCGCACTCCGCTCTCCCAGCTGGAGCAGGGCATTCCATTCGAACAGCGCCACATCGGTCCCGATGCCGAGGCGCAGTCGAAGATGCTCGCCCAGGTCGGTTACGGATCGCTGGACGAGCTGACCGCGGCCGCGGTGCCCGATGTCATCAAGAGCGCGGAGGCGCTCCGGCTGCCGGCCGCCCGCACCGAGGCCGAGGTCCTCGCCGAGCTGCGTGCGCTGGCCGACCGCAACCAGGTGCTGGCCCCGATGATCGGGCTCGGCTACTACGGCACCTTCACCCCGCCGGTGATCCTCCGCAACGTCATGGAGAACCCCGCCTGGTACACGGCCTACACGCCGTACCAGCCGGAGATCTCGCAGGGCCGTCTGGAGGCGCTGCTCAACTTCCAGACGATGGTCGCCGAACTGACCGGGCTGCCCACCTCCGGTGCCTCCCTGCTCGACGAGGGCACCGCGGCCGCCGAGGCCATGGCGCTCTCGCGGCGAGTCGGCAAGGTGAAGAACGGCGTCTTCCTGGTCGACGCCGACGCCCTGCCGCAGACGATCGCCGTCATCGAGACCCGTGCCGAGCCGTCCGGTGTCGAGGTCGTCGTCGCAGACCTCTCCGACGGCATTCCCGCAGAGATCGCCGAGCGCGGTGTCTTCGGTGTCCTGGTGCAGTACCCGGGCGCCTCCGGGGCCGTGCGGAACATCCGGCCCGTCGTCGAGCAGGCCCACGAGCTCGGCGCGATCGTCACGGTCGCAGCCGATCTGCTGGCCCTGACCCTGCTCACCTCGCCGGGCGACCTGGGCGCGGACATCGCGGTCGGCACCACGCAGCGTTTCGGTGTGCCGATGGGCTTCGGCGGGCCGCACGCCGGCTTCATGGCCGTGCGCGAGAAGTTCGCCCGCAGCCTGCCCGGCCGCCTCGTCGGCGTCTCCGTCGACGCGGACGGCAACAAGGCCTACCGGCTGGCGCTGCAGACCCGCGAGCAGCACATTCGCCGGGAGAAGGCCACCAGCAACATCTGCACCGCTCAGGTGCTGCTCGCCGTCATGGCCGGGATGTACGCCGTCTACCACGGTCCGGACGGGCTGCGGACGATCGCCCGGCGCACCCACCGCTACGCGACGATCCTGGCCGAGGGCCTGCGCGCCGCCGGCATCGACGTCGTGACCGGTACCTACTTCGACACCCTCACCGTGCGCGTTCCGGGGAAGGCCGCCGACGTCGTCGCCGATGCCCGCGGGCGCGGTGTCAACCTGCGGCTCGTCGACGCCGACCTGGTCTCCCTCGCCTGCGACGAGACCACCACGAGGGCGCAGATCGCCGCCGTCTGGGCCGCGTTCGGCGCCGACGGGGACATCGAGGCGCTGGACGCCGCGGCTG
This sequence comes from Streptomyces sp. NPDC057963, assembly GCF_042887155.1. NCBI lineage: Bacteria > Bacillati > Actinomycetota > Actinomycetes > Kitasatosporales > Streptomycetaceae > Streptomyces > Streptomyces sp. NPDC057963. The sequence continues at coordinate 12,203 of NZ_JBHVPX010000022.1, forward strand.
CCGACGTGCTGCCCGAGGCTCTGCTGCGCACCGACGAGATCCTCGTCCACCCGGTCTTCCACCAGCACCGTTCCGAGACGGCCATGCTGCGCTACCTGCGCAAGCTCGCCGACCGGGACTACGCCCTGGACCGCGGCATGATCCCGCTCGGCTCCTGCACCATGAAGCTGAACGCGACCACCGAGATGGAGTCGATCACCTGGCCCGAGTTCGGCGCGCTGCACCCCTTCGCGCCGGCCGAGCAGGCGCAGGGCTTCCTCACCCTCATCCGTGAGCTGGAGGAGCGCCTTGCCGAGGTCACCGGCTACGACGCCGTCTCGATCCAGCCGAACGCCGGCTCGCAGGGCGAGTTCGCGGGCCTCCTGGCGGTACGGGCGTACCACCGGGCCAACGGTGACGAGCAGCGGACCGTCTGCCTCATCCCGTCCTCCGCGCACGGCACCAACGCCGCCAGCGCCGTGATGGCCGGTATGAAGGTCGTCGTGGTGAAGACGGCCGACGACGGCGAGGTCGACATAGAGGACCTCCGCGCCAAGATCGAGAAGCACCGCGACGAGCTCGCCGTGCTGATGATCACGTACCCGTCGACGCACGGTGTGTTCGAGGAGCACGTCGCCGACATCTGCGCCGAGGTGCACGACGCCGGCGGCCAGGTGTACGTCGACGGCGCCAACCTCAACGCGCTGGTCGGGCTCGCCAAGCCGGGCCGGTTCGGCGGCGACGTCTCGCACCTGAACCTGCACAAGACCTTCTGCATTCCGCACGGCGGCGGCGGTCCCGGCGTTGGCCCGGTCGGCGTGCGCGCGCACCTCGCGCCGTACCTGCCGAACCACCCGCTGCAGCCCGCAGCGGGCCCCCGGACCGGTATCGGGCCGATCTCGGCCGCGCCGTGGGGCTCGGCGGGTATTCTCCCCATCTCCTGGGCGTACGTACGCCTGATGGGCGGTGAGGGCCTGAAGCGTGCGACGCAGGTCGCCGTGCTCGCGGCCAACTACATCGCCAAGCGTCTCGAACCGCACTACCCGATCCTGTACAACGGCCCGGCCGGGCTGGTCGCGCACGAGTGCATCGTGGACCTGCGGCCGATCTCCAAGGCCACCGGCGTCAGCGTCGACGACATCGCCAAGCGCCTGATCGACTACGGATTCCACTCGCCGACCATGTCGTTCCCGGTCGCCGGAACGCTGATGATCGAGCCGACCGAGAGTGAGAACCTCGCGGAGCTGGACCGTTTCTGCGACACGATGATCGCCATTCGCGGCGAGGTCGAGAAGGTGGCCTCCGGAGAGTGGAGCGCGGACGACAACCCGCTGAGCAACGCCCCGCACACCGCGGCGATGCTGGGCGGGGAGTGGAAGCACGACTACAGCCGTGAGGTGGCGGTCTTCCCGGCCGGTGTCTCGGCCGCCGACAAGTACTGGCCGCCGGTGCGCCGGATCGACGGTGCCTTCGGTGACCGCAACCTCGTCTGCTCCTGCCCTCCGCTGGACGAGTACGACAACTGAGTCATGAGCGGCAGGGCGTGACGCGGACATGCGTCGGGGCCGGTGCGGAGAAGTCTCCGGGCCGGCCCCAGTCCGTTCGGGCCGGGGTCAGGCGGCCTTCACCACCCGGCCGGTCTCCAGAGGCCGGTGCGGGGCGATGATCTGCCCGTCCGGGAGCAGCTCACCGGTGTCCTCGAAGAGCAGGACGCCGTTGCACAGCAGGCTCCAGCCCTGCTCCGGGTGGTGGGCCGTCAGGCGGGCGGCCTCCCGGTCGGCTGAGTCGGCGGTCGGGCATGGTGGCTGATGCTGGCACATGGGTGGGTTCTTTCGCTGCGTTGTGGTGAATGTCCTGCGGCTTGACGAAGTGTTCATGGCCGCCCCCCGTATCGATCGGTCCGGTCCCAGTGTTGCCCTACGGGCGTCAATCCGCAGGGATTTCGCGGCAGCACTTCTTCTTACTCCGAGGACGCGTCACCCGGCTGGACGGTTCAGCGCAACTGCACTGTCACTTCGGGTGGTTCGGGGTGACCGGACTGGGCTAGTCCGGATGGGGCGGGATGCGCCCCCCGCGCGCGCTGCGGCGCGCGTCTCGGTCCCGCACAGCGCTGTGGTGCGGGGTGCGGTCGCTGTCAGGCGGGCGATCCGAGCAGGGGACCGGGGCCCGGGGTGATGCGCAGCGTCATCACGCGGAGCAGGTCGGCCACCCGGTGCGGGCGATGGGCCGCGATGCCCGGCGGTGCGGGAGCCAGTGGTACGAGGAGATCGGCGGGGGCGAGTGCCCCGCCGGCCGGGTCGGCATCGGCGTCGGAGTGCAGCCACAGGGCCAGCATGTAGAGCTCCGGAATGGACAGCAGCCGTGGCTGGTAGTGAGGTGTCACCGTCTCTGCCTGACGCAGGGCGAGTTCGGTCGAGGCGATGTAAGGACCCTCGAAGAAGTGCGAGAAGGCCCAGCCGTCCGGAGTGAGCATGGTGTCCGCCGCGGCGACTGCCTGCTCCGAGCCGCGGATCACGAACCGCCACGCGGCGAGCCGGGTGGCGGGTGCGAGCCCGCTCGGGCCGATCCGCTCCATTGCATGGACGGGGAGCGAGAGTTCGGGGCTCAGCGGGCCCTGGGCGGATCGGAGAGCCGGTGTGCGGGCCTCGCGGACTGCGGTGGGTGAACCGAGTGCCGCGAGGACGCTGCGCAGAGCGGGCGCGGGGGCCGGGGGAACATGCAGCGGCATAGTGGGTCGCCTCTCACTTCGGAGACACGGTGGTGCGTGGGCGGGTGCAGACGGCGCTGTCGGCATGCGGGGCCAGAGGAGGCCGGTGACTGGGCCGGTGCGTCAACTCTCTGCCTCGTCTGCAAAGTTTATACGACACGTGTTCACACAATGATTCCACTAGCCGTCTCAGGTATTGCCGACAAGGCGGTATCAAGACTTTATTATGCGGTGATTCTGCTGATTCGTCGTCAGCGGCGCAGCCACCGCCAGGGATTTTTCCCTCGAAGCGGTCGGCCGAAACACGTCGGCGTTTTCATCACGCACCGGGCGGCGGAAAATGCGAACTGCACCATGCCGACGGAATGTGCCCCGGACAGCCGTCCACAGATTACTGGGTGCATGGCGATCGCGGGGCGTTATGGATCACCCCGCCTGGGCATTATCGATCGTGACGCGAGCGGCCTGGGCCGCGGGCCGCCCACTCGAGGGAGGGACGCTTCGATGGGGGAGAAGGTCGTGGCGGGCGCCTTTGATCTGTCCGATCGGCACAGGTACCGGAGGAAGCTCCACCAGTGCCTGGAGGGGCTGGAGAGGCTCCTGGCGGAGCGGAGGTTCGACCGTCCCCGCAACCTCATGGGCATGGAGATCGAGCTGAATCTGGCAGGCGCCGACGGCGTGCCGAAGATGATGAATGGGGAGGTGCTCCCTCGGATCGCGAGCCGTGATTTCCAGACCGAACTCGGCATGTTCAATTTGGAAGTGAACATAGTCCCGCACCACCTGGACGGTCGCGTTTTCGATCAGCTGGCCGAAGAGCTCAGGGCCGGCCTCGGATATGCCCATCGGAAGGCGGGTGAGGTCGATGCCGGGATCATGATGATCGGAATTCTGCCCACCCTGGGGCGTGCGGACCTCGTTGCCGCGAACCTCTCGAAGGCGGACCGCTACACACTGCTGAACGATCAAATGGTGGCTGCCCGGGGCGAGGATTTCCTCCTCGATATCCAGGGTGTGGAGCGATTGGCCTGTACCTCCTCCTCCATCACCCCCGAGGCCGCCTGCACATCGGTTCAGCTGCATCTGCAGGTGACACCGGCGCGCTTCGCAGCCGTCTGGAACGCGGCCCAGGCCGTCGCCGGGGTCCAGATCGCCCTGGGCGCCAACTCACCCTTCCTGTTCGGCAAGGAGCTGTGGCGGGAGTCGCGGCCGCCGCTCTTCCAGCAGGCCACGGACACCAGGCCGCCCGAACTCCGGAACCAGGGGGTGCGGCCCCGGACCTGGTTCGGCGAGCGGTGGACGGGTTCGGCGTACGAGCTCTTCGAGGAGAATCTGCGCTACTTCCCGCCGCTGCTGCCGATCTGCGACGAGGAGGAACCGCTGCGGGTGCTCGACGAGGGCGGCGTACCGCAGTTGCAGGAGCTGGTGCTCCACAACGGTACGGTCTACCGCTGGAACCGGCCCGTGTACGGACTGGTCGGCGGCGTACCCCATCTGCGAGTGGAGAACCGGGTCCTGCCCGCCGGTCCCACCGTCACCGATGTGATCGCCAATGCCGCGCTCTACTACGGGCTCGTGCGGGCGCTCGCCGAGGAGCCCCGTCCGGTATGGACCAGGCTTCCGTTCGCAGCGGCGGCCGAGAACTTCGACACCGCCTGCCGCCACGGCATCGACGCGGAGCTGATGTGGCCGCGTCCGGGACGGTCGGGCGGGGTGACCCGGGTGCCGGCCGTCAAGCTCGTACGGGACGAACTGCTGCCGCTGGCTGCCGCGGGGCTCGATGCCTGGAACATCGAGCCCGCGGACCGCGACCGCTACCTCGGAGTCATCGAGGAGCGCTGCAGACGACGGGTGAACGGGGCGTCCTGGCAGGTGGACAGCTACCACCGGGCACGTGAGGCCGGGCTCGAACGGCGTGCCGCACTGGCCGCGACCACTCGCCGGTACGCCGAACTGATGCACAGCGGCGAACCCGTGCACAACTGGCCGACGGGTGTGCCCGCGCGGTGACCCCGCCGGGGCGGGTGACGGCGTCCGCCGCCGTTCCCGTCCGTGCGGAGCGCTATTCCCGGGCGGCGTGGTTGCCCTGTCCCGCCGTCATGACGGCCTGCAGGATCACGGCCTGGATGTCGGCAGGGTCGGTGACCTGGTAGCCCCCGCCGCCGGTCACCTTCGCCACCTCGTTGACCTCCTCGCGGTCGGCCTCGGGGCCGACCGCGATGGCGAGGAGCGGTACCGGACGCTCCGGGTCGGCGATCCGCTTCAGTTCCGCGATCAGGGCGCTGCGGGAGATGGAGCGGTCGTCCTGGTTCGATCCGTCGGTGAGGATCACCACGGCGTTGAACTTGCCCTTCACATACGTCGCCTGCGCGTCCTTGTACGCGGCCAGCGCGGTGTCGTACAGGCCGGTCGCGCCTCCCGGCACCGGTTGCAGCGCGGAGAAGGCCGCGGTGAGCTTCTCGCGGTGGGTACCGCCGCCCTTGGCCGGATCGCCGAGCCGGCCGGTCGGTACCAGCCTGCGGTAGTCCTTGTCGCCGTCGAGCGCGGTGGCGAACTCCCAGAGCCCGATCTCGTCGTTCGGGGTGAACTGGTTGAGGGCCTGGATCAGGGAGGCCTTGGTGACATCCATCCGGGACTGGTTGCGCCCCGGCACGATCGTGGCCATCGAACCCGAGGCGTCGACGACCGTCGTCAGCCGCGCGCTCTGCACCGTGATCGTCCACATGCCGAGCGTCTGCTGGAGCTCCTCGGCGGACGGCGCCGCGGCGGCCGGGGCGGCATACGGCTGGGGCTTTCTGCCACCCGCCGACGCGACCACGGACTCCCCGGCCGCCCCGTCCGCGTTCCTGAAGCCGTGCTCCTTCAGGGTGGCTTGTGCGCCCGGCTCGTTCAGCAGTGTCATGAACCGCAGCGCCGCCCGGCCCTCGGACGTACTCATCCTGGTCTCGTCGACCAGCGTGTACGGGTAGTTGAGCAGCGGGGCGCCGTCCTCGGGGTAGAAGAGGTCGAGCCGTCCGCCGCCGGTCGACTCCGCGTTGTGGGCGAACGCGGCCTGCTCGGAGAGGAGCACCGCCTGGTTGCGCTCCGGATTGCCCTGCTCGGCGCCCGAATCACTCTGCGCCAGGGTCTCCAGCACCTGGGTGTCCCCGTCCGACATGCGCTGCGCGAGCAGTTTGGCGGTCGCCGCGACCCTGGTGTCGCTGTCACCGCCCTGTTTCCCGGAGGACGTGCCGATGCTGGAGAGCGCGAGCAGCCCGGTGGCACTGCGTCCCGGATCCGCCGAGCCCAGACGCACCTTGTCCGAGTCCGTGGTCGCGGCCGTCAGCCCGGCCCAGGAGTACTTCTTCTTCGGCCAGCCGAGTCTCTTGGCCGCCGACGGCACCATGGCCAGGGTGACGGGGGAGGCGGCGATGGAGTCGCCCGGGGTGATCGGGACGCCTTCGCCGGAGCCCTTGGCCCGGTCGAGCCAGAGGTCGGAGTCGGGCAGCCAGAGCTGGTAGTCCGGAGCACGGGTCCCGGAGGAGAGGGCGTCGGCGACCTTGTAGGAATCGCGTGCGACGACCCGCACGTACAGACAGCGGCCGTCGGATCGCAGATCGTCCTCGCGCGCCTTGTCGGCGACGGCACGCACGGCGGGGGCGATGTCCGGCGAGGCCATCATGGAGAGATGCACGGCGGAGTCCGCGCAGGACTTCGAGAACGACAGCAGACCGCCCTGCGCCGCGACCGCCGTTCCCGCGGCCACGGCGAGGACGAGCGCGGTCGCGATCACCACGGTCCGCCGACGGCGCGGCGGCGGACCGTCCCCGCCTCCGTCGGTTGCGTGGTCGTCGGGCAAGCTGTGACGTCCCATGTCGGTGGTGCCCCTCCTTGAGGATGAACAAGGAAAAGGGGGACCACACCATCGCCCATGGTGGTTGTCCCCCGGCCGGTCGCGCATGATCTTCGTACCTGCATTCGAGACCCTAGCGGGACGGGGAGGGGCATGGGGCGTGAATGCACAACTCAAGGCAGGTGTACAGGTGGAGGCGGGGCGCGTGGCTGATTCTTTTCCCCAAGAGGCTGTTTCGCGACGGATCTTGCGGTCCGAAACGGTACTGGTACTGGCTCTCTCACTGGGCGCCAGCGGGGTGTCTGCCCTGATCAGTTTTTTCGGATCGCTGACGAAACCAGGGGGTTTGAAGGAACAGGCCGCGACGCTCAACAGCTCTTACGCACCGGGGCGTCCATGGCTGGATCTCGCCTGGCAACTCTTCGGTATCGCGACGGCTCTGGTGCCCGTGGCCCTCGTCGCCCATCTGCTGATCAGAGAGGGAACCGGCCTTCGCGCCATCGGCTTCGACCGGACCAGGCCGTGGCCGGACCTGGGGCGCGGCACGCTGGTCGCGGCGGGCATCGGCAGCGCCGGGCTCGCGTTCTACCTGGTGGCGAGGGCGGCCGGTTTCAATCTGACCGTGGTCCCGGAGTCGCTGCCCGGCGTGTGGTGGAAATTCCCGGTACTGATCCTCTCCGCACTGCAGAACTCCGTGGTGGAGGAGGTGATCGTCGTCGGGTACCTGCTGCGCAGACTCGGGCAGTTGGGGTGGACGCCGATGGCCGCCCTGGTGGCGAGTTCCGTGCTGCGCGGCTCGTACCACCTATATCAGGGCATCGGCGGCTTCATCGGGAACATGGTGATGGGAGTGGTCTTCGTGCTGCTGTACCGGCGCTGGGGGCGGGTCGGTCCGCTGGTGGCGGCGCATGCGCTGCTGGACATCGGGGCGTTCGTCGGATACGCCCTGCTGGCCGGGAAGGTGGAGTGGCTGCCCACGCCGTGAGCCGGGTGGCCGGCCGACGGCAGGGGGCCGGCGCCGGAGGGGGAGAGGCGGGGCGTCGGCGGGTGGTGCGGCGAGGGCGGTCCACGAGCGGTGGTCCGTGGGCGGTGTTCGGTGCGGGGGCGTACGGGAGTGGTCCGTACGCCCCCGCTGTGCGGTCGTCGGAGGGTTCAGAGCGCCGCGAGCAGCTCGCCGTCGATGACCGTGACGGCGTTGCCGGTCAGCAGGGTGCGCTCGCCGCGCAGCGAGGTGCGGACCAGGCCGGAGCGGGCGGAGGCCTGTAGTCCGGTCAGCTCGTCACGGCCGAGGCGGGCCGACCAGAAGGGGGCCAGAGCGGTGTGGGCGCTGCCGGTCACCGGGTCCTCGTCGATCCCGACGCGTGGGAAGAAGCCGCGGGAGACGAAGTCGTAGCCGCGGGAGGGGTCCTCGGCGGCGGCCGTGGCGACGATGCCCCGCCGGGAGAGGCGGGCCACCGTGGCCAGATCCGGAGTCAGCCCCCGTACGGTCGCCTCGTCGGACAGCTCCACGACCAGGTCGCCGATGTGCGGGCCGGTGTCGTGGACGGAGAGCGGCTCCGCGCCCAGAGCGGCGGCCAGCCCGGCCGGGACGGCCTCCGGCGTCAGCGGGGCCGTGGGGAAGTCGAGCGTGACCGTGCCGTCCGGGTGGGCGGTCGCGGCGAGGATCCCGCACCGTGCCGCGAAACGCACCGTGCCGCTCGCCGCCCGAGTGGTGTGCAGGACGTGGGCGGTCGCGAGGGTGGCATGCCCGCACATGTCGACCTCGGTGGTCGGGGTGAACCAGCGCAGCGCCCAGTCCGCCTCGCCGCCCGGCGGCAGCGGGTGGGCGAAGGCGGTCTCGGAGAGGTTGACCTCCATGGCGATCGACTGGAGCTGTGCGTCGTCGGGAAATGCGTCGGAGTCCAGCAGCAGGACTCCGGCCGGGTTGCCGGCGAAGGGGCGGTCGGTGAATGTGTCGACGATTCGGATCCTCATGACGTGACCGTACGTGCGGCGGAAAGCGGCAGGACAAGGCCAATTCCGTATCGCTGGACCGAAATGCCCGGCCGGTGGCGGGGGTGGGTTCCGCCGGATCCGACAGCGGCCCCGGCACTCCTGTGCGCGGTGCGCGCCGCCGGGGTGAGGAAGGCGGCCCGCCGACCGGTTCCTCGGCGCGGGCGCCGTCGGGCGCGGCGTGGCTCCCGCCGTCCGTGATGCTTCGACCGCGCGTACACCGGCACCGAGGCGCCGCGGTGCGCCTTCGCGTACGACGGTGCCGTGCCGTCGAGTGCCCGGCAGAGCCGGGAAGCCGCCGGTGCGGGCGGGCCGACCGTGCCGTCACGGCCGTCGGCGCCCGGCTCGTGGTCAGAGCGCCCGAACAGCAACTCCGGCCGGTGGCCGACGCTCTCGTCGGCACCCGGTGAGGGCCCACGGAGGCTTCACCGGGAAGGAGCGGCCCGTTGTCCGTTCTCACCGAAGTCGGTCGCCGTCGCATCCCACCCGGTCGACGCGGTCCGGGCGAGGCGCGCTGTCACCCGCCTGGAGGGTCTGCGGCTGCGCCTGAAGCCGCGCGCGTGTGCGGGGACGCAGACTCGCCCTTGCTCGCATACGCGGGTGTGGTTCAGCAGGACTCCGTCCCGACTGCCTCGGGCAGGGCGGGACGGTCGTGCAATCCGACACAGAGGCCGTGGCGTGTCGGCACCCTGTCGGCCGTGTGCCGCGGTCCGGTCGGTGAGCAGGAGGGCCGCACAGGTCGAACCGTCTTCCAGGATCGAGGTACAGAAATGATGTATGCCGCCCAGGACCGCCCTCGCATCGGCTGGATCGGTACCGGCCGCATGGGCTTCCAGCTCGCCGCCCGGCTGCTGGACGCGGGGCACGACGTAGCCGTCTGGAACAGGACCCGCGCCAAGGCCGAACCGCTGGCCGAACGGGGAGCCGCGATCGTCGACCGGCCGGCCGGTCTGGCCGACCGGGACGTCGTCTTCACCATGGTCTCCGCCTCGGCCGACCTGGAGGCGGTCACCACGGGCCCTGGCGCCTTGCTGACCTCGCCGGATGTCGCACCGGGGGTGCTGGTCGACCATTCCACGGTCTCCGCGCAGATGTCCGCGCTGATCCGCGAAGCGGCCGCCAGGCGTGGGACCGACTTCCTGGCCGCACCGGTGAGCGGGAACCCGCAGGTGATCGCCGCAGGCAGGCTGACCGTCGCGGTCTCCGGCTCGCGCGCGGTGTTCGACCAGGTCGAACCGGTGCTGGCACTGCTGGGGCGCGGGGTGACCTACGTCGGAGAGGACGAGGCCGCCCGCCTCGTCAAGATCGCGCACAACGTCCTCCTCGGTGTCCTCACCCAGTCGCTCGCCGAGGTCACCGTTCTCGCGGAGAAGGGCGGTGTCAGCCGTGCCGCCCTTCTGGAATTCCTCAACGGCTCCGTGCTGGGCTCGGTCTACACCCGCTACAAGTCACCGGCGCTGGTCAACCTGGACTTCACGCCGACGTTCACCATGCCGCTGCTGCGCAAGGACTTCGATCTGGGGCTGTCCGCAGCCCGCGAGCTGGAGGTCCCGATGCCGCTCGCCGCCGCCACCGCCCAGCTCGTCGCCGGTGCGATCGGGGCAGGGCATGTGGAGGAGGACTTCGCCGCCCTGATCCTTGAGCAGGCCAGGAACTCCGGCATGACGCTGGAAGCCGAGAACGTCCCCGTGGACGACGGCCTGTCACCGCACGCCTGATCGCCCGTAGCGCGACTGGGCGGGACGAGACGGCGATCGGCTTCGGCGAGAACGGCCCCCCTCAGCCGAGGAGATTGTCAAGCGATCGGTTCCGATATATCGTTGACGCATCGCGACAGATCAACGATGGAAGGAGTGTGGCGATGCGTTCACGCGGACACGAGCATGAGCACGGGCATGGACATGGGCACTGCGGGCCCGGCCATCAAGGCTGGGGCGGCTTCGAGGGGCGGCGGGCGGCCTTCGGGCAGTTCGGTCCGCCGTTCGGCGGCGGTCCTTTCGGGGGCGGCCCCTTCGGTGGCGGGCGCGGTCGAGGCGGTGGCCGGGGGAGGGCGCGCCGCGGTGACGTACGTGCCTCGATCCTGGCGCTGCTGAAGGACCGGCCGATGCACGGATACGAGATGATCCAGGAGATCGGCGAGCGCAGTGGCGGGGCCTGGCGGCCCAGTCCGGGTTCGGTCTATCCGACTCTTCAGCTGCTGGAGGACGAGGGCCTGATCGTCAGTGCCAGCGAGGGCGGCAAGAAGCTCTTCACGCTCACCGAAACGGGCCGCACCGAGGCGGAGTCGGGTCCCGACGCGCCCTGGGAGGATGCCGGGCGGGGGGTCGACTGGGAGAGCGTCAACGAGATCCGGCAGGCCGGTTTCGGTCTGATGGAGGCGTTCGGTCAGGTCTGGAAGACCGGCTCGGCCGATCAGCGTCAGAAGGCCCTCGCGGTCATCGGCGATGCCCGTAAGAAGCTCTATCTGATCCTCGCCGACGAGCACTGAGCCCGCGGGTGAAAGGTGCAACGCGCAAAGGTGCCAGGGGCCTCGCGGCCGAGCCGCGAGGCCCCTTCCGGTCCGTCCGGCGCCCGTCAGGCGGCGACCAGGCCGTCCAGCCTGCGCAGCGACTCGGTGAGCGCGGCGGTCGCCGAGTCCTTGAGCTTGCCGGCCATCAGGGAGACGGCCGCGCCGGTGAACTCCCCGTCGATGCGTACCGTGGTCGCATCGCCGTCGGGCGTCAGTGAGTAGCGCATGGCCAGGTTGACGCCCATCGGCCCCTTGCCCCTGGTGGCCAGCAGGCGCGCGGTCTCCAGTTCCGCCACCGTCCAGGTCACTTCGGCGGGGAAGCCCATGAGCTTCATGTTCTCCTCGTAGGTCGCCGCGAGTTCGAGTGCCGCAGGGGCGCCCTTGGGGAAGCTGGTGTGGGTGGCGTTCCACTGGCCGTACGCGGTGAAGTCCGTCAGCTGGGCCCAGACCTTCTCGGCCGGTGCTTCGATGCGTGCTTCTGCACTGACTTCGGCCATGCGACCACCCCTTCTCGGCGGGTTACGGTGTCGCGGAACGTAGCCGCAGTGACGTGAACATTCAATACTGATGAACCGTCAGATCCGTGGTCCCGTTTCCTCCAGTGCCGCCCGCCAGATCAGTGCGGCATCGAACCGGTCGCAGGCGCGCGGGTGCGGGCCGTCGTCATGGCAGTGGAACGCGGCCCAGAAGAGGTCGGCGCGCAGTGCGTCCGCCGGTGCGTGGACCCGGTATACGTACTCCCGTCCGTCGAGCGCCGGCAGGGCGACCAGCCAGGACACGTCCGCAGCCCCCTTTCGGCCGCCGTATGGATGGTGTGGCCTCTGGGACGTTCCCGGGGCGGCTCCCGGTTGCTCCGGGGGCGCGGCGCAAGGCGGCGCGCGCCGTTTTTCCGGATCGGATCCCGGAATGGCGAGATCTCATCCGTAAGGAGGAGGAACCGCTCGGGTGTGCCCAACTTGCGTGGGATGCCTAGATGGGCCCCTCTGGCGATGCTCCCGCGCCGCGGGACTGATGGGGTGAGAGATGTGCAAAACCGGACGCCGCGGATCCCTCAGCAGCCCGCACCGAACCGTGCTGGGTTCGACGCCAGACTCACTGTGGAGCTGGCCGCCGTGGTGACGGGTGCCCGCAGGCGCGCACTGCGCGACGGCGACCGGCAGATCGACACGGCGCATCTCCTGCACTCCCTCATCGAATCGGATCCGGAGGTGCGGGCAGCCTTCGAGGGCGGACCGCAACTGGCCAAGGTGCTCGGGTACCTCGTCCAGCGCAGTATCGGATACGGGCTCCGCTGGCAGGGTGCGGTGGAGGACTCCGGTGCCGTTCCGGTCGTCAGGGATCCGGATTCCGCCGTGCGGGACACGGGGGCGGAGGGCTGGTCGCCCTCGGCCGCCTCGGCGATGGCCGGAGCCCGCGTGCGGGCGGAGTCGCGCGGCGACGCGCGGGCCGGCGGGCTCGATCTGCTCGTGGCGCTGGCCACCGACCGCGAGTGCCGGGCCGTCGAGGTGCTGGAGCGGGCCGGCGTCGAGGCGGGGCAGCTCGCGGCCCGGATCGCGGGGGCGTCCGGCCAGGGACGGCAGGAGACCGGGGGCTGAGGCCCGACGCCCCGGGGCCGATTCAGCGCGGCGGTTCCGTCAGGGCCTTGAAGGCCGGACGGAGCAGGGCGGCAATACGGTCGGCGGGGGCGTCGCGCAGGGCGTCGAGGCCCAGGAGCTGGTGGCCGATGGTGACGCCGACCATGGTGGTGACGACCAGCGCGGCGCGCAGTTCGGGGTCGTCGGCCTCCGGCAGCGCCGCACCGATGCTGTCGATCTGCCGGCCGAGTCTCGCGCGGGCCTGATCGGCCGCGGCCGGATCGGTGAGCATGGAGCGCATCATCGCCAGGGCGCCGTCGGGAAGGCCGCCGAGCTTGAGGCCGAGTGCGGTGAGCAACTGATCCACGAGGGTGTCGGCGTCGGCGCCGGCCAACAGGGCGGGGGACGCCTGCACGGACTGGGTGAACAACTCGCGTTTCGACCCGAAGTACTGCATGACCAGGGCCGGATCGACATCTGCCGCGGCTGCCACGGCGCGGATGGTGGTGCGGTCGAAGCCCCGCTCGGCGAACAGTTCCCGTGCGCTGTCGAGGATGCGTGCCTCGGTGGCGCGACGGCGGTCGGCGCGGGTGGCGCGAGGGGCGGTCACGGATTCACTCTACAGGCGTTGACCGAACCTGCGCGGACTCGTACGGTCATGGGGTCAACACGCGTTGAGTGAGTGAGGAGCGAGCAAGTGGAGTGGAGCGGAGCGAGTTCTGTGCCAGGTCCGAGGAAACCCCTGGCCCGTACCCCGCGCGAGGTGCTGGGCTGCTACCACCGGGCCATGCTCGACAAGTCCGCGGACGACCTCGCCGACCTGTACGCCGTGGACGCGCTGCACGAGTTCCCGTTCGTGTCCCCCGGCTTTCCCCCGCGTTTCGTGGGGCGCGAAGAGGTGCGCGCCGGCTATCGGGCGGCCTGGGGTGCGAGTCCCGTCCGGGTGGAAGCCGTCGAGGAGTGGGAGATCCACGAGACCGCCGATCCGGAAGTGATCATCGGCGAGCACGTCGTGGTCGGTGCGCTGCCGTCCGTGAGCGGCACCTTCACCGTGCCCGGCTTGCTGGTCGTGCATGTTCATGACGGACTGATCACCCGCGTCCGCGACTACATGGACGGCCTGGCCGTCGCAGGGCTGGGGGAGTCGATGGCGAAGGCCGCGGCGGAGCCGAGCGGCTGACGGGGGGTGCGCGTCAGGGGTCACCGGGGTGACGCTCCTGACGCCAGCTGTCATGATGTGCCGATGCACGCGTCTCAGGGGAGAAGCGCCGGCCTGGGACCTGCCCTGGTGTCGGCGTTCGCATTCGGTGGTTCAGGGGTCGCGGCCAAGCCGCTCATCGAGGCGGGACTCGATCCGCTCCATGTGGTGTGGCTACGGGTGGCGGGCGCTGCCCTCGTCATGCTGCCCGTCGCCTGGCGCCACCGGGATCTCGTGCGCAGCAGGCCGGTTCTGCTGCTGGGGTTCGGGCTGCTCGCCGTCGCGGGCGTGCAGGCCTTCTACTTCGCCGCCATCTCCCGCGTCCCCGTGGGCGTCGCACTTCTCGTCGAGTATCTGGCGCCCGCGCTCGTCCTCGGCTGGGTGCGTTTCGTCCAGCGCCGTCCGGTCACCCGGAGTGCCGCGATCGGTGTGGTGCTCGCCGTCGGGGGACTCGCCTGTGTGGTCGAGGTCTGGTCGGGGCTGAGCTTCGACGTGACAGGGCTGCTGCTCGCACTGGGTGCCGCCTGCTGCCAGGTCGGGTACTTCGTTCTGTCGGACCAGGGGAGCGCGGACCGGACGGAAGGCGTCGAGCCGCCGCACCCGATCGGTGTCATCTCGTACGGGCTGCTGATCGGTACGGTCGTCCTCACCGCGGTCGCACGGCCGTGGAACATGGACTGGCCGGTTCTGGGCGGCAGTGCGGGCATGGACGGCACGGACGTGCCGGCATGGCTTCTGCTCGTCTGGATCGTGCTGATGGCGACGGTGGTCGCCTACATCACCGGTGTGATCTCGGTACGGCTGCTCTCACCCGCGGTGGCGGGTGTCGTCGCGTGCCTGGAGGCGGTCATCGCGACCGTGCTCGCCTGGGTGATGCTCGGCGAGCACCTGTCGGCGCCGCAGCTCATCGGCGGTTCCATGGTGCTGATCGGTGCCTTCATCGCCCAGTCGGCGACGCCGAGGACGCCCTCCGGCCCCGTCGCGTCGCGACGGCGCGAGGGGTACGTGGCGGGACCTGACGAGGGGCATGGCTCCGCCGAGGGGGAGCTGTCGGCCGGACGCGCCGTGACGTGATCTGACGATCATGGATTCGGCCGTACCTATCGCCGTCTGCCGTCTGCCGTCTGCCGCCTGCCGCCTGCCGCCCGGCGCGGGCGGTCGTTTCTGACGAGGATCTCGACGAGGCGCGCCGCGCTGCGCACGTCCGCCGCCGGGCGGCCGTACCGGCCTGAGCGGCAGGGGCGGACGGGCCCGTGCCTCCGGCGCCGGACCCGTCCACCCCGGTGGCGGTTCAGAGCGCGGTGATGTAATCCGGCACCCCGATGGCGGGATCGAGGTCGTCCGCGGGGAGCGGAGCCGTATAGCCGTGGTCGAGCGGGACGACGCCGGCCCAGTGCGGCAGCGCGAGGTCGCGGGGTTCGTCGTTGGGGCCGCCGGTGCGGATCTTGGCGGAGACCTCCTGGAGGTCCAGGCGGATGACCGCGGTCGCGGCCAGTTCCTTCTCGTCGGCGGGCCGCGAGTCCGCGGACCGGCCCGGCACCACGTGGTCGACGATCGCGTCGAGGGCGGTCCGCCGCTCCTGCGGGTCGGTCACCGTGCGGGCGATGCCGTGGACCACCACGGAGCGGTAGTTGATCGAGTGGTGGAAGGCGGAGCGGGCCAGTACCAGCCCGTCGACATGCGTCACGGTCAGGCAGACGGGCAGGCCGGGGTCGGTCCGGCCGGTCTCCCGCAGCGGCCGGGAGCCGGTCGAGCCGTGTACGTAGAGGCGCTCGCCGACGCGGCCGAAGAGCGTCGGCAGGACGACCGGTGCGCCGTCGCGGACGAAGCCGAGATGGCAGACGTACGCCTCGTCGAGTATCGAGTGGACCAGCTCCCGGTCGTACGCCGCGCGTTCGCGGGAACGGGTCGGGACGGTGCGTCCGGTCGGCGGGTATCCGGCTCCGGTGTCCGGGCCCGTGGGCTGCGGCGTTGCGGTGTCCGACATTGCGTACTCCATTGCACTAGTGCATAATCCAGTTTGTGCTAGGAGAGTATCGGATCGTGGGGCGGCGCGCATCGGAAATTGCCGCCAGTGTGGAGCGCGGGGTCGGCTCGGGGGATCTCGCGCCGGGGCAAGTGCTGCCACCCATGCGGGAGTTGGCGGAACTGCTCGGGGTGAACCCCAATACGGTGGCGGCCGCCTACCGCACGCTGCGCGAGCGCGGAGTGATCGAGACGGCCGGCCGCCGGGGCAGCAGGGTGCGACCGCGCCCCGCGAGTACGGCGCGCGGTTCGCTCCGGGTCGAGGCGCCGCCCGGGGTGCGGGACCTGGGGGAGGGGAACCCCGATCCGGCGCTGCTGCCCGCGCTGGGGGAGGCGTTCGCGGCGGCCACGGGCGAGTACGCGCGGAAGCCCGGAATGTACGGACAGGCTCCGGTGGACCCGGAGTTCGCCGCACTCGCGCGCGCCGCCCTGGATGCCGACGGAGTGCCGGCCGGTCCTGTGGTCGCGACCTCCGGGTCCCTGGACGCGATCGAGCGCGTACTGGTCGCGCACCTCAGACCCGGTGACGCGGTGGCGGTCGAGGACCCGGGGTGGGGAAGCCTGCTGGACCTCGTGCCGGCACTGGGGCTGCGCCCCGTTCCCGTCGCGCTCGACGACGACGGACCGCTGCCCGGTGCCGTGGAACGCGCGCTGGACGCCGGTGCCCGCGCGCTCGTGGTCACCGGCCGCGCGCAGAATCCGACCGGAGCCGCGATCGGTGCCGAGCGGGCCCGTGAGCTGCGGCGCGTCCTGGCCGGACACCGGGGCGTCCTGCTCGTCGAGGACGACCACGGACACGCCATCGTCGACGTGCCGCTGCACCCGCTCGCGGGCGCCACGGACCGGTGGGCGTTCGTGCGGTCCGTGGCCAAGGCGTACGGGCCGGATCTGCGGGTCGCCGTGCTGACCGGCGACCCGGTCACGGTCGACCGGGTGTCGGGTCGGCAGCGGCTCGGCCCCGGCTGGGTCAGCAGGCTGCTGCAACAGGCCGTGGCCCACCTGTGGGCCTCGGGCGCGGTCGACCCCGGCGAGGTGGCGCGGGCGTACGGGAAGCGGCGGGACGCACTCGTGCGGGCGCTGGAGCGGCGGGGCGTGGAGGCGCACGGGCGCAGCGGCATGAACGTCTGGGTGCCGGTCAGCGACGAGACCGGGGCCGTGGCCCGGCTGCTGCACGCGGGCTGGGCGGTGGCGCCCGGCGCGCGGTTCCGGATGACCGCGCCCCAGGGCGTCCGGCTCACCGTCTCACCGCTCACCGAGGCCGACATCGAGCCCTTGGCCGACGCGTTGGCGGCGGCGGCCGGACCGGCGGAACCGATGAACTACGGCTGAGCCCCTGCCCCGGCGCGGCGCGCCCTGCTCTGGGTGAGGGCGGCGCCCGCCAGGACCACGAGGGCGCCGACCGGAGTGTTCCAGCTCAGCCGCTCGCCGAGCACGACGACTCCGGCAGCGGTGGCGATGACCGGGATGAAGTAGGTGACCATCTGCGCGGTCGTCGGTCCGACCTCCTCCACCAGGCCGTACTGGACCAGCACCGCGAGGCCCGTGCCGAGCGCTCCCAGGGCGGCCACGGCAAGGGTCGGGAGCAGTGGGAATCCGTCGGGTGCCGAGGTGAACAGCGGGGTCACCAGAGCGATCTGCGCCGTACCGAGGAAGAGCTGACTGCCGGTCAGGGAAAGGGTGGACGAACTGCTGCCTGCCAGCGTTCTGCGGACGTAGATCCAGCCGATCGGATAGCTCAGGGAGGCGAGCAGCGCCATGGCCGTACCGCTGAGGTCCAGTCCGGAGAAGCCCTGCCAGGCACCCAGCACGGTCAGTACACCCAGGAAACCGAGCCCGAGTCCGGCGACGCGGCGACGGGTCGGCCGGTCCTCGGAGAGCGCGACGAGCGACAGCAGCATGCCCCACAGGGGCGAGGTCGCATTGCAGATTCCGGCCAGCGTCGAGGGAATGGTCAGCTCGGCATAGGCGAAGAGCGAGAACGGCAGCGCGTTCAGGAAGAACGCGGCGACGGCCAGATGCCCCCACGTGCGGATGCCGCGCGGCAGCCGCTCCCGCCGTACCGCCATCGCGACGGCCAGCACCGCCGTGCCGGACAGGAGGCGGCCGAGGGTGACCTGGAACGGGGCGTATCCCTCGGTCCCGACCTTGATCAGGAGAAAGCTGAAGCCCCAGATGAGCGAGAGCGCTCCGAAGCGGATCCGCCAGTCCAGCCGCGGACGCGCGGCAGGCGCCGGGGCGGGGGCCGAAGTGGGCGCCGAAGCAGGCGTCGCAGCGGGGGAGGGGGCGGCCGTCCCGGCAGGCCGGGGCGGGGCGGGGAACTCGGCGGGAGGAGGGGGGCTCGGATTGGCGGGCGCGCTCATGCCGTCAACGATGGCGAAAACAACCACGTAGGACAAGTGAGATTTTATGCGGGAATCCGCGTAGCATTGCTTACATGTTGAATCTGGAGCGCCTGCGCACCCTGGATGCCCTCGCCCGGCACGGTTCGGTCAGCGGCGCCGCCGAGGGGCTGCATGTCACCACGTCCGCGGTCTCCCAGCAGATGTCGAAGCTGGAGCGGGAGGTGGGGCAGCAGCTCCTCACCAAGAACGGGCGCGGTGTCCGGCTCACCGACGCCGGTCAGCTGCTCGCCGACCACGCGGCCCGGATTCTCTCCCAGGTCGAGCTGGCCCAGTCCGACATCGAGGCGCAGCGCGGCGAGGTGGTGGGCGAGATCCGGCTCTCCGCCTTCCCGACCGCGGCGCGCGGGCTCTTCCCCGCAGTGCTCCGCACGCTCCATGCCGACCACCCCGAACTGCGCGTACGCACCCGGGAATTGGAGCCCGAGGACGGGATCCGTGCGGTCATCAGGGGGGACGTCGACCTGGCGGTGGTGCTCGACTGGAGCAACAAGCGGCTGCCGGTGCCCGGCGGACTGGCCAAGGCCGAACTCCTGGACGACGCACCGGACATCGCGATGCCGGCCGGTCACCGGCTCGCGGACCGGGCGGAGGTCGACCTGGAGGAGTTCGCCGACGACGACTGGGTGTCCTGGCCCGAGGGCGAGTTCTGCTACGACTGGCTGATGTTCACCCTGCGCTCGAAGGGCATCGAACCGCGCATCGCGCATCTGGCGGGCGAGCACCACACCCAGCTCGCCCTGATCGCGGCGGGGGTGGGAGTCTGCGTCGCCCCTCGGCTGGGCCGTGGTCCGGTGCCCGACGGGGTGCGGCTCGTGCCCGTGCGGCAGCAGATGCGACGGCACGTCCACGCCGTGTGGCGTACCGACGCGGACCGGCGCCCGTCGATCAGGGCGGCGGTGGCGGCGCTACGGATGGCCGGCCGGGAGATGCACACGCCAACTCGTCATTGACAAGCATCTGGAGATCCAAGCGCGACGGTGCCGACTGCCTGCTCCTGATGGGATCTTGAGGAGCCGGCAATCCGGATGCTTGACTTCCCCGGTGACTGGTATCGAAGGAATGGACGCGTTCGAAGACCTCGGCCCGGTGATCAGTCGGCACGCGGTGGACCATCGGAAGCGGTGGGTGAACGCGGGCTGTGCGCTGCTCATAGCCATCCCGCCGGGCTGGGTGGGTGCGTGGGGCGTGTCCGCGACCGGCGACGGGTCGGCGGGCAGCAACAAGGCGATCGGCCTGTTGCTCGGCCTCGCGCTGGGCGCGGTAGCAATTGCGGTGTCCCAGATCGCGCGGGCCGTGCGTGGCGAGCCCGGGGAGTATTTCGAGGTACGCCAGGGAGGTCTGGTCCACGGATCCCGGCGCGGGACCGCGGGCTGGTCCTGGAACCGCGTCACCTCGCTCCACGTCGACGGCGATGCGGTGAACGCCCTCGCGACCCGGCTCGGCAACGGGTACCGCATCGAGATCGGCCTCGACGACGGCACTCGGCTCCGGACGGACGGACTCGCCGGACGTGCCGCGGGCCTGGGGCGCGCCCTGCTGACACGGTGCCCGCACGTCGCTCTGAAACCGCGGGTCCCCTGGTACGGCAGGGCGGGCGGCTGGCCGCTGGCCGGGGCCGCGGTGTGCGCGGCGGCGGTCGCCGCGATGATCCTCTACGTCGCGGACCACCCGGACAAGGAACGCCGGATCCCCGGTGGCGGCGGAATGGCCATCGTCGAGACCGAATCGGGCATCAGCGAGGCCGGCTACGCCTTCCTGGCCATCGGCATGCTGGTGTGCGCCATCGCCGCGGTCACCCTCGTCATCGCTTACGTACGCGGCAGGGCTTATCGCTGAACCGCTGGTGTACGGCATCGCGTCCTCGCGGTCACGGAGGAGGCGCCGGCTGTCACGATCAGTCGGGGCGGGTCCTTCTCCCGGGCCGTTGGGTGCTCAGGTCGAGGACGGGCCCGCGAGCTTGTGGAAGTCCCAGGAGGTGATGGTCTCCGGGGTGAGCCGCAGCCAGGCGTGCCGCCCGTCGTGCGGCATGGTGTCCATCGCGAAGTACTTCGCCGCGAACAGCCTCTCCGGCGCTTCGAGTTCGGGGCAGGACTCGCCCGTACGGGGCGCTTCGCCGACCGGGACGGCCTCGCCGGACAGTTCGATGCCGCGCAGATCCGCGTACTCCACCCCGTCGTCCACGACCACCGCGATCCTCGGATCGCCGCGCAGCTGGGACCAGCGCAGGCTGCGGGTGATCGAGTACAGCCAGAGCGAGGTGCCGTCCCAGGCGAACCAGAGGGCGCCGAGGTGCGGGCGGCCGTCCGCGGACACGGTGGCGACCCGGCAGGTGCGCTGCTCGGCGAGATAACTGTCGCGTTCCTCGTCCGTCATCATGATCCGACGGCCCCGTCGCTGAATGGCGGCCATGGGCGCCCCCTCCCGATAGCTGACTATGTGTCAGAAATCATGAGGCCTCTTCCCTCATCACGCAATGGCGGTTAACCTCGCGCGCCCGATCCGCCGCCGAAAGGGGCAGCCGTGCCGCCGAAGGAACAGCTCGCCGAGCAGCTCGATCCCGCCACCACCGTGCTTCTGACGGTCGAATGCCAGCAGGGCGTCGTGGGCCCCGGCAGCGCACTGCCCGAACTGGCCGAGGAAGCCAGGTCCTCCGGTGCCCTCCACCGCGTCGCCCGGCTGGTGGCGGCCGCCCACGAGGCCGGGGTCCAGGTACTGCACGCGGTGGCCGAACGTCGCCCCGACGGGCGGGGCGCCAACCACAACGCCCGCCTCTTCCGGGCCGCCGGACGGCTGCCCGTACAACAGCACTCGGGCACCACGGCGGTACGGATCGCCGCGCCCATCGAGGTGGCGGACGAGGACCTCGTCGTGCGCCGGCTGCACGGCCTCTCGCCCATCGCCGGTACGGATGTGGACGCGTTGCTCCGCAACCTCGGCTGCCGGACGCTCGTCGTCACCGGGGTCTCGGCCAATGTCGCCGTTCCCAACGCCGTGTTCGACGCGGTGAATCTCGGTTACACGGCGGTGGTGCCGTCCGATGCCATCGCGGGGGTGCCGGCCGACTACACCCCCGCGATGATCCGCAACACACTCGCCCTGGTCGCCACCCTCACGACCACCGATGATGTGCTCGGCTGCTGGCGCGGCCGAGGGCGGACGAAGACCCGTCCGGCGGAGCGCGGCCGGCCGGGCCCGACCTCACGGGGCAAGAGCCCTTAGGCCGGGAGAGTGATCGAACCGCCCTCGACCGTGATGGCCCTGGTGGGCAGCGGCTTGGGCGCCGGACCCGCTGTCACGCTGCCGGTCACCATGTCGAACTTGCTGCCGTGGCACGGGCAGTTGATGGTGCCGTCCGACACGCTCGACACAGCGCATCCCTGATGGGTGCACTTCGACGAGAACGCCTTGAAGGAACCGGCCTGGGGCTGTGTCACCACGACGTCGCGGTCGGCGAAGATCTTTCCGCCACCCTCCGGAATGTCGGTGGTCTTCGCCAGCACGTCGCCGCCGCGGCTCCTTCCGGAAGCGGCCGGTTCGACCGCGTCCGAGCCGCCGGAGCCGCCCGAGCGGCCCGAGCCGCCGGAGCCGCCGGAGCCGCCCGACTCTTTCTTACTGCCGCACGCGGTGAGTACGGCCGTCACCGAGACGGCCCCGACCGCTGTGACAACGGCCCGACGCCCGGGGCGTACCTCGTGGTCCTGCGATGTGTTCATTCCGGCATTCCCTTCCGCGACGCTCGCGACTTGGATGTTCGCGAGCTCTCTGTTCACGACCTCGGTGGTCACCACGTCCGTGCCCGACCGCGGGTACGCGCAGCGGGACCCCCGTGTTCAACACCTCAAAGACTTCTTGAGAAAGTCTCGCTCCAGCAGCAGCAGATTGCTCGCCGTCTCCTCCTGGGTGACCAGATGGCCGGACCCGGACAACGGCAGCACCGTGTGCGGCCGGCCCGCGGCCAGCAGCGCGGCGGAGAACCGCATCGTGTGGGCGACGGCCACATTGTCATCGGCAATTCCGTGCACCAGCATGAGCGGGCGCGTCAGCCCGGAGGCCTCCGGGAGCAGCGAACTGCGCTCGTAATTCTCCGGAAGTACATCCGGGTGGCCGAGGAACCGTTCCTCCCAATGGGTGTCGTAGAGCCGCCGGTCGGCCGGCGCGGCACCGGCGACCGCCGCGTGGAAGACCTCCGGACGGCGCAGCACGGCGGCAGCCGCGAGGTAGCCGCTGAACGACCAGCCGCGCATGGCGACCCGTGTCAGATCCAGCGCCGAATACCGTGCGGCAGCGGCGTGCAGCGCGTCGACCTGGTCCTCCAGCACGGCCGTCAGCCGGTCGCCGTGCACCGATTTCTCCCATGCCTCCCCACGCCCCGGAGTGCCGCGGCCATCCGTGACCAGCACCGCGAAGCCCTGCTCGGCGAACCACTGGGCGACCGCGACCCACCAGGTACGCACGTTCAGGACGACCTGCATGCCATGACCCGCGTACGGGCTGAGCAGCACCGGCAGCGGGGCGTCGCCCGCCCGGTGCCACGACGGCAGATACAGCCTGCTGCGCAGCTCACGCTTCCCGAGGCTCAGCATCGCGGCCCGTGGGGTGACCAGCGGCGTCTCGGCGAGAACCGCGATCCGCCCCACCGGAACCCCGTCGCGCAGCACGGACACCGTCTGACCGTCCGGGGTCCTGCTGTCCAGCACCAGGGTGGGGCCGCCGACCGACGCCGTGTGCACACCGGGTGCCGCACTGACCCGGACGAGACCGTGGAGACCGTCTTCGGGCGGCCGGTTCGCGCAGGACCAGACGTGGACCTCGGTCGGTTCCTCGCTCGCGGTGAAGAACACCCTGTCCCCGACGGCGCCGAGCACCTCACGGACCTCAAGTCCCGGAGGCGTCTTTCCGCCACCGACCGCCAGCCCCTGCGTGTCGCCCCCCGGCCGCGCGGGAACGACGAGCGCTCCGGAAGGGAGCCGCAGCGGTGTACCCGGCCTCAGCGCCACCCACGCACGGTCATGGGCCCGGCTCAGGGTCCGCGTCTCTCCCGTGGCGGGATCCACTGCCAGGACATGCACCGAACGCTGATCGCGCGTCTGCACGGAGACCAGCGGGCCGTGCCGGTCCCACGCCGCCGTCACCACGTACTCGAACGACCGGTCCGTCCACACACCCTCGGGGTGGTCCTCCCCGGCGGCCGCGGGCAGTCGGACCGTGAGCCGCTCCCCGGACACCCGCACGAGGTGCAACGACACTTCCGCGTTCGCGGTCCCCGCCGCCGGATACGCGAGCTCGCGCGGAGGCCGCTCCGGGTGGGCCGGATCGCTGATGTAGCGGCGCCGCACCATCGAGGTGTCCACCCGTGCCACCAGAAGCGCATCGCTCCGCGGCGACCACCAGTGGCCGCGCGGGCGTCCGATCGACTCGGCCGATACATGGTCGGACAGTCCGTACGTCACCCGCGCGCTGTCCGGGGCGGCGAGCGCACGGTCGTCGGCCCCTTCCACCGACACGATCCGCAGCGCACCTCCGGAGACGTACGCGATCAGGGTGCCGTCCGGCGACGGCCGGGGATCGACCACCGGACCGGCTGTGGCGATCCGGCGCGGAGCGCCTCCGTCCGTCCGCACCACCCAGAGTTCGCCGCCGAGCGCGAAGGCCGCGATCCGCACCTGGGTGTCGGTGGCGTAGGACACCACGCCCGACGAGGTCTCCCTGGCCCGTTCGCGGCGGGCCAGCTCCTCCGGCGGCACCGCGCGGGAGGACGCGTCGCCGTGGTCCGGCCCGAGCGGATCGGCGAGCATCCGCTCGTGGCCGTCCTCGTACAGCCAGAGCCGGCTCACCTGATCCGTACCGGACGTGGACCGCACGAAGAGCACCCGCGCGCCGTCCGGCGAGACGCTGAACTGCCGGGGCACACCCAGAGAGAAGCGGCGGGTCCGGGCGAACTGCCGGGGGAAGCAACGGGTTTCGTCCGGAAGGTCGTCAATCGAGGAGTCGAACGGTGTCGTCATGGAGACACCATGACAGGCGGGCCCCGGACAACGCGGCCCCGGTTCCGGCTGCGGTCCGGACCTGGGGGAGACCGCGCGTCGGGTGCGATCGGCCGCGCGTGATTGTCAGAGGGGCCTGCGAGGCTGAGCGACATGACACTGAGCAACTTCAACGAGTTCGAGCAGGCCATCCGCGGCGGTTGGGGCGCGGACACCACAACGCCGGACCACCGCCCGGACTGGAGCCCGGACAACCCGGCGCGCGACCAGTGCGGTGTCACCGCCCTGGTGGTGCACGACCTGTTGGGCGGTGAGCTGATCCGCGGCGAGGTCCATGTCGACGGTGAACAAGTGGACTACCACTGGTGGAACCGCTTGGGCATGGGGATCGAAGTCGATCTCACACGCGAGCAGTTCGGCCCCCACGAGACGGTGGTCGGCGGCGAGGTGATCGAACGGCCCGCGGAGATCGTGCGGCTCCGCGCGGAGTACGAGCTCCTCCGCAGCCGAGTGCTGGCGGCGCTGCGTCCGTAGGCGCCACGCCGCCCGGTCGCCCCGGGCGGCGTACGGCGGTCAGCGGGCCGCCGCGTCCCCTGTGCGGAAGACCGGCTCGCCGCTGCGCAAGCGGGCGAAGAGGAGCATCCGGTCCAGCGGTTCCTCCTCCTCGTCCCCCTCGTTGCCGAACACCTCGGGCACCAACCATGCGCGCAGCCGCTTCAGATCGATCACCGTCGTCGCGGAGTCCGCGAGCCCGCGGATCCGGCGGTCGTCGCCCAGATCGGAGATGCGTCCCCCGGACACGGCCAGGGCGGTGTCCGGCAGCAGCTCGCCGGAGCGCCGGACAGCCTGGGAGCTGTACCTCTCCCGCTGGGGTGCGGTGGGCCTCGACCTCGACCTGCTGGCGGGACCGGCCGAAGCACTCTCGATGGTCCAGCGCCTGGGGGTGGACGACTGGTGGCTGGACGACGCGTACTGCCAGGGAGAGCACCTTGATGCGGTACCGGACCGCGACCCTGGAACTGCTGCGGGAAGCCTGGCCGGGGTGGGACGTGCGGTGGGCCTACGACGGCCCCGCCGAGCTGCGGACCTACCTGGGACTGGACCCGGCGCACGTACGTGACCGCGGGCGCGGCACTTCCTGCGGACCGTTGCTGGAACCGGAGGACGAGGAGCTGGCCGACCCCGAGCCGATGGCTGCAGTGGTGACCGTCGGCCCGGACCGCTGCTATGCAGTGGCGAATGTCGCCGACCACCCGATCCGGGAGGGGGCCGCACTGCTCCACCGGCTGTCGGGCGGCCCCGAACACGGAATGTGCCGGGTACCCGCCGATGCCGGCATCCACATCGATCCGCTGCAGCGCCGGGTCGGCTGGTGGGTGCTCGGGGCGTCGGCCGAAGCATACGAGATGCCAGAGCGATGGCCCGACTGGACTGTGGAGTTCTGGCAGGACTCCTGGCAGGAGCACGTCCGGCTGGCCCCGGGCCAGTTCCAGCCTCCACCGGTCGACCATGAGCGCGCCCTGGCAGAAATTCGGACGGCTGCCAGACAACGCCGGGAGGCCAGTCAAAATCAAGTGACAGAAGCCTGAGACCAGTCAAGATCACTTGGCAAACGGTCGAGGTCTATTGCCATGGGGCGCCAATCCATAAGATTTGACAATTGCTCGGGTGCGACCACCACACAGAACCGGTGGACCGCTCGCAGGGCCGTATCCGCGCGGACGTAGACCGCAAGAGGATCGCCGCGATGGGTTTCACCGGACTTGATGCCTACTCGGGAACGCCCTGGAAGCCAGTCAGTACGGTTTCGAGGATTTCCTGCGCCCTGGTGTACGCCGGGCCGCTCGGCTGCTTGCCGGGCGCCGGGGTCGGGTCCAGTGGCCTGTTCTCGGCGACTTTGAGCACCTCGACGAGGAAGCGGCCGTTTGTGCCGTAGACCAACGCCTGGCCGTACTCCACGGACGTGTCGGTCGGTGTGAGCGGCGGGCTCGACGCAGTGGGCAGCTTGCCGACGAGGGCGAGCTTCCCGTCCGGCCCGATAGTCCAGTCGGGCCCGGGTGATGGTGGCGCTGCCTGGTACCGGGCGTCACTGAGGACGGCCACCCCCGGGCCGTGCTTACCCGCGGTGATCTGTGCGGCGGTGGTAACCGGCGCCTTGGAACGGGAGATGGTGGATGCCGGGGCGTTGGCGGTGCGAGGGCCGCAGCCGCGGGCCGCGGTGAGCACCTGGGCGAGCAGTTTGGATGTGTCGGTTCGCCGGGGCAGAAGGTAAATGCTGACGCTGAATCCGGGGTTGAAGCGCTCCGACCGCAGTTCGTACAGGGCCGGAATGGGGACCGCCTTGCGTGTGTTCGCCCCCTCGTCAGTGATGCGCGCATCGCTGGCCAGCTCCACCAGTCGGCAGGGTGAGATCCCCAGGGGGCGGTCCGGTTTGGGGCGGTGGACGACACCCTCGCTCAGCTCGGAGACCCCCCGGTTCAGCCGGGAGTCCATGATCTGCTGCATGGAGGAGGGTTCGAATTCGTCACCGGAGGCACTCGGGGCAGCAGGTCTCGCCGCCCCACCCGACGAGGTGCACCCGCTCACCAGCAGGCCACCCAGGACCGCCACCGTCGACAAGTGCCGTCCGATCCGCATGGTGCGACGGTACGGCAGCATCCCTGTCGGCGCCACGAAATCCGTCTATCAGAGCGTGAGTTGGGCGTAGGTGGTTCCGCACGCGTGGCATCGGATCCGAGCAGTTGACACGACGGCACACTCCGAAGGAAGGGCCACCTCAAGATCGTCCGCTTCACGGAAAGTGCCGAAGAGCCAGTGCTGCGATGCCGTTGACACGGTTGCGGAACGACCGCTGGATCGTCCTCGTCGGTGACGATCCGCACCCACGCTGCCTCTCGCGACAGCGGCCCACCCACCTTGACCTGCGGCGGACCACCTTCATTGGCACGAACTACGTACGGCCCGACTTCGACGGCGATCAGTCCAGGTTCGGCGGCACAGGTCACCCCTGACCACCCGGGACCCCACAGAACACGTGCCGGGTCCGCGGCTCGCGAACATGCGGCGGGGAACCCGGCCCTCGTGTGTGACGGCAACGGCGTACGGACCAGGCGCCGCACGCCCATGGTGCAGCGCCTCATGGGGAACCCCTACTGCCGCGAACCGCACCCCGGACAGAACGCGGCGCCCTGCGGCACGGTTGCGCTGCAGGAACCGCACTGCGGGTTCTGGGCGAGGCGGTGGCCGCACCCCGGGCAGAACGCGCCGCCGCGGGTCTCCGTACGGCACTGCGGGCAGACCAACTGCCGGGGTGCGCCCACGTCGTAGCCCTGCCCGGCGATCTGCCCGGCGGCGTAGGACCGATCCGCCACGAAGTCGTTCATCCCGCGCCGACGGGCGGCCTCCGCCTCGGCGGCGGTGTCGGGGGCGCACTGCAGGCAGAGGCCCTGCTCGACGTTCCAGCACTGTCCGCAGACGTGCGAGGTGCAGCGGGGGCACCGGTTGAAGTGCCCCTGCGCGTTGTCGATCGCGCGCTGGAACGCGGTGTCCCTCGCGCCGCCCCAGGTGGCACCGGCCAACCCGTCGGCGGCATTGCGGATGGTGCCGGCGTTGCCACCCAGCAGACTCCAGGCGGCATTGGCTCCCTTGCCGATCCAACTGGCCGCCTGGCCCGATCTGAATGGCTCGAACGGCGAACGCCAGGTGTCCGAACAGCGCGAGCACCGGAACTCGAACTGAAAACCCGCACCGGTGCCGTGCTGCTGTGACAGGTCGTTGTAGTTGTTGCTGAAGTAGATTTCGTCGGCCACGTCTGAACCTCACGTATTCGATCAGATTCTTCCAATCGTATGATTGCAACGTTCGGTCGCCCCGGCAGGAGCGGCAGGGTCACCGTTTGGTAATTCCTCCGCAGGTCAGACCCGAGCCTCCCCATCCGTTGCGGTACGTGGACGGTGGGGTGCGCCACCCCCTCGCCCGTCACTGTGCGCCCATCCGGCCGGGAGGGCGGAGTCCATTCGAGGTCGTGGGGGCGTCGGCCGCCGTCTCGGCGCCGAGCTGTTCCAGGCGTCATCTCCCCGGCCCTGCACGGCTGTTACAAGACAGCGACAAACTCCGATGAACGCCTGCCTCCGCCGTGCCGTCGTTTCTAGTGACTACGCCAATCGACACGTAGGTGCCCTTTGGCGCGAAAGGCTGTTCTCACCATGGAAAGGGACAGATCTGTGATGATCTCGAAGCGGCGCTCCCTGCGCCTGGCCGTCGTCGGTGTTCTCGGTGCGGCTTCCCTCGCCCTCGCGGGCAGCGCGATGGCAGCAACCCCGGCCGCGCACACCGCAACCCCGGTCGTCGCGCAGAAGGCCGTGCCAGCCAAGGCCGGCATCACGGCCAAGCCGTCGGTGTCCTCCGTCCGCGCCTGGCAGCTGTTCCGGGTCACGGGCAAGACCACCGGACTCAAGGCGGGCAGCAAGGTGACCCTTCAGCAGAAGCAGCACGGCAAGTGGGTCAGCCTGCCCGCGTCCGTGAGCATCGCGCGGGACGGCTCCTACTCGCTCGGCGTCAAGCTCGGGCTCAAGGGCAAGAACGACCTGCGCATGGTCAGCGGCACCACGGCCTCGCCGGTCTTCAACGTGACGGTCCGCTGAGGCGCGCTGTCACCGCGGCGAAGGCGGACTGTCGGCACCGGGGTGGTCTCACCTGCCCCGGTGCCCCACCGGACGGAACCGTCGGTGACATCACCCCTCCGGCCCATGGGAATCAACCGTTGTCGGCGGGGATTTGTCTTCGCCGCGTCCGGCCCGTACGCGCAGGGGATGACCGTGCGACCGCCAGGGCAACTTGACCGGCGCCGCGTCCGGCCCGCGCGCACGGTGCCGCACGCCTCGCGGTTGCTGTCGCGGGGACTTCGCGGGTGAGAGCCGTGCGGAAGTTCTCCAGGAAGCGCGGGGAACGTGACAAGGCCCTTCCCCCGCCGGGGAAGGGCCTTGTGAGTGAGCGCTGGGCAGGCCTTGCACCTGCATTTCCCCGCAGGAAGCGGGGCGTCTTTCCTTGGACCACCAACGCAGCGCCAGTCGCCGCGGGTTGCGGCGAACTTGCAAGATCAACTATAGCGCATACGGCCGTCGGCCGGCGCCGGCCCTCACGGAGGCGAACGGGCGCAACGCCGCCTCGGCGCCATGGAGCTCCTCGGCCCTCGGGACCGTGGGTGGACCCGGAGCCGATCGATGACGGTACGCAGGATGCTGCGAGGGGGCCGGTGGCACATGTGGACTTCGCTGTCACCCTGAACGTACGAGTAACGGTCC
This sequence comes from Streptomyces sp. NPDC057963, assembly GCF_042887155.1. Taxonomy (NCBI): domain Bacteria; kingdom Bacillati; phylum Actinomycetota; class Actinomycetes; order Kitasatosporales; family Streptomycetaceae; genus Streptomyces; species Streptomyces sp. NPDC057963. The sequence goes on from NZ_JBHVPX010000022.1 coordinate 41,708, forward strand.
CAGCCGCTGAGCAAGTACGTGGCTTCAAGAAGGCAGCGCCACTTCCAGCCAATCCGCCTGCGAATTACGCCTACGACCGAGACCTATCCACCTACCGACGTCGCAGCTTCGGACGGCACGCCGTTCGACCTGGTTTCCGGTGCCGTTGCAGCCATGGCCGCCGGGCCGTTCACCCCAGCTTTCGCAACGAACTTCGGGACCAGGCCGATGGGGCCGTCAACGAGCCAACTCGCATGGTGTGAAGAGAACTTCGAAGAGATTTCCTCATGATGAGGTCTCACCGATCGTTGTCTCTCGGGGAGGTACGGTGGCTGGTCGAGTCATCTACGCGTCGTTCGAGTTCCAGTTTCCGCTGGGCGGCATTCGCGTACTGAACCAACAGGTCTCGCTGCTGCGGGCTGCCGGCGTCGAGGCGTTCCGCTGGACCCCCACGCCGGGATTCCGCTACACGTGGTTCGACGACGACGTGCCGACGCTGTCCGGCATGACCTTGGATCTGGGGCCCGAGGACGTGCTCGTGCTGCACGAGGTCAGCGTGGTGCCGGGCCACGACCCGGCACCCGGCGGGCACAAGGTCATCTATTCACAGGGGCATTACCTCAACTTCCTGACCTGCCCCGACCCCGGCCCGTACCCGGGCTGGCCGGTGCGGCCGGCTCTGTGGGCGATCTCGCAGGCGGGCGTCGAGATGCTCCGCCGCGCCCTGCCCGAGTTCGAACCGCACCTGGTGCCGAACATCATCGACACCGAGCTGTTCCGGCCGGCATCGACCGGGCGGGTTCGACGCATCGCATGGATGTCCCGCAAACGTCCGATCGAAAGCACGCTGCTTCGCCGCCTGCTCCATGCCGACCCACGGTCCACCGGCATCGATCTGTACGACATCCACGCGGTTCCCCACGAGGAAGTCGCTCGCGTGTTCTCGGAAACGTCGGTGTTCATCGCGTTGGGAGCGCCCGAGGGCGAGGGCTTCGGCCTGCCCCCGGCCGAGGCGATGGCCAGCGGCTGCCTGGTGACCGGATACGCCGGTGGCGGCGGTGCGGAATTGTTCGACTCGCCGTCCGCGTGGCGCATCCCGGAGCTCGAAACGGCTCAGTTGGCCGACAAGGCGCTCGAGCTGCTCGACCTGCCCGACCAGGACGAGGTGCGGCGGGCGGGCCGCCGGTGGGTCGCCGACCGCTACACCACCAGGGCCGCCACGGCGGCGCTGATCGAGGGCATCCGCAGAGCGCGTGCCCTTCCCGGGGGCGCGGCGTCGGCCACCCATCCGGCCGCCTGGATGGAGGAGCTGCTGAGGCGTTTCCCGGTGCCGCCGGAGACGCACACGAGGGTGGAGCCGTCGGCCGCCTCTTGAGACTCGGTAGAACGAGGAGCGCCGAGCGCGGCTCCACACGGCTCCGCATCACGCCGGAGGTGAGGGAGCCCGCGGTGGCGTTGGCGCGGGGGCTCGGGCACTCATCGCCGACTGTCACTCTCGGTTACTATGCTCACTTCATGCCGGAGGTCGGACGCAGGGGAACGCACCGTCATCGACGGAATGCCGGGGGAGCCAGAGGGACCAAGGCGCCAACCGAACTCCCCGGATTCTCCCCCGGGCCGATCGGGGCCGGCTCCGAGGGTGAGCGAACAGGAGCAGATCGTGGATTCCAAGGTTGAAGCGTTTGGTGGCCTGGGAAAATGTTGAAAGAAGTGAGCGCGACCCGGTACGTCACGCCCCTGCGGGAAGGTGGATCGCTCCCCGGAATCGTCGAGGCCGACGACCTCGGCACCTATGTCATGAAATTCACCGGTGCCGGACAGGGGCGCAAGACGCTGGTCGCGGAGGTCATCTGCGGACAGCTCGGCCGCCGGCTCGGCCTTCGCGTCCCCGACCTCGTGCAGATCCAGCTCGACCCGGTCATCGGGCTCGCCGAGCCCGACCAGGAGGTGCAGGAGCTCCTGAAGGCCAGCGGCGGGCTCAATCTGGGGATGGACTTCCTGCCCGGGTCGATCGGCTTCGACTCGCTCGCCTACCAGGTGGACTCCAGGGAAGCCGGCCGGGTTGTCTGGTTCGACGCACTGATCAACAACGTCGACCGGTCCTGGCGCAATCCGAACATGCTGATCTGGCACGGCGACCTGTGGCTCATCGACCACGGCGCCACCATGATCTGGCACCACAACTGGCCCGGCGTCCGGACATCCGCCGCCAAGCCGTACAACGCCTCGGACCACGCGCTGGCCCCCTTCGCCCCCGACATCGCGGCGGCGGCGGCCGAGCTCGCCCCCCTGGTCACCGAGGAACTGCTCACCGAGGTCGCGGCCGACGTCCCCGACGAATGGCTGGTGGACGAGCCCGGCTTCGACTCCACGGACGAGCTGCGCCGCGCCTATGTGGAGGCGCTGTTGCCGCGCGCCGCGACCATCCATGAGCGGATCACGCTGGAGGGCCCCACCGAGCCCAAGCCGTCCCAGGCCCCCGGCTGGCTCACCGAGCACCTCACCCCGTGGCCGCACCCCACCAAGGAGAAGAACGACAAGGACGGCCGACGGTGAGCGAGCGCGATGTCTTCGAGTACGCGCTGCTGCGCGTGGTGCCGCGGGTGCAGCGCGGCGAGTTCTTCAACGCGGGCGTGGTCGTCTACTGCCGCGCGCGGGGCTTCGTCGCCGCCCGCACCCATCTCGACGAGGTCAAACTGAAGGCCCTTGACCCGGCCGCCGATGTGGTCGGTGTGCGGGCCGCCCTGCGTGCCGTCGAGGGTGTCTGCCGCGGCGGTTCGGACGCGGGTCAGGCCGCCGGGGACGACGCAGGCCGCCGCTTCCGCTGGCTGATCGCGCCGCGCTCCACGGTCGTCCAGCCGAGCCCTGTGCACAGCGGCCTCACGGACGACCCTGAGGCCGAGGTCGAACGGCTGCTGGACCTGCTGGTGCGCTGACTCCCCACCCCGGTGGTGTCGCCCGTGACCACGGTGGCAGCGGCGCCGCCGGGTGTGACATGCGCCCCTGCGGCCGTGCGCCGTTGACACCGGGTGCCAGGGCTTCTAGCGTCTCGTCTGCTGAAGGTACTAAGCGGTTGCTCAGTTATCGGGGAGGTTCCGCGCACACGGACGATCCGTGCCGGGCCCCCTGACGTCCGCTGAGCCGCGATCCAAGGGCGAGGAGAACCAAGCATGTCCACCACCGAGCAGCGCGTCGCCGTCGTGACCGGAGCGGCGCGGGGCATTGGCGCCGCCACCGCGGTGCGCCTGGCGGCCGAGGGCCGCGCAGTCGCCGTACTCGACCTCGACGAGGCGGCCTGCAAGGACACCGTCGAGAAGATCACCGCCGCCGGGGGCACCGCCCTCGCCGTCGGCTGCGATGTGTCGGACAGCGCCCAGGTGGAGGCCGCGGTCGCGCGGGTCGCCGCCGAGCTCGGCGCCCCGACGATCCTCGTCAACAACGCGGGTGTGCTCCGCGACAACCTCCTCTTCAAGATGACCGAGTCCGACTGGGACACCGTGATGAACGTGCACCTCAAGGGCGCGTTCCTGATGGCCAAGGCCGTGCAGAAGCACATGGTGGACGCCAAGTTCGGCCGGATCGTCTCGCTCTCCTCCTCCTCGGCGCTCGGCAACCGCGGGCAGGCCAACTACTCCGCCGTCAAGGCCGGTCTGCAGGGCTTCACCAAGACCCTCGCCAAGGAACTCGGCAAGTTCGGCATCACCGCCAACGCCGTCGCCCCCGGCTTCATCGTCACCGAGATGACCGCGCAGACCGCGGCCCGGGTCGGCATGGGCTTCGAGGAGTTCCAGGCCGCCGCCGCCACCCAGATCCCGGTGCAGCGTGTCGGCCACCCCGAGGACATCGCCAACGCCATCGCCTTCTTCACGGGCGACGAGGCCGGCTTCGTCTCCGGTCAGGTCATGTACGTAGCCGGCGGACCGCTCAACTGATCCGGAGGGTTACGGACATCATGGCTGTGCAGGACAGTGGGAAAGTCGCGCTGATCACGGGCGCGAGCCGGGGCATCGGCTACGGCGTCGCCGAGGCACTCGTGGCCCGCGGCGACCGGGTCTGTATCACCGGGCGGGGCGAGGACGCTCTCAAGGAGGCCGTCGAGCGGCTCGGCTCCGACCGCGCGATCGGTGTGGTGGGCAAGGCGCACGACGAGGCGCACCAGGTGGCGGCGGTCGAGCACACCATGGAGACGTTCGGCCGGGTCGACTTCCTGGTCAACAACGCCGGCACGAACCCGGTCTTCGGCCCGATCGCGGACCTCGACCTCAATGTCGCCCGCAAGGTCTTCGAGACGAATGTGGTCTCGGCGCTCGGGTTCGCCCAGCAGACCTGGAAGGCCTGGCAGAAGGAGAACGGCGGGGCGATCGTCAATATCGCCTCGGTCGCCGGTATCTCCGCCTCGCCGTTCGTCGGCGCGTACGGCATGAGCAAGGCTGCCATGGTCAATCTGACCCTTCAGCTTGCGCACGAGTTCGCGCCGGTCGTCCGGGTCAACGCGATCGCCCCCGCAGTCGTGAAGACGAAATTCGCCCGGGCGCTGTACGAGGGCCGTGAGGCGGAGGCCGCCGCGGCCTATCCGCTCGGCCGGCTGGGGGTCCCCGAGGACGTCGGCGGTGCCGCCGCCTTCCTCACATCCAGCCAGTCCGACTGGATCACGGGACAGACTCTGGTGGTCGACGGCGGGATCTTCCTGAACGCGGGCGTGAGCTGAGAACGGCCTGAGCGGTTTTGGACCTGATTGACTCAAGTGCCCTGTCGGGCCTGGAGATTGACCCGACGGGGCGCTGCGGTATGGTCTGCCGACCCATGGCTGATCGAGGAGCGTTCACGTGTTCTACCGAGCCAGTCTGCAGGCCGCTGCAGTCCTTGCTTCCCTTTCTCTGCTGGCAGGTTGCGGATTTCTTGCCGACAGCGGCTCGAAAGTGGAGCAGAAGATAGTCGTCGGTACGACGAGTGAACCCTCCGCCCTGGATCCGGCGGCGGCGTGGGACAACTCCTGGGAACTGATGCGGAATGTTTTCCAGACCCTGGTGAGCTTTCCGAGCGGCAGCACCAGCCCCGAGCCCGATGCCGCGGAGTCGTGCAGGTTCACCGACGCCACCAGCACGGCCTACCGGTGCAAACTCCGCAAGGGTCTGAAATTCTCCAATGGCGACACACTCGACGCCGAGGCCGTGAAGTACTCCATCGACCGGATCTCGGAGCTCAATGTCAAGGGCGGCCCCGTCGGCATGCTCGGCTCGCTCGACCGGGTGGAGACGAGGGGGGACGACGTCGTCGTCTTCCATCTCACCAAGCCGGACGCCACTTTCCCCTTCATCCTCGCCACGCCCGCGATGTCGCTGGTGGCGCCCAGTGACTATTCGAAGCACAAGATCCGCAGTGACGGAAAGGTCACCGGATCCGGCCCCTACCTCCTTGATGCGTACAAGCCGGGGAACCGGGCCGAACTGGTGAGGAATCCGGGCTACAACGGTTTCGCCAACCGCAAGAACGACGCTGTGACCATCCGGTACTTCAAGGAATCCGCCCCGGTGGTCGCCGCGCTGAGGAAGAACGAGATCGACGCGATCTACCGCGGCCTCACCGCCGAGGAGGTCGTCAGCCTGGAAGACAACAAGGACAAGAACAGCAATCTGCAGATTGTGGAGACCGTCGGCGCGGACATCCGGTTCCTGGTCTTCAACCCCGAGGATCCGGCCGCCGGGAACGTGGCCGTGCGGCGGGCCGTCGCCCAGCTCGTCGACCGTGACGCGCTGGTGGCCAAGGTCTACCAGGGCACGGCCGAGCCGCTGTACTCCATGGTCCCCAAGGGCATCGCCGGACACACCACCAGCTTCTTCGACGCCTATGGCGACCCCGACCGGGACAAGGCGAAGCGGATCCTCGTCAAAGCGGGCCTCACCAAACCCGTCTCGATGACGTTCTGGTACACGACCGACCGGTACGGCTCCTCCACGGCGCTGGAGTTCGACGAACTGAAGCGTCAGCTGGAAGCCTCCGGACTGTTCAAGATCACGCTGAAGAGCAAGCCCTGGAAGGAGTTCCAGGAAGGCTTCACCAAGGGGGCGTACCCCGTCTTCGGCCGCGGCTGGTTCCCGGACTTCCCGGACCCGGACAACTTCATCGCCCCCTTCGTGGGCAAGGACAGCATCACCGGGATGCCGTACATGAAGGACGAGATCACCCAGCAGTTGCTGCCGCAGACCCGCAAGGAGAGCGACCGGGGCGCGGTCAGCAAGCAGTTCGAACGGGCCCAGCAGATCCTGGTCGACGACGTGCGGCTGCTGCCGCTGTGGCAGGGCAAGCTGTACGTCGCGTCGGGCGAGGACATCGGCGGCGGCGAGCGCGCCCTGGACCCGCAGACGGTCATGCAGATGTGGGAGCTGTACCGCAAGGCCAGCTGGTAGGCCCGGCGGGGCTCGCGGGGTCCGTTGTCAGTGGCCCCCGGTAGGTTCTCGGATGGAGAACGTATTACTTACCGGAGGTTGTTGACGTGACCGACACCGACCTGCTGCCCGAGTCCTGGCGCGGCGTCCTCGGCGAAGAACTGCAGAAACCGTACTTCAAGGAGCTCGCCGAGTTCGTCGAGGAGGAGCGGGCCAAGGGGCCGGTCTATCCGCCGCGCGACCAGGTGTTCGCCGCTCTGGACGCCACTCCCTACGACAAGGTGAAGGTCCTCGTCCTCGGCCAGGACCCGTACCACGGGGAGGGCCAGGGACATGGCCTGTGCTTCTCCGTGCGGCCGGGGGTGAAGACGCCGCCCTCCCTGCGGAACATCTACAAGGAGATGAAGGAGGAGCTCGGCCTGCCCGTCCCGGACAACGGGTATCTGATGCCGTGGGCCCAGCAGGGCGTCCTGCTGCTCAACGCGGTGCTGACGGTGCGTGCGGGCGAGGCCAACTCGCACAAGGGCAAGGGCTGGGAGAAGTTCACCGACGCGGTGATCCGCGCGGTCGCCTCGCGGCCCGATCCGGCGGTCTTCGTGCTCTGGGGCAACTACGCGCAGAAGAAGCTCCCGCTGATCGACGAGGAGCGCCATGTGGTGGTGAAGGGCGCGCACCCGTCACCGCTCTCCGCCAAGAAGTTCTTCGGCTCCAGCCCGTTCCGGCAGATCAACGCGGCGGTGGCGGCGCAGGGGCACGAGGCCATCGACTGGCGCATCCCCGATCTGGGCTGACACCGCGGTCCCGGCCCCGGCCGGTGGCGGGCGCCCGGTGGACAGGCCCGGACGCCCGCCCGAGCCTCAGCGGGATTGGCCGCGGCTGCGGCTAGCGTCGATCGGGAACGGTCGGCCGGGAACGGGTGGACAAGGGACAGGGAGGCCGCAGTGGCGGAGCAGCGGGAGGCGTCGAAGGATGCCGTCATGACCAGGATCGGCCAGGCGATCATGCTCCTGCACGGTGGTGACCGGGAGGAGGCCCGCAATCGCTTCGGCGACCTCTGGTCGGAGATCGGCGAGGACGGCGACGCCCTGCACCGGTGCACCCTCGCCCACTACATGGCCGACACCCAGGACGATCCCGGTGATGAACTGGCCTGGGACCTGAGGGCGTTGACTGCGGCCGACAGCCTGACGGACGAGCGGGCGGCGCAGCACTCCGACGTGCCGGCGGTGCGGGCGTTCTACCCCTCGCTCCATCTCAACCTCGCGGCGGACTACGTGAAGCTCCAGCGGCCCGAGGCGGCCCGGACCCATCTGGACCGGGCCCATGCCGCCTCCGGTGTGCTCGCCGAGGACGGGTCGGACGACGGCTACGGGGGAGGGGTCCGCGCGGCGATCGCACGGCTGGAGCTGAGACTGCGGGAGATGTGACTGCGGGAGATGTGAGAGGTGGCCCGTCCACGGCGGACGGGCCACCCGCTCGTTCTTCCCGTACCGGGCTCGGCGGGTTCCTTTCCGTACCGGACCCGGCAGGGTCTTTTCCGTACCGGTCTCAGCGGCCGTAGGTGTTCTCGCAGATCCGGGACTGGGGGCTGCCGGCCGGCCAGTGCCCGTATCCCCGTCCCAGTGCGCAGACGTCCCTCCCGGCGACGGGGGCCGGCAGGGCCGGGACGGGCACGGTCACGGCGGGCGGGGCATGACGCCGGCGGGGCTGCGCCGCCCCGGGACGGTTCCGTTGCCGCGGCACGGGAGCGGCGGCGCGGCCGGTACCCGCAGGCGATCCGGCCGTCGGGGCGGAGGCGGAGGCGGACGGCCCCGGGGCCGGTACCACCTCCAGGCTGTCGTGGACCGGGGGCCGCGCGATCTGCGGTGCCAGGTCCTGGGCGGGGCTGCTGATCCCGGGCCGGGGCGGAACGTCCGGATGCGGGGTCACGGACACACAGCCGGACAGCGTCGTGACCGCCACGCCGACCAGGAGCTTCACGGTGGTTCTGGTTCGTTGCACCTGATCAACTCTGCTGGGCGGATCGGCTTCCCGGTGAGCCGGGAAGCCCGGATTGGCCCGCACGAGTGACTCCGGTCAGCGCAATGCCCCGTCGGATCCCAGCATCCCGCGCAGGAGTTCGGCGAAGCCGGTGCGCAACTCCTCCTCGGTCGGGACGGACTGGTGGTACGAACCCGCGGCGCACGAGAACATCAGCCCCTCGCACCAGGCCACCAGGGACAGGGCGTGCCGCTCGGGCTCGGCCGATCCGGCCGCCGTCATCAGGGCCGTCAGCGGCTCACGGAACTGCCGGCCCGTCGCGTCGAAGAACTTCCGCAGTTCGGGGCGGCGGGTGGCTTCGAGAGCGAGCTCGTAGCGGCAGACGAGCAGTTCGGGATGGCGGGTGAGATACCGGTGCAGGGCGAGCGCGAGAGCGGCGATCAGCGCCTCCGGGCCGGTGTGCGGGCCGTTCTGTGTGCCGCGTCCCCGGCCGGTGTGCGGGCCGGGTGCCTGTCCGGCGCCAGGAACGGGGAGTTCGCCCGGTGCGAGCACCCGCGCCTCGCGCTCCGCCAGCCGTCGCACCGTCGCCTCCAGCAGGGACTGCCGGGTGCGTGCGTAGTTGGACGTCGAACCCTGGGGGAGCCCGGCGCGCTCGTCCACGGCTCGGTGGGTCAGTCCGCGCATCCCCCGTTCGGCGAGGAGTGCGAGAGCGGCATCGGTGATGAGGTCGGCCCGGGAGGTGCCGGTGGTGCGTGTGGCCATGGGGTCAACCTACCCGTGGAACTACATCTGTAGTACGGTGCAATCGCCACTACAGGTGTAGTTTCGAGGAGGAGTGATGGAGCAACCCCACGCCGTCGTCGTCGGTGGCGGAATCGGCGGCCTCACCGCGGCGGTGGCCCTGCACGAGTGCGGTTGGCGGGTCACCGTTCTGGAGCGCGCCGCCTCCCTGGAACCCGTCGGCGCGGGCATCGCCCTCGCTCCCAATGCCCAGCGCGCCCTGGACGTCATCGGCCTCGGCGACGAGATCAGGTCCCTCGCCGCCTGGCAGGGCGCGGGCGGCATGCGCACCCCGAGCGGGCGCTGGCTCTCCCGTACGAGCAGCGCCGCCGCGACCGAGAGGTTCGGCGGCCCCATCGTCCTGCTGCACCGGGCCACCTTCGTCGGCCGTCTGGTGAGCCGCCTGCCCGAAGCCGCCGTCCGCACCGACACTGCGGCAGAACTGCTCGACCCCGGGGCGGCGGGCGGTGCGCGTGCGGTCGTCCGGACGGCGTCCGGGACCATCGAGGCCGACCTCGTGATCGGTGCCGACGGCATCAGGTCGGGTGTACGCGGCGTACTCTTCCCGGCCCACCCCGGGCCCTCGTACGCCGGATTCACCACCTGGCGCTTGGTCGTCCCCGCGGCCGGGCGGCCCTTCGCGCCGCACGAGACGTGGGGGCGCGGCGCCCTCTGGGGCACCCAGCCGCTCAAGGACGGCAGGATCTACGCCTACGGGGCCGCGGTCGCCCCCGCCGGAGCCCACGCCGTCGACGACGAGAAGGCGGAGCTGATGCGCCGCTTCGGTGGCTGGCACGACCCGATCCCCTCGACCATCGCCGCCGCCGAGCCCGGTCAGGTGCTCCGCAACGACGTGCACCACCTGATCGACCCCTTGCCGTCCTGTCACCGGGGCCGCACCGTCCTCGTCGGAGACGCCGCCCACGCCATGGCACCCAGCCTCGGCCAGGGCGGCAACCAGGCGGTCGAGGACGCGATCGTGCTCGCCCACCACATGACGCCGGACGGGGACCTCGGTGCGGGCCTGGCCGCCTACACCGCGGACCGGCTGCCGCGCACAACGGCCGTCGTCCGCAAGGCCGCAAAGGCGTCCCGGCTGATGCGCCTGACCGGGGTCCCTTCCGTGATGCTGCGCGATGCCCTGATGTCCGCCGTCTCGCGGCTCGGACCGACTCTCGTCCTGCGCACCTTCGACGGCATCGCCGACTGGCAGCCGCCGCAGCACACGTATGCTGCCCGGACGAAGGACGCGCACAGGCCATCGCGGTAGGCATCGGCTCGAAGAGCCCGACGGGGCTCCCTCGCCCGGTGACACCGCGCCGGCCGGTGCCGAACAGTGAGAGGGAGACCCCTGTGAAGGTCGGCTGCATCGGGCTCGGCGACATCGCGCAGAAGGCGTACCTGCCGGTTCTGACCACCCTGCCCGGGGTCGAACTGCATCTGCAGACCCGTACCCCCGCCACTCTGGCCGCGGTCTCCGAGGCCCACCGGATCCCGTCCGGGCAGCGCCACACCGACCTCGATTCGCTGCTCGCCGAGGGGCTGGACGCCGCGTTCGTCCACGCTCCCACCCCCGTGCACCCCCAGATCGTGGGCCGGTTGCTGGACGCCGGCGTCGCCACGTACGTCGACAAGCCGCTGGCCTACGAACTCGCCGATTCGGCAGGGCTGGTGAACCTTGCCGAGGAGCGTGGGACGAGCCTCGCCGTCGGTTTCAACCGCAGGGTCGCGCCCGGCTACGCGCAGTGCGCCGAGCACCCGCGTGAACTGATCCTCATGCAGAAGAACCGGGTCGGCCTGCCCGAGGAACCGCGCACCATGGTGCTCGACGACTTCATCCATGTCGTCGACACCCTGCGCTTCCTCGTCCCGGGGCCGATCGAGCACACCGTCGTACAGGCCAGGATCCGCGACGGTCTGATGCACCACGTCGTCCTGCAACTGTCCGGTGACGGATTCACCGCGATCGGCATGATGAACCGGCTCAGCGGCTCGACCGAGGAACGGCTGGAGGTCTCCGGCCAGGACTCCAAGCGCGAGGTCGTGAACCTTGCCGAGGTGATCGACCACAAGGGCCAGCCGAGCGTACGCCGGCGCGGCGACTGGGTGCCGGTGGCCCGTCAGCGCGGCATCGAGCAGAGCGTGCTGTCGTTCCTGGACGCCGTGCGGGCCGGAAAGGTGCTGAGCGCCAGGGACGCGTTGCAGACGCACGAGCTGTGCGAGCGTGTCCTGCGCGACCTGGACTGCGTCTAGGGCCGTAGCGTTCCGCTGTTCCTGCTGGTCAAGGGTGTGATTTCGCGTCCAGGGGATCGATGGTCCGTCAGGACTGCTCGCGGAGCCGGTCAACGGCGGGTGGCATCGGCGCTGATGCGCCGACAGGCACGGTCTTCACTCGGGTCGTGGGGCGTCGGAAACCCCATGATCCTGGAAGCCCGTGCCTGTCCCGCTCCTGGAACCCCGCCGGCCGGCAGCTCTTCACGGACCGGGCGTCGAACGGCCACGCCGACGCCCAGGGCCGGTGGAGGCATGGGGGAATCCCGTTCTCCCGGCTCGGCGGGCACCTCTCCGTGCCAGGCCCTCGCGCAGCCCGTCATCGAGCGGTGGGTCCAGGGAGAGTGAGCCGCACCGCGGTGGGAAATCAGCTCAGGTAGCCACGGAATACCCAGCGTCCCTTGACGCCGTTGTCGTCGACTTTGCAGAGGCCGATGCAGACGTACATGTTGCCGCCATTGACACAGTGGTAATAGCTGCGCACCTTGTTTCCGGGGTAGGCGACGTCGATCTGCGTCGCTTTGTTGGACGGGCCGGAGAGTACCGGCGCGGGCTTCGATTTCACGGTATATGTCTTGCTCTCCGGGGTGCACTGGATCGTCCCCTGAGCCTGAACGGAACCGTTGACGGTGGGGGTGGCGGCCTGGACGGGAGCAGCAAGCCCCCATACGGCCAGGGCGGTTCCGACAGTCACGGTCGCTGCACGCATTCGGAATTTCATCAATACCCTTTTCTCGCGCCGAACTCCACATACATTTTCCGCCATCATTCAACCCGGTCTCGAAAGGGTGTGGGCGACCCCTCGCGGGAGGGGGTGGAGGTGATCAAGTCTTAACTTCTCGGCGAGGTGACAGCAACCGGGGTCTTCGTATCGTGATCACATCTTGATAAAGGCCGATTTTGCACGGCACTTCACTGCCATTAAACGGAATTCGATATTCAATAAAAGCGGTCCCGGCCGCCGCAGTCCGTGATGGGCAGGGCGTCAATGCTGGTCAGGGGTGCGAGGGGGGTGTCCGCGCCACGGGTACGACCAGCGTGATCGCGGCTTCTTGCGACGACGTATCAGAACGCGGTGGCCGCGGGATCCCCGGTGGCGTAGGCGGTGCGACGAGCCGCCGCCGGGCGTTCGCGGGGCTGATGGCGTCGTGCATCCCGCGCCGCGAGGCGCGGCAGGCGCGGCAGGCGTGCAGGCGAGTGGTCCGGGACAGTCCGGAGACCGGCCTCCGGCCCACCCCGGCTCAGCCCCGGGGCTCACCGGGCGAGGCGGCCACCGACGCCTCGGCGCCCCTCGCCCCGGCCCCGTCACGCCTCCTGAGCGACCGCACCCCCTCGTACGCGCAGAACACGGCCAGCACCGCAGCCGCCCCGTGCACCGGCCAATCGCCCAGCCGCACGTAGAGGGTGGTACCGGACGCCAGCGGTACGTCGAAGACCTCGGCCGCACTCGTATCCGTACCGAGCGGGGTGCCGATCCGCGCACCCTGCGGGCCGTACACGGCACTGACGCCGGTGAGCGTGGCATGCACCATCGGGCGGCCGTTCTCGGCGGCTCGCAGCGCTCCGAGCGAGGCGTGCTGTTCGGGAGCCCAGCTGTGCTGGAACGACGCGGTCGACGACTGGGCGATCAGCAGTTGCGCGCCGTCCAGGGTCAGCCGCCGGCTCATGTCGGGGAACGCGGACTCGAAGCAGATCAGCGGCCCGATGCGCAGTCCCTTCCCCCCGTCGGCTCCGGGAAGCTCCATCGTGACCGGACGGGTGCCGCGGAGCCGGTCCCTGCCCGCCGCCTTGCCCACGGACGTGACCCATCCGAGGACGGAACGGGCCGGAACGTACTCGCCGAACGGCACCAGCCGCATCTTGTCGTACCGATCTCCGGTCAATTTGTCCGGCCCCACCAGCACCGCGGACTTGAAGATCCCCGTCCGCCCCGCCCCGTCGGTCTGCAGGGCGTCCATGTTGACCAGCACATCGGCGCCCACCCGGCGCGACAGGGCCGCGATCCGGGCGGTGATGTCCGGGTGCCGGGAGAGATCCACACCGACACTGCTCTCGCCCCACACCACCAGATCGAGACCGCGTCCCGCCAGCGAGCCGGTCAACCGCTCACTGACGGCGAGCCGCCGCTCGACACTGCGGGGTCCCGCGAGCACGCCCGGCTGTACGACGGCGACCCTGGCCACGCCCGACGGCTCGGGCCGCGGTGCCCACCGGGCCATCGCCGACACCGCCACGGCACACGCCACGACGGCGACGACGGCGACCGTCCGGGCGGCCGCGGTCACGAACAGCAGGGTTGCGGCGGTGTTCACCGCGACCACCAGCAGGCTCACCAGCCACACCCCGCCGACCGATGCCACGCGGAGTGCCGGAGCCACCTCCCACTGACTCGCGCCGAGCAGCCCCCAGGGACCGCCGAGCCCCTCCCAGGAGCGGACCAGCTCGATCATCAGCCACCCGCACGGCACCACCACGACCGCGGCCGCGGCGGAACCCGCGCGCGCCGGCCCGCGCAGCGTCCGGAAGACCAGCAGCCCCCACGGCGCCCACAGCAGACCGAGCAGGGCCGCCAGGATCACGAGGAACACATGGAGACTCGGCAGCAGCCAGTGGTGCACAGCGAGCAGATAGCCCATCCCGCCGAGCCAGCCGTCGAGCGCCGCGCGGCGCGCCGTACCGGCGGACCGGATCAGCAGCAGCCACGGCACCAGACCGACGTAGGCGAGCCACCACAAGGAAGGGGCGGGGAAGGCGAGCGCGGGAAGCGCACCGGCGAACAGCGCGAGGCAGGCGTGCCACCGGCCGGACCGCCGAATCCGCTGCCACCGCTCGCGCCGACCGGCCGGAATCCGCATGCCGCGCCTCCTCGTCCCCGCCTGGTCAGCAGTGTCACCCCTGGGCTCCCGTTCCGCAGTTCTTCCCCGGCGCCGGAAGGCGGAAGCACCCGGAGGGCGGGCTCAGCCGGCGGTGCGCGAGCCCGCCGTGCCGCGCCACTTCTCGTCGACGGTCACGGTACGGATCCGCCAGCCGCTCTCCGTACGCGACAGCGTGAACGTGTACCGCCCGCCGGAGACGAAGTCCGGCGCGCTCGTCCCCGCCCCGGTACCGCCCCCGCCGCCCGCCAGCCGCATCGGATTCACGTAGTCCGCCAGCACCTCGGCGCGGTCGCCCGGGTAGCCGCCCAGATCCTGGATGGCGAGCCGGCGGTTGACGATCAGGTGCTGGCGTACGGAGAAGAGCCGCATGGTCTCCGCAAGCCACTGGGCGACCTCGTCGGCGGGCCCTTCGATGCCGCCCGCACTGCGGTAGTCGGCGCGCCCGTCCGCGGTGAACAGGGCCCGGTAGTCCGCCCATGCGCCGTCGTCCACCGCCCGCGCATAGCCGGTGATCACTGCATCGATGGACAGCTGGTCCATCACGGTCGAGAGATCCACGCGCTGCGTCATCGGGTCAGTGTCTGCCCGTCGGCGTGCGGGGCCAAGGGGCGTGCACGCACGGGGCGGGCCGGCGCCGCTGTCAGCAGGGCACCACGGCCACCGGGCCGAGCGCGTGCGTGAGCGTGGTCTGGGCGACGGGGGAGAGCCCGAGTCCGAGGGACTCGCCGCCCTTGCGCCGTCCGATCACGGTCAGCGCCGCGGTCGCCGAGGCCATGACCAGGGTGCGTGAGGCGGAGCCGCCGACCGGCTCCCTGACGACCTCGACCTGCGGGTACTTCTCCTGCCGTCCGGCGGTGAGTTCGGCGAGGGTCCGCTCGGCCGCCCCCGCGGCCGCGTCCCGGTCGAAGACGGGGCCGCCGGACAGCATCGAGGAGAACATCGTCCAGCCGTGCACGATCCGCAGGCGCGCACCGGGACGGGTGGCGGCCGTCGCGAAGGCGAAGTCCAGTACCGCTTCACTGCTCTCGTCGGCGGCCACGCCCGCGACGATGTCGGGGTAGGCCTCCGCCGCCCCGCCGTCCTCCTCCGACGGCCCGCCGTGGATGACGACGACGGGGCACTTGGCCATCGAGGCGGTCGCCAGGCTGTTGGAGCCGAGCATCAGCGACCGGAAACCGCCCAGACCGCGCGAGCCGACGACCACCAGCGACGCGTCGCGGCTGAGCGAGGTGAGCGCCGCCGCGGGGAAGTCCAGCGGTGCGAGCGTCGTCGGGTGCAGATCCGGAGCGATCTCGCAGACCCTCCGTACCGACTGGGTGAGCAACTCCTCCGCGCCGCGCAGCTGCGTCTCCTGGACGGTGCGCCTGGTCGGCGTCCGGGCGTGCACGATCACCAGCGGAAGCCCCCGGCGGACCGCTTCGCGCGCGGCCCAGTCGAGTGCCTCGCGGCTGTGCGACGAGCCGTCGACGGCTGCGATCACGGGAAGCTCGGCGGTGGTCATGGTTCCCTCCAGGTTCCGGTGGTACGTGTCCCAGACTGGTACGCGCCCACGTCGTACGGCAGGGACTTTCGGCCCCATCTGCCTGAACCCAGTCAACCCGGACAATCCGGGTAGGTATCACCCGTGGTGCCGGCCGGGGTCGCGTAGGGCCGCTCCTCGGCGGGGCGGCCCGCCGGCTCCGGGCGGATGCCGGTGCCCGTGCCGGCCGGGAACCGGGCGACGGACCCGAGTGACATGGCCCCTCCCGCTTCGGCGAGAGAAGGCACGTTGCGTTTGCTCAGCGTCCCATGCTCCCGGGCCTGACGGCATCCTGACCCCGTGCTGTTGATTTGCCCCATACGCGGGGAATGGTGAAGCGAAGATCACCGCACCGATGGACGCTGGCGTGTGGCCCAGTGTTCCTCGGCGGTGATGCCAAGGAGCACAACATCGTGGTGGCTGCCGGCGAAGAAATCATGTTGGCGGAGTCGTCCCTCCTCGACGAAGCCCAGCCTGCGGTAAAGGGCGAGGGAGGCGTCGTTGAAGGCGTAGACCTCCACCTCGCACTTGTTGTGGCGCTGTTCGGCGAACATGTAGGTGAGGACGAGTTCGGTTGCCTCGGCCGCGTACCCCATGCGGCGGTGATCGCGGATGATCTCGATGCCCGTCTTGAACCGTCCAGCACGGATGTCGGTCTCTCCGACTGTCACGGACCCTGCGAACGCGTGGTCGGCGAGCACCTCGACCACCAGGCGGAATGCTTCATCCCCCGGCGGACGCGCAGCCCGCTCAGCAGTCCAGGAACGGAAACTCTCAGCAGAGCGCGGAGGGTCGACCAGGTCGGCGTTGCGGACATCGAGGGTGTTCTCGGCCAGGTCGCGAAAGCCCTCCCAGTCTTCGGGCTCGACACCTCGCAGGCGTACCTTCTCGCCGGTCCACATGTCACTCATGGGTCCAGCCTGGCACAGGACTTCAGCGACACCAGCGGCGTGAGGAACGACTCGGGACGGTCATGGGCCCGTTTCGCACGTGTCTCCTCAGGCCTCCCTCCGGCTCGGCGGGGCTGAGAGCTGACTCCCACCCTCCCTGACCCGCACGTGCCGGCAGTCAGGAGCATCCGGAAACGACCGCCTGTGAGACGGCCGGTGCCCAACTGCCCTGCCCTGCACCTTCTTCGTTGCGTAGCCCGTGTACGCACCCATGCAACGCACTACCCCGTTCTCGATACAACGAGGCATGAGGATCGGCGTAGCGCGAGCCTCGACTCGCGATCGGAACCCCGAAGCCCAGAGAGACGTACACCGTGCAGCACAGTGCGGAGGAGTCCGGCGTCAGCCGACCCACCTGCCGGCGCGCGCCGCACGCAACACCGGCGACAGCTGGGCCGACCGCCCAAGGGCAGTCGGACGAAGCCGGGCGGGCCGCGGAGGAGGGCGTTCGCCGAACCCGGGGTGCGGCTATGCGTGCGCCTCGTCCGGTTCTCCGCCGGGCCCCGCAGCTGCAGCTCCCTGTCGAGATCGGGTTCGCGTGCCCCAGCGTGCAAGCGATGGGCCGACGGCGCCCACGGCGGCGAAGAACGCGCCGAGGAGCAGCCAGCCGGCCGTGCCCAGTCCGAGCACGACGGTGGTGAGGATGGCGGGGGCGAGCGCCTGGCCTGCGCTGAAGCCAAGCCCGAGAAGCCCTTGGTACTGGCCTTGGGCATGGTCTGGTGCCAGGCCGAAGCCAAGGGCGAAGCCGGCCGAGGACTCCCATACCTCCCCGAGGCTGTGGACGAAGATCGCTGCGACCACGAGGCCGGCGGCGGCCCACACGGGAGCGTGCGCGGTCAGGGCCATCATCGGACAGCTCAGGAGGAAGAGCAGTCCTGCTGTGCGGAACGCTTTGCCGCCGTCGCGAGGGGTTTCGACGCGGGATCCGATTCTGGTCTGCAAGAGGACGCAGACTCCCGCATTGATCGCGGACACCGCGGCCACGGTCCAGCGTGGTGTGGTTGTGTGCTCTGAGATCCATATCGGCAGAAGCAGGGACACCACCGGATATTGCAGCCCCATCGCACCATGGAGGGCTGTGAAGGCCACGAACGGACGGTCGGTGAGAGCGATCCAGCGGCGCTGCTGCGAGGGTGGCACCAATGCCCTGTAGTTGGGGAGCAAGAACAGGAGGAGGGCGCACAGGGCGAAGCTGGCCGCGTTGCCGAGAATCAGCACGATATAGGCCGTACGAGTATGCGCTGCAACCGCAAATCCGGCACCCACGGTTCCCAGGACGACGCCCAGATTGACGTAAGTACGGAGCTTTGCCCTGAACAGCGCTGGGCGGTCCGTACCGACCCGGACCACGAGGGCTCCCCAGGCTGCGCCGCCAGCGGCTGCGGCAAGCTGGTCGACGGTAGCGACGACCGTGAGGGCGGCCCAGCTCTCGACAAGCACGAGAGCGGACATCGCCACTGCTTGAACCGTCAGAGCGAGCATCATGACCGTGCGCGGGCCGCGTCGATCGGCCAGGCGACCTCCCGGTATCCCCGCGAGCAGGCCGATCGAGCCGGCGACAGTGAGGGCGGCACCCACCTGCACCGCCGGTAGATCCACGACCAACGTGAAGTAGAGCGCCGACGCCGTGTTGAAGAGCCCGTTGCCGACTCGGTTCACGAAGCTGGCCAGGATCAACACACGCTCTGACCTGTTGCCCCCTGCCAAGTGAGCTATTCGGCCGGGCGATCTTCCCTTGATCATGCGCGCAGGCTAACAACGATCGCACCCACCGTCAGTGGTGCGAAGTTGCCGGCCGTCCACGGCGCCACCTCGCCGTGCCGGCACTGTTCTGCCCCAGCACGAGGAGATCTGCGGACACCTTCGAGCCGGCCGGGGCGGAGCCTTTGCCCGCGCAGGGCGTATCGCTCGGCATCAGGCGCCTTCGGGGTCCGCGTCCAGGCCGACGGCGACACTGGACGGATCGCGTGGCGGCGCGTCCGGCGCTCGCCCCCGATGCTCGTCCGGGCGGCAGCGGCGCAGGTCGCGGTCCTGACCGCGCTTGCGGTCGCGCTCTGCCCGGTCGTGTGACTGCGGTGGCTCGCCCCGCTCGTATCCCGGCAGAACGAACGAGGAGAAGCATGGACGGAACGATGTGGGACGGCGTGCAGAAGCTGCGTGGCTGGCTCGACGCCGAGAACCAGGCCGCGGTCGGTGACGTGAGGCTGCTGCGAGTCCTCAAGATCACAGAGGAGGCCGGAGAGGTCGCGGAGGCCGTCACCGGCGCCCTCGGCGCCAACCCGCGCAAGGGCGACAGCCACTCGTGGCAGGACGTCGAGAAGGAGTTGGGCGATGTCATCGTGACCGCTGCGGTGGCCCTGGCCACGATCAGCTCGGACCCGGAGAAGGCGCTCGCCGACCGCGTCCGGGGCCTGCTGGACCGCCTCGGCCTGGACTGATTCGGACCCGGCCGGCGCACAGAAGGGCCCGCACGGCCAAGGCTGTGCGGGCCCTTCTTCCGGTCCCCGGCTTTGTGCTCGCGCACCGTCTGGCTGCCCGTCTCCCCATCCCCCGAGTGGGAGACGAGTGGGAGGAAAATGGGAGATGATCATGACACGTAGGCGTGCGAAAGCGTCAGAATGCGCTGGACAGCGCCAGGTGTGGCGACGTGGTCAGCCCGCCGACTCGCCCGCGTGCGGGCTCAGCACACCCGCCGCGACCAGTGCGAACAGGGCCAGCCCGAGAAGCACGCGGTAGATGACGAACGGCATGAAGCTCTTGGTCGTGATGAACTTCATGAACCAGGCGATCACGGCGTATCCCACGCCGAAGGCGATGAACGTCGCGAAGATCGTCGGCCCCCACGACACATGTCCCTCGCCCGCGTCCTTCAGCTCGAAGACGCCCGAGGCCAGCACCGCCGGGATCGCCAGCAGGAAGGAGTAGCGGGCCGCCGCCTCGCGGGTGTAGCCCATCAGCAGACCGCCGCTGATGGTGGCTCCGGAACGGGAGACGCCCGGGACCAGGGCCATGGCCTGGCAGAAGCCGAAGATGAGGCCGTCCTTGACACCGAGTTCCTTGAGTGTCTTGCGCTCCTTGCTGGCCCGGTGCCTGCCCCCCGCCTCGTCGCGGGCCGCGAGGCGGTCGGCGACACCGAGGACGACACCCATGACGATCAGCGTGGTGGCGATCAGCCGCAGATCGCGGAAGGGCCCCTCGATCTGGTCCTTGAACGTCACCCCGAGCACACCGATGGGAATGGAGCCGACGATGACCAGCCAGCCCATCTGGGCGTCGTGGTCGCTGCGCATCGACCGGTCGACCAGCGAACGGAACCAGGCCGAGACGATCCGGACGATGTCCTTGCGGAAGTAGATGAGGACGGCCGCCTCCGTGCCGATCTGGGTGATGGCGGTGAACGCCGCACCCGGGTCGTGCCAGCCGGCGAACGCTGCGGTGAGCCGCAGATGCGCGCTGGAGGAGATCGGCAGGAACTCGGTCAGTCCCTGAACGAGGCCCAGGACGAACGATTCGAACCAGCTCATGGGGCTTTGGCCATCCCGGAGGTGATCGTGCATCGGCCGACGGTCGTGAGCGCCGTCGGCAATGTGCGGATTTGCGGTCGAATGAGGGCAGGGCCGTGCCGTGCCCGGAGATCTTCGGTCGGTCGCGGGCAGGGTATCGCCCTCAGATGAACAGCTTTGCGCGTACCCCCACGCCCGCCGCCCCGGCCGTCCGCTCCGCCGTGTACCGGATCACTCGGGGGACAGGCGGTGGCGCTTGCGCCAGGCGACGACGGCCGCCCCGACCCCGGTCAGCACGATGAAGCCCATCGCCGCCAGGAACGCGGGCGACGTCGGTGACGAGGCCTCGCTGCCCGCGACGACGTACGCGGCGGTGTTCGGGATCGAGCCGAGCCCGGTGGCGGCCAGGAACGGCGGATACCCCATGCGCGAGACCGCCGCGCAGTAGTTGGCCGCCGCGAACGGCACACCGGGGAAGAGCCGCAGCGCCAGCATCGAGCGGAATCCGTGCCGGCTCAGCTGACCGTCCGCCGCCCTGAGCCAGCGACCGCGCAGCAGCGTACGGAGCGCGTCCTGCCCGAGCACCCGGCCCAGCCCGAACGAGATGCCCGCGCCGAGGACCGTGCCCGCCAGGGCCGCGGCCAGCCCCGCCTGGGAACCGAAGAGCGCTCCCGCGGCGACATTGAGCAGTGGCCGCGGCACGAAGGCCACGGTGCACACGCCGTACGCGACACCGAACAGCACGACCGCGGCGCCCCCGCTCAGCCGGGCGGGCCAGTCGGCGGCGAGCAGCCGCTGGGGTTCCAGGAGCAGCATCGCCGCCGCGGCGGCCAGCAGCACCACCACGAGCAGAGAGAACCGGGACCAGGGCGAGAGCAGTGCCCTCGTGCAGCGCGCGGCGAGGCCGGTGGCGGGCCGGGCGCCGGGGACGGGGTCGAGCATGCGGGGAGAGTAGCCGACGCCCGTGGCTGATCGCCGCAACGCCGGCGGTACGGCACGGGCACCCCGTACCGCTGCCGCGCCGTTCCCGGCCCCGCGCCCGTTCCCGGCCCGGCGCCGGAAGAAGCGCCGCCGTCGGCAGGCGCACGCCGAACTTGCTTTTCCCGCCCGCGACGTCCGCCGGTTTCCCGCCTGCGGTGTCCGCCGGAAAACCATTCGACGCCACCCCGTTCCTCGGCCATGATCGGACCCATGTTCCGGTACGCCTTTCTCGCAGCGAGGTCCGCAGTCGCGGACGCGCCGAAGGCTGCCGTGAACCCCGTCACCGCAGCGGCAGTTGCCGCCGCAGCGTTCACCGCTGCCTCGGCGCCCATCGGCGGCGCCCGAAGCTGACCCTCCCCCGACAGTCCGGCGGACCCCGCAAGGGGAGGGTCGGCGGGGCCCTGGGGTCTTCTCTCTCAGCTTCGAGTTCCAAGGAATGAGCCATGCCCAAGACGGCATACGTGCGCACCAAGCCGCACCTCAACATCGGCACCATGGGCCACGTCGACCACGGCAAAACCACCCTGACCGCCGCCATCACCAAGGTCCTCAGCGACCGCGGGACCAGCACGTTCGTCCCGTTCGACCGGATCGACCGGGCGCCGGAGGAGACCCAGCGCGGCATCACCATCAACATCGCGCACGTCGAGTACGAGACCGACACCCGTCACTACGCCCATGTCGACATGCCGGGCCACGCCGACTACATCAAGAACATGGTCACCGGCGCCGCCCAGCTCGACGGGGCGATCCTCGTCGTCTCCGCGCTCGACGGCATCATGCCGCAGACCGCCGAGCACGTCCTGCTCGCCCGCCAAGTGGGCGTCGACCACATCGTCGTCGCCCTCAACAAGGCCGACGCGGGCGACCCCGAGCTGACCGACCTGGTCGAGCTGGAGGTCCGCGAGCTGCTCTCCGCGCACGGCTACGGCGGTGACTCCGTCCCCGTCGTACGCGTGTCGGGCCTCAGGGCCCTGGAGGGCGACCCGCGCTGGACCGCGGCCGTCGAGGCGCTGCTGGACGCCGTCGACACCTACGTACCCATGCCGGTCCGCTACACCGACGCGCCGTTCCTGCTGTCGGTGGAGAACGTCCTGACCATCACCGGCCGGGGCACCGTCGTCACCGGAGCCGTCGAGCGCGGCACCGTCCGGAGCGGCGACCGGGTGTCGGTGCTGGGCCCGGACATCGAGACGGTCGTCATCGGCCTGGAGACCTTCGGGAAGCCGATGGAGTCCGCGGAGGCCGGGGACAACGTGGCGCTGCTGCTGCGCGGGGTGGAGCGCGACCGGGTCCGCCGCGGCCATGTGGTCGCGGCGCCCGGCAGTGTGACGCCGAGCCGCCGCTTCACCGCGCAGGTGTACGTCCTGTCGGCACGGGAGGGCGGCCGGACCACCCCGGTCACCACCGGCTACCGGCCGCAGTTCTACATCCGCACCGCGGACGTCGTCGGCGACGTCGACCTCGGCGCGGTGGCGGTGGCGCGCCCCGGCGACACGGTCGACCTGACCGTCGAGCTGGGCCGCGACGTCCCGTTGGAGACCGGACTCGGCTTCGCGATCCGTGAGGGCGGCCGCACCGTCGGCGCGGGCACCGTCACCGGACTGCTCTGAGCCGTGTCGCGCCGAGGGCCCGCCTCCCGCTACCCCGCGGGAGGCGGGACCCCGGACGCGGCGGCGAGGAAGGCGTTCGGCGGCAACCCCCTCGACCCCGGCCACCGGGCCGCGGCGGCCCGTGCCGGGCTCGCTCGGGCGGCATCGCACACCGAGGCCGTCGCCGCGGTCGTGAGCAGCTGATCCGGCACCCCACAATGGGGGTGTGAACGAGTCGATACCCGTCATCCGGGACGTGGACCAGGGCACCGCCAGACTCCTGCCCGACGTGGACCGGGACAGGGCCTGGCTGCTCACCGTCGACGGCGCGCCCCAGTCGTACGTCGACCTCGACGCGCCGGACCACCTCGAATTCGAGTACGCGCGGCGGCTCGGCCACGTCGTGGACTGCGCGGCGGCACCGGGCGCACCGCTGGACGTGCTCCATCTCGGCGGCGGCGCGCTCACCCTGCCCCGCTATGTCGCCGCGACCCGGCCCGGCTCCCGCCAGGACGTCGCCGAGGCCGACCTCGGGCTCCTGGCCCTGGTCGCCGAGCATCTGCCGGTCCCCGACGGCAGCGGGATCACCGTGCACGGCACGGACGCCCGCGGCCGGCTGGAAGAGACCCGGCCCGGCTCCGTCGACCTCCTGATCGCGGATGTCTTCGGCGGCTCGCGGGTGCCCGCCCACCTCACCACCGTCGAGTACGCGAGGGCCGCCCGCCGGGCGCTGCGCGACGGCGGGATCTACGCCGCCAACCTCGCCGACGGTGCGCCCTTCGGCTTTCTCCGCTCCCAACTGGCCACCTTCGCCGCCGTCTTCGAGGAGATCGCCCTGATCGCCGAACCGGCGGTGCTGCGCGGCCGGCGCTTCGGCAACGTCGTCCTCGTCGCCTCCCGAAACCCCGTCGACACCGCGGCACTGACCCGTCGCTGCGCGGCCGACGCCTTCCCCGCCAGGGTCGAACACGGTCCCGCGCTGGACCGGCTCGCCGGAGCCGCCGGGCCGGTCAGGGACGGCGAGGCGGTCGCCTCACCCGAGCCGCCCGACGGAGCCTTCGGCATCGGCTGAGGCCGGCTTCGGTACCTCGGCCGCCACCACCTCGGTGGTGGCGGCGCGGGTCAGATTGCGGACCTCGGGGACGAACAGCACGGCACCGGTGACCAGTACGATCAGCGCCGCGCAGCCCCACAGGGCCGCACCGCGCCCGACCAGGGCCTCCACCGGACCGGCGAGCGCGGTGGCGACCGGCATCATCGCCACCGAGCCGAACCAGTCGTACGCCGAGACGCGCGACAGCTTCTCCTCCGGGATCTCCTGATGCATGGCCGTCATCCACGAGACCCCGAACACCTCGATGGCGATGCCGCTGGCGAACATCACCCCGCAGAGCCATGCCACCGGCAACGGCACCGCGAGCCCCGCCGACGGCAGGGCCAGCGGGAAGACGCAGAGGGTTCCGGCCAGCAGCATCCGCCGGGGCTTCCAGCGCGTCATCAGGAACGCCCCGCCCAGCGTGCCGGCCCCGAACGCGGCGAGCGCGAAGCCCCAGGGGCGGGCGCCGCCGAGTTCGTCCCGGGCGACCAGCGGCCCGTACACCGACTCGGCGGCCCCCACCGCGGCGACCACCACCGAGAACTGCGCCACGATGCTCCACAGCCAGGGACGGCCGACGAACTCCTGCCAGCCGTCCCGCAGATCGGCGAACAGACCGCCGCCCGGCGCGCGCGAGGGGATGTGGCTGACGTCCAGGAAAGCGCGCAGCGCACCCGCCAACGCGAAGGACGCCGCATCGACGGCCAGCACCCAGCCCGGGTCCATCGCGGCGATCATGGCGCCGCCGAGCGCCGCACCGCCGATCGTCGCGCCCTGCATGGCCATGCGGAAGAGCGCGAAGGCGCGGCTCGCCTGCTCGCGGCTGACGCTCGACATCAGCATGCCCTCGGCCGCCGGGTTGAAGAACGCCTGTCCGGTGCCGCACAGCGCGGTGAGCAGCATCATCTGCCACAGCTTCGGATCGCCGGCCAGGACGAGCCAGGCGAAGGCGGCCTGCGAGACGCAGTTGAGGGCGTTCGCCGCGACCATCACCCGGTGCCGCGGCAGCCGGTCCGCGACCGCCCCGCCGATCAGCAGGAAGAGCACCAGCGGCGCGGCTCTGGCGGCGGCGACCAGACCGACGTCGCCGCCGTCACCACCCGCGTCCAGAACCGCGAACGCCGCCGCGATCAGCGCGCCATGGGTACCCAGGCCCGTGATGATCGCGGCGGCGGTCAGCAGACGATAGTTGCGGCCGGGGCGGCGCAGGGGGTGAGCGGGAGCGGAGGCGGCAGTCACCAGGGGACTATCGCCGCCGCGGCTCCGCCCTGCCAACTGCTTTCCCGGAGGCGGCGCAGGGGGGTCAGTCGGCCGGGGCGGCGTCCACCAGCCGCACGGTGCTCAGGATCTTCTGGATCGTTGTGTCGGGGAGTTCGTCCTTGACGTTGTCGGCTCCGTACAGGACCCAGGACGCGAACTCGCCCTTCTTGTTCTTGAAGGTGAAGGCGATCGTCTTGCCGTCGCTGTCGCACTTCTTCTGCTTCGTCACATGGGGGGCGGTGGCCGTGACGACCTGGCCGGTGAGACCCGACTGGGTGGTGTACTGCTCGGCCGGGGTGAACTTGATGATGCTCTGCGGCATGTGCTGCGCATACGCGGCCCACGCCCAGGTGCCTGCCTCGCTGTGGGCGTTCTTGGCGGCGTCGGTGGCGCCCTCGGCTCCCCTGGTGCCGGCGCTGGCGAGGCTGATGTTCTCCGTCACGCCGTCCTTGTCGGGGTCCGCCACGCACCACTTCTTCTGGTAGAACGACGGCGCGGAGAAGCCGATGAGGGGCGAGTGGTCGCCCTTCTTCTTGTCCTCGAAGTACGAGGGCGAGCCGGGGCTGCCGACCTCCCAGTCGCCGGGCACGTCGAACTGCGTGCCCCACTTGGGATTGGTGACGACCTTCCATCCCGCGATCAGCGGCTTGGCGTCCTCGCCGGCGCCGCGCGGGTTCGCCTCGGAGGAGGACGCGGATGCGGACGGCTCGGCGGGTGCCGAGGAGTTCTTGTCGTCGGCGACGTCCTTGTTCTTGTCGTCGTCCTTGTTCATCACGACGACACCGGTCACCACGGCGGCCACGACGACAGCGGTGGCCGCGACGACGGCGACGGCGGTGGTCTTCTTCCTGCTGCCGCCGGGCTGCGGACCCCCGGCCGGACCGGGTACCGCGTACTGCGACACGGTCGGCTGCTGGTACAGGTTCGGCTGCGGGTAGCCGGGCTGCTGGTCCTGCTGCGGGTAACCCGGCTGCTGTCCGGACTGTCCCGGCTGCTGATATCCCGGCTGCTGATAGGGATTCGGCTGCTGGTACCCCGGCTGCTGGTACGGGTTCTGATTCTGGTCCTGCGGGTTTTGCTCGCCCCCGGGCGGCTGCTGTCCTGGCCACATGGCGAGTAACGATAGAGGGGCGGTGCCCGGTCGGCTACGCCCGCCCCCTCGGCGGACGGTGAAGGAAGCGGCTGGAGAACTGGGCGCACAGGAGCCGGGGATGGCCAAAGAGTTCTACTCGCAAGTAACATCTGGTCATGAGCGCTGAACAGATGACCGTCGGCGAGATGCTCGCCGCGACGGTCCCGATGGCCCGGACCCTCAACCTCGAGTTCCTGGAGACGACCGCCGAGCGCGCGGTGGTCCGCCTGCCGGACCAGACCGACTACCACAACCACATCGGCGGACCGCACGCCGGCGCGATGTTCACACTCGCGGAGTCCGCGAGCGGCGCCATCGTCATCGCCGCCTTCGGCGACCAGATGTCGCGCGCCGTTCCGCTGGCGGTGAAGGCGGAGATCGGCTACAAGAAGCTGGCCAAGGGGGTCGTCACGGCGACGGCGACCCTCGGCCGCCCGGTGGCCGATGTCGTCGCCGAACTGGACGAGGGCAAGCGCCCCGAGTTCCCCGTGGCCGTCGAGATCCGGCGCGCGGACGGCGCGGTGACCGGCGAGATGACGGTCGTCTGGACGCTGCGTCCGCACGCCTGATCCGGCACGGTTGCCCGAAGGGCCGCCACGCACCCCGGCACGGGGCCGTGGCGGCCCTTCGCACTGTCCGGGCGAAGGGCGGGCCAGGTAGCATTCCCGCGGTGCGCCGAGGAGTTGACCGGCGGACAACGGGACATCAGCTACGGGAGGAACCGGCGTTGCACATCCAGGAGTGGCTGGAGACCGTCCCCGCGGTCAGCGTGTACGTCCTGGTGGGCGTCGTCATCGGGCTGGAGAGCCTCGGCATTCCGCTGCCGGGCGAGATCGTCCTGATCAGCGCGGCGCTCATGGCCGCCGGGCACGACGGAATCAACCCCTGGGTCCTCGGTGCCTGCGCCTCGGCCGGTGCGGTCATCGGCGACTCGATCGGATACGCCATCGGGCGCAAGGGCGGACGGCCGCTGCTCGCCCGGCTCGGCGGGAAGTTCCCCAGGCACTTCGGCGAGAGCCAGATCGCCACGGCGGAGCGGTCGTTCCACAAGTGGGGGATGTGGGCGGTGTTCTTCGGCCGCTTCGTCGCGCTGCTGCGGATCTTCGCGGGCCCGCTGGCCGGCGTACTGCACATGCCGTACTGGAAGTTCCTGATCGCCAATGTGCTCGGCGGCATCGTCTGGGCCGGCGGCACCACGGCCGTCATCTACTCGGTGGGCGTCGTGGCCGAGTCCTGGCTCAAGCAGTTCTCCTACCTCGGCCTCGTGGTCGCGGTGCTGATCGGTCTGACCTCGATGCTGGTCCTGAAGAACCGGGCCAAGAAGGCGGCGGCACGGACGCCGGCCGTATCCACACCCGAAGCGGGGGCCGTACCGGCCGCGGACTGACCCGCGGGCGACCGGCCGGCGGGGCGGCGGTACGGGCCCGGGTGGCCGTCCGCCGCGCTCCTCGGCTCAGCTGCCGTGCACCTGGCGGTGCGCCGTGGCCAGCTCCACGTAGCCCACCGCGTTGAACTTGATGCCTTCGAGCTCCTCCTCGGTCAGCTGCCGCTTGACCTTGGCGGGGACACCCGCGACGAGCGATCCCGGGGGTACCTGCATCCCCTGCGGGACCAGCGCCTGCGCCGCGATCAGTGAACCGGCGCCGATGCGGGCGCCGTTGAGGACGGTGGCCCCCATGCCGACCAGGACGTCGTCCTCGACGGTGCAGCCGTGGAGCACGGCGTTGTGCCCGACCGAGACGCGCGCGCCGACCGTGACCGGGAACCCGGGGTCGACATGCACGCTGCAGTTGTCCTGGATGTTGCTGTCGGCGCCGATGACGATGGGGCCGCAGTCGGCGCGCAGCACGGCGTGGTACCAGGCGCTGGAACCCGCCGCCATCGTGACCTCGCCGATCACGACCGATGTCGGTGCGGTGAAGGCCTCCGCATCGATGTCCGGCTCCTTGCCGCCGATTCCCGTGATCAACGCCTGTTCTGCCATCGCCCGTTCCTCCGTGCTCAGGTGTGGTGCGGTCGCGGTCGTCCGATCGCCACGGCTCGTCCGCCGCCGTGCGATCGCCCACGGGAACGGTATGCGACGCGCGGAGGGCCGTCGCCGAGTGGGGTGAACATCACAGGCGGCCGCGGTGATTGCGCCGGGCGCCGCCGACTACCGTGTGCGAGTGCCCAAGAACAGGAACACGTTCTCCTCCCTCGCCGCCTGGCGGCGGCGCGCCCTGTCCCGGGCGGTCCACCGGGGCTGGCGCTGGGTGCAGGAGTCGGGTGCGGTCACCGCGGAACATCCCGGCGGGCTGCGGTTCGGCCAGATCGGCGCGGGTACCCGGCTGGCCTTCCCGCAGGGCACGGTCTTCGGGGAGCGGTGGATCGAGCTCGGTGCCCACTGCGTGATCGGTGAACAGGTCACGCTGACGGCCGGACTCATGCCCGGCCTGGACCTCGGACCCGAGTCGATCCTGACCCTGGGGGACGGAGTGGTGCTGGGCCGGGGCAGCCATGTCGTCGCCGACACCAAGGTGGCCATCGGGTCGGACACGTACTGCGGACCGTATGTGTACATCACGTCGACGAACCACAGTTACGACGATCCGCACGAGCCGGTCGGCAGGCAGTGGCCCCGCATGGAGCCGGTCGCCATCGGTCCGGGGTGCTGGATCGGCACCGGGGCGGTGATCCTGCCGGGGGCCACGCTGGGTCGCAACGTGGTGGTCGCTGCGGGCGCGGTCGTACGGGGGGAGGTGCCCGACCACGCGGTGGTGGCCGGTGCTCCCGCCCGTGTCGTACGCAGCTGGGACGCGGAGAAGGGCTGGCAGCCTCCGCTGCGTACCCCCGCTCCGGTGCCCATCCCGTCGGGCGTCACGCCCGAGCAGCTCCTGTCCCTGGCGGAACCGGACGAGCCCTCGGACCCGTCCGGCGGCTGAGGGCGGCCGGAGGCCGGGCCCTCAGCCGGTCGCCAGCAGCACCGTCCCCACCAGGGCGAGACCCGCCCCGGCCGCCTGCACCCCGCGCAGCCGTTCCTTGAGCACTCCACGCGCCGCCAGGGCCGTGACCACCGGATAGAGCGAGGCGAGTACGGCGGCCACGGTGACCGGGCCGTGCTGAGCGGCGATCGAGTACGTGCCGTTGGCCGCCACGTCCGCGAGTCCGACGAACGCCAGGGCGGGCAGCGCGGACAGCACCGCGGCACCACCGCCCTCCTCCGGCAGTGCGCGGGCCCCGCGCCGCACCGATACGTACAGGGCCGTACCGCCCACCGCGATGTTGGTCAGGCGCTGGACGAAGAGCGCCAGGAACAGTCCGGTGACCGTGGTCGACGCCTCCGCGATCAGGGACATCACCGAACCGAAGCCGAACGCGGCCACCAGCGTCAGCAGCACCGCCCGGCGCTGCACCGGCGCCCCGCGCAACTGAGGACCACCGGCCAGCACGACGCCCACCACGGCCACGACGACCCCGGCGAACTGCGGCAGCCCCGGTCGCTCCCCGACGGCGATCCCGATGCTCACCGGCACGGCGACACCCAGCGATCCGAGCGGGGAGAC
This sequence comes from Streptomyces sp. NPDC057963, assembly GCF_042887155.1. NCBI lineage: Bacteria > Bacillati > Actinomycetota > Actinomycetes > Kitasatosporales > Streptomycetaceae > Streptomyces > Streptomyces sp. NPDC057963. The sequence goes on from NZ_JBHVPX010000022.1 coordinate 71,555, forward strand.
CACCCCCATCGGGCCGAGTGCCAGGGCCTTGTAGAAGCTCAGCATCGCGACCGGTCCGACGGCGCCCGCCGCGACGGCGAACCACAGCCGCGGACCCGCCTCGCTCCAGCCGCCGGTGGCGACCACGACGGCCCCCAGCACCACCGCCGCGGCGGCCTGCGAGACGACGACCACGGTGAGCGCGGGCGTGCGCCGGGTGAGCAGCCCGCCGCCGAAGTCGGCCAGCCCCCAGAGCAGGCTGGTGGCCAGGGCGAACAGTGCTGTCATGGCATGCCTCGCAGTACAGTGCGATGAACGGTGGGGTGCACCACACCGTAGTGCAGTATTTTTGACCCTGTCATCCAAAATATTGGACGGAATGTGTCTGACCTCGATCAGCTCACTCAGTCGCTGGCGCGCAACCTCAAGCGCTGGAGGGGGGAACGCGGCTTCACCCTGGACGCACTCGCCGCCCGTGCCGGAGTCAGCCGCGGCATGATCATCCAGATCGAGCAGGCCCGCACCAACCCGAGCGTCGGCACCACGGTCAAGCTCGCCGACGCGCTGGGCGTCAGCATCACCACCCTGCTCGACTACGAACAGGGCTCACCGGTCCGGCTGGTGCCCGCGACCCAGGCAGTACGCATGTGGTCCACGGAGGCGGGCAGTTCCACCACCCTGCTCGTCGGTACGGAGTGCAGGGGCCCGCTCGAACTCTGGTCGTGGCGCCTGATGCCCGGCGACAGCAGCACCTCCGACCCGCACCCCGAAGGCACCGTCGAACTGCTTCACGTCACCGCGGGCGAGCTCACCCTGGTCGTCGACGGAATCTCGTACTCCGTACCCGCCGGCGCATCCGCCACCTTCGAGGCGCACCACCCGCACGCCTATCGCAACGACGGCTCCGAGCCCACCGAGGTCACCATGGCCGTTTCCATCCCGCCCGTACGGTGAGATGGCCGGCCGGCCGCCTTCGGGACGCTGTTAGCGTGACGCGCATGCGCGCACCCATCGGATCCTTCGAGAACGCGGGCCCGGCGGCCGACCGCCTCGACCTGCTCACCCCGCCTGTCGCCGCGGCCGTGACGGAAGGCTGGGGCGGTGTCCCCGCCGAGCAGGTCATCCACGTCGACACGGACCCGGCCATCGCCGACACGGCGGTGTTCGTCGAGCACCACGGCGCGGACCTGCTCGACCGGTCGGCCAACTGCGTCGTGGTGGCGGGCAAACGCGGCGGCGAAGTGACACTGGCGGCCTGCCTCGTCCTCTCCCACTCCCGCGTCGATGTGAACGGCGCGGTCCGCAAACACCTCGGCGCGCGCAAGGCGTCCTTCGCCCCCATGGACACGGCGGTCGGCGAGACCGGCATGGAATACGGCGGCATCACACCGATCGGACTTCCGGCCGGATGGCCACTGCTGATCGACCCCGCCGTCGCCGACGAGGAGTGGGTACTGATCGGCAGCGGCAGCCGACGGGGCAAGCTGATCGTCCCGGGCAAGGCACTGGCCGCGCTGCCGGGTGCGGTGATCGTCGACGGCCTGGGCGTCAGGGGCTGAGGCCGCGGGCTCAGCCGTGCGCGCGGCAGAGAGGCCGCACCGGCGCACCGCCCCGGTACGACGGCAGTCGGCGGGACGCGAAGTCGACGGCGTCGGTGAGGCGGAAGAGCCGACTCGTCGACGCGCCCACCGGACCGGTGCGCACGGCCGCACCGTCGTCCGAGCGGGCGAACTCCGCTCCCAGATCCGCGAAGTCGCCGTCGTCCAGCGCGACATCCTCGTACTCCCACCACCGGCGCCGGCCCCCGGCCGCCACCACGCAGCGATAACTGCGGCGGGGCGGTGCGGGCACCCGGTACTCACCCAGATGGAACGCGGTGCAGGTGCCGAAGCCGGTGCCCAGCAGCAGCACTTGGGCCCGCAGATCATAGAGGCGGGCCAGCGGGGAGTCCTCCCCGAGATGGCAGTCGGGGCGGTGGCGCGCCATCAGTTCACGCGCCAACGGGCCGAGCGCGGCGAACGACGTCTGGGGATGTCCGCTGCGCACCGCCCCCTCGGTCAGCCGCACCGCCTCCGCGAGGCGGCCCATCGACGGCGCGGGCGAGGTCGCCGCGTCGAAGGGCGGCATGCTCGCACGGACGGCCTCCCGGGCCCGGTCGGTGAGACCGCGCACCCGGTCGAGATAGTGCGGAGAGGTGTCGGAGTTCTCCGGGGTGAACGCCGGGACGACGAGGGTGCCGCGGCGGCCGAGGGCGTCCCGCAACGCGGCGACCACCGCCCCGACTCCGCCGCTCACCGCGCCCACCGCACGCATCGACGCATGCACCAGGAGCACGCCGCTGTGCTCCACCCCGAGCTCGGACAGCTGACCGGCCAGCCCGGCCCGGCCGTGGCGGACGATCGGCGCAGTGGTGGTACTCACAGCGGGCCATTCTCCCAGCCGGACAGCGAATGTGACACCACGCACATCCGGTCGGGAGACGGGAGTGCTGCGGCTATCGGCTCAGCGCCGGAATCTCGATGGCGGGGCAGCGGTCCATGACCATGTCGAGCCCGGCCGTCCGCGTGCGGTCGTACGCCTCGGGGTCGATCACGCCGAGCTGGAACCAGACCGCCTTCGCGCCCACCGCCACCGCCTCGTCGGCGACGCCGCCCGCCAGTCCGCTGTTGACGAAGACGTCCACCACATCGACCGGGAACGGTATGTCGGCCAGCGACGCATAGCCGTCCTCGCCGTGGACCCGCTCCGCCTTCGGGTGCACCGGCACCACGCGCTTGCCGAAGCGCTGAAGCACCTCGGCGACACCGTAGGCCGCGCGCGAGCGGTTGTCGGACAGCCCCACCACGGCCCAGGTCTCGCCCGATTCCCGGAGGATCCTGCGGATCGTCTCTGCGTCTGCGTACATGATCGGGAGAACGGACGGCGGCCGGGGAGCATTCCCGGCCGGGGCATAGGCTGGCGGGATGCAGGAGCAGTACCGGACAGTCGCCCGAGCGGGCGTGCACGAGACCGAGATCAACCGGTCGCGCTTCATCTGCGCGCTCGCCCCCGCCGCCACCGAGCAGGAGGCACAGGACTTCGTCGCACGCGTCCGCAGGGAACACCCGACCGCCACCCACAACTGCTTCGCCTACGTGATCGGCGCCGACGCCTCCGTGCAGAAGGCGAGCGACGACGGAGAGCCCGGTGGCACCGCCGGTGTGCCCATGCTGCAGATGCTGACGCGTCGCGAGATGCGGTACGTCGTCGCCGTCGTCACCCGCTACTACGGCGGCGTGAAGCTCGGCGCGGGAGGACTGATCCGGGCGTACGGGGGAGTGGTCGGCGAGGCCCTCGACGAGATCGGCACCCTCACGCGGCAGCGGTTCCGCCTCGCCACGATCACGGTCGGCCACCAGCGCGCCGGCAGGCTGGAGAACGACCTCCGGGCCACCGGACGGACCGTGCGGGAGGTCCGGTACGCGGAGTCCGTCGTCATCGAGATCGGACTGCCGGACGCCGACGTCGAGGTGTTCCGCGGCTGGCTGGCCGATGCGACGGCGGGTGAGGCCCGGCTGGAACTGGGCGGCGAGGCGTACGGGGACGCCTGACAGGGGCCGCCGCGTTCCCCTGGCGCGGCCCGGGGCGGCAGCCACCTGATCACCGGCCGGTACACGGACGCCGGGGACGCCCTGATCAAACCCGCACCGGCTCGTCCGCCGGCAGCCCGACGCGTCGGCTCCTGAGCCTCACCGGCGCCCGTCCCGTCGGATGCGTCCGCCTGCTGTCGGCGCGGTCGGGCCGCCACCGCTGCCCGCGCCCGCCCCGCCCGCGCGAAGGGCCACCGGGTCATCCGACGAGCACTCTCAGGGCCGCCTCTGTCGCCAGGTCGTCGGGAAGGTAGGCCAGCAGATGGTGGCCCGGCTCGTCGACGGCGGCGAGCTTGACGTACCGCAGCCGCAGATCACCGGCCACCGGATGGCGGAAATGGCGTACTGCGGGATGGAACGCCGAGGTCTCCCGGCGGCCGTACCAGCGTGCCGCGTCGGGGTCGGCAAGCAGCTCCTCGGTGATCTCGGCGTACCGGCCGTCCTGCGGATGCCGGGCCGCCTTCGCCCGGAACTGGCCGAGCAGGCTCCGCGCCTCCGGCTCCCAACTGGCCAGCAGCGTACGGGCCGGCGGCCAGCGGAACACCAGCCACAGCAGATTGCGCTGCCTGGGCGCCAACCGCGCCAGGTCGGTGAGCAGCGCCGTGTACCCCGAGTTCCAGGCGAGCAGGTCCCAGTGCGGGTCGAGCACCACGGCCGGGTTCGGCGCCAGCGACTCCACCAGCGACAGCAGATTCCGCGACACCCATCCCGGCGGCCGCTCGGACAGCGCCGCAGGTTCCAGGAACGACATCACATGCGCGGTCTCGTCCGGATCGAGGCGCAAGGCACGCGCCACCGACCGCAGCACCTGCTCCGAGGTGCGGACCCGGCCCTGCTCCAGCCACGCGTACCAGGAACTGCTGATCCCGGCCAGCTCCGCGACCTCCCCGCGCCGCAGCCCCGGGGTACGGCGCCGCGATGAGCCGGGCAGCCCCACATCGGCGGGGGCCAGCCGCTCGCGGCGAGAACGCAGAAACGCGCCCAGTTCGCGGCCCGGGCCGTCGAGTCCGCCGCCGTTCATGTCCCGTCCCCCCTGCGACGCCGGTCCGCCCCGGGCTCGGCACCACGCCCACAGGGTGTCAGCAAGGGTAATCGGCTGCGGGGCCACCGCGACCGCCCGCGGTGGTGAGCTGGAGCCGCCGGTCCGAAAGCACCGGCAGGCACGACACAAGGAGCTCCATGGACACCACCGAATCGGCCGGCACCACCCCCGCACCCTCTCCGGCCACCACCCCCGCACCCCCTGCGGTCCCGCCGCTACCCGCCGCCTCGCTGCGCCTGTTGCGCACCGCCGGTTTCGTCAGCAACTTCGACCGCTTCTGCATCACTCCGATGCTGCTGCTCATCGGCACCCGGCTCGGTGTCCCACTGCCCACGGTGATGCTCGCCGCCAGCGGCTACTTCCTCGCCTACGGCCTGATGCAGCCGGTCTGGGGCCTGGCGAGCGACCGGCTCGGCCGGGTGCGGGTGATGCGGATCTCGCTGACCGGGGCCGCCGTCGCCGCACTCTGCTCGGCTCTCGCACCCGATGCGACCGTGCTGATCGTGGCACGCGCCGCGGCCGGCGCGTTCTTCGCCGCGTCCATCGCCGCGTCCATCACATACATCGGGGACACCGTGCCCGCCCCGGCCCGCCAGCGCCCGCTCAGCGAGCTGATGACCGCGTTCGCACTGGGCACCGCCGTGGCCACCGTTGTCGCCGGAGCGCTGGCGCACTACGTCAGTTGGCGCCCGGTCTTCGCCCTGCCCGGTTTGATCGCCGCATACCTGGCCGTCGCCCTGCGCCGGCTGCCGGAGCCGCCGCGCGCGGCGCCCGGTGCGCTCCTGGCCCCGTTCAAGGTCGTCCTGAGCTCCCGGTGGCAGTGGTACGTCATGGCCGTCGCGATGCTCGAAGGCGCCGTTCTGCTGGGCTTCTTGACGTACATCGCACCGGCCCTGGAGGACCAGGGCGCCTCGGCGACGCTGGCCGGTGCGGTGTCCGCGCTGTACGGCGTGGGCTCGATGGCCGCGTCGCAGACGGTCAAGCGGCTGGTCGGGCGCTGGACACCGGTACAACTGATCGTGGTCGGCGGGGTGCAGATGACGGTGGCGTTCGGCCTCGCCGCGGCCGGCCGGTCGGTGCCCGCGCTGGTGGCGTGCGCACTGCTGCTCGGCGGCGGCTGGTCGTTCATGCACTCCACGATCCAGTCCTGGGCCACCGGCCTCTCCCCGACGGCCCGCGCCACCGGCGTCGCCATGTTCGGCCTGGCCCTCTACGTCGGCAGCGCCCTGGCCAGCGCCTTCGCCGCCGGGCCCGCCGAACACCACGCGTATCAGGGAATGTTCCTGACGGCCGCCGTCCTCACCGTCCCGCTGACGCTCGCCGCCGCTGTGGGCCGCGCCCGCTACCGGAGCTGACCCGGCCGCACCGGCGCCGCACCCAGGTGCCGGACCGCATCCGGTTGTGCCGGGCGGAGCTCGGGAGCGGCGGACCGGTGCCGGGCGAAGAGCCGCAGCCCGTCCAGGAGTTCAGCAGATGTACGCAAGCGCCGCGGTGTGCAGTTCGCCCGCGGCTCCGACGCGCCGCTGGACGCCGGGCCGTGCGCCCTCGTCCGGCACGCGCTCTGCCGCAACCGTCAGGGCAGCCGGTCGAGCAGTTCCTGACGGTGTGCGGTGGCCCGCGGATCGAGACCGACGGGCTCTCGGCCGAGCAGGTCCTGAACCGTGCTGGGGGTGGCCGCGGGGCAGTCCATCCGGCCCGTCATGGTCCGGGGCGGATGGACAGCCCCGCCCGTCATGGTCCGGGGCGCCTCGGCCGGCGGCCCAGGAGGACGGCTCCCGCGCCCGCGAACAACGAGGCGGAGGCGATGCCGGTGAGCGCGGTCTCGGCCCGCGCGTCAGGGGCAGACCCCGTGGCGGCCGGCACGGGCCGGCCGGAATCGGCCGCCGTGGCGGCTTGGAGGACGAGACCGGTGACCGCTTCGGGGTGGGCGATCATCGCCACATGGGAGGAGTCGATCTCCACCGTGTGGGAACCCGCACGCTTCGCCTCGAAGCGTTCCTGGTCGGGGTTGATGGTCCTGTCCTGCTTCGCGACGAGGAACCACGACGGGATGTGCTTCCAGGCGGCCGTCCTGGCCTTCTCCGAGAACGCGGTCGTCGCCACGGGCCGTTGGGTCACCGCCAGGAGCTTCGTGGTGCTCTCCGGCAGGTCGGCGGCGAAGACCTGCCGGAGCCTGTCGGGCCTGAGGTAGAGATCGGTCCCGCCGCCGTTGCCGGTCCGGTAGGGAACGGACTTGGTGGCGGTGCCGAGTTCGCTGGGGAACCTGGTGGCCAGGGTCATGCCGCTCTCGCCCACGTCGGGCATCAGCGCCGATACGTACACCAGGGACTTCACCCGGGGGTTGCCCGCGGCGGCCGAGCTGATCACGGCGCCGCCGTACGAGTGGCCCACCAGCACGATCGGACCCTTGACGCTGTCCAGCACGGACGCGATGTAGGTGGAGTCGCTGTACAGCCCGCGTAGCGGGTTGGCGGGGGCGATGACGGTGTAGCCACGGCGCTGGAGCCGCTCGACGACCCCGTTCCAGCTGGAGGCATCCGCGAACGCTCCGTGCACCAGCACGATGGTGGGTCTGGCCGTGGTCGTGGTCGTGGTTGCGGTCGTGCTGCCGTCCGCGGTGGCAGGGGCTGCCGCGGCCGTGCACAGGGTCATGGCGCACCAGGCCGCGATGACGTGTGTGCGGCGTATGCGGCGCCGTGAGCCGGGGACCGGGAATGCTGCCATGTCGTCCTCGCCTTCCGTGGGGCCTACGGCACCTGAGTGTTCACCGATCCGTACCGGCAGGCCCGGCCAGGCCCGCCAATCGGGTCACGGCGGTGGGCGAGGGGAGTGAATGCCGGGGGCGACGGGTTTGCCGAACCTCCGGCGTGAGCTGCGTGCGGTCCGAGAACCGTCCGGCGCCGCGCGCAGAGCACCGGCTCGACCGACTTCCGCGACAGGAAGCAGGAACCGTGCCACGGCCGGGGCCGTGCCCGGCCGTCCGGTCGTGGGCGCAGTCCCCGCCGCGTTCCCTGCGGTCCCGCCGATGCTGTTCCTGGGCCTTCCGGCTCCGGCGCGGCCGACCGCCACCGCCATGTGCTGCGCAGGCGTGGCAGGCGACGCACCGAAGCGGGGGTGTGGGGGGCGGGCTTGCCCGCCGGGCCCCCCCCCCCCCCCGCCTATGTCTCGGGCGGGGGGGCCGCGCCCACCCCGCCGGGGGGGTGGCCGGCCCGCAATGCCCGGGCCCAACACCCCCGCTTCGACTGCTCATGACGTGACCGGGCCGAACCACGTGGTGCGACGGCCCGGGAACCCGTCACGGTCCGGGCGAGCCGGTTTCGCGAGCCTCCCGGTCGTCCCGGAGGGCCCGTGTTCCCTGCCCCTGCCCATTCCGGCGGTCGGCCGCGAAAGGCGGCCGGCTCAGACGGAGCGTGTGGCCCGGAAGGTTCTGACGGCTGCTACGACCGTCTTCACCAGGAGCACGTTCAATGCCCCTCCGATCAACGCATATCCGAGATCGGAAACAACCTGCCCCACGGCAGGAGGGATTCCGATGAAGGCCAGCGCAGGTGCCACCACGAAATAGAGAAGAGGTGACGTGAGGATGGAACAGGGAACGGTTATCGCAAGACAGACGAGGAACGTCACGTCCTTGTCGAACATCCCGCTGGCGTGGACCAGTCCGGCAATGAGGACCACTGCCATATAGATCGTGATCGTTTTGATCGGCATTTTCTGCACTCTCGGCGGAGGGCGGGAGACCGCGGAACGGACATCCCTAGAACTTCTTCTTGACGGTGTTGCGGAGGTTCTTGGCCAGCTTGTCCCAGTACGGCTTGGCTCTGGCCTGGTTGAAGCTCCGGTTGGCGATGGCCGCCAGTCCTCCGAGGTAGCCCCGTACCTCCAGCTTCATCCTCCCCTTCTTCTTGAAGAGGTCGAATCCTATCCAGCCTCCCGGCCAGTCCGGGTGCCCTGGCCGGGCACCCAGCTGGAGATAGCTCTTGGTGATGCTGTTGACCTTCACCGGGAAATACATGGAGATGCCGGCGACGACGGGCCGGAGCGTGAACTTCTGGCCCTTCTTGGTGATCTTCCCGGGGCGGCCGGGTATGGGGAAGATGGATTTGAAGTGACTCTTCCAGTAATTGAAGACGCTCTTGTCGCTGGCCGCTGTCTTTCCGAGATCGTAGTTCAGGTAATAGCTGGCGAACCCGTCGACGTCCTGGCAGTTGACGCCGTCGCCGTCGCAGTACACGTAGGCGTTGGCACCTCCACCGTACTCAGGGTCCTGCTGGAGGAATCGGCCGGTTCCCGGCTCGTAGAGCCGGACACCCATGCGGACGTATCCACCGAGGGTGTCGCTCTCCACCTGGGCGCCACCGAGCCAGCCGTACTGGGCCGACGCGGTATTGAGGAGCGGATTGCCGTACTCGTCGTAGCGCAGGACCGACGGGACCTGCGTGGGGTCGAGCGGAAGCTGGACCCCGACGTCACCGTGGAGGTTGGTCAACTGGAGCACCACATCGCCGCCGGCGGCAGTGATCGCCCCCAGGTTTCCGGTGAGGTCCTCCACGTTCCGGCTGATCGTGTCGCCGGTCCTGCTCCACGAAGGGCTTTCTTCGTTGTCGCTGTAGTGGTTGACGACCGTGTCGCCCGCGGCCCATGTGCCGTCGGCGGTGCGCGTCTGGTCCTGTGACCGGCCGAGCCGGCCCGCCGCGTCGAGGTCCCAGACCTTGCGGCGTTCGCCGCTGGTCTCGGTCCGGACCAGGTTGTTGACGAAGTAGGACAGCTCGGTGCCGCCGCTGGTCAGCGTCCGGCCGAAGGCGTCGTAGGTGCGGGCGCCGCCCGTGAGCCGGTCCGCCGAGTCGTAGGCGTACGGGACCATTTCGGTCCGGGTGTCGTCGGTGGTGCTGTCGCAGTCGTCCGTACGGGTCGTCAGCTTGGTGCGGTTGCTGTTGGCGTCGAACTCGTAGTCGCGGCTGACACAGGAGTCGGCCGTGCTGTCCGCAGCCTTCACGAGGCGTCCCACGCCGTCGTAGGAGTACTGGCTTCGGACGGAGATGCCGTCCGACTGCGTATGCCCGGCCTGCCGGGCGTGGACGGTGAACTGCGCGGAGTCCGCGAGAACGACTTCTCCGGCGCGCGTCGTGTACTCCTTGCTGACGGGCACCCCTGCCGTGTTGGAGACCACGGAGAGCGTGTAGCCGCCGGGCAGGGTCTGCGTGGTGAGGTTGCCGTCGATGTCGTAGGCGGCGGTGAAGGTGCCCGCGACCGAGTCGGTGATCTCTCGCGGCCGGTCCGCCGCGTCGTACGCGTACGTCGTGCTCGAAGGCGCCGAGTCGGTGACCTTGGTGACCCGGTCCCGGCTGTCGTACGCAGTCGTGGTGGTGTTCCCGGCTCCGTCGCTGTAGGCGATCACGCGGCCGAGGGCGTCGTAGCGGTACGTGATGGTCCGCCCGCCCGAGGACTTGCTCGCGATCTGTCCGCTCACCGCGTCGTACGTGGTCAGCGTGTCCGGTACCGCTTCGCCCTCACCGCTGACGCCGGAGGCGACGACGCGGCCGGCCTTGTCGTATTCGACCGTGACCTTGCGGGTGACCGAGCCGACCGACTCGATCCGGGTCGCCTGTCCTCCCCAGCGGTTGTAGGTGTACACAGTGGTGGCGAGTGCGTTCGGGTTGGCACCGCCGTTGGTGATGGCGGCTGCGGGTTCCGTCCGGCACAGCAGCCCCGCCCATTCGGTTCTTCCCGCACACGGTCCGGTGCCGGTGGCGGTGTAGTACTGGTAGCGCAGCGTCCCGGCGTCCTTCCCGTTCGAGGCGGGAAGGCTGGTGGTGATCAGCCGGCCCGCGTCCGTGTAGCCGGACTTGGTGGTCACCGCCGCCCCGAGTGCGTCCTCCGTGCTGGACGTCTCCTCGCCGGTGGACCAGTTGTAGGTGCTCCTGCTGACGACCGCGTCGGCGTCGGTGGTGAAGCCCTCGATGGACGCTCCGACGACAGAGGAGGTGATGACGTCCTGCACGGCCGCGTCGGCCGGGCGTCCTTCGTCGTACCGGAACGAGGTGTGGGCCCGAGCCAGCACCGTGTCCCCGGGCGCGAGCACGTCACCGACCCCCTTGACCAGCACGATCTCGTGGACCGGGCCGTAGGTGTCGGTCAACCGCTGGTTGCCCGGGTCGAAGGAGGAGACGGTCGACAGCCGCTGGGCCCTTTCCGCCGTGCCGAGTTCGGCCAGCCCCAGCGATGCCAGCGTGTCCGCTGCCGTGGCCGTGGTTCCCAGTGCGAGGGCCCGGTTGCCCGCCGACAGTTCGGCGACGGTGTGCCCGTACTCGTCGTACTCGGTGGTCGTGATGGCGCCGCCGGGTTCCGCGGTATTGGTCTCCTGGCCGTTTGCGTCGATGTACGAGATGCTCGCGTGCTGGTACGCGTCCTTGGACAGGTCCTCTCCGTTGCTGGAACCCGGCGCGGTTCCCGGCGGGAAGATCGCGGTCGCGTCGGTGGGGGCCGCGTCCTGGCCCCATGCCGCCACTGCCGTCTGGTTCATGGCGTGCGGTGCGCGGGCACCCGACAGCGGTACGCCGTACACGATCGTGGTGGCGGCGGTTCCCGAGGTCTCCGTCGCCGACCCTTCGCTCAGGGCCGGACGGGAAGCGCCGAGCAGCATGCCCTCCCCGGCGATCGCGGCCGGACCGGCGCTGCCGTAGGTGAATGTCCAGGGGAGCCGGCCGGACTCGTTGAGGGTACGAACGCGCCCGTCGGAGTCGTAGGTGTACTCGGTCCTCTGTTCGGCAGGCAGCCTCGGGTCCCACACCTGGCGCAGCCGGCCGGACGCATCGTAGGCGTAGCGCGCGACCGTTTCCTCGCTCGCCTTCGCCGCGTTGGCGTCGGTGGCCCAGAGTCTGATGGACGACACCTGGTCCTTGTAGTCACCCAGCACGGTGCCAGCGGCTTTGGTCTCCCCGGCGTAGACGAACTCGATGACGCGGCAGCCCTTGGTGGAGGGGGTGGTCCGGCAGACGTCGGCCGGGACGGCTTCGTTCGGCGATACGACGCTCCGCGGACGGGAGAGTGTTCTGCCGGCGGCCGAGATCTCCTCCGAGAACGTGACAACGGCCGAATCGTCCACCGCCGACGCGCTCGACGAGACGATCCAGTTCGACGCCTTCTCGCTGAGACGCTTGAACACCGTCACGTTCGCATCGGTGTCCCGCAGGGTGAAGGTGCCCGTGAACGCCCCCGTCAAGGAGAGTGATTCGGCGCCCTTCTCCGGCTTCCACCCACCGCCCGCCACAGCGGTGAAGGCGACGGAGGATCCGTCGGCGGAGAGCAACTGCAGTGCCGTGGCTGAGGACTTGATGAGTTGCGTGTACTCGGCTCCGCTCGTGGCCGCCGTCACCGACGAGAGCCATCCGGGGCCGAAGATCTGTGCCAGTCCTTCCTCCTCGGACTCGTTCTTGCGGGAGGAGTACGTCCTGGCGACCGACGTGTCGAATGCCGTCGCATCGGTGTTGGACAGCTTGTAGTTGCCGGTCAGCAGATTGAGGGAGCCGGGGCCGACCGCGCCCGCCGGAGCGCTTCCGGCGTCTCGGTCGAGCGTGGTCCCGACGGTCTGGGAATAGCCCTTGCGGCTCCCGTCGGTGAATACGGCCCGCAGCTCGATCACGCCGTCCGAGGCCAGCGATTCGGCCGCGTCCCACACCAGGCCGGTGGAGCTTCCCCCGGTGACCTTGGCGGGCCAGGCGGAGAGCTTGCCGTCGGCGGTGGCCACGTACTGTGCGGGCACGACATGCCAGGGGTCCTCGGGTCCGCGGCGGTACTCCCACGTCACCCCGGTGTAGGACGTGAGCCCCTTGGCCGCGAGACGGTAGCGGCGAGCCGCGCTGTCACCTTCGTGCGGCGACAGCACCGCTGCCCCGTCCGCACCGACGCCGAAGGCGTATTCGGCCGGGTTGCCGGGGGAGATGTTGCCGCCGGAGTCGACGGTTCTGGCGTACAGGGTGTGCCAGCCGTTGGCGGGCTTGACCGTGACGGTCAGCGGATCACCGCCGTTGCCGTCGACCGTGTCGTTGATCCGGTTCGGGACCTTCGGGTCGTCGAGTCCCCAGAGATAGCCCTGCCCGTCGGTCGAGGTGGTGTCCAGGACGCACTCGGCGCCGTCGGGGTCCTTGTCGCTCCAGGTGTCCTTGGCGTAGGGCTCGCACTCGATGCGCGGTGCCGCGGGCAGCCCGGTGTTCATGACGAAGGCGGTGTATCCGGTCCAGTCGCCGTAGACGGTGCCGTCGTGGCCGCGCACCCTGTACCGCAGATGCGAACCGGCCGGGAACGCGGACGCGGTCGGGATCGTGATGCTCGCTGTGCCACCCGATGCCACGGCCGCGCTCGTCGCGGTGTACGTGTAGCTTCCGGCGTCCTTGTAGGCCGGGTCGGGGGTGACCTCGAACTGGCCCTTGACCGAACCGGCCTCGGGGTCGGTGAGCTTGGCCGACAGCCTGGGCGTCAGCGAGGTGACGTAGCGCTTGCCGTTGTACGCGTTCACCGTCGAGGGGGAGATGGCGGTACCGCTGGGCTTGGTCGGATAGGAGTTGTACGTCACCGAGATGTAGGGCGTGCCGGACGCCGCGTCACCGGAATGGAAACGCTTCCAGCCCTGTGCCTTCTCCTCGTCGGTGGCACGGATCCCCAGATGATGGGTGGTGGCGGTGTGATCGGCCCACAGCTGCACCATGGAGGTGATGTCCGCGCTCACCCAGCCGGCGGCGCAGCCCGACGCCCCCTTGGTGGCGGTGGAGGTGGCGAACTTCTCCATCCAGGTCGGCTGCGCGGTCCACCGGGAACCTGTGGTCACCGTGCCCGAGCGCCATACTTCCCAACTGCCCGAACCCGCCGAGTTGCAGGTCCACGCGTGGTGGTTCCACAGGTTCAGCTTCGCGCCGAGGATCTTGCGCCCCTGCACCGAGCCTGTTTTGAACTGCAGGAAGGACCGGGCGATCTGACCGGCTCCGTTGTTTCCGAGCTTGAGTTCGGTGGATGCCGACTGGTCGGTGGTGTAGCCCTGCTGGACGAACGCGTCGAAGGTCGTCCCCAGGTTGACCGCCGGGTCGACGGTCACGGGGAAGACGGTGTCCGGAGCGGCGAGGAACTCCGCGTCGGGAGTGAGGGTCAGGTCCACGTCGTCGCCGCTCTGCGTGACCTTCAGGCCCACGTCGGCGATACGGGTGTGCTCACCGGTGCGAGGGTCGGTGCGTGCGTCCCACATCACTGGAGCCTGCAGCACAGCCGCCTGCTTGCCGGTGCGGGTGTCCACGAAGGACACCGACCGGTCGTCCCCCTCCTTCGCCGTCAGACCCGGCGTGTGGAGGGTGAGGGTGACCGAACCGTTGGCGTCGACGGCGGAACGGTCCTTCAGTTCGAGGGACTGCTCGAACCCGGTGCGGGTGGTTTCCACCACCAGGTCGGTCGCGGTGAGCGCGTCGACGTACCGGGCCCGGGTCCCGTCCAGGACGGGCTGGGGCAGCGCGCCGCGCCAGGAGAGCGTCATCGGCCTGCCGTCGTCGGAGGTCAGGCTGAGCAGCGGGACCGCGGGAGTGTCCTTGTGACCGGGCTCGTGGTCGGAGGCCAGGACGCGTGCGGCCTTCGCGGCAGGCGTCTTCCCCGCCAGCTCCAGGTCCAGGGGATGGGACGCGGCCTCGATCGTGCCGTCGGCGGCCCTGATCAGATCGATGTCGATGTCACGCCAGTTGCCCGCCTCGTCACGGAAGCGCACAGGCCCCGACGAAGTGTCCTCGGTGGTCGAACCATCCGGATTGATCCAGACGGTCGATGTCTCGGTGCGTGCCGAGAGAACCTCGATCCGGCGGTTCTGCAGCCGCGCCGCCAGCGCGGCCGAGGCGGGGTCCTGAGCCTCGGCGGGCCCTTGCCCGGCTGCGGGAGCCGTCTTTGCCGACTGAGTGGGTGCGGACCGGGACAGAGCCACGGCGTTTCCGGCCGAGCCCACGGTGACCACGGCCTCGGCGACCAACAGGGCGGAGGTGGCGAGCGCGATCGCCCGTAGCCGCCGGGATATGAGACGGGACGGGGGCGAAGAGCCCCGTCTGCGTCCAGATGAAACGTTCATGAAGATCCTTGCGTGATGAACGTGCCCACGACAGGCACAAATGATCTTCACATATTGAACACGTAAAAATAAGCCCGCTTGCACAGGTCTGCCCACCTTGTCTCGCAACGAGCCCGACTCGGGGGGATTTTGGGCCGAAATAACCGTCTATCAGGGTGTCTCGAAGGCTTGTTGACCTGAACGCCTCTGCCCCGGCCGCAGCGGTGACGTGGCCGACCGCGTCACCCGCGTACGGGTGGGGCGGTGCCCGGCAGGGGTGTGAGCCGGGTGGTGCGGTGACAGATTCCGCTGGTCAGGGAGGTGGTGAGCGGGGCTTCGTGCGCCCAGTTGACAAGGCGTCGGCTTCGCCGCTCCGCACGGCCGGCAGGTGTTCCGCACGATTCCCGCACTCGGTGCGGTCCGGCCACTTCTCCGCCTGGTCGGCGAAGGCTGGTGTTCGGGCTCGGCGAGTGATCCACGAGGAGTCGAGACATGCCCGGTCGTCCGAGCACGCGTTGACGTTGTAGGCCGTGACCGGCCGGTCATCGCGTGCTGCCCTTGATGTTGCAGCACAGCGAGCCTTCCCCTGCCTCGCGCCATCGGTGCACCTGTCGCGCGCCGGGTGACGGGCCTCGTTGTCGGCAACCCAAGGGATCCCCGTGCCGTCCGCTTCCTCCGATGTATCTGATGTGTCCGATTCCGGTCGGCCTGTTCCTTCAAGTCTGTGGCGGGACGGCGACTTCCGTAGTCTCTGGCTGGGGCAGACGGTCTCCCAACTAGGCGAACACGCAAGCCTGTTGGTGTTGCCGCTCTTCGCCGTCCTGACACTGGGCGCCGGGGCCGGCCAGTTGGGCGTCCTTCGCGCGGTGGGGCAGGCGCCGGTCCTGTTGCTCTCGCTGTTCGTCGGCGCGTGGGTGGACGGATGGCGGACCCGCACGGTGATGGTGCTGACGGACGCCGGCCGGGCCCTGGCACTGGGCGCCGCCGCGTCGGCGGGCCTCCTCGGCTGGCTCGGCCTGCCCGCGCTGCTCGTGGTCGCCTTCGCCGTCGGGGCCCTGTCCGTGTTCTTCGACGTCGCCTACCAGACCTCTCTCGTACGGCTGGTGAAACGCGATCAGTTGGTGTCCATGGCGCCGCCACCGCACGGGCCTGGGTGCGGGTCGGGTCCCGCGTGAACCGGAACGCCCGAAGCACCTCGGACCGCACGAGAACCACCACCCTCCATCACCCACCGGTGCCAAGTCGCAGCCGACTGTTGGGGGTGGCGCTGACAATCGCCCCAACCTGCACGTCCACGCCGAACGCCCCAGGCATCGCTGAACAACGGTCCGCCCCGCCCGGCCGACCCGCTCGTCGGCCGGCCGCTCAAGGGCACGAGCCCGGCTGACGTCGGCCGAAGACGCCGTCTCGTCCCGGTACGCGCCGCGCATTCGCGCGGGGCCGAGTGCCTTCACCTGGGCCGGGGGCGGGCATGACGGGAACGGCCTTTGCGGTTGTGGGGGCTGTGCGCCCCCGGAACAGCGCGCCCGTGGTGCGGAAGCGGGACTCCGGAGTGACGTCGGCGGATGCACCGGGCGAACGGCAGCCGCTCTCCGGCAGGGTTCGGCCCTGCCGGCGCAGCCTCCGGGTGGGAACCCGGGCTGGTCACTGCCCTGTTGGCGGGCTCAAGTATTCGTTCTTCCGTAGGTCGGGTGTGCGACTAGGGTCGGCCCCTACTGGCCGACATCTGGAGTGTGCATGGTGAGAACAGTTTCGGGCGCGGTCTCGCTCGCCCTGGCCGGAGGGCTTGCCGTGACGGGCATGCTGGCCGGAGCGGCGACGGCCTCGGCCGCCGTGGGGCCGGGGGAGAGCTCCGTCGGCGCGCAGGCGTGGACGCACGTGTCCAAGAAGTCTCCGAATCGCTCCTACTGGAACGCCGCCGGCGATCTGCGCGTCGGCAACGAGGGCGCCGCCGGGGGCCTGTCCCGCTCGTACGTCCAGCTGGACACCACCGCGCTCAAGGGCGCCACGGTCTCCAGGGCGACCTTCCGGATCAGCAACACGGGCGCGGCCTCCTGCACGGCCAAGCCGGTCGAGCTGTGGAGCACCGGCGCCATCTCGGCGAAGACGACCTGGAAGGACCAGCCTGCCAAGCGCGTGAAGCTCGCCACGGCGAAGGCGGCCGAGGGTCCCGGCGGCTGCCCGGCGGGCGAGCTCGAATTCGATGCGACCGCACTGGTCAAGGAGGCGGCGGACGGCCTCGGCTCCGTCACCGTGGGTCTGTTCGCCGCGAACGAGTCCGACACCGCGGCCTGGAACCACTTCGATCCGGCGACCGCGAAACTGGACACCGTCGTGGCCCGGCCCGCGCCGCCGGTGATCAGCTCGCCCGAGTTCCCCGACGCCTCGAACGGCACCCCCGAGCACACCGGCAAGGCCCGTACCCCGGGTACCTTCACCTTCGGCACGGGCGGCGCCACCAACATCGAGAAGATCATCTACTGGTCGGACTGGGACTTCGGCGAGACGGCCGTGGCCCCCGGCGCCGACGCGGTGCTCACCCCGACCTCCTCCGGCCCGCACACCATTTACGCCTACAGCGTCGACAAGGCCGGCAACCGCTCCGACCAGGCCATCTATCGCATCTGGGCGCTCGGCAACGGCGGCGTCCGCGACACCGCCGGCGACCTGAACGGCGACGGCCTGCGCGACCTGTGGAGCCTGGACGCGGACGGACGCCTCCGCTTCTCCGCCGGCCGGGCCGACGGCACCTTCGCCGCCCCCGTCGACGGTGGGGCGACGTTCGCTCCCGGCACCCGGATCGCCATCGGCGGGGACTGGGGTGAGGACGGCTACAACGACCTGCTGGTGCTGGAGTACAACGAGGCACTGAAGGGGAAGCAGCTCAAGGTCGTGCCGAACACCGGCCTCGGCACCGTCCGTTCGCACGATGCCATGCTGCTGGACGTCTTCTGCCCGGTCGCCGACCCGCACCTGGGCTGCTCCAGCGACGATCCGGCGTGGACCGGCAACAACCACTGGGCCGACGCCCAGGACATCGCCGACGCCGGTGACCTCAACGGCGACGGGGAGCCCGATCTGCTGGTCAAGCAGGGCAGCAAGCTCTGGGCGTACCAAGGCAGCCGCTCCGGCTACCTGGACATGGCCGGCGAGCCGGTCCTCGTCGGCGATGGCGGCTGGGACTCGGTCTCCGTCATAGTCCCCGGCGACACCGACGGGGACGGCGCCGCCGACCTGTGGGTGCGCGACGACTCCTCGGGCGACCTGTTCGCCGTGCGGGGGGCCAAGGGCGACGACGGGCAACTCGACCCCGGTAGCTGGGCCACGAGCAACCGGGTGAAGATCGGCTCGGGCCTCGCCCGGTCCGCCTACCCGGCCCTCGTCTCGGCGGGCGACTTCGACCGCGACGGCCGTGCCGACCTGGCAGCCGCCCGCGCCGACGGCACGGCGGTCTGGTTCCGGGGCACTGCAACCGGCATCGACCCGACACCGGTCCCCGTCGGCTGATCCGGCGTTCCCTTCGGCCCCGCGCCGCCGGGAGCGTGTTCGGCACATGGCCGGAACGGAGAACATTCCCGGAGGAACCCCTGGCCGGATCCACCTGCCAGGGGTTCCTTGTGCCTGAGCTGCGGGGAGGCTGCAGGCGGTCAGGGGGCCGGGACCGGCCCGGTTTTGTCACACTGGTCGAGTGCCCGGTACAGCGCCTTCACCAGCCGGGCTCGCCACTGCGCGTGTGCGAGGGTGGTCCGGGAGGCCCCATCCACAGGCGGTGCTCCGCCTCTTGGAGGACCTGGACGCAGCACACCGGTGGCGTAACCGCCACCGGTCGGATCGGACGTCATCGCGCATCCGACTGCCCCGACCACCAACCCGGTGAACCCATGCGGTCACAGCACCAGGGTCTTACGTCTGGATCACGCCGGGCTCGCGGGTCCGGCCTGATCCAAACGAAAACCCCTAGTAGGGCTTTGTTACGTCTCTGGGCAAGGGGCCTTTCTGGTGGTTTCCTGATGGTATGAGGGTGGATGAACTCGCCGTGTGTCGGGGCCGGTTGGAGGAGTTTGCTGGGGAGGTGTTCGCGCCTTTGGCGCGTGCTGACCAGCGAGTGAAGGGCGGCCTTTACCTGCGGGGTCTGCTGCTGGACGGGCGTCGGAAGTCGATGCAGCCGATGGCCGGGCGCCTGGGTGTGGACCATCAG
>NZ_JBHVPX010000023.1:0-85648 GCF_042887155.1 Streptomyces sp. NPDC057963
CCCGCCAGCTCACGCTCTTGCACAGCACGTAAACGATGCCCCGCAACGCAGCCCGGTCATCCGCCGGCAACCGCCCGGGATACCGATGCCGCCGACGCGGACGAGCAGGCAGCAGCAGGGCCACACGCTCCCACAGGTCATCGGGCACAAGATCAGCAGACACCCAACAAATCTTGCCAACACAACCGCCAACTTCCAAGCCCCACAACGAGATTCATTCTGAAACGATCAGTAAGTGGTCGGCTCCGGAAGTCCTTCAGGGGTTGATCAGGTCGGCTGGGCGGCGGAGGATTCTTTTTGGCGATCGGTGGTGTGCCGGTCGAATCTGACCAGCAGATCGTCCAAGTCGGAGGTGGTGAACCTCCACTGGAACGGCTGTGCCGTGGCGTTGTAACGGTCTTCGAAGTCTCAGATCCGGTCCCTGACCTGGGTCAGGTTGGTGAAGTCGTTGGGCGAGACGACCTCGCGCTGCACCACGGAAAAGTAGATCTCCACTTGGTTCAACCATGAGGTGTGGACCGGGGTGTGCACCAGGACCGCGTTCGGGAATGCCGCGGCCAGCCGAGGGTTTCCGGCTAACCGGAACACGGGCCGACACCGAGGAGCACTCACCCGCCCAGGACTCCGCCCGCCCGTGGCGAGCCGACACACCCAACGACCTTGCCGTATCGGCAAGGAGTGCCCATGCGCAGGGTGCTTGCGCCCGACGTCTCGGGTCATCCGCAGTGCTGGAGCCATTCCAATGCGAGGCTTTCTTGCCGGAGTCGTTCCATCCGCCGGAGTGGGGGAGCTGAGCTGGCTTGCTCGCTCCGACGCCGTGTCAGGGCCGTGATGAAGGTGCGGATCGCGCATGGATCCGCTTCCCTCCATGCTCGGAACCTGTTCACCCAGCGCTCTGCCTGTGCCGGCTGCCATCCTTCGTTCATGAGGAAGAAGGCAAAGAAGGCAAGGTTGATCCATGCGGCTCCTTGGCCCGGCAGTGCCCAGTCCACCAGCACCGACTGGGAATTCCCTATGAGCATGTTTCCTCGATTGAGGTCGGGGTGCATCAGGGAAGCCCCGCCATCTTGAAGTAGCTGGTCAGGGGTCTGGTGTGACTCCGTCTCGGGGTGCTCGTGCTGGTCGTGGGCGGCAGTCTGCGGGGTAGATCGTCTGGCAGGGCGGTTTTGCGGATTCCCGCCCGCGGTCGCCGGTGCCGCTCCTACGATCCGGCGCATGACGGACCCCGAGGTGCTGGAGCGGATCACCGCGCGACGCGCGGAGCTGGACGGACTCGAAGAGCAACTGGCCAAGCAGTTGGCGGAGGTGCGGGCCGAGCGGGCCGAACTTGCTGTGGCCGAGCGGGTACTGCAGCGGATGACCGAGCAGATCGCTGACGAGCGCGCGGAGACCGGGTCGCCGATCGTCCAGGTGGCGGGGCGGGCGGTGCGGCTGGTCCCAGACCGCGCGCCCGGCGTGGAGGACGGTGTGCTGCCGGCGGAGTACCAGCGCATCCTGGCGGCCGTGCGACAGGCCGCCGGTCCGGGCGCCACCCGGCAGATCGGCGAGGTTCTGGGGCTCGATACCGGGGTGCGGGGCAAGCTGGAACCGCTGCGCGGGAAGCTGGCCGACCGCGGCTGGCTGCACAAACGGCCCGACGGGAAGTTCACCGCCCGCTCGTGACCGGGCAGGCGGAGCGGCCAGGAGCGTAACTGCGATGCCCCCGGCGGCCGTTGGGATTGTGTGACGAAAACCAAAGACCATGCTGGGGACACCGTGTCCCTGGTCTACCAGTGCCGCCTGCCGCTGTCCACGCAGTCACCGGCTTCAAAGCCACCCGCGCCCGCAAGCTCACCCCCGCCGAGAAGGAAGCCAACCGAGTCCTTGCCGCCGGACGCGCCCCCGTCGAGCACGGCTTCGCCCATCTGAAGAACTGGCGGATCCTCACCAAGCTCCGCACCGACCCCGCCCGCGCCACCCACCTGTTTCGCGCGCTGCTCGTCCTGACGAACATCGAGGCCACCACCGACAATTGATCTCTACCGCAGGTAGCCCACGATCAGCACATGCCCCGGAACAGCGTCACCGGGCCGGAATCGGCTGAGTGAGGTTCACCGGGTTGCCGTCGGGGTCCTGGATGTGGGCGACGCGCTGTCCCCACGGCATGTCGTTGGGGCCGCCGCGGACCGAGCCGCCCAGCGCCTCCACCCGGCCGAGCGTCTCGTCGACGTCGTCGACACCGATGCTGAGCAGGATCCGCGACGCCGCCCCGGTCCCCGGGTTCGCCTTGGCCACCAGCCCGAGGTCGGTGTCGCCGATGCGCAAGCCGAGGTAGAAGGCCGGGCCTTCCGCCGGTACCCGGAAGATCTCCTCAGCGCCGAACAATTTCGTATAGAAGCCGAGCAGAACGTCCTGGTCGGCAGTAATGATCACTGGCTGGATAGTGGACATGGCACTCCTGTCGAGAAAGGTCGTGTCGCTGGGTAGACCGTTCGAGGACGGTGAACTCATCGGCAAAACCAACCCGCCGGACGATCTACAACACAGACTGCCGCCCACGACCAGCACGAGCACCCCGAAACGAGGCGGGCCGACGACTTCCCGCCGACGGCCCCCGTCCTGGTGATCACCGACGGCTGGTGCGACGTGCTGCGGGTCCGCCGCGAGCACGCCTACCTGATTCCGGAGGGCACGGGGCTGCCGTTCACCCCGCGCGGACCGGTCTTCCGGGTGCACTGAGCGGCAGGGCCGCGTACGGCAAGGCTTCCTCGAACTCGCGGTAGCTCCGGGGCGCCCCCGGCCGGACTGAGGACGTGACGGGCCAGGATGCGTCGCTTGGCCTCGACCTCAAGCAGAACGCGGACCAGCGGATTCCGCCCGCACCCACACCATCAGGCGGCGACAGAAACACTCAAAGACTCACGAACCTCCCTCTCAGAGCACTACTTCCAGGCCCAGAAGTCCATCGGCACCCGACATGCTGATCTCATCCGTCGGGCCCGCACGCCCTTGCGTGCCGCCGAGTTGGGCCGTGACCCGTCCAAACCGTTACGGCGGGAGTGGGACCGGGTCAAGGACGACGTGATGCGTCGTGCCGTGGCGACCAAGTTCCGAGCGCACGCGGACATCCGCGACATCCTGTTGTCCACCGCCGACGAAGAGATCGTTGGGGACACCACCACCGACCACTACTGGGGCCGCGGCAGGACCGGTACTGGCAAGAACATGCTCGGCCGACCGGAAGTGTGACGTGTCCGCGAACGCATCCCGCAAGGACACCCTGATCCACCAAACTCACGACCACGGCCTTCGCGCTGATCTTCTGCCTCTGTGACGGAGCAAAGGATCTACCGAAGGCCACGCGCACGTCCAGTGAACCGCGAAAGCACTCACCAAGTTCGAGGGACCATCCTGGGGCGTTCCCGTGGAGGGGTGACCACCAAGACTCACCTGGCCTCCGACCGCCGCTTCCGACCGCTGCCCTTCGTTCTCATGCCCGCAGCGCACTGCTCGTCGACGTTTCCGTGATCCCGCCAGCCCGTCGAGCGGCTCCCAGTCGCGCTGCCCGACGTCAACGCCGCCGAAGCCGAAGAGCGGAAGTAAATCGTTGTGGCTCCTCGAAGGGGCCGAGCATGTGCGGCCGACACCGCTGTGAGCTGCGCTCACGCAGCCCGCCGTTTCTCATATGGAACGAATTCCTCATATGGATTGACACCGGATGTGAGCCGTGGCGCAATCGTTCCACCGTATGACCCCGTTCACTCAGTGGAACCGGATTCGCGGCCTCTCCATCAATCGAAGGACTAAGACCGTGCAGATCACCGCAGCGCTCATGTCTCGGACAAACGAGCCACTGGAGACGACCTCATTGGAACTCGACGCCCCCAAGGATGGCGAGGTTCTCGTGCGGCTCGCTGCCACGGGCGTGTGCGCGTCCGATGCACACACCCATTCCGGGCGAATCCCCTCTCCGTCGCCGTGCGTGCTGGGCCACGAGGGCGCCGGGGTCATCGAAGCCGTTGGCCCGGGGGTGACCCATGTGTCGGTCGGCGACCACGTAGCCCTGTCCTGGATGCCGAATTGCGGAACGTGCCGCCACTGCCAGAGTGGGCGCCCGGTGTTGTGCACCGCGGCCGCGCCCGCGATGTTCGCCGGCACTCTGCTCGACGGCACCATGCGCCTGCATCACGGCGACCAGTCGGTCAGCCACTATTCCTTCCTGTCGACGTTTGCCACGCACACCGTCGTCCCGGCGTCGAGTGCGATTCCGATCGATCGCGACGTTCCGCTCGCCGTCGCCAGCCTCGTAGGATGCGGCATCCTGACCGGATACGGCGCTGTCGTCAATCGAGCGCAGGTACGTCCGGGGTCCTCAATCGCCATCTTCGGCGCCGGCGGTGTCGGGCTGAGCGCCGTCATGGCAGCACAGATCAGCGGTGCCGAACAGATCATCGTCATCGATCCGG
This sequence comes from Streptomyces sp. NPDC057963, assembly GCF_042887155.1. Taxonomy (NCBI): domain Bacteria; kingdom Bacillati; phylum Actinomycetota; class Actinomycetes; order Kitasatosporales; family Streptomycetaceae; genus Streptomyces; species Streptomyces sp. NPDC057963. The sequence goes on from NZ_JBHVPX010000023.1 coordinate 4,446, forward strand.
TTGCCGAGAAGCTCGACGAGGCGAAGACCTTCGGTGCAACCCACGGCCTGCAGCCGTCCGACGACCTCGTCTCGCACATACGCGACCTCACCGACGGCTTCGGTGTCGACTACGCCATCGACGCAGCCGGGGGGCCGAACATCCTCGAGCAGGCTTTCGCTGCCACCGTCGCGGGCGGGACGATCGTTTGCGTCGGTATTCCCGGGCCCGGATCCCGACCGTCGCTTCCCGGCCCCGAACTGGTCCGGGACGAGAAGATTGTCACCGGCAGCCTGTACGGATCCTCGCGGCCGAGCATCGACATTCCGCTGATTCTTCGGCAGTACATGGCCGGCCGGTTGCCTCTCGACCGAATGATCACCAAGACCTACACGCTCGATCAGGTCAATGCAGCGTTCGAGGACATGCATGCTGGCCTCCTCAAGCGCGGCGTGATCGTGTTCGACTCCGACCTTGCGGGCGTCTCGGTCAAGTAGTCGGTGACGGCGCGCGACGGCCCAGCAACGAGGAGCAAACAGATGACAAGACTGCAGGCGGGGCTTTCTCCGGACTCCCTGGCAAAGGCGCTCACCACAGATAACTCGACGGCCGGGATGGCGCCTTCGCTGCTGCAGGCATTTTCCATCATCGACGTTCTCACGGAGTCCCGAGAGCGACTCCGGTTGTCGGACATCGTGTCCCGCACGGGTCTCCCGAAGACCACGGCGTATCGACTGCTCAACACGTTGTCCTTCCTCCGTGTCACCGACCGGAACAACGACGGCTACGCACTCGGACCCGCTCTGACACGGTATGCGAACACGGGAGTGCCCGATCACACCGACATGATCGGGCTCTTCTACTCGCTCGCCGGCCGCATACAGGAAGAGCTCGGCGAAACCGTGCAACTGGCGGTTCTCACACCGCCCGACGTGACGTTCGTGGCGTTCGTCGACAGCACGCATTCTGTCCGACTCGCCACACGCGTAGGACGCAGGCTGCCTGCATACGCATCCGCAGCAGGAAAGGCGCTGCTGGCATTCAGCCCCGCCTCCGTGACCGGGGAGGCCCTGTCGGGGCCGATGACAGCCCTGACCAAATCGACGATCACCGATCGTCGAACGCTGACTGACCAGCTGGGGGTCGTCCGCCAACGGGGTTGGGCATCCGAATCCGAAGAATCTGCTCGAAGCCTGACCTGCGTCGCCGCTCCCGTCCTCCGACAGTCCGGCACGGCAATCGCCGCGATCACCGCCTGTTTGCCGGTTCCAAAGCTTTCCGAGCGACGCCAGGCCGAGATCGCACGACACGTCGTCTCCTTCACCCACGAGCTGTCGACTCGCATCGGCAGCTGACGACTCCCTCGATCAACCCGGCGAAAGCCGTTCCCATTTCTATCGATTCGGCGAAGGCCGTTCCTGAATATACCCCTGGAGGTATAGTGGAAATCGCAACTCTGCTGCCCGCCGACGTCATCGGTGTGCATGTCCCCACTGACCTGTTCATCGGCGGCGTTTGGCGCGCATCCTCGTCCGCCGAGACTTTCGACGTCGTCGACCCCCGCACGGAGCAACGTGTCGCGTCAGTTGCCGATGCTGAAGTCGCGGACGCAATGCTCGCGCTTGATGCGGCCGACGCCGCTCAGGCTGCCTGGGCGGCAACCACCCCTCGTCACCGGGCCTCGATCCTCCAGCGCGCGTTCGATGTGATCAACGCCCGGGCCGACGATGTCGCCTCGGTCATCACCGCCGAAACCGGCAAGCCCCTGCCCGAAGCACGTGGAGAGGTCACCTACGGCGCGGAATTCCTCCGGTGGTACGCCGAACAGGCTGCGCATCCCCGAGGGGAGTACGGAAGTGCCCCGTCCGGTGACGTCCGGATTGTTACGACCCGGGTTCCCGTCGGACCGAGCCTGCTGATCACGCCGTGGAACTTTCCCCTCGCCATGGGCACCCGCAAAGTCGGCGCCGCACTGGCCGCCGGGTGCACCATCATTCTCAAGCCGGCCGAGCAGACTCCCCTGACGGCCGCGCTGCTCGTCGATGTCCTACGTGAAGCAGGAGTTCCCGACGGCGTCGTGAACTTCGTCCCCACCAGCAACGCCGCAGCCCAGTCAGCCGCCTTGATGAACGATCAGCGGTTGCGCAAGGTCAGCTTCACCGGCTCGACCCCAGTCGGAACGACGTTGCTGCGCCAGGCAGCCGACAACGTCATGAGGTCGTCGATGGAGCTCGGCGGCAACGGACCGTTTCTCGTACTCGCCGACGCAGACATCGATGCTGCGGTCGACGGCGCGATGCTCGCGAAGTTCCGCAATGGCGGACAGTCCTGCGTCGCCGCGAACCGCTTCATCGTCCACCGCAGTATCGCCGACCGATTCACCGCAGCTCTCGCCGAACGCACCGCGTCGCTGCGAACAATCGTCGAAAGCGGCGAACCCGACGTCGGACCACTCATCGACGCCCGGCAACGCGCCCGAGTCCAAGAACTCGTGGCCGATGCGGTCGACCGGGGCGCCCGTGCACTGTGCGGCGGAACCGCTCCGAGCGCACCCGGCTACTTCTACGCACCGACCGTCCTCGCCGACGTTCCGGCGGACGCACGCATCCTGCACGAGGAAATCTTCGGCCCAGTCGCGCCGATCACGGTAGTCGACAGCAACGACCAGGCCATCGCGCTGGCCAACGACACCCCCTATGGGTTGGCCGCGTTCCTGTTCACGCGCGATGTGACCAGAGCCTTTGCACTCGCCGAACGTCTGGAGGCCGGCATGGTCGGCATCAACCGTGGCCTCGTCTCCGAAGTCGCCGCTCCCTTCGGGGGAATCAAGGCCTCCGGCATCGGGCGTGAAGGCGGCTCCAGCGGCATCGAGGAATACCTCGAAACCAAGTACTACTCGTTGGACATGTCGCCGACGAGAAGCGCCAACGAAGGAGTACGTCGGTGAGCACACAAGTCGCCATAAGAACCGCGCCGCGACGCGGTTCACAATCCAACCCGTTCCTCCGGCGCCTCACCGCCGCCACGGGCGGCGGAATGTTCCTCGACGGCTACGTCTTCGCGGCCCTCGCCGCAGTGATAGCTGCAGGCGCCTTCACCGAAGATCTCGCACTCACACCGGTCGACCTGGGAGTAATCTCGTCGTCGACCCTCTTCGGCACGACGATCGGCGCGCCGGTGATCGGCTACCTGACCGACAAGTTCGGCCGCAAACCGATGTTCCTCGTCGACATCTCGGCCTTCCTTGTCTGCTCGTTGCTGATGCTCCTCGTCACCGACGTCTGGCAGATCGTCGCCCTGGGGGCAATCCTGGGCATGGCGATCGGCGGAGACTACGCGATCGGATCTCCTCTCCTGGGCGAATTCACTCCCGCCCGTACGCGAGGCGGCTACCTCGGGCTGCTTGAGATCCTCTGGAATGTCGGCTACGTCTTCTCATTCCTCATCGGATCACTCGTCCTCTTTGCCTATCCCGACGCATGGCATCTCGTTCTCGCCAGCCCCGCGATCCCCGCTCTGATCATCCTGCTGCTGCGTCACAAACTGCCGGAGTCGCCTCGCTGGCTGTTGTCGAAGGGACGCGTCGACGAAGCACGAGCCATCATCGCGCAGCTTCCCGCAGACCAGCAGGGCCTTGACTACGACCAGGAAGTCACCCAACAGACGCGATGGGCAACGCTGTTCAGCCGCCCCTACATCGCGCGCACTGTGTTCTGCTGTACGTTCTGGATCGCGATCGTCATCCCGTACTTCGCGCTCGTCTTCTTCCAGTCAGAGGTCCTCGCGACACTTGGCCTGACCAGCCCTGTTGTCGGTGCGTTGATCGGAACCTGCGTTGCGCTCGCCGGAGCCGGCGTCGGGTGGTACCTGGTCGACCGGATAGGACGGCGTCCTATCCTGATCTTCCCGATGTTCGCCACGGCCGGCTTCCTGGCTCTGGTTGCGCTGAACAAGACTCTGGGACTGGGCGTGGCGCTCACCGTCGCCGCGTTCTTCGGATACCTCTTCTTCTACGGCATCATGAGCATCCTTTGCGGCGTCTACCCGCTTGAGGTCTTCCCGACCTCGGTGCGCACGAGCGGCATGGGTTTCGCCGCCTCGATGTCTCGTGTCGGAGCCGCCACCGGGACCTTTCTGTTGCCCGTCATCCTCGACCGATTCGGCCTCGAAGTCGTGCTCTTCGGGCTCGCGGCAGTGTGTCTCATCGGCGGAGTGACATCGGTTCTCCTCGCACCGGAGACCGCTGGTAAGGAACTGAGCGAGTGCGGCAGTGCAGAAGGCACCGACCAGAAGGTTCGACGCGTCGAAGCCGGCACCCCCGACCTACCCACGACCATCAACAACTGAGGAGGACACATGTCCGCACGCGATATCGACGGCAGGTTCGCACAAGGTTGGGGAGGTCAATCCCCCGATGGAGTTCACGTCAACGTTCTGCTCGCCCGACGGGGCTCGGCCACCGCGGCAGCCATCGCAACCGCGTTTACAGCACCGTCACCCGGATTCACCCCTGTGCTCGCGAGCATCGGCCCGGATCAGCAGTCCTATCAGACTCTGAATCCCCCGACCGTCATCCTCAACAAGTCCGCACCCGCCGGTCCGGAGCACGAGAATCTGATCTTCGGAGCATCGTCGGTGGGCATTTCGCGCGGCGTGCTCGACATCGTCGCCGAGGGTCTGATCGAGGCCGACCAGGAATCGATTGTGCTCGTGTCGCTGTGGGTCGATGCAGCGGCTTCTGACGAAACCCTGGTGTGCCAGAACGCACGGGTCGCAACAGCCGCCGCGGTGCGTGAGGCGGTCCTTGGCCGCGATGATGCCGCGGCCAAGGACCTCGTCAAGCATCGCGAGACCATCCGGCACCCCTTCTACGGCGGTAAGTGAACAGACACACCGGCCAGCTCACGCGCCCTGAACCACTGCTGGCACGAACCTCGGATCCAAAGGTGAATCGGGGTTCGTGCGGATGGCGCACAAGGGCATCACGCCCGAACGAAAGATGATTCATGACCGCCATCCGCGTCAACGCGCCACGTTCGTACACACGGAACCAGGGCAGCAAGACCGCCAAGCGCAGCTCACGGGCCGAGATGCGCTCACGCTTCCTGGCCCTGCGTGTACGCCCGGCCAACCGGTCCATCCGCCGGGCCGCGGATACACCAGCACAGTTCGAGATCTCTCGCTGGACGAGGAGAGCGGCGCAGGCGCCGCGAGGCGAGGTCGATCAGGGTCGCCAGGTAGCGGTACGTCCCGCTGCTCAGCGGTAGATGGGTGATGTCGTCGGCGTACTTGGTATTGACGTCGGTGGCGGTGAAGTCGCGGCCGATCCTGGACGTTCGCGGCGGCGGGGTCGGGGGCGGTGGTGCGGTGCCGGCGGCGCATGGCACAACCGCTCCACGTCGTATCGGCGTTGGTGGTCCTCAACGAACTGGCGGCGGTTCACCAGCCCGTCTCCGCCGTGAGATAGCGGGCCGCCTTGCGCAGGATCTCGCGTTCTTTCTTCAGCTCGGCGTTTTCCCGTCGCAGGGCGGCGACTTCGGCTTCCAGCGCCGACGGCACTACCGGGGCTGAAGACGGGGCGGTCGAACGGCGGCCCCGCGGCTGGCCGGATCCGGCCGCCCGGATCCAGTTCCGCAGTGTCTCCGCGTTGATCGATGGCGTACTGCCGTGCTTCGACCTCGTGAGGGGGAAACGGTGGGAGATGGTGGAGCCGATGCGGTGCGACAGGCACAGCTTGCCGTCGCTGAACATTCCGGCGCCGCGACGAGTTCATCCAGGGGTACCTGGTGGGCTTGTGCGATGGGCAGCAGCAACTCCAGGCTCGGGCGGCGCTGCCCCGACTCCAGCCTTGACAGTGTGCTCTTGGAGATGCCGGTGGCCTCGGCCAGCGCCGACAAGGTCACGCCGCGTTGGGTGCGGACGCTCCTGAGGCGGGTGCCGACCTGGGCCAGCGTGGCGGCGATCGGTGATTGCTCGTCCACACCCCCATTCCACCTCCCGCGTCCCAGAAATAGCAACAGATGTTGTCGCCCGATGGCTTGGCGCGCACGATCGCGACAGGAGGTTGTTCCCGTGATCAATACGACGAACGACAAGAACAGCAGGGAGCAGGACTGGTCCGAGCGCGTCCAGCACGTGATCGGCACCTACATCCGGGAAACGGGCCGCCCCGTCGAACGCATGACCCGCCAGGACCGCCTGGTCGTCCTCGGCCGCCTCGACGAGGCCCGGGTGTTCGCGGTGCGCCGCGCCACCCCTGCCGTCGCCGGGGCGCTGCGGGTGTCCCGGTCCACCGTCTACGGCCTGCTGGCCGAACTCAGAGCACCCAGCGCAAAGGACCGACAACCATGACACGGCTGCCCGACTTCCGCCTGGAAACGTACTTCTCCCGCTGGGAATTCACCGCCCGCCACCACCTGACCGCCTCCGACGTCCAGACCATGACACTCGGCGAACTGCTCGCCCTGGCCGAGGACAAGGATCGCGAGGCCTTCGAGAACCTGTCCCTGGGATACACCGAGACCTTCGGCGACCCGGCCCTGCGCGAGGTGATCGCCCAGGGCTACGAGCACGCCGACGCGGACGACGTCATCTGCTTCGCGGGTGCAGAGGAAGCCCTCTACCTGGCGATGAACGTGCTGCTCGACGCGGGCGACCACGCGGTGGTGGTGACCCCGAACTACCAGGCCGCCGAGACCGTGCCTCTGGCGCTGTGCGAGGTCACCGGCGTGGCCCTCGATCCGGACCGGGACTGGGCCCTGGACCTCGACATGGTGGCGGCGGCCATCCGGCCCAACACCCGGGTCGTGTCGGTGAACTTCCCCAACAACCCCACCGGCAAGGTCATCGACACCGCAGACTTCACCGCCCTCGCTGGCCTGTGCGACGAGCGCGGCATCCACCTGTTCAGCGACGAGGTCTACCGCGGACTCGAACGCGACCCCGCCCGCACCCTGCCGCAGGCCGCAGACCTGTCCGAGCGCGCACTGTCATTGAACGTGACCTCGAAGTCGTTGGGGCTGCCCGGGCTGCGCATCGGCTGGATCACCTGCCGCGACCGCACCCTGCGCTCGCGCCTGGAGAGGGCCAAGCACTACACCACCATCTGTAACTCCGCGCCCAGCGAGGTCCTGGCTCGCATCGCGCTGAAGGCCCGCGAGACGATCCTGGCCCGCAACTGGGCCCTGATCGCGGCCAACCTGCCGGCCTTCGAGGCGTTCTTCGCCGAGTTCGCGGACGACTTCGAGTGGCAGGCGCCGGACGGCGGATGCGTCGCCTACCCCCGCTACCTCGGCGCCGACGGGGTAGCGGAGTTCTGTACCCGCCTGGTGGAGGAAGCCGGTGTCCTGCTGCTGCCCGCGAGCATCTACCGCTCCGAACTCACCGCCACCCCCGCCGACCGGTTCCGCATCGGCATCGGCCGCCGCAACCCGGAAGAGGGCCTGGCCGCCTTCGCCGAGTGGATGCGAGCGCGCCGATGACCCTTCCCGTCTTCGACACGGCCGCCATCAAGAAGACCGCCACCTTACAACTGGTCCTCGACACCGTCCGCGACGCGCTGGTCGCGCATGCCGAGGGCCGCACCAGCGTGCCGCCGCCGCTGCACATGGACTTTCCCGAAACCGACGGGGACTGCCACGTCAAAGCCGGCTGGATCACCGGCGCCACCGACTTCACCGTCAAGATCGCCACCGGCTTCTACCGCAACCCTGCCCTCGGCCTTCCGACCAACCACGGACTGGTCTGCGTCGTCAGCGCCCGCACCGGACAGATACGCGCGCTCCTGGACGACCGCGGTCTGCTGACCGCCTGGCGTACCGCCGCCGCGGGCGCGCTCATCACCCATGCCATGGCCCGGCCCGGCGCCGTCACCCTGGCCGTCTTCGGCACCGGCGAACAGGCCCGCCTCCAGGCGACCTGGCTGGCCAAACTCCGCCCGGTCGGCGCGGTGCTCGTCCATGGCCGCAACCCGCACAAAGCCGCCGTCCTGTGCAACGACCTCAAAGCGCGCGGCCTGCCTGCCCGGCCGGCTTCGGCACAACAGGCGGTCACCGCCGACGTGGTCATCACCACGACTCCGGCGACAGTTCCCGTCCTGGATGCCGCCCAGGTACGCGAGGGAGCACACGTGACCGGCATCGGTACGGACATGCCGCACAAGAACGAGCTCCCGTCGGCGCTGTTCCACCGCGCTGAGCTCATCGCTACCGACGACCACGCCCAGTGCCTCGACCACGGCGACTTCGGCCACGCCGTCCGCGCCGGTGCCACCGCCCCGGACGGCGACATCGCGGCCGGCCTGCTGCTCAAAGCACCCGTCGACCGTCCCGACACCGCGATCACGGTTGCCGACCTCACCGGCGTCGGAGCACTCGACGCGGCACTCGCCTCAGCCGTCCTCGACCAACTCCTGCTCTGAAAGTCCAACGGGAAGGGAACGTGTGATTTAGACGGTGTGAGACTTATGCGGAACAGGCCGAAGAGATCCTCCAATTGGCAAGTGTCAACCGGACCGGTCCTCAATAGTGTTGGCCTCGCGTCGGCCGGCGCGGCGGTTGCCGTACCCACGGGGAAAGCGGCGCATGCGTAGACATCCCCGACCCCAACACTCAGCATCTCAAGGAGACTTCGTGATCATCCCCAGTCCCGCCATGCGCCGCACCTCGGCCGTGGGCCTCGCCCTTGCCGCATGCCTCGGAACAGCCCCCACCGCCACGGCAACGGCGGCCCCCACCGCGCCGAAGTACGGAGCCGGGCTCGACCGTTATTACGATCAGCGCCTGGGCTGGGGCAGCTGTGCCAAGGGTCCGGGCGACACCATGGGCCGTGATCTGGACAAGGCTGGCGTGCAGTGCGTGGACGTCACCGTGCCGCTCGACTACGCCGACCCCCGAGGCCGTACGATCACGGTCGCGATATCCCGGCTCAAGGCTACCGACACCCGTCACCGCATCGGCTCGATCCTGCTCAACAACGGCGGTCCCGGTGGCACCGCCCTGGAGTCCCCGCCGGAATTCCACGCGCGGATGAAGGAGACCGGCCCGCGTTACGACATCGTCGGCTTCGACCCGCGCTTCGTCGGCCGCAGCACCCCGCTGGACTGTGGCTGGTCCGTCGGCACCAATCTCTTCTCGGCCGGTCTCAGCCGGGCGAGCTTTGAGCGCCAGGTCGCCCTCCAGAAGGATCTGGCCGACAAGTGCAGGGCCACCAACGCCTCCGTGCTGCCGCACGTCAGCACCCGCAACACGGCTCGCGACATGGACGTCATCCGCGGCGCGCTCGGGGAGAAGAAGATCTCCTACTTCGGCTACTCGTACGGCACCTACCTGGGCACCGTCTACACCCAAATGTTCCCCGGTCGCACCGATCGCGTGGTCCTGGACGGCGCCCTCGACCCACGCGAGTTCGGCCCCCGGTTGCTCAAGGAGGCCGCCGGTGAGAACGAGCAGGTGCTGGCCGACTGGGCCATGTGGGCTGCCGTCCGCAACGACACCTACGGCCTCGGCCGCACCCGCGCCCAGGTCCTCGCCACCATCGACCGCGTCATCGAGGCATCCGCGCGCAACCCGCTGACCGTCGGCACCGCCCCGGAGAGCTTCCAACTCGACGACACCCACATCCCGTTGGTCCTGCTCTCTGGGTCCGACAGCGACACCGACACGTCCCGGGCATCCCTCGCTGAGCAGGTGTCCGTGCTGAACAAGGCCGCGGCCGGGCAGCCGACCCGGCTGTCGCCGCAGTTCGCCGCGATCCTGCGGTTCACGATGACCGGCGAACAGCGGAACCACGGCAGTGTGCAGTCCGCGATCATGTGCGGGGACAGGGCGGCCCCGCGCGACCCCGAGGTCTACTGGCGGGACATCGAGCGCAGCCGGACCGCGTACCCGCGCTTCGGCGCGCTGGCCAACAACATCAACCCGTGCGCCTTCTGGGACCTGCCCCGCGAGGAGCCCACCGAGGTGAAGCACGACGCCAAAATGCTGATCGTGTCCGCCACCGGCGACCCGCGCACCCCGCACAAGGGTGCCGTTGCCCTGCACGGCCTGCTGCCGAGCTCCAAGCTGGTCACCCTCAAGGGCGCCAACCGGCACGCGATCTACGGCGTCTACGAGAATCGCTGCGTCGACAACAAGGTCAACCGGTACCTGGCCACCGGCAAGCTGCCCACCCATGACCAGATCTGCTCCAAGCGGGCCGGATAGTGCTGTGACTGCACAGGTTCGCCGGGTTCTTCAGGCCGCAGTTCCGAGAGGGCGTCCAAGCTCCCCCGCATCCCCGAGTGGGCAGGGACGGAAGAGGGGCGTGAACACCCGTCGCAGGCAGGGTCGTTGCCGTGTCGTCTGGCATGCAGATTGCGTGCACGTCGTGGCATGGGGCGGGCCGGGTGTTCTTGCGGTCGGGTGGTCCTCTCGTGCCGGGGCGGGAGGGAGGAGCACACCTGCTCACACCGGTCACGATCAGGAAGGTCGGGGTGCGGCCGTGGGGGTTCGTTCCGACCGGGTAGACGCCGTGTCCGGGATGGAAAGCCCGCGGCGGCCGTGAAGCTTCTTCGCGGGTCTGGCTGAGATTCCCGGTCGTGCAGAGTCACGCGACGTCACGATTGACGGTGAGCGTCGGCACGTCCGCGGCCCTCGATCGCAACAGGGTGATCAGGGTTTCATTTCTGTGCCGCCTGTCTCGGAGCCCTATTGCGTCGGCAAACACCGCGAGCGCACGACGGGACAGTGCGTTCGGGAACGAAGAGAGGATTCACCGGACGGGCGCTCGGACGGAAACAGACGACCGCGGTCGGCGAGCACTGTCAGGTGGTGTGTGCGGCCCAGTCGCGCAGCGAGAATCCGTCCTCCGCCGCCTCATCGGGGCCGGGTGTGTTGCCGGATGCGAGGACGCGACGGGCGGCGATGTGGTCCCCCGGTGCGTTCACGGACTCCACGCACGCGAGTCGGTCGTTCTTGAACTGCAGGACGGAGAACGCGCCGGTCGCCGGGTCGCCGAGTACCGTGGTGCGGTCGTGGTCCCGGCCGAGGCCGGCGATCTGGAGCTTCGCCGAGAACTGCTCGGTCCAGAACCAGGGGAGGGCCTCGTAGGGCGCGGGGGTGCCGGTGAGGCGGGCGGCGACGCAGCGCGCCTGGTCGACCGCGTTCTGGACCGATTCGAGCCGGATCGCCGCACCGGCATGGACGCTGGGGAAGTCGGCGCAGTCACCGAGGGCGGAGACATCCGGGTCCGAGGTGGTGAGGAAGGCATCGACGCGGATGCCGTCCCCCACCTCAAGGCCGGCGTCGGCCGCCAGTTCCGTGGCTGGCGCCACGGGGAAGACCACGCCGCTCGGTGCGGGGGCGCCGTCTTCGCCGCATACCCGGCGCAGCCCCATCAGGGCGCCCAGAGCGGTCAGATGGGCCTGGCCAGCCGGATCGGTCACGGTCGCGGAGAGGGTGTTGCCCCCGCGGGTGACGTCGACGCGGAGCTGGGCCGTGCCTCCTTCGCCGGGGGCGTACAGCAATCCGCGGCGTGCACCGGTGAAGCGCTCGCCGCGGCCCCAGCGGAAGAACCCGAGCTGCTTGGCGGCCAGCAGGGCCGTCGTGGATGAGGGCGAGCTGAAGCCGATCCGAGTGGTTGCGGTCTGTGCGGAGAGGGTGAGGGGGAGAGTGAACTGCTCGGGGGTGTCGATCCTCGCGACCCGGGTGAGTGTTTCCCCGAAACGGACGCGGCGGGCGTCGCTCAGCGGCAGGACCGTGTGCCGCTGCCCGTCCCGCATCACCTCGTAGTCCAGTCCGAGGCAGTCCATGAACTCCACCGAGTCCGCGCCCGCCCGGTCGGCGAGGTCCCAGCGAATGGCCACGTCGGCCGTGTCCACGCCGCCCAGCCGGTCGCCGAGACAGGCAGCGACGAGGCTGGTCACACCGCCCATCCACGCGGAGGACAGCAGTACCGGTGCGGTCGGGCCCGTCAGTGCCGCGACGGTGGCCGCCCGCTGCAGCCGCGTGGTCCAGCGTGTGATGTCCACGAACGGCACGCCGCCGGTGACCGCGGCGCGCAGCACCCGGTCGTCCGGATCGTTGACCACGGTGACGACTGCGCTGATCCCCGCCAGGAACGGTGCCGGGTCCGCAAGATCCCAGGTGCGCAGTTCCGCGCCTGTCTCGTCCGCCAGCGGCTGTCCGCGCCGCACGGTCCGTCCCGTCAGTACCAGTGGCCACGACGGGGCCGCCATCCGTGCGAGCTCCGCGCCGGCCGTGCCGTATCCGCCGACCAGGAGCACAGGTCCGTCGGCGTCAAAGACGAAATATAGGTCAAGTGACCAAAGAATGCCGCGGGAGGGGTGTGCTGGAAGCACTCGGGCCCGATCCGCCTCGCTCACTGACCGCGTCGGCGATGACTCGGCGGGGCACGCAAGGACGGCTCGGCCGTGCTGCTGTGACGTCTCGGCTTTGCACTCGAGGGGCGTTCACCGTGAGGCGGCGTGGATCAGACGTGGATCAAGGGGGGAGGAGGTGGGCGGCCTGATCTTCGGCTGCTGCCCACCGACTGGGACGCGGCGGAGCTCGGGGTGGCCCGCGTCACCCCGTGTGGCGGTGGTGGATCTGCGGATCTCCATCCTTCCTGCGGCTGATCTCCAGACCTGGAGGACCTCCCGCGACCCGGACTATGCCGCCAAGAAGGCCCGCGTCGAGCACCTCTACGCGATCGCCGACGGCGAGGTCATACCCGAGGACGGCGAACCCGAAGTCGTCTTATGTCTCGACGAGTTCGGCCCGCTCAACCTCCAGCCCCACCCCGGGCGGCAGTGGGCCGAGCGCGGCGAACGGCACAAGGACCCCGACCGCGAGCCCAGGCCCCGCCGACGGGCGACCTACACCCGCCCGCACGGGGTCAGGCACCTGTTCGCCGCCTTGGACCTGGGCAAGGACAAGCTCTACGGCCACATCAAGCCGAAGAAGAACCGGACGAGGTTCCTGGAGTTCTGCCGCTACCTGCGCAGCCTCTACCCACCGAAGATCCGCATCGCGATCGTGCTCGACAACTTCTCCCCACACCTGACCACGAAGAAGGACACCCGAGTCGGCGACTGGGCTGAGGCCAACAACGTCGAGTTCGCCTACATACCGACCAACAGCTCCTGGCTGAACCGCATCGAAGCCCAGTTCACCGCCCTGCGCTACTTCGCACTCGACGGGACGGACCACGCCAGCCACAAAGAACAGGGCAGCATGATCCGCCGCTACATCATCTGGCGGAACAAGCATGCCGCCGACGAACGCCTACGCGAGGTGGTCGACAGGGCAAACGTTGCTTGATGCGGCACTAGCGGTCGACAGGCCGCATCTGATGGCCAGTACACGGCCCTCGATTACGTCTCTGCCGCAGCACTCGTGGCTGGTGGCTGAAGGACGCCCGCGAAAGCCTGACGCCAAGCCTGCGTGCTCGGGCAGTCGGGAACTGTCAGTGCCATGAGCCGCAATGTGGCTGCCGCGGTGCCCTCTGCGTCTCTGCGCCCGCGCTCAGTGACAGCACTGGCACCCATCGCGCATTTCGGCGCAGCGCACGGACTGCGAGGGGCCGGAGCGGAACAGGACGAGCCGCTCGCCGTCCTCAAACAGCCAGCCGATGAGGTCGGCCTCCGGTCAGCACTCCAACCTCGCGCGGTCACAGTCATTCCTCTGGGACGCGCCGCTCGGCCGCGTCGAGATACGCGCTGATGGCGTCGTGATTACGGGTGAGATAGCGGATCTTCTCGGCCATCCGATCGCGTTCGTGCTCAAGCGTTTCGACCATGTCGGGCGTGACGTAGGGCATGTGGATCGTCTGGGGCTCGTTCAGGCACGGCAAAATGTGTCGGATCACGCGTGTGGGGAGACCGACATCGAGCAGGCCGCGAATCTGGTGCACCCGGTCGACGAGGTGCTCGTCGTACTCGCGGTAGCCGTTCCGCATGCGGTCCGGCTCGATCAGGCCCTGCTCCTCGTAATACCTCAGAAGGCGAATCGGGGTGTCCGTGCGCCGGGCGATCTCTCCGATCTTCATCGGTCCCCTCTCGTGTGGCGTGCCCGATTTGACCCTCACATAGGTGTGAGCCTTCAGGGTTGAGTCTATGGATACTCAGACCCGCACTCAACGCCGTTCCAGCAGGGCCGAGGCGAGCTCGTCAGAGCGATTCCCGCTCTCCGGGCTCCTGGCGCTCGCCATGGCCGGATTCATCACCTTGCTCACCGAGACACTGCCCGCCGGGGTGCTTCCCGCCATGGCTCGGGACCTGGATGTAACCATCTCGGCGGCAGGGCAGAACGTCACCGCGTATGCGATCGGCTCGGTGATCGCAGCGTTCCCGCTCATGAAGGCGACTGCGGGCTGGCCGCGACGTCGATTGCTGTTGGCCGGCATCGCGGGGTTCATCATCTCGAACACGGTGACGGCGCTGTCGAGCACCTTCGTACTCACCCTGGGATCGCGGTTTCTCGCCGGGATGGTCTCTGCGCTCATATGGGCGTTGCTCGCCGGATACACGAGGCGTATGGTCGCACCGCATCGGCGCGGTCGCGCACTGGCGATCGCCTCCGCGGGTACGCCGGTCGCCCTCGCGCTGGGTGTTCCAGCGGGTACGTTCCTCGCGCAAGTGCTGGACTGGCGAATCTCGTTCGGCCTCATCAGCGTTCTCACCGCCGTCCTCGCCGTCTGGATCCGACTGGCGATCCCTGAGTTCGCAGGCCAAGCGCGTGGTGAACGGCAGCAGCTGCTGGCTACGCTCCGGCTGCCCGGTGTGCTCCCGATCCTGGCCACGACGACGGCGTACGTGCTAGCTCACAGCGTCATGTACAACTACATCGCGCCCTTCCTCGGGCCGATCGGCCTCGGAGATCGCGTCGATGCTCTGCTCCTGACCTTCGGAGCGATCTCATTGCTCAGCATCTGGATCACCGGGGCGTTGATCGATCGCCACCTGCGCCCACTGGTCGTCGCGAGTTGCGTCTTGTTCGCTGTCGCCACGCTGGCGCTCGCACTGTTCGCGGCACTTCCCATGCTCGTATTCGTGAGTGCGGCGATCTGGGGACTCGCGTCCGGCGGTGTCGCAACGCTCCTCCAGACCGCAGCTGCGGAGGCGGCGGGAACAGCTGTAGACGTGGTGCAGTCCCTATTCGTCACTGCCTGGAACCTCGCTATCGCGGGCGGCGGCATCGTCGGCGGAATCCTCCTCAGCACCGCAGGATCCCATGCTCTGCCCTGGGCAGCACTCACCATCCTGATCCCCGCACTGGTCGTTTCCATCGCGGCGCATCGACACGGATTCCCCGGGACGGCGGGGCGCCACGCCCGAGAGGAATCCGTGTGACACAACCGCAGGTGTTGCTGAGGGGTGGGTGGTAGCGGTGTCGGGGGCTTTGTGAGCTGGGGTGTTGCAGGTCGTGTGAGAACAGCCTTTGTAGCGCCAGTTGAGGGTTGGCCTGAGGCTGTTCCTGGTTGGTTGAGAGTCGTGCTGGTGTTGCAGATGGCGTCTGGGTGTAAAGGACCGGAAGACGTCCCCGCCATCGACGCCCTCCACGAGCTCCCCTTCGCGGGCCGCGAGGCCCGCATCCACGTCCTCGGCGGCGGCCAGGCCACCGACAGCGCCCTCGGCCCGGGAGGGCACGAGCAGTTCTCCACCGTGATCCTTGGGCGGGTGACCACCCGCACCTGGGGCCAGCTCGCCCCGCACGTCGCCCCCGCGCCGAAGGGCAACACGCACCCCGGCCGCGTCCACGTCGTGCGGGGCCTCACCGCCCACCCGACGTAGGTCCTGCTCATGACTGACGCCGAAGCCGCCGCGTGGGCCGCCGCGACGGTGGCCGAAGAGGACTGACCGACCGGAGTCGGACACACCGCAGGCCCCGGGGGATCAGCCATGACGCCCCCGGGGCCCGACTCTATGGAGTCGCGCTGTCCAACGACGGCGCGCCCCCAGGGGCGCGGGGGCGGCGCACCGGGTTGCCGGGAGGGCCAGCACAGAACCTGGGCAGAGCTGTCGTTCTCGGGTGAATCTTGCCGCCCGGCCGGGTGAGTTGATCCGCAGTTGCCTGCGGGCGGTCCCCTCGTACCGCTACACCCGTGTTCGTGATCAAGAAAGGATGCGTGGTCTGCCCGCGCTCGCTCTGGCTCTGCTCACCACCGCTCCGGCCGCCCAGGCCGCCGGAGCCAGGCCTGCGCACCTCCCAACCCTGAAGCTGCCACGGTCCGGGGCCCACCCGGTTCGGCGGCTTTGGGGGCGGGTTCCCGCCGGCCGGGAGAGCAGGGAGTCCGTGCACCCTGCGGCCGGCTATCCGCCGTCCGTGACCCGGATGGTGGTCTTGCCGGGGGCCAGCCGGGCGTGAACGCG
Organism: Streptomyces sp. NPDC057963; assembly: GCF_042887155.1. Taxonomy (NCBI): domain Bacteria; kingdom Bacillati; phylum Actinomycetota; class Actinomycetes; order Kitasatosporales; family Streptomycetaceae; genus Streptomyces; species Streptomyces sp. NPDC057963. The sequence continues at coordinate 20,773 of NZ_JBHVPX010000023.1, forward strand.
GCGGGTGCTTCGGACAGCGGCCTCACCTCGCCGACGATCGGTTTGAGTCGTCCGTCCTTGAGTCGCTGGGGCAGGTCGGCGAGCCGGGCGCGGTCGGGCTTGACGACGAAGAAGACGACCGGCCGCGAGGTCGTTTTCGATCCTCGTCGCGGTGGTGGACATGGCCACTACCAAGGTGGTCAGCATCTCTCGGTCGAACCGGGCTGTCGGCATGGCGAGCGACAGGCCCGCCTCGGGCTCGCCGACCGGGTTTCGGATCAGCATGCCCACGGCGGTCAGGCCGGTCTCGGTGCGCTGGTCGTTGATGGCGAAGCCGCGCTTGCGGACGAGAGTGAGTTCGCGCTTGAGCCGGGGAAGCTCGAAGCCGTCCACGTTGTCGTACAAGGCGGTCAGCTGGTCCGGCGGCAGCGCGGCGAGGATCGTCTTCCCCCTGACGCCATATGGGCCGGCAGCGACCGTCCTACGCGGTCGCCGACACGGAGGATCTGATTGGACTCGACGGTGGCAATGAACCGGACCTCCGTCCCCGCGAGCACCATCACGTTGGCCGACTCCTGCGTCTCGCCCACCAGGCGCTGCAGATGAGGCAGGGCGACCCTGCGGAGCAGCACCACCGGCGCCTCGGACATCTCCACAGGCCGAAGCACCTTGCCGGCACGGTATCTGCGGTCCGGCATCTGCTCTGCGAAGTCCCGGTAGACCAGCATCGCGAGCAGCCGGTGCGCAGTGGAGTGAGAGACACCGAGGCGTTTGGCCGCATCTGTCACCCGCACCGGGCCCTCCTGCTGGAGCAGGGACGCGAGGTGCAGTGCATGATCCACGGAAGTGATCGAGTACGACGGTTTGTTCTTCAGTGGACCGCGCCCGAGTCGATGCGGTCGGACAGCTCGAACGCGGCGTACGTGTTCGACGTCAAGATCGACACCGACAGGCCGTACTCGGAGGCGTTGATGAACTCGATCGCCTCGTCGACGTCGTCGTACACCGGCGACTCCTGGATGTTCTGCTTCCTCGACCCAAGCCCCACGAAGGACCAGTTCAGGCAAACGGATAGCGCTCGATGTCGCTCTGGAGCGTGACCCACTGCGTCTCGGTGAAGGTCTCGATGTTGGCGTTCGGCCCACCGAACCGTCCGCCGACCCCGGCCCCCTTCCAACCGCCGAAGGGGCCACGGTGAGAGGGGCAGTGCTGGTGACGCTATCTGCCACCACTGCCCCTCTCGGTGGTGCGGGCTGCGAGGGCGGCCAGAAAGGCGCGAACGAGCTGACCAGGGTGATGTGCCGGCACCAGCCCGGATGGCGACGGACCTCGTACTGGTCCAGACCGCGCTCTGGCCGTTCATATGCAGTGAGGGATAATCTGGATCGGGGCGACCGGGCCGAATATCTCCTCCGACCAGGCAAGGTTGTCGGATGTGACGTCAGTGAGCACCGTCGGCTGGTAGTAGAGGCCGTCGTAGGCGCCACCGGCCGCGAGGATTGCGCCCTTGGCCACGGCCCCGGTCACGACGCTGTGGACGCGGTCGCGCTGCCGAGCGTCGATGAGCGGGCCGAGCGCGTTTGACGCGTCGGACGGGTCGCCGACGCGCAGGTTCTCGCCTCGGCGCCAGCTACCTCAGCCTGAAACTCCGGCAGAACGGAATCACACACCGTGCCGGCCGCAACAGCGCCCGCCTCGCCTAGCTAGGCGCCGACCTGCCGACATCGGTCCTCGCCGAGTTCACCGGGACCAGTATCAGCAACGCCACCCGATGGACCGGAGACGCCAGACGCGACTGGTTCAACCACATCGCTGAACTGCCGCAGCGATTCCTATGCCGTTTCTCAAGCTGCGAGGCCGATGGATGGAGCAGGTTCGTAGCACCGCCCGTCGCGCAGGAGAGCCCAAAGAACACTGACTCGACGACGGGCCAGGGCAAGTACGGCCCTGGGTGCGGCGCTTGCCCTTGGCCCGTTTGCGATCGTAGAAGCGACGGGATTCGTCGCTGTGACGGATGCTGAACAGTGCAGAGGTGTAGAAGACACGCTGGAGCCGGCGGTTGTATCGCTGGGGGCGCCGCAGGTTGCCGCTGATCTTCCCGGAGTCCCGCGGTGCCGGCGCAACACCACCGAAGCTTGCAAGCCGGTCGGGAGTGCCGAAGGCGGCCATGTCGCCGCTGGTTGCGGCCAGGAACTCGGCACCGAGGATGACTCCGAGGCCGGGCATACTGGTGATCACTTCGAAGTGGTGGTGCTCGCGAAACCGGGCCTCGATGAGCTTGTCCAGCTCGGCGACCTGCTGGTTGAGGGCTATCACCTCCGTCGCCAGCGTGTGCACCGTCCGGGCGGTCATCTTCTCGCCCGGCAGGCTGGTGTGCTGGCGCTCGGCGGCCTCCAAGGCTGTCTCGGCCAGCTGGCCAGCGCGAAGGACACGGCGGTTGCGCGGCCACGTTTCCAGCCTCTTGCGGTTGATCCGGCGGAGGGCAGCCGACGTTTGGTAGCCGGTCATCAAGACAAGCGGGCCGGTGTTGGTGAGGTCGAGCGCGCGCTCCAGGCCGGGGAAAATACCGGTGAGTTGGGCGCGGAGCCGGTTGACTGTCCGGGTGCGGTCGGCGAACAGATCCATGCGGCAGCCGGTGAGTATCTTTAGATCGATGACCGTCTCGTTGCCAGCCCTCAGCGGGTGCACAGAGGGCACCCGGCCCGAGGCAGCGAACCACCCCAGCATTCCGACCTGCTCGGCCAGAAGAGACCGCTCCGGACTGATTTTCAGCACCGCGGGCGTGCCGTCGGGCCAACGGCACCGCAACACGACCGACGAAGCACCGTCCGGGAGGGATTCACCGAGCGAAAGTCCCCACCGGGACGCCAGCCGCGCGATGAGATCCGGCGTGTCAGCGCACCATCCGGCAACCTGGGGACCGAATCGACGTACCAACCGCGTCGAGACGCTCTCCACATCCACCAGCAGTCGTTTCACACGGGTGAGTCTGCCGCTCACACGATCAATGTCCATCGCATTTCCACCACTCGCTGTGAACGCGAGCCGACGAGCGAATCGGACCAGAGGAGTCACCCAACCTTCGGTGAGAATCGCTCAGCCTTCGCTGAGACAGATCAATCGCGTCCCGCACGCAGATCTGACTGCTCCCAAGGGCAGCGGGGCACCGATGGAAGTCGTCAGCCTGCGTCTGAGCAGCGCGCTGGGAGGTGGTTTCCCGCGCTGTCGGTGATCGTTTCCCAGTCATCGGTCGGCGCCGGTCAGTCTGTCGGCCGAGGAGGCGGGTGGCTGCTGCCCCAGCACGCGCAGGGCGAGCAGCCCTCCGATGCCGGGAATGAAGGCGCGCCACTTGGTTCCCGGCCGCGCGAGGGCGGGAGTGAGGAAGACAGCGACGATGACGGTCAGGTAGGCCGTGCCGTGGACCAGGCCGCCCAGCGACGAGATCGCCCCGGTGTGCACGGTGAACAGGTTGAGCAGCAAGAGTGTGAGGGATACAGCTTCAACCGCGGCGGCGATGCGGAGAGTTCGCATACTGATCAGGCTCCCGTCGTGGAGCCGGGGCGGACGATCATCAGGACGACAACGGCTGCCCACAACAGGTTGAACATCCCCGTGGTCACGGAGAGGCGCGCCGCCGCCGACCGCAGCTGCGCAATGGCGTCCGTGGCCACGTCGGTGCCTGTCCCCCCTGGACCGGACGCGTCCGCAGGTTGGGCGAGCAGCCGGGCCTGTCCGGGCAGGACCGCCGTGAGCAGCAGGGCCGCAGCGGCAGCCGTCAGCACGATCGACGTCAGCAGCCAGGCGTCGGTCAGGATGCCCATCCGGGCGCCGGTGGCGACACCGAGGACCGGGACGGCGATGCCGACGACCGTGTATCCACGGCAGATCTTGTGCAGGAACGCTGTGGTCCGGCCGTTGGGCTCCTGCACGTCGCCGCTGGCCGACAGCCTGGCGTAGCGGGGGAACATCGAGGCTGCGACAGCGATCGGCCCGATCGCCAGGATCGCGGCCAGGACGTGCAGCGAGAGCAGCAGCTTGGTCACAGGGGTCCCTTCATGGATAACCTGCCAATAGATTGGCTATCGATCTATAAGTAGCACGGGGTGACGCCTCTTGGGTAGGCTGCCTGACTATGAAAACGGATGCGGTACGCGGCCACCTGGACGGACTGCTGCTGTCCGTACTGGAATCCGGCCCCCTGCACGGCTACGCGATCATCGCCGCGGTCCAGGAGCGCAGCGGCGGCGTACTCGAGCTGCGCAAAGGCACCATCTACCCCGCCCTCAACCGGCTCGAGCGGATCGGACTGCTGAGCAGCGCCTGGGAGTCGGTGGGCGAGCGCCGTCGGCGCTGCTACGAACTCACCGACGCCGGACGGCGCAGCCTGGCCACCGAGCGGACCCACTGGCGGGCGTTCACCGCAGCGATCGGCTCGGTGCTGGAACCCGCGCCGGTCCCCGGACATGTCACGTGAAAGCGCCTGAGATCCCTGCCGACGACCCCATCGAAGCCCACCTCGCGGACCTGACGGCCACCCTGCACGGCCCGGCCCGACTCAAGACCCAGATGGTGGACGAACTGCGCGAAGGCCTCCTGGACACCGCGCGGGAACTGTCTCCCGATGCCGAACCCGACCGCGACGCCGCCCGTCAGGCCATCCGCCAGTTCGGCCCCGTGGCCGAACTCGCGCCCAGCTTCCAGCGCGAACTGACCATCACCCAGGCCCGTCACACCGCGCGCACCGTCATGCTGATCATCCCGTGCCTGCTGGTGTGCTGGTACCTGGTCGAGCTCTCCACCCGCGCGGCGGGCCACCGGCTGCCAGACCCGCTCCAGGTGGTCGTCGCCCACCTCGGCGGCCTCGCAGCGCTCACCGCGCTGCTGGCGGCCGTGTCCCTCTCCGTCACCGGCACCCTGGCCCGCCGACTGCCCCTCCCACAACAACTGCCGCTCGTGGTCGCCTGGACGGGAACCACCGCGGCAGTCGCCCTCGGACTGAGCGCGCTGACCCTTATCACCGCCGCGGTACTCGCCACCAACTGGCCACTGACCGCGGCCGCCTGCCTGATCACCATCGTCTTCCACGCGCGCATCGCCGCCTCCGCACGCGCGTGCCGCCACTGCGCCCGCCTGCCTGTCACCGCCCCCTGACGAACGGGGGGCCGCGGAGCCCGCGACCTGAGCAGACAACAGCGAAACGGTCGTCATCGTGATCACGATGACGACCGTTTCGTCGTTGCTGCAAAGCACCTTTCATCGGTGCTTCGCAGCGGGCAATGGGCCAGCGAGACCACCACGAGATGTGTGGCCGAGGGTCAGGGTGGCCTTGGGATCCCGGCGTGTGAAGCCTTCCCGCCGCGGGCTGATGCCCGCGATGTCGGCCTTGCGCATCAGCCGCTCGTTCCGTTTGCGCCCCACGTGCACGCCTTCGTGTTTCAGGGTCGCGTGGACGCGTGGTGAGCCGTAGATGCCGCCGGAATCGGCGTGGATCTGCTTGATCTGCTCGGCGTCCCGGCGCACGCGTTCGCACGGCTCGCGCTCGGCGCGGCGCCAGCGGTAGTAGGTGGAGGAGGCGATGTGCAGTTCCCGAAGTACGCACTCGACTCCCAGGCGTGGATGCCCTTTGAGGAGCGCGGTCACCTGGGCCAGGTCGGGTCGAGTTGCGCCGCGAAAAACGCCGAGGCCGTCGGCAGGACCTCATTCGCCCGCTTGAGCTGGGCGTTCTCCTTGCGCAGGGCCACCAGCTCGGCGTGTTCGTCGGTGCTCAACCGGTCATCGCGCTCGCCGGCGTCTGCCTCGGCCTGCCGGATCAAGCCGCGCAGAGCCTCGGGGTGGACGCCGAGGTCGATGGCAAGCTTCTTGATCTGCGGTTTCGGATCCGAGGTGCGATACATCTGCATCGCACGCTCATGCAACTCGAGCGCATATTTCCTGGGAGCAGCCATGGTCGATGTTCCACCGGCCTGGACGTGGTTCCGGACGAGTCGGTAACAGCACTGCCACCCAGTGCCCCATACCGGTCGCCACCCCGGATCGATCGCGTCCAGCTCATCCTGTCGCGCTGCAGCCATCGCCCCGGCCGCCGACCGCACGGGGCGGCCGGCCGCGCGCAGCTCCTCGTTCTCCCGAGCCCTACGCGCCGCCGCGCGAGTGTTCTTCGCCCACACCCCAATGGGATGCCCCTCCCACACCGCGGTGGTCGGAGGGAGGAAGCGGGCGGCGGCGTACTCCTTGGGGACGGCGACCCCGTCCGCCCAGGCCGCCTCCTGCTCGGACCACACCATCCCGAGCGGCTCCATCTCGGCCACCCGCCCGGCCTCCAGTGTCCCGGCCGTGTAGGCGCGGCGCTGGTCGGAGGTCCACTGCCCGAGCGGATACCCGCCGACCCCGCCCCAGTCCTCCGGCATGACGACCGTGTACGGCACCCGCAGCACGCCGTTCTTGGTCTCGCACAGCCACGCGCCCGGCCACCTCGATCCCACGCCGCCAGTAGGCGCCCTCCGGGTCGATGACCCGCAGCCACACGAACTGGGCCAGGACAGTGGGGTCGCGTTCCTCGCTGAACCGCAGCACCCCGGCCGCCGCCCCGCTCACCCGCGCGCCCGCCCCGTCTCCGTCCTCCAGGACGTCCTCGGCGTCCTCGGCGTCCTCGCCGTCGTGCGGCCGACACTCGCGCCCCCACCCCCGATCCCGCCGGGTCTGGCAGTGGGCGGTTTCTCATTCACTTGCTCTCTCTAAATAGATACGATCGAATACTATACGATCGGTTCGAGATCGAGCAGAATGTTGATGGAGGAGGATCATGACCAACCCACAGCGCCCGGACACGGCTCCGCGCGGACCGGGGGCCGTGCCGCAGGCTCACGGCCCCGTGCAGGGGGATGCCATGAGCGGACGCCACGTATCTGTGGTCATCGTCGGCGCGGGATTCTCGGGGCTTGGTACGGCCATTCGGCTGCTGCGGGAGGGCTACCGGGATGTGCTGATACTGGAGCGGGCCGACGAGGTCGGCGGCGCATGGCGGGACAACACCTATCCCGGGTGCGCCTGCGACGTTCCCTCGCGCCTGTACTCGTTCTCCTTCGCGCCCAACCCGATGTGGAGTCGGCGCTTCGCTCCGCGCGAGGAGATCGGGCAGTACCTCAGGCGCTGCGTCGACGAGTACGACCTGACGCCGAATCTGCGGCTCGGCTGCGAACTACAACGCGCAGCATGGGATTCCGAGCGGCAACGCTGGGACCTGCGGACCAGCACGGGTCCGCTCACCGCCGGGCTGCTGGTCCTGGCACAAGGTCCGCTGTCGGAACCGGCCGTTCCTTCGCTGCCCGGGCTCGACAGCTTCATCGGCGAGGCGTTCCACTCCGCCCAGTGGAGGCACGACCTGGATCTGAGCAACAAGCGGGTGGGAGTGATCGGGACCGGCGCGAGCGCCATCCAGTTCGTCCCTCACCTGCAGCGCACGGCACGGCAGGTGACGATTTTTCAGCGCACTCCGCCCTGGATCGCGCCGCGCCGTGATCGGCCGATCCCGCAGTGGCAGCAACGTCTGTTCCGGCTGGCACCGCCGGTGCAGCGACTGTCCCGCGGCTGGGAGTATCTGGCCCGTGAGGCGACGCTGCCCGCTCTGCTCGGCAACCGCACCATGGCCGCCTTCGGCCAACGCGAGGCGCTTGGCCACCTGCACCGTCAGGTCGCGGACCCGGGAATGAGGGCCAAGCTGACCCCGGACTACGCACTGGGCTGCAAGCGGGTCCTGCTGTCCGACGACTACTACCCGGCCTTGGGCCGGCCCAACGTCGACGTGGTCACTGATTCGATCACGAGCATCGGGCCCGATGCGGTGCTCACCGCGCCCACCGCTGCGGCGCGGGACGGAGATGCCATCACCGAGCACCCGGTGGACGTGCTGATCTACGGAACCGGATTCCGCGTCACTGACGCCACGTACGCGCAGCAGGTCATCGGCGCCGACGGACGGTCCCTGAGCGAGGTCTGGGAAGGCAGCCCGCAGGCCCACCTCGGCACGACGGTCGCAGGATTCCCCAATCTCTTCCTGATGGCAGGTCCCAACACCGGCGTGGGGCACACGAGCCTCATCTACATGATCGAGTCGCAGATCGACTACCTGCTCAGCTGCCTGCGGCTGATGCGCAGCCGGGGCCTGACCGCCGTGGAAGTGCGTGCCGAGGCCCAGTACGCCTTCAACGCGGAGCTGCAGAGCCGGATGGAGCCGACCGTCTGGGCCGCCGGCGGCTGCGTCGGCTGGTACCAGGACCGCACCGGTCGTATCACGTCCATCTGGCCCGAACCGACATGGCGATTCCGTCGTCGCACGCGAGCCTTCGACCCGCGGCAGTACGTGCTGACGGCGGAGGGCGCCGCCCCGCCGCGTCCGCAGCCGTCAGGCCGGGCCGCACGGAATTCTGAAGGGTGAGTCCAGGGTCGTGACGCGTCCTCGTGCCCGCAGCAGCCGGAGGGCCCCGCTCAGGGAGTTGATCGTGCCCACCGCGCTGAGCCGTACTCCGGCCACCCGCCTCTTCGCTGCCGAAGCGCTGAGCGCAGTCCTGATCTCGGTGCCCATGCTGCTGTTCACCACGCCCAGTCACCCCAGAGTGCCCGACTGGTTCCAGTTACTGGGGCTCGGCCTCCTGCTCACGATGATCGGCGCCACCGTGCACACGTGGCGGCGGACCATCGCCGACGAGTTAATACCCGCCGGGCGAACGGGCCCGGCGGCCGGGGGAGCCTGCGGGCGTCTGCGTGAACAGCTCGGTGCGGAGCGCCGGTTGCGCCGGCTGCTGATCCTCTATCCAGCCGTGCTGGTGCTGCTGCTGCCAGTCCCCGATACCTGGGTGAACTTCTGGTTCTGGTCCACGCTGCTGGCCGCCGTAGCCGGACTGATCTCGCTCGGCCTGCTGCTGCGCACGCCCGGCCGTCGCGGGCGCACATGATCAACTCCGACGGCAGCGCCCGACACGCTGGCCGTGTACGTTGGCCGCGCGCGGCATCGTTGTCGCTGAGGGGACCGTCAAGCGTCTGGTGACGGACGGTGACCGGTTGCGTGGCGTCGAGCTGATTGAGGGGCATGTCGTCCCCCGCTCCGCGGTCTTCGTCTTCCCGCACATGGTGCCCCACGACACCCTGCTCACCGGCCTGGGGCGCGAACGGGACCTCAACGGTTGGGTGACCACCGACGCCGCGGGCCGGACCAGTGTGTTCGGGGTGTGGGCGGTCGGCAACGTGTCCGACGCGAAGGCGCTTGTGATCACCACTGCGGGGCAGGGGGCGGCGGCCGCGTTCGCCCTCAACCATGACCTGGTCGCGGAGGACGTCGAGCGTGCCGTGAAGGACGGCAGCTCTTCGTCCAGGGCGCCGCAGCACGTGCCGCGGCCGGTCCCACGAACCGCCTTGTCCGACTGACCTCCCGGTCGTTGAGCCGGCCGGTTCCCGGCGGATGCGGTTCCCGGCCGACCGGGAACCGTGCACATGCATCACGAACACACCAGCAAGGGAGAGTTCACCATGGCGGCAAAGCCCGCAGGTTTCGGGGACAGCGTCACCGAGCAGACATTTCCCGCCCGCGTGCTGCAGGCGAAGCGCCCCGTCCTGGTCCAGTTCTGGGCCGAGTGGTGCGGGCCGTGCAGCAGGGTCACTCCCATCGTCGAGCAGGTGGCCGCCGAGCATGCGGGTGTCCTGGACGTCGTCAAGGTCAATGTCGATGAGGAGCCCGGACTGGCGGACCGGCACGGCATCTCCTCGATCCCCGCTTTCGTCGTCTACACCGACGGCACTCCTGTGAAGGTGTGGACGGGCGCCGCCCCGAAGCCCCTTCTGGAACGGAGCCACGCCCCCTTCCTTCGCTGAGCCCCGGCGTTCACCTCCTGCTCGGCGCGGCGGCGTCCGGGCCGAGCAGGAGGTGAACGCTGTCCTGCTGGAACTGGAGGACTCATCAACTCACGTCACGATCAGGACATCGAGTGGGACGTGCTGGGTGTGCACCGGGAACGCGAGGCAGGCCTGCACGCGCCCGCCCTCGCACAGACGATGGACTGGCAGCGGGATCTGTTGCGGACCAACGGTGGCGGATGTACGCCCGCCCACCGGGTGCTGGACATCGGCAGCGGGCCGGGGGTGGTCACGTGCACGATTTCTGCCCCGTGACATCGGCATGCGGCGTCCAGGCATGCAAGCCCGCCTGGACGCCGCCCCGGAGGACGCCTTCGGCGATATGCGCGACCAACTGCCCCGATCGGTCAGAGAGGTGGAGGGCTAGCCGGCCATGCTGGCCCGCGCCGGGCTCATCCCCAGCAGGACACGTAGCTTCTTCACCGACCTCCGTCACCCCTCGGAGTGGCGGCGCGCGAGCATCTGCAGATGCACCTGAGCCGACTGCACGATCAGATCGGTGACCGACTGGAGCCGGAGGGCCGCGCGACTCTGAAGCGTCTGACTGACAGCGACACATGCACCGGCATCCTCGGCCGTCCTGATGTCTCCTACCTCACGGCCACCACTGTCCACACGGCCCGCTCCTGCCGCAGCTTCTAACGGCTGTCCCGCCAGGGACTACGGGGCAGCCCTTGTGGCAGTGTCCGTGAACCCGCGTAACAGTGGACAGATGCACGGCAGAGCAGCGCCTTGTTCACGGCAGCGCCATGGCCTGCCTGCCGGGGCCTGCGTACGGCCCATGCGGGCCACTCGCCCAGGCGGTTGACCGTGACGGCCACCCGCCCGCGCGAGTGGCCGGCGCCGCCCATCAGCAGCCCGCTGCGGTGGGCCCCGTTCGCGTGCTTCGTCAGGATGCCTACAACCAGGATGGATCGGATGGCGAACAACGGCCAACAGCCGGTGTTCCCGTGGAAGAGGGCATCCCCTGGGTACACCGCGCCCCTGTGGTCGAGCAGCTCAAAGTCATTCCCTACGACGAGGAATGGCCCTGCCTGTACACGGCTCTCACATCCCGTATCACGCATCCGCTACCCGGCTCCGTGCTCACCCGTCGCGGCGCTGCCCTGCGGAATCGGTCCCCCTGACAGCGTCGTCGTAGAGGCGAAACAGGCGGACGTGCTGCTCCGCCGCTGTGCCGGACTGCCCCAGCCGGTCCAGGAGCTGCCAGCACTGTGCGACGAGCCGACGTGCCTCGGTTCCCGGCCAGGGCTGGGGGAGCAGTTCGGGCGGCAGAAGAGGGTCGTGCTCCATGGCGCGGGTGAATTCGGCGGCCAGTTCGACCGCGATGGTCAGCTGCTGGAGCGAGGAGGGGCCGGCGTCGTCCTGGAGTTGGCGCAGCCGCGGCTCGGCCACGGAGGCGAGTTGCCGGTAGCGATCGGCGATCTCGTCCTGCGGCCACAGGGTGCGGGCAAGCGCGGCCGGATCACGTACATCGCCCTGGCGCAGGTCGTCGGTGGTGAGGAGGGTGAGGCGGCCGTGGACGCCGAGCCGGAGGGCCTCGTCCTCGACGTAGGGTTCCCATGCGTTGGCACTGATGTAGAGGCCGCCTTGGACGGGGGCGCCGCCGAGCCGGGTGAGTGCGGTGCGCAGTGTGTCGCGCGCCGTGCGGGTGTCTTCGGGTACAGCGAAGGCGGCCAGGTGCCAGATGCCGTCCCAAGGGGCGAGGCCCGCGTCCTGCCGGAAAGCGTGCGCGACGAACTCGACGTCCGGCCCCAGGGCCTGCGCGGTGGCGTCGGTAGCCCGTAGCAGTGCTTTGCGCCCTCTGCCTTCCTGGACGAAGCGCCGCTCCGCTACCAGCCGCTTGATGCACAGACGCACCTGCTGGTCGGTCATGCCGAGCAGATCGGCAGCGGCGTAGAGCTCGCCGGCGTCGACGGTGTGGTCGGTACGGATCAGTGCCTCGACGAGCATGCGGGTGGGGACCCGGACGGGCGCTGCCGGCGTGTGGAGCGAGTCGGTCATGAAGTGGCGGGCCTTTCTGGTACGTCCGAGGGTGCGGCTCATCGTGGTGACCGAGCCGCACCTCGGCAGGTCGCGCGTCCAGGAGGTGCGCTCGGTATACACGGGACGGTATCCGGGCCGCTCGTACAGTGTCCTGGCGCGGGGATTCCACACCGACGTCCAGTCCGGTATCCCGGCAGCAGCGCTCCATCACGAGGGCGAGCCGAAGCGCGGCGGGGAGTGGCACCCCTTCCCGCCTGACGGAGGCGGGGTACAAGCACTCGGGGTACCGAGATGGGCGGCTCACGCCCCGCGGTGCCCAGGAAGCTCCCCACGCGTGTGAACCGGGCGTGGTTCGGATCCTATGGGCCGTCCCAGAACGAGCGGAGCAGGACGGCGAGCTCGTCGACGCGCTCGATCTGCGGCATGTGGCCGGTTCGGGAGAACAGGTGGGTGCGCGCCCGGGGAAGAGCGGCAGCGGCGTTGACCAGGTGGGTGGCTGGCAGGATCCGGTCGTGGGTGCCCCAGACGACGAGCGTGGGGATGTCGAGCTCCGAGACCTCGGTGAGCAGTTCCTCGCGCCAGCCGCGGCGTACGCCGCGCCACGAACCGAGGGCATGGGACTGGCGCCGGAACGCTCGTGCCGCCCCTTCGCGGCGGGAGAGCGCGAGTGCCAGGGCGACCCGTTCGGGTGTGGCGAAGGCCGGGTCGTAGAAGATGGAGCGCTCCGACAGCAGCGCGCTGTCCGCATGGGGACGCAGAAGCAGCCGCCAGAGCAGGGGAAGGCCGAGGATGCGCAGGGTCCAGGTGACGTCGCGGCCGAACCCTGCGCTGTTGAGCAGTGCCAATGACGCCACCCGCGCGGGGGCATCGGCGGCGAGCCGCATCGCGACGGCGCCGCCCAGTGAATTGCCCACCACATGCGCGCCCGAGGGAACCCCGAGCACCTCCAGGGCCCCTTCGACGTGCCTGGCCAGTGACGTGAGGCGGCAGTCGGGCAGGGCCTGGGACTGCCCGAAGCCCGCGAGGTCGATGGCGATCAGCCGGTACCCGCTCAGAGCGGCCCGCAGCGGCTCCCAGTCCTCCAGGCTGCGGCCCAGTCCGTGCAGCAGGATCACGGGTGGACCGGTGCCCGTCGCCGAGTAACGGACGCGAAACCCCCCGACCTCGACGAATTCCGCTGTCTGCACGCCGATTCCTGGTTCCAGTGATTGCACCGGTATCTCCTCGTTTCAGCGGCTCGGGGTGACGGTGGTGATCACGCAGTTGCCGGGGTGGTCGTTGTCGGAGGTGTGGGGCAGGAGGTGGGACAGGTCGAGGAAGAACCGTTCGGGTTCGATGACGGCCTCGGGAGGGTGTACGCCGGGTCGGCCGCCGGTGCCGTCGAGAAGCTGGGCGAGTCCCAGGGCCAGCGGGATTCCGGTCGCCTCTGCCATGTCGTCGATCAGCGCGGTCAGGCCTGATGTCTCGGCGAGCCTGGCCAGGACCGTGACCGGGCGGCCGTTGCTGGTGCCCGTGGCCGCGGCGAAGAACGGCGGTAGTGATTGGGGGCCCTTGAGGCCCATGGCGCCTGCCACGGCCCGCAGGCTGCGGGAAACTGAGGGTTTGGCCAGGTCGATGGCGGCGGTTTCGTTGGTGAGTTTGCCGGCGTCGATGTCGCGGCGCAGGACGTCCAGGTAGGCCAGTGTGCCTGGGGTGATGACCATGAGGTTGGCGGCTTCGCCGGTCGGGCGGAAGCTGCGGTGGAGGGTGACCGGCTCGGGGTGTCCGACGGTGTAGGCCGTTCCGGAATGTTCGGCGGAGAGGGTCAGTGCGACCGGACGGAGCGGTCGTCGGTGGACGAGTTGTCCGTTGCTGACGACGGCTACTTTTCCGCTGATCTGCTCCATCCAGTGCACGGCGGCGGCGCTGGGGCGTCCGTCGGGGCCAAGTATTTGTTCGTCGTCCTGCTCGCCGCCGGAGACGTCGACGGGCCACGCGGTGTAGAGGTCCTGGACGTGGTCCAGGTGCTGGACGGCGCGTGCGGCCAGCAGGTTGCTGACTCCGGGGCTGGCACCCATGCCCACCACCGCGCAGACTCCGGCGGCCCGTGCTTCCTCGTCGAGGTCGAGCATCCGCAGGGTCGGTTCCCAGTCGTCGCAGATGTCCAGGTAGTGGGTACCGGTCGCGATTGCGGCACTCAGCACGGTCAGGCCGAAGCGGTAGTACGGGCCGACGGTGTTGAGCACGACATCCGCGTCAGCCAGCGCGGCCCGCAGGGCGGTGTCGTCGGTCACGTCCACCTGCAGGGCCCGCAGGGGCGCACCACCGGCACCGGCGAGGCGGCGTACCAGCCCCTGGGCCGCTTCGAGGCGTTTGTCGGCCACCACGATCTCGGTCACCTCGGGCAGCCCGGCCGCCACCCGCACCGCCACCGCCCCCATCGCACCGGGTCCGCCTAGTGCCAGGATCCTCATTCACTCTTCCTCTCTAGTCCGTTACGATCGAAAGTTATACGATCGGTTTTGAATCGAGCAAGTGTTGATGAAGGAGGACCATGAACGACCCACAGTTCCCGGACACAGCTCCGCACGGGCCGGAGATCGACGACTGCCCGCCCGTGGATGCCTGCGTACGTGTGCTGGCCGATGCCTTTGCCCGTGAGTCGGCGACCTCCTGGATCTGCGGCGGTTCGTCCACCACCAGGGAGAACTGGTTCGACGCCACCCTGCGCGCCGATGCCACCCTTCCCGGATCGCGCCGCTACGCCCTGACCGGGGACGGCGGCCGCCCCATCGCGGCCGCCGTCCTCACCCCGCCCGGAGCTCGGCTCTCACCTGCCGCTCAGGCGCAGTGGGCGGCCCGTGCGCTCGCGCGTTGCGGTCCACGGCCCGTGCAGCGGACCCTGCGCTATCTCGACCTCACCGAAGCCGGTGCGCCCAAAAGCGCCTGGACGCTGGAGTTCATCGGGGTGGTTCCCGGCGCTGCGGGCCGCGGGGCGGGGAGGCGTCTCCTCGACCGTCTGCTGGCCGACACATCAGCCGCGGCCGGGGTCTACCTCACCACCGCGGACCCCGGAAATGTGGCGCTCTACCAACACTTCGGGTTCGTCACCCAGAGGCGCCTGTCCGTCGGACCGCTGAATGTCGTGACCATGTTGAGAAGGCGTACGAGCAGTCTGTAGCCACGAGCGGCCCGAGTACGAATGGCATGCAGCAACTCGATGACGATTCCGGTTACTTCGATCCGCAGGACCGTCGAGACCGGTTCGAACTGCTTCACCGACTCCGAGTTGATCCCGGACACCAACCCGCTCGGGCCGCGCGACAGCGCTGAGGAGCGCTACACCGCCGAGCTGCCGATCGTCGCCAATGCGGCGGCCCCGGCACGTACCGGCCCGCTGTCCCACCCACTCCCGCTATTGAGGTAAATCCGTGCAGGTTCCGACCACGATGCGCAGACGAGTGCCGGCCCTGGCCGCCTTCCTGTTGCTGCTTCTCACCGGCATCGCGGCCATGCTGCCGCTGCGCATATCCGAGCCCCGGCCGGCCTCCGCTCCCACTGGTGACTTCTCGGCGGCCCGTGCGGTCGCACAGCTCGACCACATTGCTAAGGTCCCGCACCCGGCGGGTTCGGCCGCGCAGTCGGGCGTACGGGAGTATCTCGTCGGTGAGCTGCGAAAACTGGGTCTGCGGCCGGAGGTCCAGACCCGGGTCGCCCCCTCCGACGCAGACAGCCCGGCCATCGTCGGGTCCGTCTCCAACGTCCACGCCACGATCCCCGGCAAGCAGCCCACCGGCCGGGTCCTTGTCGTCGCCCACTACGACTCCGTGCCGATCGCCCCTGGCGCCGGCGACGACGGCTCCAACGTCGCCGCGATCCTCGAAATCGCCCGGGTCCTCAAGGCCGGACCGCAGCTCCGCAACGACATCGAGATCCTCTTCACCGACGGCGAGGAGCAAGGGCTGCTCGGCGCGCAGGCTTTCGTCGACGCGGAGGCCGGCACACCCCGGGCCGCCGACCCCCGGCAGACCGTCGTGGTGAACATGGAGGGCCGGGGCACGTCCGGGCCCGTCATGATGTTCCAGATGGCGGGCACCGGTCTCACCTCCGCCGTGAAGGCTTCCGGTGCGGTCACCACGTCGTTCTCCGCCGCGATCTACGACCGGCTGCCCAACGACACCGACCTGACCGTCTTCGACGAGGCCGGGATGCGCGGTCTCAACTTCGCCTTCATGAACGGCTCCGCGCACTACCACACCGCCCACGACAGCATCTCCCGGCTCGATGCCGCGAGCGTGCAGGACATGGGGGACGCGGCCCTCGGAGCGGTCCGCCAGCTCGGCGGCACGGACCTCTCGCAGAGTGGTCCGGACGCCACGTACTTCTCCCTGTTCGGCGCAGTCGTGTCCTACCCGGCATGGCTGGCTCTGCCGCTCGCCTTGACGGCCCTCCTGGGCGTGCCGCTGCTGCTGTGGTTCGGCCGGAGCCGAGGTCTGTCTCCCCGCGGGGCCGGACGGGCCGCCCTGACCTTCCCCCTCACGCTGACCGGTGCGGCGGTGATCGGGCTGGCCGGGTGGTCGGCGCTGAGCCTGGCCCGGCCGGACTTCGCGCTCAGTGAGGGCAGTGTCCACCACCTCGGCCGGTACGCATGGGGCGGAGCGTTGTTGCTCCTGGTGCTGCTTGTCGCCTGGTACCGCTGGGCCCGTCGCAAGGCGTCGCCGCTGGACATCATGGTGGGTGTGCTCGGCTGGTTCGCGATGCTCGCCGTGGTCTGCGCTGTGCTGCTGCCCGGGGGCGCCTACCTCTTCACCTGGCCGGCGCTGATCGGACTGGCGGTTCTCGCGGTGACGCTGCGGTTCACACCAGCCGACTCCCCGTGGCGGGCGGTGGCCGGAGCGGTGACGGCCCTGCCGGTTGTGGCGCTCGTCCTGCCGGTCGTGCTCCTGCTGCTGCCCGCTCTGGGGCTGTCGCTCATCGCCGCCCCGCTGGTCCTCGCGGCACTGCTCGCCGCGGTGCTGCTGAGCCTCCTGGAGCCCCTTCCCTCATGTCGTGCGCTTACCGTCGGGATGCTCGCGACGGCTGTGACAGGTGCGGGCACGCTGGTCGTGGGTACGGCCCTGGACGGCTACAGCGCCGATGAACCCCGGCCGGTCAGCCTCGGATACGTCCTGGAGTCCGACACGGGCAAGGCCACCTGGGTCAGCGACGGCGACACTTCCCAGCCCGCCGTCGGCAAGCTCCTCACCGGTGAACCGGCTCGCTTCGAAGACCGCGTCCCCGCACTGGACGATGCCGTGCTCGCGAACGGGGCGGCCAAGGCCGCACCCCTGGACACACCGCGTACCGCGAACGTCTCAAGCACCGAGGCCGGCGGTGTACGTACGGTCCGGGTCCGTATCCAGGCCCCCGCCGGCGCCCACAGCATCGACGTCCACGCCGGCACCGGCGCCCACCGGATCCTCGGGGCCACAGTCGAGGGCGCGAGGATCGTCGGCGGGCCCAAGCGCCCGGAGGGCGGTTGGGGCTGGAGTTTCAGCTACGCGGCCCCGCCCGCCGACGGCATCGACGTCGTCATCCGCACCCGCGGCAAGGGCCCCCTGCCGCTCCGTGTGGTGTCCACCGCCGTCGGCCTGCCGGACGGAGTCGGTGCGCCCGCCCTGGCCGCGGACCAGAGCTGGGCGAGCTGGCCCTCGGTCGCCGGACAGACCTTCGTCGTACGGACATTTCGGCTCTGACCTCATTCCGCCAGGACCCGCCCAGCAGATCCCTCCGCTCAGGCTGTGACCGGGACAGTCCGGTTGTCCGGTTCAGCGGAGGCGTAGAGGCGCTCCCTTGTAGACCGACCGGCAGTACGCGAAGTCGCCGCTCCAGAGCGCCCTGGATGCAATGCAGGCACGAGCCCGAGTCATGGAGTTCTCTACGCTCAGTGATTACCGGAGGGCTCGTGCCTGTCCTGCCATCATTCCTGCTCGAACCCCTGTGGGACCAGTTCGCGGCGCTGTTGCCCGAGCACGTGGACACCCACCCGCTGGGCTGTCACAAACCGCGCATCCCCGACCGGATTGTCTTCGAGTACGTCATCGCCGCCCTCCATTCGCTGCGCAGCGGCGCCGGCGCGAAGACCCTCATACAGGTCGGCTGATCGTCTTCGAACGGTCCAGCAAGAGCGGCTTCCCGCTTCCGGGTCGCCCGTACCGGACCGTGGCATGTCGGCAGGCGACGCGCGCGAACGGCGGAGGCCGCCCGCTGATTCTGCAGCGTTCGGCGGTTCCTCGCACAGCAACACACACAGGACGATTGATTCGACGCCGCAACCACGCGACGCAGAGGAAGGATTGCCCATGGCCCTCAAGAATCCGCGACCGCCGTTCGACCCGGAGCTTGAGGCTGTGCTCGTGGTCCTTGCAGATCAGATCCCCCCGACCTTGACCGCAGAGATGATCCCTGACATACGCCGAACGGCAACGGCAGAGGTCACCGATGAGGTGATCGAGGCTGCCGGTCTGACTCGGCGCGACCTCACGATCCCGGGGTACCTGGGCGACGAAATCACCGTCTCGGTGATCGCCCGCCAAGATCATCAGGGGCTGGGTCCGGGGATCTACCACACACACGGCGGCGGCATGATCGCCGGTGATCGATTCTCCGGCCTCAGCCAGGCCCTCCCGTGGGTCGTCGAGCACGACGCCGTACTGGTCACCGTCGACTACCGGCTCGCACCCGAGCATCCCGATCCCTACCCGGTTGAGGACTGCTACGCCGGGCTGCTCTGGACGGCCGAGCACGCCCGGGAACTCGGCATGGACCCCGACAGGCTGATCATCGCCGGGCAGAGCGCCGGTGGCGGTCTTGCCGCAGGCACCGCGCTGATGGCACGCGACCGGCAGGGACCGGCCCTGGCCGGCCAGGTCCTCATCTACCCGATGCTCGACGACAGGGACCAGACGGTCTCCTCGGCCCAGTTCGATGCCGTCGGCGTATGGGACCGCGGGAGCAACGTCATGGGCTGGACCGCGCTTCTCGGAGAGCGACGTGGAACCGAGGAGGTGTCGGTCTACGCCGCGCCCGCCCGTGCGACCGACCTCACCGGCTTGCCGCCCGCGTTCATCGACTGCGGCTCGGCCGAGGTCTTCCGGGATGAGGACGTGGCGTATGCGACTGCCCTCTGGCACGCGGGCGTGCAGGCCGAACTCCACATATGGCCCGGCGGATTCCACAGCTTCGACCTGACCGCACCCCACACTGCTCTCGCGCACGCCATGACGGCCGCGCGAAACGCTTGGGTAGGGCGCACCCTGGGCTCCTGAGACGACGCCCACTCGCGGATCTCGATAAACTGTGGGAAAAGCGCGAAGGAGCGGAGCGCAGTTGCAGCAGTTGGTTGGACGACTGAATGCATTCGACCCGGAGGCGAGCGAAACCCTACGGATCGTGTCGTACTTCGATGTGCTCATCGCCCGGAGTGTCGGACTCGACGGCCTCCTGCGCGGTGCTGCGGTCCTTTCCGGTACGGTCGCCGGCGTCGAGATCCGAGGGCGAGTGAGCCGGCGGGATCCCGACGGACGCCTGCCCGCCGAGGTCGCCGACGTCCGCCGACGTTCCTCCCGGAGGTCCGGCGCCGGCTGGACGGTGTGGCTCGAGCGAGACGGCGAGGCAGACCCCAACGACGAGATGGTCGTGGAGCGCCTCGCGTTGGGTGTCGAACTGCTGGAGGCGCGTCGCAATCCCGGGAGCGGCTTCGACGCGCTCATCGATTCGGCCCGTCCGATCGACGAACGGGTGACGCTCCTCGCCAAGCGCCGGATCGATCCGGCCACGCCGGTGCGGATCCTGGCAACCATGGCGGATGCCGCTGAGATCGACGCACCCTCGGCGATCGTACCGACTCGGTACGGGCTCCTGAGGGCCACACTCGATATCTCCGGCAAGCTCAGTCCGCCGGAGCCGGTCGGGCTCGGGACCTGGGTGCGCGCCGACCGGGCACCCGAATCCTGGGACGGGGCGATCATCGCACTTCGGCTGTCGGACGCCTCTGCGCCGACAGTCGACGCGACGGATCTCGGGGCGTTGCTCCTGCTCGCGCAGTCGTACGACCCACAGATCCCGCATGAGGACGTGCGAGCCCTCGCCCGCCTCGATCGGCGTTCCGCAGACGTGCTGCGCGCACTGGTGGAGGCCTACAGCATCCGCTCCGCAGCGGCCGATCTGGGCATGCACCACTCGACCGTGCAAGCACGCCATGAAGGGCTGACGCACGCCCTGGGCTACGACCCACGCACCAACGTCGGCAGAATGCGGTACATCGCCGCGGCACTGCTGCTGCGCCTCACCGACCCGATCCCCCCGCCCCACTCCGAGGCCGCGTAGCCGGCACTGCGACGTAGCGGTGCGGAACGGGTCCAGCAAACCCACCGGATGGCGGGTGACGGGCCCGGAACGCGCCACGGTTGACGGGTGACCGCCGGTTCGGCCGACAGCAGCCCGGCACTGGATTCACCACAAACTCCGCGCGGACGAGTCTGTGGTCGTCCGTCAGCAACACAGGACGACCGACATCCGACCAGCCCATCCGGACATCATCAAAGTGGAAACGGAGAAGACCGTGACCTGGCCGACAGGGGAAGCGGCACTCGTGACCGGCGCGGCGTCCGGGATCGGCTTCGGCGACGCCCGGGCACTCGTCGCCGCGGGCGCGAAGGTCGCACTCGGCGGCATCGACGAAGCGCGGCTCGCGGAGGCCGAGGAGTCCTTGCGGGACGCCGGTGGCACGGTGCTGGCCACACCTTTCGACAGCAGCGACACCGATCAGTGGGGCTGGTCCACGCCGGACTGCGCATGGTCGTCGCCGCCGAGCCCGGCGTCGATGTCGTCGGCGAGGCGGCGGATTATGGGGTTTGGCCTCGGCGTTTGTAGTGGCTGTGGCGGGCGCGGGTTTGGCTGAGTCGTCTCCACCATGACCAGTGCAGGTGGCGGGTCGGGGTGAGGTGCTGTGGTCGGAGGAGGAGCCCGATCAGGCGGCGGATCTCTGCAACGGACAGGGGTATCAGGTGGGTTTGTCCAAGAGCGGTGCCCCGTTACCTTCTTCGTGGTCTTGCAATGAGGCTCCCGATCTTCGGCCCCGGTATGACTTGAGCCCCCAGTCGAGATGATCGAAAAGGTGGTGTCGCCGGTGCCGGAGGCGTTGGCAGACCGCCGATTAGAGGCACGAGCGCCGATCTCCTGAAGGGGTGAGGCAGTCTCTTCGTAACGTGGATGCCGGCACGCTGATGCCGCAGGTGAGGCCGGGGGAAAGCGCGAGCACGGGAGTGACGGGCGTGATGGACGACACTGAAGGAGTGGATGGAGTTCCTGGCCGAGCACGGGGTGGGTCTGTTCGACTCGCGGGTATGGCTGAAGGCCGCGTTGAGCCGGTACGCCGAGCATCGGGCGGCGGGCCCGTGAAGGCCCGGTTCGCGGCGACGACGTGGGGCCAGCACATGAGCATCCTGTTGATCGTCCATCTCCGTGGAACAGCCGCTGCGGCCAACCGCGGGACCCGCCCCCCAGCAGCCCGAACAACCACAATCGGATCCTGCAGCTGACATGCCCAGCCCACAGCAGCTGAGCCGGCCTTCACATGTGTCGGAGGGTGTATTCCGCGCTGGCATACTCGCCGCCCTGCGGGTCGTTCTTGGCCGGGTCTCCGCCTGCCGGAAGAAGCGAAGCGAAGGATTCGGCATCGTCCACGGGCACGTATCCCAAATCCGCCCCGGCATCGGTATCCCAGAAACGGCGAGTGTTGGCGGAGACCGCATAGACGGTCTCGAAGCGCACATCCGGAGCGGTGAGAGCCGTCCGGACGAAGCCGATGCCGTCGCGGGGGCTCAACCACGTGGACAGATGCCGTCGCTCGCTCGGTGCGTCCTCGAAGCTCCCGATCCGCAGGCACACCACCGACAGGCCGAACTTGTCCGCATACAGGCGCCCAAGCGCTTCCACTGCAACCTTGCTGACCCCATAAAGGCCGTCCGGACGCGTGGGCATCTCGGGTGTCACTGTCTCCGCGACCGGATAGAAGCCGCTCACACGATTGCTGCTGGCCAGCACGACCCGCCGCACCCCCTGCCGACGCGCGCCCTCCAGTACGTTGTGCGTCCCTCGGACATTCCCGTCCAGCAGATCCGGCAATGGCGCCTCGTCAGGGACCCCACCCAGATGCACCACCGCGTCCACGTCCTTCAGGACTGCTGTCACCGCTTCAGCGTCACGCAGATCCAGCTGGTGAACGTCCTCCGTCGGCGTCTGCGCTGTGAGCCCAACACGATCGATGAGCACCAACCGCGCTACCTCATCACGCAAGCCCGCCCGCACCACCGATCCGATCCGCCCGGCTGCACCCGTGATCGCCACAGTCTCAAGTCTCGTTCCCATGACGACTATCCTGCCGCACGTCACCGACATCCGGACCTCCTCGAGCCTTCTGCGGGCAACTCGAAGTAAGGGCGGGTTGCGATCTGCCTCACTGTGACCATTCGGGAATCGCAACACCGCCCGTCGCCATCAAGGTGAAATCGGCTGCGGCAATCACCCCGCTCAATGGCCACACGGACCTATCCGCACACGGCCTCTGCGGACACAAGTCACACGCTCGCGTACTTCATCGTGCGCCGCCCCCGTGGCTTCATCGCCGCTGCCCTGCAGTACGGCCATCTCAAGACGAAGGTCACTCTGAATTACGCCAACCCTCGGGAATTGCATCAGACGGGCGAGAAGTCGCAGGTCACCAGCTCACAGCGACGCTCTGATGCTCTCGCAGGCTACTACGAACTAGCCGTCTGATCAGGCAGTTTGCCGCGCTCATCCCATCTGATGCAGGATCTGCCCTCTAGAAGGGATGGTCTGCGTGGCGCGACGCGAACGGTGGCCCTGGCCGGTGCGGCTCAACTGGAGCTGGTCTCCGGAGTGATCCAGCTGCGTCCGGAGGACGCGATGGTTTCGGCGATGCTGCGCGGATGGCGGGCCCAGCAGATGTCCCGAGGCTTGAAAGAGGACATGATCGCCGGCCGCGAGCGGCTGACCCGGCGCTTCCACGAGTTCACCAACGAGTACCCGTGGGAGTGGCTGCCGGGCCACATGGACGAGTGGCCGGCCTCGCTGACCGGTGAGAGGCACCTGGCGCCGTCCACGATCCGCAGCTACCAGGGCGAGGTACGGCAGTTCACCGAGTTCCTCATCGACGGACGTTACGGCTGGGCGACCGCCTGCGAGGACGCCTTCGGCGCGCACCCGGTGGCGATCTGCCACGAGTGGAACACCATCGCCCACCTCAACGACTATGAGGGCGACCCCGAGGCCCGGCCGTTCACCCGCGACGAGCTGCAGCGGTTCCTCGACTACGCCGACGACCAGGTCGACCGCGCGATACGGTCCAAGCGCAAGGGGGCACTGGCCGCCTACCGGGACGCCACCCTCTTCAAGGTCGTCTACGGATGGGGCCTGCGGCGCACGGAGACCTCGAAGCTGGACGTGGTCGACTTCGGCCGCAATCCGAAGGCGCGTCAGTTCGGCCGGTACGGAACGCTCAACGTGCGCTACGGCAAGGCGAAACGGGGGCAGCCGCCGCGGCGCCGGAACGTGCTGTCGGTCATGGACTGGGCGGTGGACGCGGCCCGGGACTACGTCGAGAACGTCCGTCCGCGTTTCGGCCACGAGGACCTCCCGGCGCTGTGGGTGACCGAACGCGGCGGCCGCGTCAAGCCTTCCGAGATCAACGCCCGGTTCGCCGCCTATCGCGACGCCCTGAAGCTCCCCAAGGCCCTGGTTCCCCATTCCCTCAGACATTCATATGTCACACATTTAACCGAAAACGGTGTAGATAGGCGTTTTATTCGGCAGCGACTGGGCCACGAGTGCGACAGCTCGACAGCCGTATACACCCACGTCAGCGACGACTTCATGAACACTGCTCTGGGTAACGCACTCAACCCGGCGTTCGATGAGGCGCCGACCGGGAAGGATCGATGATGGCCGCCAAGCTCGACTACCGCTGGCACCTGCGTCGCATGATGGCGGATCACAGCATGTTCTCCACTACCGACCTCCTGCCGCCGCTGGCCGCACGCGGCATCAACCTGTCTTCCAGCCAGGTCTACCGCCTCGTAGTCGAGCGCCCCGAGCGCCTCAGCCTGAAGATCCTTATGGCCCTGCTGGACATCCTGGACTGCACGATGGACGACCTGATCGAACCCGTCGCCGCCGTCGGCGCCGTGCAGAGGCCCAAGAAAGCCGCAGCAGGCGGGACAGCCGCCGAGAGCATCGGCGACCTGCGACCCAAGCGAGCCAGGATCGCCCCGGCTGACCAGTGACCGACACCATCGACGAGGCCCTGGCGGACCCGGTGGGCCTGATCGTGCGGCTGGTCTCGACGGTCGAACAAAGTTTGGACACTGCCCGGATCCACGACGTCGTCGTCGATGTCGCCGACGGGCGCCCGAAACGCCGTCGGCTGGCTCAGCTCCTCGCTGACTGCCCACAGGTGCTGACGACCGGCGGGCCGCCGGTCGCGTGGTCGGTGGGACAACTTCTGCGAGGACTGCGGGAGGCCGGCGCGACCTCGATAGCCGCTCCACGGTGCGGTGAATGCGGGCGAACACTGACCTACATGATCAGCCGACGGGGATACCTGCGCGATCCGGATCACCTGTTGCCTCTTGTGCGTGCTGAAGACGGTAGAGAGGTGGTTGTCGTTGAGTGAGGGGAAGAGCAGACGTGGATGTGTATGAAGCTGTGGACAGTCGCCGGGCTGTGCGGGCGTTCAGCGATGAGCCGGTATCCAAAGAGATACTCGAACGTGTGCTGGCCGCAGCGACGCGGGCTCCGTCGAGCGGGAACCTCCAGCCGTGGCATGTGTATGTCGTGACCGGCGAGCCCTTGGCCGAGCTGAAGAGGCGCGCAACGGCCAGGGCACTGGCGGGAGACCCGGGGGATGAGCGGGAGTATCCGATGTACCCGGCCGAACTGACCTCGCCCTATGTGGACCGTTTTTCCGCCGCGGCTGCCCAGCGGTACAAAGCGCTGGGGATCGAGCGCGACGACCCCGACAGGCCCATGAAGATCGCCGCCTTGAACTCGGAGGCGTTCGGGGCACCGGTCGTGGTGTTCTGCTACCTCGACCGGACGATGGGGCCAGGGCAGTGGGGGGACGCGGGGATGCACTTGCAGACGGTCATGCTGTTGCTGAGGGCGGAAGGTCTGCACAGCTGCCCTCAGGTGATGTGGACGATGTATCGCAAGACCGTCAGCCAGATCGTCGGAGCCGATGACGGGCTCGTGCTGTTCTGCGGTGTCTCGGTGGGATTCGAGAAGGAGGGCGTGCCGCGGCTGCGTACCGGGCGGGCTGACATGACAGAAACAGTGAGCTTCATCGGAGGGTGACCGGGCATGTCGGTCTGGCGTCGGCCCGGATCCTCGCAACTCGTAGTTCAGAGAAGGTGTCATCAACCAGGGCCTGTTCTATCTCTCGTGGCTGATGGATCACCGGTCCGAGTTCGAGCACCTGGTTCGTGACCGGCTCGGGGCTACGGCCGCATCCCAGGTGCTGTGGAGCGGACCGCGTCTGATCTGTATCGCCGGCGACTTCACGCGCTAGGGCGTGTCTGACAAATGATCACCTGGCTGGTTCGCGGAGTCAGAGGATCAGGGAGGCCAGGACGATTCCGGCGCGGTAGCGATCGGCGGGCTTGTCGAATCTGGTCGAGATCGCGCGGAACTGCTTGGGGCGGGCGAAACATCGTTCGACCACGTTGCGGTCGCGGTAAATCTCCTTGTCGAAGGCGGGCGGGCGGCCGCCGAGGCGCCCTCGGTGTTGGCGGTTGGCCGCTTGGTCACGGCGTTCGGGGATCGTGGCAGCGACTCCGCGGCGCCGCAGCAGGTGGCGGATCGCCCGGCTCGAATAGGCCTTGTCGCTCAGCACGTGCTCCGGCGTCGTGCGCGGGCGCCCCGTGACGACGCGCGGGGTACGGATCCCGTCGGGGACCTCGCCGAACGCGGTGGCATCGTTGACGTTGCCGGGCGTGAGCACGATGGGCAAGGGCAGGCCCCGGCCGTCGACGGCGAGGTGGACCTTGGTTGTCAGCCCGCCTCGGGACCGGCCGGGGGCCTGGCGCGTCTGCAAGCGGCCCGGATCGTCCAGTTCGTCCGCGTCCGCATCCCCTTTTTGCGGGCGCCGGCAGCGTGCTGGTGGGCACGGTTGACCGTGGAGTCGACCGAGACGGTCCACTCCACCCGGCCCACCGCGTCGTCACGGACCTGCACCTGTTCCGGCAACCTATGAAGTTGATCAGCGTGACCGCCGCTCCGCACAGGGTCGCGGCACCGCACGAGACCAGCACCCCGGTCTTGCCACGGGACGCGAGATGAGGGTTGCTGCTGTTGGCTCCGAAACCCCAGACGATCGCCGAGATGATGAGCGCGAGCACGCTCAGGAACAGGCCGACGGTCATCACCGCGCCCACGATGTCGCGCAACTGCGCGATCCCCGGAAGCCCGCTACTGTTGGGGTCAATATCGATCACGGCTTGGTCCTCCTGTCGGCGTGCGGACGTGGCTCGTCCGACAGACAGGTGCACCGACCGAGCCCGTCCGCGACCGCAGACGGCGACCCCATCGGGACGGGGCGATGCGACGGAGGCCGGGAATGGCCGCGACGTGCAATCGCAGTGAAGGCGAAGCGCCAGGCCGAGATTCCGGCACCGGTGTGAGGGAGGGTTCAGGATGTTCGGTTCGAAGAAGAAGCTCAACGATCTGATGGCGCAGCTCAGGCCCGACCTGAGTCGGGAATCGCTCGGCGTCGGGCCCGACTTCCCGGGCGTCGCCCCGAACCCGCTCCTGAGCAGTGATGCACGGAAGCGCAATGCGGAACTGCGTACGGGGGCGCTTGCGCTCGGCGTTCTCGTCGACTGGCGGGAGGTCAGCAGCGACGGCAGTCCACGCGTGGTCCTGATGTTCGACGTGGAGACCGCCGACGGCATCTCGTTCCGCGGTATCGCAGACGAAGACCTCACGATCACCGAGCTCACCCGACTCGCCCCAGGACAGACGTTGCCCGTGCGCTACCGGCCGGCCGTCATGGACCACTACGTCGCCCTTGCCCGGGACGCGGACCCCGCCCACGTGCAGCAGCTCTCTGACGAGATCGCGAGCCGCAAGCGGACCTGACCCGAAGCCATGGTTCGAGACCTTGCGCCGTCCTTCAAGCCCTACCGGCAGGTGGCGGGCGTCGATGACTTCATCGACAAGCTCCGCGCGGCCTCACTGATCGTTTCAGAATGGCTTGGCCAGACAGTTGTGCACTGCGAAGATGCGACTTCGACTGGACGGTTGAGAACGGGGCGAGTTGTGACGCAGTGGCAGCTCTTGCAGGGGAACGTCTTGCTCGGTGAGCTCAGTGAGTACGGGTGTGACCAGCCGTTCTTCCTGGCGCGCTTCACTCCGGGGTCAGGCTGGGAGAGGGTGAGGGCCTTGTTCGAGGCATGGGCGGCCCTCAGGGGCCCGGACCCAGATGGCTCTCGCACCGTCGCCGTGGTGAAGCCGTTGAGGGACCTGGAGCTCACGCTGGCCCCGGTCGGCGGCGGGCAACCTTTGCTGCAGGTCTTCAAGAACTGCACGCTGCGCATCGACGGATCTGAGGCCCGCCTCCGCTACTGACCCGGCGAGCGGCGATTCTGCTGGAGTCTTCGCAGGCAGATCACGCTGCAGGCCAGTTCGAGAAGGCCCTGATGGAGGTCGGCGCGTTGCTCGTAGCGGATGCGGAGCTTTTTGAACTGGTGCAGCCAGGCGAAGGCGCGCTCGACCACCCAACGCACCTTGCCCAACCCAGAACCGTGGGCGACGCCGCGTCGGGCGATCATCGGCTTGATCCCACGCTTCCACAGCAGGCGGCGGTACTTGTCGTAGTCGTAACCCCGGTCGGCGTACAGGCGTTGGGGCTTGCGACGCGGGCGTCGCCGCAGGCCCCGGATCGGTGGGACGGCATCCAGCAGCGGCAGCAGCTGGGTGACGTCGTGACGGTTTCCGCCGGTGAGAGTGACGGCCAGCGGGGTGCCGTGGCGGTCGACGATCACATGGTGCTTGGAGCCGGGGCGGGCGCGGTCGACAGGCGAGGGGCCGACGTGATCCCCCCTTTGACGGCCCGGACATGTGAGCCGTCGATGGCGCAGTCGTCCAGGTCCAGCATGTCCGCTCGCCGCAGCTCAGCCAGCAGGGCGGCGTGCGGGCGGGGCCACACGCCAGCCTCGGTCCAGTCCCGCAGCCGACGCCACGCCGTCACTCCGGAGCAGCCCACAGTCCCGGCCGGAACGTCCCGCCAGGCAACACCGGTCCGCAGCACGTACATCACACCCGCGAGCGCCGCCCGGTCCGGCACGCGCAGACGTCCGGGGTATCGATGACGACGCTCGGCGACGGGCGGCAGCAGCGGAGCCACGCGCTCCCAAAGGTCATCTGGAACAAGATCAGCACGCACCCGCACAGCCTGCCAATCAAGATCACCAGGCGCAAGATCGTGGGCTCAACTCCCTGGGCAGGCGGTTCTGCGGGTGGAGTCGTAGCGCCGCGCGATAGGGGTTACGCCGACGGGGCTCCCTACCAGGCGCCGTACATCAGGGCCACTTCTCATTTGCCGACACGGCCGAGTCCGGGGCCGTCGCCGGGCGCCCGTCCCACCAGCGTCGCACCGCGCGGGGGTCGTACCAGTGAGCCCGGCCTCCCGGAAAGGTGGTTGGGCGGGGCAGCCGAGGCGCGCAGTGGACTCAGGAGCTGAGCCGGCAGGAGCGCCAGCGGCGGGCCGTGCGACGGACCAGGCCCCGCTCTTCCAGTTCGCCGAGTTGGTAGTGGACGGAGCTGGTACTGGCCAGGCCGACTCGTTCGGCGATCTGACGGAGGCTGGGCGCTTCGCCGCTCTCGGCGATCGCGCCCGAATGACCTGGAGGATGGACTCCTGCCGCGGAGTGAGGGGGCGTCGCAGCTCATGTCGCTCTGCTCTGTTTCGGGGCGCGGGCGAACCTTCGGAGCGCTATGCGGGCAGCCGGCATCCGGCCGTACCTCGTGCCCCTGAAGGGGTGCCACCAGACCTGTGCGGACAACTGCAGCAGCCGACGGCGCAGGGGGTGTTGTCGGCGGGGCGGATGGTGGTGAGTGCCAGGTAGGCGGCATGCCGCTCGCGCTCGGCATGCATGAGGTCGGTGTCCTGTCTCATTGAAGGTTGAGCGGTCTCACTGAAGGCTGAGTGGTGGCCTCGATGGCTGTGCGCGGGCGCGGAAGTTCTTCGTGGTGCCGACCGAGTCGCCATGTTCTTGCGTAGTTGGCAAGTGAGGCTATGTGGAGGGTGATGCCGTGCTCGCCGATCAGCTGATTCCGGATCGTCCCCCGGTCGAGTCCCTGCTCAAGCATGGGGCCGATGAGGTGCTTGATCGGTTCGATCACGCGGACGCGCCGCCGGGATGATCGCGTGGAGTGGGGCTTCTTCTTGCCTCGCAACATGATGGCTTGCTGCATGTCGTCGCGGATCTCCCAGCGGAAAACACCTGTGCCGGAACCGGTTGCCGCCGGTCAGTGCCACTGCCAACGGGGTACCACCGGCCGGGCCGAATCCACCTATCCCGCCCGAGACTTCCTGACCTGGGCACGCCAACGACACCTCGGTTCGGGCTCAATTGCCGTCGCCCGCTCGCTGACGCTGAATCAGGTCGGCCACGGCGGCCGGGCGACCCAGGTAGGGCGAATGGCTGGTGTCCCACATTTCCGTGCGAGAGCAACGCCCGGCGAAGCGGTCCGGAAGTGGAGTCGCGATGGTCCGGTCTTGCTGCCCGCGAAGGTAGATCGACGGAGTGTCCCGCCAACTCACGCGAGTAGGTGTGGCGTCGAAGATCGACGGAGGTTCCGGACGCAGCAACTCCACCGCACGCGTGGCCGCCGGTTCGTCCACGTCGCCGTAGAGCTTCGCCCGCGCATCGTCCGGGTCCAGGCAGAGCCGCCCGTCCCCGTCCGGCAGCGCGAGCAACCCCTCGCCGGGCTCGCCAGGGGTCTCCGCGAGCACTTTGGCCGGGGATTCACCGACGTCGAGAATCCAGCTGTTGAGGAAGATCAACGCGGCAGCACCACGCACCGTCCCAGCGATGACACCCCCGAACGAATGCCCCACCACCACCGACGGCTCCGACGAGCTCAGGACGATGGCCTCGACCTTCGCGGTGCTCTCGGCGAGCGACAGCTCGTAGAGGTCGGGCACCTCCACGGACAGATCCCGGGCGCGCAGCAGATCGGCAAGTTCGGCGTAGTGAGCGGGCTGGTGCCAGGCTCCGTGAAGGATGATCACGTCAGTCACTTGTGCACATTACCGCTTACTACCCGGCCGGCGTCACGTACTGAGCATGGTTCAGTCGACGCCAGACCTCGTCGACTTCGCTTGCCGCCCGATCACCACCGGTGGTCGGGCACACAATCCTCGGCGAATGCGGGACCAGTCGCTGCGGCATCCGACGCACTGTCGGCCGGATTCTCCTCGAGATTGGCGACAAGCCTTCTCAGCAGGTCCACAAGGAGATCGATTTCTTCGGCGCTGAAGCCTCGCAATGCCTGATCGTTGGTCTCGAACAACACCGAGTGCACCTGTGTGAGCTTTGCCAGTCCGGTCTCAGTCAGCGAGATCAGGCTGACCCGTCGATCATGCTGGGCGGGCGTGCGCCGGATGAGGCCGTCGCGGTCCATCCGGGCAAGCAGCTGGGCCATGGACGGCTGCTCGATCCGGGCCAGCCCCGCCAATTCCTTCTGGGAGAGTGCGTCGGCCTTGCTCAGCGCCGCCAGCACGGGCATCTGCGCGAAAGTCAACCCCAGCGGTCGCAGTCGCCGGTCGTTGACCCGGGACAATGCACGCGAGGCGATGTTGATCAAAGCGGCGGGCGCGGAGCCGAACCTGGAGTGCATCACACGTCAAGTGTATAGGCTCCTATTGACCAACTACATAGGTACCTATACAGTCCAATGCATAGGATCCTATGCAGTTGGCCCGTCAAATAAAACAAGGAGACATCCGTGATCATTCGCAACGTGACCGTCATCGACGGGCAGGAGGCCGCCCCGATCGCCGATGCCGAAGTGGTGGTGACCGACGGACGGTTCAGTGCCATCCGGCCGGCGGCCGACGCGCGGGCAGCGACCGGTGGCACTCCCGTGCTCGACGGGCGGGGTGGCTACCTGGTGCCGGGCCTGTGGGAGAGTCATACGCATCTGGGTGGGCACGCCTACTTCAAGCCCGAGAGCGAGCGGGCGAAGTACGTCTCCCAGCTGCTCGCTGACTTCCTGAGTGCCGGGGTGACCAACGTCGTCGACCTCGGCGGTCCACTGGAGATGGAGCTCGCCGCCCGCGACTACCGCGACAAGGCCACCGACGCCGCTGCCGGGTTGTTCTTCGCCGGGCCGGTGTTCACCGGTGTGGAGGGCTGGCCGGTCCTGGACGATCCGGCACGTGCCCCCATCGCCTACCAGACCGACAATGCCGATGTCGCCTATCGTCAAGCACTGGAGCTGGCCGATCAGGTCGACTTCATCAAGTGCATCTACGACGGCGAGCCCGGCGCTCCGGACAAGCTGCCCCTCGACGCCCTCAAAGCCATCGTCGAGGCCGCCCACGAGAAGGGCAAGAAGGTGCTCGTGCATGTCCACGAACGCATCGATCTGGAGGAGGCGGTGGCGTCCGGCGCAGACGGCATCGAACACGCTTTCCAGCCGGAGAACCCCGGTAGCACCGCAGAGGCCCGCGACGTTGCCGCACTACTGGCGGAGACGAACACCTATTACTGCCCCACCCTGGTCACCTGGGAGCAGATCGCGCACAACGGCGAGGCCGGCTATTTGCAGCAGTTGGTCGATGATGGTTTCGCCACGCACGACGACATCCCGCAGATCACCAGCCGCCCGATCTACGGGCGCCCGTTCCCCCGACATTCCCCGCAGGACTCCCGCATCCGTTTCGACTATGCGATGCGCACGCTGGCGCTGATGCACGACGCGGGAGTGAAGATCACCGCGGGCAGCGACGTGGCCATGTTGATGCCCTCGCCACCCGTCGCCCTGCTGCGAGAACTGCAATTGCTGGCAAAGGCAGGGCTGCCGCTGCCAGCGGTCCTGGCGGCCGGTACCCGGCATTCGGCCGAGAAGATCGGTCAGCAGGCGACGACACCGGGGACGATCACCGTCGGATCCATTGCCGACGCGCTGTTGCTCGATGCCGACCCCTACGCGGACGTCGCGCACCTGGTCGACCGTTCCCACCACATCGGGACGTTGCGGGCTGGGCGGCCAAGCTGGGACGAGGGCCACCCCCGAGCCTGACGCGGCCGATTCCAGGTTCAGATGCGCCAGCACGACAGACAGAGGATTCCTCGAACCTCGTTGGTGCACACCAACAGGCAAGACAACGGTTCCTGGCCTCAACGCTACGAGCCCGCGCTGCCGGTGGCTGATCTCATCCCGATCACCGAGGACAGATCCACAGGGACGGCTGCCCCTTCCCGTCCGGCTGAGGTTGTTCGCGTGAAGGTCAACGAGCTGCTACGCGGACGGTGGCATCCATTTGTCTGTCACAGCAAACGACCTGCGCCAAGACCGATCGGACAGCCCTTAGCAGAGTTCAGAAGCAGCGGCGGCGCCGCCATCGGAAGGGCACTGTCATGCCGCATAGCGCACCATCGGTGACCCACGCTTTCGCGCAGTCCCGCCTTCCGGACGCCTCAGCAGCTGGGCGTGTTCACTTCTAGTTGATCGCCCTGGGCGCCGGGTCTGTGCCCGCCCGCGCGAACTCCTCTACTGCCACCGCTGACACTCCAGCGACATTCGCCACTCAAACTTCAGTGAGACGAACCTACTGGTCATCAAGCATCAGTGAGAACGCTCAACCTTCACTGATACAGGTGTCCTGTGACACCGCTCTTTGAGCTTGTGCCATCGAACTTTGAGTGGTGCTGCTCGTCACTGTGCCGAGCCACAATAGTTGGCACCTGGCCACGCTGGTTGGCATCGCCCTCGCTCATCTGTGCCAAGATTCGAGGATGGATATGACCGACGTCACGCGTGCGATCGCGGCTGCGACTTCGGTCGCCGCATCGCTCGACCTGCCAGCCAACGATGCAATCGTTCTCCACAACTCGAACAAGCTGGCACTGCGGCTGACGCCATGCGACGTCTTTGCCCGGGTCGCCCCTGTGGGACAAGAGGTTGCACAGTTCGAAGTCGATCTCGCTCAGCGGCTCGCCGAGGTCGGATGCCCGGTGTGTCCCTTGGAGCCTCGGGCGGACCCGCGTGTGTACACGCGCGATGGCTTCGCAGTGACGCTGTGGACCTACTACGAGCCCGTGACACCTCACACCTCACCAGTCGACTATGCCAAGGCGCTGGAGCAGCTGCACGCCGGCATGCGCGAGGTCGATGTGCCGAGCCCGAGGTTCACGGACCGGATCACGGAGGCGGAGGAAGTTGTCGCCGACCCGGATCGCTCGCCGGAGCTCACCGACGCGGACCGCGTGTTCCTCAGCGGCAGGCTGGCAAGCCTGCGACGAGCGATCGACGACCGCGGCGCCGTGGAGCAGCTGCTCCACGGCGAGCCGCATCCAGGCAATGTGCTCAGCACGAAGAACGGCCCGTTGTTCATCGACCTTGAGACGTGCTGCCGTGGACCCGTCGAGTTCGATCTCGCCCATGTTCCCGAGGCGGTCTGCGAGCACTACCCAAGCGTTGACCAAGGGCTGCTGGACGAGTGTCGGCAGCTCGTTATCGCGATGGTCGCCGCGTGGCGTTGGGAGCTTGGCGACCAGTTTCCGAATGGGAGGCGATTCGGAGAGGAATTCCTGCGCTTGCTGCGCGAGGGTCCTCCTTGGCCGACACTCGACACAGTGACCAGGCGACTGGATGGTCTGTAGAAATCGCCGAAGGTCACGTGAAAGCGGCAAGGAACCAAGCGACGAGACTGTCGCCGTTGCAACCCCATGCGCGTCGGCCTCGCTGCCGCGCTGAACCATGGCGCCGGTGCCAACAAACGTGGCAATTCATTACAGATGTCAAGAATCTTGGCCAGACGGTGCCAACTATCGTGGCCCGGCACAGTCACGGTGAGGCTCGTGGCGCAGATGGTCCCTGTACCGTCTTCTGCGATCTGGCTCCGGTCTCAGTCGATCTGGTCCGATTCGCTCTCCGTCTCAGGCGGTCTGGTCCGTCGATGCCGCTGTCGGTGCGGGATGGCGGGCTTCGCCCATGAGTTATGACCTTGCTGTCTGGGAAGGCGAGCGTCCTGCAGGCGACGCTGCTGCGGCCCAGTGCTTCACGGATCTGTACGACAAGTACATCGACGCGAACGGGGCTGACGTTCTCCAACCAAGCAAATCGAGGCCTATGTCGCCGCGCTCCTGGAGCGATGGCCCGATCTCACAGAAGTCGAGCCTCTACCGTCCCGGGCCGGGAACGGCGATGCGCCTTCAGAGGGGGGCCAAACACGGCCGGAACAGGCAACCGTAGTTAACACCGTGCCCCTGATCTCGCCCGGAGCCGCGTATCCGCAGGTCGCAGTAGCCCACTCGGCAGGCGGCCCGTGACACGCCTGTGACCGGAATTCTGGCTTACACCATGGCTCGGCGCTCGCGCCCCTGATGGAGTGACCTGATGCGCAAAGTCACTTCCCTTCTTCCGGCCCTCGCCGCACTCCTACTGCTCACGGCGTGCGGATCCGAACAGGCGGGCACCCCCGGCGCAGTCGCCCCCGCGTCAGGGACCGCCGTCACCGACCCGCCCGTGGACGGCGTCCGGATCACTTCGGTGACCATCCCCTCCGCCACGCCCACCCCCAAATCTGACGGGTTCTCCGTCCACGCCGACCCCCTTCCCACCGGTGACTCCGGGATCTCGGCCGCCTACGAAGTCACCAACAACGGAACCGAGGCGCTGACGTACACGATCCTGTTCGACTTCACCACGGACGCCGGCGAAGTCATGGGCAACAGCCATGAGACCGTGCGCTCGGTCGGCCCCGGCGCGACCGAGCGCGGCACGGTCCGGGTGGGGGTGCTGGCCCCCGGAGCGTCCCGGGTGACCCGCGTCAAGGTCTCCCGGGTGACCAAGGTGCCCGCCGCCGAGGCGCCGCTCGCGTCGGGCGAGTGTCCACCCTCCGGCATCCGCCTCACCACCGATGACGGCGACGCCGCGATGGGGCTGCGCGTGGTGGGCTTGCACCTGGAGAACTGTGGGAAGCGCGACTACTCACTTGACGGTTACCCGCTTCTGGAACTGCTGGACAAGGATCTGTCACCCGTCCAAGGCGTCCGGATCGTACATGGAAGCGGTGGCATCAGCACCGGTACCGGATTTGACGAGCCGGCCCGCCCGCTGGTCCTGAAGCCGGGCGAGAGCGCCCTTTCGGGCCTCATGTGGCGCAACACCACCGAGTCCGGCGCCGCCGTCAACGTCCCGTACGTCAGGGTGCGGGCCGAGCAGCGCGCCGATCCGGTGACCGTGACGCCCCACCTCGATCTCGGCACCACCGGCAAGCTGGCCGTCCGTGCCTGGACGCGCCCGTCGAAGTAGGACCCCCGCCCGGTCTCAGTGCCTCCGCTGCGGCCATCAGAGGGGGTTGGTGGGAGCGGCGCCTGATCGTGGACGGGGGTCAAGGGGCAGGCCCCAAGGGCCCTACTGAGCTGCACCGACCAGATTGGTCGAAACACCTGAACCGAACCACATCGACTGAGATGAGCAGCACGAGCAACGCGCATCTGACCAGATCCGCCGAGAATCCGGCTCCCGCCCTGTCTCAACCGATCTGGTCGCCGCTGGTCGAGCCACTTGTCGTAAACCAGATCCGTTGAGACGGGACAGTCCCGTTGTCAGAGGGGCCTGCGATTGTGGGGCTCGTGGACGAGATGGTTGAGCACGTTGACGAGCAGGACCGGGTGTTGGCAGTGGTAGGCCGGGGCGAGGCCGTCCGCCGCGGCTGGTTGCATCGGATTGCGGTGACGGTCTGCCGGGACAGTCGGCGACAGGTCCTTGTCCATCGCCGGTCCGAACAGGTCTCCCGGTTCCCGGGACACTACGAGTTGATGGCAGGCGGAGCCGTCGCGGCGGGAGAGTCCTATGAGGAGGCCGCCGTCCGGGAACTGGCTGAGGAATTGGGCATCGACACGACGGTCCGATCCGTCGTGAAGTTCCTGAACCGAGATGGCCTGAGCCCGCACTGGCTCGGTATCCATGAGGCCGTCGTACTCGTCGACCCGAAGCCCCGGGCCGACGAGGTGGCGTGGCACGGCTGGCTGCCGGAGTCCGAACTGCACGAGTTCATGCACCGGCACCCGTTCACTCCTGACAGCCGCGATGCCTGGGACCGCTATCGCGCTGCCGTCGGGTAGTCCATGGCGACGTCGTGGTGTGGCGGCTGCCGCTCGGTGGAGGGCCGATAGGAGTAGAGCGTGAGGTGGCCGCGTGCCCGGCGGGTCTGGTCGAGCTGCCAGTTCTGGGCATATCGGACTATTGCGCTCCTGGTCAGGGTGATGCCGTGTTCCTCGATCAAGTGGTCCCAGATCTCCGTGGCGGTGCGCCCTTGTTCGAGCAGTAGGGCAATGAGATGGCCGTAAGGGCGCGCGCTCCAGGAGAATCGGCGTCTGAGCTGGTGGGGTGGGGTTCGCGGGGCGTCCAGAGCCTGCCGGACGGTGCGGCGGGAGACCTTGTAACGTTCGGCCAGGGTACGGACGGCGAGTCCCCGGCCGTCCGCGTTCCGTTGGATCTCGAAGAACAGCTGGGCTTGGCTGTTCTCGATGCCGCTGAGGTGCGGGGACGGGATGCGCCCCAGGGCCAGAGTGGTGGGAAGGGTGAGGGCCCGCTGCAGGATGTCGGCGGAGGTATCAGACAGCACCGCGAGGCGGTTGAAGGTGTTTCTGTCTGGAGCGACCCTGCCCGTGGCGAAGTGCGGGCCGGAGACGATGCGGTGCAGATGGCTGGGCTTGATGTGGTTGGCCAGAGCCAGACGGCCGATGAAGGAGTCGATGGTCTCCAGCGGACGGGGGCGGACCCGGACGGGCGGCGGCTGGAGTGTCTCGGGTGGGAGGCCACTCACTGGCCGCCGCCGAGACCGGGGTTCTCTGCGCTGTAGTCGAGGGGGACGGAGCCGAGTGCCTCGCGCGTGATCTCCTCGGTGCCGGTGAGGACGGCGTCGATGGCGGCGCCGCGGATCTGGTGGGACAGAGCGCCGATCATGCTGCCGGTCCGGTCGTGGAGGTAGCGGTCCAGTGCGGTGAGGGTGCCCGGGGTGTGTTCGCGCAGCAGCAGGGTGTTCTCCAGAGCGGCGACCAGGCTCTTCCACTCGGGGCCGTAGGGGAAGGGGTGAGTGGGGATGAGGGTGAAGCGTCCGGCGATCTGGGCCCCGCGAGTGCCGGACAGCAACGTGGTCTGTTCGATGTTGATGCCGGCGTAGACGAACGTGGCAGGTATGCGTTCGGAGAAGTACTTGAGGGTGTCGGCGACTTCGCTGCCGTGCCGGGTGGTCAGGGAGATGTTGTGAACCTCGTCGACTTTACCGACCGCAGGAGCTCGGACACCGGCTCTGAACTGCGACGATTCATAGACTACATGTCCGTGACGGCGAGTTGAAGTCGTTCCTGTAGCTCGTCTGTGTGGTCTCGTGGGACGGCCCATCCACCGCAACGGTGGATGGGCGTTCACGGGTCGGGCTGGCCTGCTTCGAAGAGCTAGGTTCAAGATCTTTCACCAACTGGGGAGTGACCGTTCCCAGCTGAGGAGACAGGGTCGTGGCTGCTAACTGATCGTTTCAGAATGAATCTCGTTGTGGGGCTTGGCAGTTGGCGGTTGTGTCGGCAAGATTTGTTGGGTGTCTGCTGATCTTGTGCCCGATGACCTGTGGGAGCGTGTGGCCCTGCTGCTGCCTGCTCGTCCGCCTCGGCGGCATCGGTATCCCGGGCGGTTGCCGGCGGATGACCGGGCTGCGTTGCGGGGCATCGTTTACGTGCTGTGCAAGAGCGTGAGCTGGCGGGATGTTCCGGCGGAACAGATCGGCTGCAGCGGTGTGACGGCCTGGCGCCGTCTGCGGGACTGGACCGAGGCCGGTGTCTGGCCGCGGCTGCACGAGGTACTGCTGGCCGAGCTGCGGGCCGCGGGCCTGTTGGACATGAACGACGCGGCAGTCGACGGCTCTCATGTCCGGGCCCTCAAAGGGGGGCTCACACCGGACCTTCGCCGGTCGACCGCGCGCGTCCGGGCAGCAAGCACCACCTGATCGTCGACCGGCACGGCACCCCCTTGTCCGTCTCGCTGACCAGCGGAAACCGCCACGACGTCACTCAGCTGATGCCACTGCTGGACGCGATACCCCGCATCCGCGGGACGCGCGGGCGGCCGAGGCACCGGCCGGGCCGGCTGTTCGCCGACCGCGGCTACGACTACGACAAGTACCGCCGCCTCCTCCGGGCCCGCGGCATCACACCGAAGATCGCCCGCAAGGGCACAGCCCATGGCTCCGGCCTGGGCAGGACCCGCTGGGTCGTCGAGCGGACCTTCGCATGGCTCCACCAGTTCAAACGGCTCCGGATCCGCTACGAGATACGAGCCGATCTCCATCTGGGACTCCTCCAACTCGCCCGCAGCATCATCTGCTTGAGACGACTCCGAACCTCATTCTGAAACGATCAGTAATGAACCCCAGGCAAGGACCAGTGTCTGGGCCCGTCGGTGTCCTGGTCCAGCACCAGAAGCCTGCCGTGCTCCACGACGATGCCGGCCACGCGTGTATCCATCCGCCGACGGTATCGGCCACGGACCCGACCTGAGGCGGACACCGATGAACCGCCGGAGACCTTTCAGCGGGCCGGAAAAGCTGAGTGTGTCCCCGTCGACGAGTTCGGTGCGCTCCAGGGCGGGAGGTGTGAGTACCGCTGGGGCGTCGTCTGCGTAGCCGAGGAAGGCGTAGGTGCCCGGCCAGCTCTTCTTCAGCCTGGCTCGAAGGGTCTGCCGGGCGATGAACGCGAAGTGCCATTCGGGAGCCAGCCGCGCGGAATGTCGGCCAGAGCCTCCTTGACGACATGTGCCGTTTCGCCGAACTCGATGAGGCTTGAGAGTCTCGACTACCCGCCAGGGTGGCGGCCGGTCGTAGCAATGCCCGGCGGTGCCCGGCTGGGCCAAGTGCCGGCGCCTGGCGTCCACAGCGGTGCGAGGGCATCCGCGGCCTGGGGTGGCAGCGCCGATACGACGAGGTCAGCGGCCAGGTAGCGGTCAGCGGCTGCCCACGCCTCGATGGTGGCTTGTGATGCCGATTCGTTCGGCCGGGGCTCCGAGGAGGCAA
Source organism: Streptomyces sp. NPDC057963 (assembly GCF_042887155.1). Lineage (NCBI taxonomy): Bacteria > Bacillati > Actinomycetota > Actinomycetes > Kitasatosporales > Streptomycetaceae > Streptomyces > Streptomyces sp. NPDC057963. Next base: position 59,984 of record NZ_JBHVPX010000023.1, read on the forward strand.
CGGGCCCTTCCGGTGCCACGGGCTACGACGACCGCCCGATCGCAGCCCAGCTCGCGCGCGGCGGCGAGCGCTGTGCATGCCGTCGCTCCGGCACCGAGCACGGTGATGCCAGAGACGGTCGTCACGCCCGCTTCGCGCAGGGCCTGCACCATCCCGTAGAGGTCGGTGTTCTCCCCGACGAGTCGGCCGCTGGGTGTCACGACGATGGTGTTCGCCGCGCCGATCCGTGAGGCCGTCTCCGATGCTTCGTCCAGGAGCGGGACGACGGTCTGCTTGAGCGGCATGGTCAGGGAGAAGCCGCGCCAACTGCCGTCGAGGGAGTCCAGGAAGCCCGCCAGATCCTGTGGTTGGCATTCGATCGCGTGGTACGTCCAGGGCAAGCCCATCGCTGCGTAGGCCGCCCGGTGCAGAACGGGCGACAGCGCGCCGTCGACGGGCGACCCGAGCAGAGTCAGCCGTGTCACGGCGCCTGGTGGAGTATCGCGGCCACTCCATCGTCGTTGCGTTCGTAGGCGATGCCCCGCAGTACGGCGACTGGGGCGCCGCGGCCTCGCTGCCCGAGGATCAGGCCGGCCGCTGCCGCCACCAGGTCGGTGAGGGTCTCCTCCTGACGTTTGGTCTTCCCGCAGGGCTCGGCGTGCTCGGTGATGCGCAGCGGCGCGATGCCCGCGGTTATCCCGCCAGTGTCATGTGATCGTCCCCCGGGTGACAGGACACCAACTCCGCTGGTAGGAGCGAGAATGCGTGTGCTGCACCATGCAACAGTGGTGTTGTCCTCAGCCGAGCACACCAGGACAGCGGCATCATGAGCAGTCATGGAGAATCCGAACCAGTCCCTTGCCGCACAGCAGAAGACCGCACCCGCGACCTCAAACCTCTGCGTATTCGCTCTGGAACCCTTCCCCGAGCTCCAGCCGGGCGACGACCTGGCAGGCACGATCACCGGCGTCCTCACCCGCACCGGCATCGAGCTGCAGGACGGGGACGTAGTGGTAGTGGCCTCCAAGGTCGTAAGCATCGCGGAGAAGCGGTACGTCGACCTCGCCAGCGTCACCCCCGGCGCCGAGGCCCTGGAGCTTTCAGCCAAGACGGGCAAGCCCGCCGACATCGTTCAACTGATCTTGGACTCCAGCGAACACTACTTCCTGGCCATCGAGAAGGGCCCGATCATCGGCACACGCTCGGCTACCAGCTCACCTCAGCCGGGATCGACCGCGCCGGCACCGAGGGCGCCTGGCTGCTGCCAGCGGACCCGGACGCCTCTGCCCGCGCGCTGCGGGACGCCCTGATCACCTTCTCTGGGACCGAGGTCGCGGTCGTCATCACGGACTCAGACGGCCGTGCCGACCGGCGCGGGGCCACGTGCATTTCGCTGGGGGCTGCCGGACTTGCACCCCTTCGTGTGACGGAATACGCCGAGCAGGGTGGCAAGGCCAAGCGGCAGGAGGAATCCTTCACCGACATGGTTGCTGCGGCAGCTGGCATCGTTCTGGGCCGGCGTGGACGTGGTGTCCCCGTCGCAGTCCTCCGCGGCATCAACTTCACTCCGAGCGATGAGGAAGTAGCTTCGACGATCCATCGCGAACGGTAGAAGCTGGGCGACGAGGCAGGTCAGGTGCCGCTGCTCAGCCGCTCGAAGATCGAGCCTACGGGTGTGGTGGCGAGGTGGGGTTCGAGCTCAACGGCGAGGTCGGTGAGCAGGCTGGCGCAGCGGCCGGACTCGACCAGGGCCGCGATGTCCATCGCCTCGGTGGCGGTGCTCGCGGCGGCATCAAGGTCGTGGCGGCGGGCCTGGGAAGTGGAGATCCAGGTCAGGTAGAAGACCCTGTCGCGCAGCGCGCCGGATTCCAGGGCAGCGAGGCCGTCGGTGAGCAGACTCTCGGCAGTGGCCGGGTCCTCGAGGTCGAGGAATGCGCGGCCGGTCTCCGCCATGTGCGATGGCTTGCACCTCCAGTACGCCCAAACTGGGTTCTCATCCCTGGCGCGGGCCCGCACATCGTCCGCGGCTACTTCGGCGGCCCTCACGTCCACTACGTCTACATCCTGAACGAGAACCCCATGAGTTTCTGATCAATATGCGGTCACAGCACTCGCGCCGAACCCGGGATCTGGGGCCGGCCCGCCCCTACCGACCCGCACTCCACGACGCCGATATGTGTACACCGTTTGTGAAGCCCAGTACGGTAGCAGCAATTCCGGAGGCCTTGCGGCAACAGAGCGTCTGACAAACGGAATCGCGCTTTGCCGGGCGGGGCTGGAGCTTCATAGGGCACGCTGGGCACACAGCCTCCCGCCGGGAGGGCGAGAGGGAGCTGCACACATGGCATATCTCGTTGAACTTCCGCTCAGCAGGCCCGGCGGGAAGCCGGGGGAGACGGTCAGGGTGGCGATTGAGGAGCAGCCCGGGGACGGCCTGGTCCAGGTCGCCCGGCCCGGGCAGGTGGTGGCACGCGCCACCCGGTCCCTGGGTGAACTGCTCTCCGGCGTACGGCCGGTGGCCGAGAACTTCGTGGACACCTTCAGCGGAATGGCGCGTGGACCCGACGAGATCACCCTTGAGTTCGGACTCTCGTTGTCCGCCGAGGCCGATGTGGTGATCAGCAGCACCTCCGCCCAGGCCAACTTCGCTGTACGGCTGACATGGGACCGCCGTGCTCCGGAAGACGGGGCACCGGACGAGCCGCCCGGCGCCCCCGGCGGACAAGTGAGGGTGCCGACGCCCGCCACCCCCGCGTGAGCGTCTCCGTTCGGCAGGGGGACAGTACGGGGCCGGGGCCGGCTGGGCTGACCGCTGCGCTGCTGCGGATCAGCGACGCCCACGGCAGTCCCCGCGGCGTCGGATTCCTTGTCACCGACGATCTCGCCTTCACCTGCGCGCATGTTGTCACCGCCGCGCTCGGCCTGATGGATGGCAGGCAGCCGCCCGCTGGTGCCGAGGTCACTGTCGACCTGCCCCTGGCGCGTGTTCCAACAGCCCCTGAGCCTGCGGACTCCGATGCACCTGCCGCCTCCGGCCCGCTGCCCCGGACCCAGGTGAGGGCCCGTATCGCGCATTGGGTGCCCGCGCACGACTCCGGCGCGGGAGACATAGCGGTACTGCGGCTGTCGTCGCCGTTACCGGGGGCGCGAGCGGTTCGTCTTGTCGAGACGGTCGACACTTGGGGGCATGCGGCGCGGGCCTTCGGGTTCCCCGTCGGGCGGCCGGGGGGTGTATGGCACTCGGGCGTGCTGCGCGACCGGCAGGCCGGCGGATGGGTGCAGGCCGACCTTGCGGCAAGTGGTGGCTACCGGGTCACCGGCGGGTTCAGCGGTGGCCCCGTGTGGGACGACCAACTCGGCGGCGTGGTCGGCATGATCACCGTGGCCGAAACGGGTGATCCCCCGGCCAGCTACCTGGTCCCGACCGATACGTTGCTCGCCGCCCGGCCCGAACTGCGGGCGCTCACCTTGCCGCTGTCGCCGTTCCGGGGCCTGGCCGCCTTCCGTGAGGCCGACGTCGGCCTCTTCTACGGGCGGGCGACGGAGAGCGCGGAGTTGGTGGAGCAGGTCCTCAGTCAGCAGTGGACCTGCCTGGTCGGCCCTTCGGGCTGCGGCAAGTCGTCGCTCGCATTGGCCGGGGCCGTACCGCAGCTGCGTGCCAGGGGTTTCGCGGTGGCCGTACTACGGCCCTCCGCCGGGAGCAGCCCCGCCGCGGCGCTCGCCGCTGCTCTGCTGCCGTTACTGGAACCGGACTTCTCCGAGAGCGCCCGGCTCGCCATCCTGCCGAACGTCACCGCCCTCCTCACCAGCGGCACCTTGCCCGATGTCGTCGCCCGGGTCCTCCACCGCCAGGAATGCGACCGCCTGCTGATCGTCGTCGACCAGTTGGAGGAGGCGTTCGGGCCCACGCCCGAGGCCGCGGACGTACTGGGCGGTCTGCTCTTCACCGACCGGCTCCCGGAACCCGTGCACGTCCTGACCACCCTGCGCGCCGACTTCCTGGAAGCAGTCCTTGAGCACCCGGCGGCGGGGCCCTCCCTACGCCGCTGCCTGTACGCACTCGGCCCACTGGAACCCGGGCAGTTGCGGGAGGTCGTCGCGGCCCCGGTCGACGCGGTACCCGGCGTCGGATACGAGTCCGGACTCGTCGAACGCATTCTCACCGACACCGGCGACGCTCCGGGTGCCCTCCCGCTGCTCGGTTTCACTCTCGACCAGCTCTGGCTGCGGCAGACGGGCGGCCTGATCACCCACCGGGCGTACGAGGAACTCGGCGGCGTCACCGGCGCCCTCGGCCGGCACGCCGACCGGGTATGGACCACGCGAGTGCCCGCAGCGGATGCGGCCGCGGGCCGGCGTCTGCTCACGGCACTGATCCGGGTGCCGCTCGGTTCGACCGCGGCCACCCGCCGTACGGCACTGCGCCCCGAACTCGACGACGCCCAATGGAGGATCGCCCAACGGCTCGCGGCCACCCGGCTGTTGGTGACCGGCAACAGCCCCGAGGGGACCGAAACGGTGGAGCTCGCCCATGAAGCTCTGCTCAGCGGCTGGGAGCTGCTGGCCGCTCAGGTGGCCGAAGACCGGGCGTTCCTCGTCTGGCGGGAGGCGCTCCGGCACGATCTGCACCGCTGGGAGAGCGGCGGGCGGGCCGTCGACCTGCTGCCGGGCCCCGCCGCGCTGGCCACAGCCGCCCCCTGGCTGCACGATCGACCCGCCGACCTCAGCGCCGCGGAACGTGCCTACCTCGACGAAGGAAGCGCCCACCAGCGCTCCCGCGCCCGCAGGCGGCGTACGTTTCGGTCGGGCATTGCAGTCATCGCTGTCGTCGTGCTCGTCCTCGGTTCGCTCTTCGGGTACTACCGGCAGGTCAGTATCACCCGCGCCGCGGAGTCCGCCTCCCGTGAGCTCGCCCGGTACTCCTCCGACCAGGCCGAGAGCGATCCCGTGCTGTCGGCGCAACTCGCGATTGCCGCATACCACACGTCCCACACCCGCGAGGCGCGGGACGCACTGCTGCAGGCGTACCTGGCGAACAGCTTCTCCGACCGCGTCCTGACCGGGCCCCAGGACGCCCCCATCGGGGCCTCGTCCATGACCAGCATTCTCACGGGTGACGCGGGGGCCATCCGGACCAGCCTCAACGGCGATGTGCTGGTCGCCAACTCCGGCGGTGGCCGGGCCACGGCCTTCACGCACGCGACCGGTGGCCGCGTACGCAGCCAGCGCATGGACGCGGGCGTGCAGGTCGCGCAGCCGCTGGTCTCCGGCGACGGACGGAAGGCCGGGTTCCTCGCCCTGAACGGTGGCCTGATCTGGTACGACGTGCACTCGGGCACTGAGGGGCCACTGCTCGTGCCCACGCCGCACCGACTGAAGCCGGTGCCCGGGGCGATCGGCAGGACCGGCCAGTACGACGGCTACCAGGCGGTGATGTCGCAGGACGGCCGTTACGCCGCCGCCCTCGGCAAGGAGGAGCTGCTCTGGTGGGACCTGGACGCCCGGGGCGGAGCCGGGGCCAGCGGCCGGGTGGCCCTCACGCGCGACGTGCCGCACGACATCCGGTTCGCACCCGGCGGCGGCAGCGTGCTCATTGAGGTCTCCCGGTCGTTCAAGGACGATTACGGCCGAGGGGTGCTGGCAGTCGACCGCATCACGGGCAGGACCCGGATGGTCGTGGACGGCAAGGACATCAAGGGTGTGCGGATCTCCGGGGACGGCTCGGCCGTGGCGGTCTGTACGGAGCTGGGCGCCGACAGCAGCGACGGCGTCACCATCTGGCGGCAGCCCGTCACAGCCGGGCCGACGAAGAGTAGGCCGCCCGGCTACACGGAGAAGGATCTCGGGTGCGAAGCGATGCAGAGTGTCGACACCACAGGCCGCCACGTCGCGCTCAAGGAGAAGGGCTGGACCAACCTGATTGATCTGGACGGCCGCACCATCGCGGCCAGCACGGGGCAGACGCGCGGGGGCACCTCGTTGAGTGCGTATCCGCTGCTCGGCACCGTCGGTGGCATGCCCGCGTTGATCGCCGTGGGGAAGAATCGCGTGGTCTACTCCCGGCTCGCCGCGCACAATCGCGTCATTCCGGCCCGCACGCTGCAACTCACTGACGACGGCAGCAAGGTGATCGCCGTGCTCTCGGACGGTTCACGAATCGGGATCGTGCCCGTCGGCGCCTCCGAGCCGACGGTCCGGGTCTACCGCCCCAAGCCGTACTGGCCGCCGAAGGACGGCGACCTCATCATGGTCGACCGGGCGGAGAAGAACCTGGCGGAACGGGTCGGCAGCAACCGAGTCATGATCCGGACGGTCGCCACGCTCCGACCGGTCCACGAGATCACCACCGCGCCCCCGCCTGCCGGCTCCAGCGGGGACATCACCTACTTCTTCGATCGGTTGGGGAACCTAATCACGGTCTCCGGCACGGTGATCCAGCGCTGGGAGACGGCCAGCGGGCGGCAGTTGGCACGCTACGACGCTAGAGTCCTCCATCCGTCCGGAGGGGAGAGCACACCGGGCCTGATGGTGGCGAACCACCCCGAGCCGGGCCGGGTCGCGGTCACCGTGTGGGGCGAGCCGAACGTACGCGTCATCAACCTGGCCGAGGGCCGCACGGAATCCACGCTGGCTACGGGCACGGACACCAACACCGTGGCATTCGACAGGGACGGCCGGTACTTCGCACTGCTGCGCAGGGGCGGTGCGGTGGAGCTGTGGCGGCGTGATCAGCTGAGGAAGGTGATGGGCCCGGTGGGGCTGGGGGACGACAGCGCGCAATTCGCGGCCGCTTTCCCCAGCGAGACGTCGTTCCTCCTGGCCAGCCATGGCTTGGTCCACATCTACCGGCTCGGGGAACCGGCCAGGGAGCAGGACGTCTACAACCTTGGGTCGCCGTCCTCCGGATCCAGCCCGTACAGGTTCCAGGCCGTCTCGCTAGACGGCCGGACCGTGCTGTACACCGACGGCGGAGGCAGCAGCACCCCTCTCCGGCTGGACCCCGGCGTATGGCGCCACGCGCTGTGCAGCGCCATCGGCTACCGCGAGTTGACCGCCGAAGAGCGCGAGGGGCTGCCGGTCGAGGTGCCAGGGGAGTCTCTCTGTCCGGAGCCGGGGTCCCATACCGGAGAGCCGGATCCCGGCCGACCGGCACTGATCGGTTGAGCGATCTTGAGTATCTGGGCTGTGGCCGGCTCCAAGGCCGTTACCCGCCATCGGTGGCGTAGCGCCGGACGCCGGCGGCGACCGCGCGGGCGTGCCCGGTCAGTTGGAGGGCGGTCTGCTCATAGTCGCGGAGTTCGAGGTGCGGGCCGTCCACGCGGGCACGGCGGTGACGAACGCTTCATGCGGGGCTCGATTTGCGGCTCACACGCAGGATGAGTGGCTGAGCATCGCCGTGTTCTCTGGGATCCAGCTCATTTCCGTGCCCGAGCCGCCTCGTTCCCGGTCCACGAACCTCCCGTTCACGTACTCCGAGAACGTCCTTCAGAGGCACGACGTCGGGGAATAGGCCGAACCTTCGCCGCATCGGCTTCCGTGCCTGCCAGAGCGGCATTCTCCAGCGTTAGCAAATGGAGAGCGGCCGCATAAATCTTGAGCCGCTCTTCGAGGAACCGGTAGTGGGCCTGCGGATCGGAGTGCTTCTTCTTCAGCTCTTCGAAGGCGTCGGCGGTTCTGACGTGTGTCGCACGCTTCGCGGCCTCCTCGAGGTTCGCGGCCTGGAAGAGGTCCTTGAGGTCCGGGTGCTGGTGGGTCAGATGCCAGCGCTTAACGCCGGCCTCGATGGCCAGCTGCGAGACGTTGAGCCGTCCACTCGATCGTTGCGGGGTGCCGGCGATGAGCCGGTTCATCGCGGCGAGGGGTGCCCGGCGGACGGGATCCGTCTCTTGATCGAAGGGGAACGTGGTCACTGGTCCTGCGCTTCCTGCTCATGGGCATCAATGATCGCCTTGAGACGGTCCAACTCGTGCTGCTCGCGGGCGTGCCGAATGGGCGGGCAGAGCGGTGCGGCCACGACCTCTTCCAATTCGATCACCTGTTGTCTGTGGTGCTCGATGTCGCGATCAGTCCGGGCGAGGCAGAGGCAATGGGGACGACAGTCGTCCGTGTCCGGCGTGACCATCGGGTCGTCGACCGTGCCGCGAAGCGGGCAGGCTGCACTCCTGGGGTTGAGGACGCACGTCATGCCCTCGCCGTGGTGGATCTGCAGCAGCGGATTGCCGAGCAGGTTCGTCCCGCAGCACCACCGAGGCAGCCCGCGCTTGACCGGATAGATGTCGACAACGCCGTCTCTGCGGGCTCGAAACCGCAGCACCACTGCGGCGTCAGGTACTCGATCAGGGCTACATCGTCGGCGGGCGCGTCTCTGCGGGTTTGTCCCGCAGCACCACTACGGCTGGCGGTCGTTGTCGATCAGGGCGAGGCCTGGGAGCGTCTCTGCGGGTTCGTCCCGCAGCACTGTCCGAGATGCTCGACACCTGCAACACCTGACCCCGCCCAGCGATTTACCGCACGGCCAGCCCCGTCAGGCGAGGGCGTCACTGAGCAGCCGGTGCGGGGCACCGGTCAGGTATCGGTGGAGCAGTTGGGCGCGGGAGTGCACCCGGCCACGATCATCGCGTACACGCACGATCCGGATGAGATGACCTACATCACAGCGAGTCTTGAGGGCTTCCTTGAAGTATCCATCGCCGAAATTTTGGAAATCCGGAGGGGTACGCAACTGAGACCCGATCAAAGGAATCCATCTACTGAGCGTCAATGCGTTGCAGGATGAGGTTATGCGGGTCTGCTCGGGAGGCTGTCGTTCCGGTGAAAGCTCTGTTGGGACAACAACCCGCACCGAGCCAGAGATCGATGATGTGCGAGCCGCGTCTACTTCCGGCGTACAGTGCACGCTCGGCATCCATGTGCCGGACGAGTGCTCACTTCTCGGAAGATTTGCGCCGAGTCCAGGCCTGAGCCATGGCCTGGGCGGTCTCCGGACCGAGGTGCCGAGTGGCAGCCTGGTCAATTTAATCGAAATTTTCCGTGTACCGCTTCGTGAAACTCCCGAAAAGCCTCCGTAGGACGAGACCTGCGATTCCCAGAGGAACCATTGCTGTCGAGATGACCAGCAAAAGCAAATCGAAGGTATTCCTGGTGAGAGTATTCCAGTAGCCGAGGTCCGAGGGAAGGGCGACCGTGCCGGTATCCGCCGGATCGTACACGACTACCATGGTGTAGCCGTCCCTTACTTGACGTGTCTTGAATTTCAGCGGCGATTCAACGGAACGCCCGCCGGACGGGGTAAAGCGTACCCAGCAGGTGACAGACAGCTCACCACCGTTTTCGTCGTGGAGAGCTTGCCGGCATCTCGTGACATTCGCGTGAGTCTGGACCCCGCGACTCTTCAAGGTAGATATCACCTTGGTGTGGTTCGGTATCGTGAATGCGATGATCGCGATGAAACCACACAACCCCACAACGATCACTGTGATGGACGTTATCGTGAGATATGTGAGCAGATTGCGTTGACGCGCGGGCTTCGTGCTCATCGGCTCCCTGACGTAATTGGATCAGTCGATAATGGTCTACCCCGCCCATCCGGGGCGTGATCGTTTCGTGGCAGACCAATGGACCGCACCTCAAGTGCGGACCGTCATCCCCCATCGGCTACCGACCTGGGCGTCCTCGGATAATCTGAGGACATGGCGAAGTGCTACCGGGACGAGCGAGCTGCCCGTCACAAGCCCGTACTGATCTCCAAGTCGGCCCAGGGCGTCGAAGAGGGCTACCGACTCGTAGGCCCAGGCGGAGCGCTCACTCCGATCATCAGCCACGTGCAATGGCTGGACAACCATCCCGACGGCCCCGACACGCACATGATGATCTCCTTCGAGGACGGCACGAACGTCGAGTTCCCCTTCGATGTCCCACTGGCTGTCATCTGGAACGACGAGCAACGAGCCGTCAACGAGACGGACTTGCTGGACGTGGCTCCCGCTGTGTGGCGTACCCCCGCTGAACGCAGGTGTTAGGCGTGTCGCCCAGGGGTGTAACGCCGCCGGTCGAGGTCGACCGCGGGCCCAGGGAAGCCTCATGCTTCCTCAACTGACCAGAGCATCCACCTGCCCCCTCGCCTCTGGTTACGGGCACCGCTCGGCAGTACACCATCCCACTCAAGGTTACTTCCCGGCGGCCAGGCCGGATGCCTGACGCTGGCGGAGCGCTGCGTCCTCGGTATCACCGCCAACCGCGACCACCTTCGGGCCACGGTGGAGAACACCATCGGCATCGCCACCGCCCTCAACCCGCACATCGCATACGCCCAGGCGAACGCCGCCGCACAGGAAGCGCTCGTCACCGGCCGCACCGTCGCCGACATCGCCCTGGCACCTGGACTCCTCACGCAGGCCAACCTCGACGACATCCTCCGCCCGGAAGCCTCGTACGGTCCGGCAGTTGCAGTTCCAGGTGACAGCGGTAAGGAAGCGGGCAGCGATGGCGCAACCCGGCCGTCCCGTCGGCAACGCCCTCACCAACGGATGGCAGTGTTGGCGCATGACCGAAGACGAAGATCCCCATCCTGATGACTGGCCGACGCAGGCACGCCAGTCGTTCCTCACCACCGTGTGGAACATGGCTGTCGACGACGATTCCTACACCGACGGCTACCCGTCGTGGATCGAGTCCTGGCTACGAGGCCACGAACAGGGGGGCGTTCCCGGCAGCGGATCGGCTGCGGCGCTGCACCGGATCCTGGCGTGCGGGGCGGATCCGGACGATCTGACCGATGTGGTGCGGCAGATGCAGCACGATCTTGCCTACAACGTCTGCCAGCTGATCGACGATCCAGGGCTGTTGGGCATCGGACTGGACGAGGACTGGTCCGAGCAGACCGACTTCCGCTGGGAGCTCGTGGCGGTCCGCACCGCACAGCCGACAGAGCGGGCACCGATCGATGGACTGCACTCCTCACTCGACGAGCTCGACCCCAGCGGCCGCGGCGGCGAGCCACGCGGCCGACCCGTTCCCGCCCGACTGCCGGGCTATCCCCTCCACGCGCGGCTGGCAGTTGCCCACGTACGCTCGGGCGACCGCGTCCAGGCGATCAACACCTGGCGGAAGGCGACCGGCGCGTCGGTGATGGAGGCGAAGGCAGCCATCGACCAACTTCTCGACCAGTTGCGGCAAGATCCGGAGAACTCGCAGCAGTGACCGAGGAACGGCTGTCGCACACGCCGCAGTTGTGACGGCCGGCGGAGATTCCCAGCTGCCTTACCGTGACCCGGAAATCCTTCGGTGAACACCACAGAGCTTCCCTGGATCAGGATAGGATTGAATTCAATTCAACGGGAAATCGGGCTGCGCCTGAATTTGAGGGACTTACGTACGGTTTTCGGGGCCCGCACCGTGACCTGCTGATCAAACGTAGGCCCCGGGAACGAAACGCCCTCCGCCGAGCACACCGGGTGGGGTCCGCGACGGTCGGCCGTCGGGAGCGTAAGTGCCGGGGCCTCAGCTCCAGTCGAAGGTCAGCAGGGCCAACCGGTCTACGGGTTCGAAGAACAGCAGAATCTGGTCGGCGCCGCTGCGTCGGTAGTGCCAGCCCGGCACCGCCGCCACGAACTGGAACCGGTTTCCGGCCGGGCTGATCGGCCACGCGTGGTCGTCGTCGTACTCAAGGTGAAACAGGTCGGGATCTACCCAGTTGCTGTGGGCGTCGGCATGGCCGCCGAGTTGGTCCAGCAGAGCCACCGGGTCGAGCGTTCCGTACAGCGGGGAACCCTCGTCGTCGAGCCTGAGCAGTTCGCCCACACGGCGGAAGGTGTCCCGGTGAGTCTGGTAGCTGCGTTCTTGGCACTCGCAGTGCTCATCGAGCCGGGCGCGGAATCCTTCCCAGGGCTCGGGTACTTCCTCGGGGGTTGCCGCCCGCACGAAGTAGCGCACGTCGCCGAGCAGGCGGTAGCGGTCGCCGTCCATCGCGAACCCGAGCCAGTTGGTTGTCTGCAGGGCCGAGTGGAATGCCTGGGTGTGGTCACCGATGTATCCCTCCGCCGGTTCCAGCGGGCTGACCAGGTGGATCCAGCCGTGCCAGGCCGGGTTGATCTGGGCCAGATCGATGGAGATCAACGGGTGCAGGTGCCGGGCCAGTTCGACCTGGTCGGCGACGAACACGTCCGCAGGCTCAGGGTAGACCCGCAGACCCGTCCCGGCCGTCCTGACGTCTTCCCGCATCAGGGACTCTCCACCGCCCTCCCCTGCGCCGGACCGGGCTGCCCATCGCGTGCCGACAGCGGGAAACTCCTCCGCGGACATCCATGACCCCTTCTGCAACCCCGCACATGTGATCGATCACGTGACGATCAACCCTACCCACCGGAACAGACAGGGCTGGGAGCACCGGGGAGGCCCGTACGCCGTCGTACTGTGCCTGCTCGCGCATGTTCTCACCAGTGCGAGCACGTCGCGGTGGGCATGGCGTTTCGGCTCGTGGCGACCCGTCGACCGCGCAGCCCGGCAGGCGTTGGATGAGCAGGACCGGCATCAGGCGCCGTCCATGGCTGCCGGACGGCCCGCCGCACTCTCGAAGGAGCACAGCACCGTGAACGATCCCACAGTACGGCGGCCTGCGACGCCTCAACTGTCGTCGGCAGGGCCCGTACCGCGGCGGTGTCCGTACTGTCCGTCGCCTCGCCCGCCGGCCCGTTCTCGACGGCGGTGCCGTCAGGTGCGGTGTGGACCATGTCCAGCCGACGCACCGCGGACGTCCGGCCGTTCGCCCGCAGGACTGCCTGCGACGCGGACACCGCAGCCGTCCGGAACACGTCACGGTGCGGCACCGGGCGGGCCCCGGCGGGTGCCTGGCGTGCTGAGGGTTCGGTTTTCTCGACGAGAGGCGGCTGGCAGCCTGGCGTTCATTTGAGACCGGAGTGGGACAGTCCTTCGATGAAGTGGCGCTGGGCCAGGACGAAGACGATCAGCATCGGCAGGACGGTCATGGTGGCGGCGGCGAGTTGGGTGTTCCACATCGGGCCGCCGTAGGCGTCGGTGAAGCGGGTCAGGGCCTGCGGCAAGGTGAACAGTTCCGGTGACGTGAGGTACACCGTGGGTTCCAGGTAGAGGTTCCAGGAGGCGAGGAACGTCAGGATAGCCACCGCCGACAAGGCCGGTCTGGCCAGCGGCAGGCAGATCCGCCACCAGATCGAGGGACGGCCGAGGCCGTCGAGGCGACCGGCTTCCTCCAGTTCGACGGGGAGGGCGATGAAGAACTGCCGCATGATGAACGTGGCCAGCACACACGGTCCGGCCAGCGCGGTCACCAGGATCAGCGGCCAGTGCGTGTTGATCAGGCCGGCCGACTTGAACAGCTGGAACAGCGGCACGATCGTCACTTCGCTCGGTACGAGCATTCCGGTCAGCACCACCAGGAACAGCGCGTTCGCGCCGGGAAACCGGATCCGGGCGAAGGCGTACCCGGCCAGACTGGACACCAGCAGGGTGATCAGTGTTACCAGTACGGCGATGTAGACACTGTTGAAATACTGCCGGGCCAAGGGCTGGAAGCTGAATGCCTCGGCGTACGCGGACAGGGTCGGCGAGTCGGTCCACAGCGACGGCGGGGCCTCGAAGATCTCCGCCAGCGGTTTGACCGACGCGGCGACCATCCAGATCGTCGGCACCACGAACGGGATCGCCAGCACGCCCAGTGCAACCACCAGCAGTACCGACCGAACTCTGCCGGTCCGCACTCGGTCAATCCTCATAGAACACCCACTTACGACGCAGCTGCCATTGCAGCAAGGTGAGCAGCATGACGAAGGACAGCAGCATCAGGGCCAGCGTCGAGCCGTAGCCGATGTCGTTGAACTCGAAAGCCTGCTGGAACACGTAGTACACGAGGACCGTGGTGGACAGCCCCGGCCCGCCACCGGTCAGGACGGCGATCTGGGCGAAGGACTGCAACGCCCCGACCACCGTGACGATGACGGTCAACAGCACCGTCGGTGAGATCATCGGCAACGTGATCCGGGCGAAGACCGTGCGGCTGTTCGCACCGTCGATCCGAGCGGCCTCGTACAGCTCCCGCGGCACGCCCTGCAGGGCTGCCAGGAACAGCACCATGTTGACCCCGACGCTGCGCACCACCTGAGTGAGGATCACCGACACCATCGCGGTGTCGCCTTCCTGGAGCCAGTTCGGCCCGTCGATCCCGACCGTGCCCAGCAGGCCGTTGATGCCACCGTTGTCCTGGAGCAGGAAGCCCCACACCAGGGTCCAGGCGACCACGGAGACCACCACCGGGGAGAAGAACAGCGTCCTGAACACCGTGACACCGCGGAACTTGCGGTTCAGCAGGACGGCGATCAGGAGCCCGAGCGTGATGTTGACGATCACCACCCCGCCGGAGAAGAGCACCGTTGCCAGCAGCACCTTGGGCAGCTGCGGATCGTCGGCCAGGGCCGCATAGTTCTCGCCGCCGACGAAGGTCTGCTTGCCGGTGAAGACGTTCCGCTTGTTCAGGCTGTACCAGATCGCCACACCGACCGGCAGTAGGACGAACACCGCCACCCCGACGAGCTGCGGCAGGATGAACAGGTAGCCGGTCAGCACGTCCCGCCGGCGGGTCGTCCAGAAGCCTGGCCCGAATGTACGTGCGCCCTTGGCGGCAGCCTGCGGGGTGGCCCGCTCAGCGGTCCGTGTCGTGGTCACTTGGCCAGAATCGGATCGATCGCGGCGCAGACCGAGCGCAGGACGGCCGGGATGTCGGCACCAGGGCGCCACATCGCGTCCAGCGCCGTCTTGCCCTTCTGGGCGATCTCCGCCGGGCTGGTGTGGTTGGGCAGCGTGACGGCGTCCGGCAGCTGGTCGACCACCGCGTCCTGGAGTTGGGCGGGCTTCAGGACCTTGTTGTTCGCGGCGAGCTTGTCCCCGGTCAGCAGCGACTTCCGGGGCGGCGGGAAGTACTGGGCCAGTTTGGCGGCGTTCTCCGGATCGGTCAGGTACGCGAGGAAGTCCTCCGCCTGCTTCTGGTGCTTGCTGGAGGACAGTACGCCCATCCCGGCCTGGCCGAAGACGGAGTACGTGCCCTTGGGTCCCGCGGGCAGCGGGTGCAGCCCGAAGCCGAACGTGCCGGTCAGCAGCGAGGCGCGGGAGACCTGCGCGACGGTGAAGGCGGAGTCGCCGGCGAAGAAGTCGGCGGTGGTGCCCGGTCCGGGCATGGCCTGGGTCTTGAATGCCGCGTCGTGGAGGAAGGTGAACGCCTGCTGCATCTCGGGGCTGTCGAAGGTGCAGGTTTTGCCGTCCGCGCTCCACGCCGATGCGCCCCAGCCGGTCCACACGGTGGCCAGCGTGTTCCACGCCTTGTAGTCGAAGTCGCGGATGACGAAGCCGGCCTTGCCGGTCTTGGCGTGGACGGCCGCTCCGGCGGCCGCGACTTGATCCCAGGTCAGTGTGGCCGGATCGATCTTCTGTCCGGCTTTGGCGAGCAGGTCGGTGTTTACGTAGAGGGCGTACGGCGAGTTGGAGAACGGGTAGGCGTACAGCGTGCCGTCGTGGCTGTACTCCGCTGTCGCGCTGTCGAGCAGGTCGTTGTACTTCCAGCCGGGGGTGGCCTTGAACTTGTCAGTCAGTCCGACGAGGGCGTCGGAGGCGATGAGATCCCGCGACAGGTCGCCCATCCAGGCGAGATCCGGGGCGTTGCCGCCGGCGATCTGTGTGGTGAGCGTCGTGTTGTAGTCCTCGAACGGGAGGCTCTCGAAGGTGATCTTCGAGACGTCGGGGTGGTCCGCGCGGTAGGCGTCGGCGATGCGGTTGAACAGCCCCAGCTGGGCTTTGTCCGAAGTCCAGACCGTCATCCGCAGCTGGACTGCCTTGTCCGAGGTGTCGGCCGGCGGCCCGGCACAGGCGGCGCTGAGTGCGAGGACCGTCGTCAGGGCGACGGTGCCGAGCGCCTTTCTGGTTCTGATCATGGTGGTTCCCTTCGATGTGCGGGGTGTCCGGTCCGGCTCAGTAGCCGACGACCTCGGGCCAGTGAAGTTCGACGCCGGCCTCGGTCAGCCGGCGTTGGAGTTGGTCGACGAGTGCGGGTTCGGCGGTGACCTGCTGCGGGCTCAGTCCGCGGTCGAGGCAGAACGCGGTGAGTTCGCCCGCGGACTCGCCGATGTTCCATTCGACTGGGTGGAGCCGGTAGGCGCCGTTGGTGATGTGGGTGGTGCCGATGTTCTTGGCGGCGGGGAGCAGATTCTGGGTCCGGACCGGGACCAGGGCGCCCAGCGGGATCTCGAACGGTGCCGACTCGACGTCGATGTAGTTGTCGCCGCCTGTCGAGGGGTGCAGGTCGATCCGGTACATCCCCACCCCGACGGATGCGTCGAAGCGGGCCGGCCCGTCGGACCCTCGGGCCTTCACCGAGATGTCCTGCTCGCGGACGGTGGTCAGCGCCTTGATCCGGCGGGATTCCCGGATGTACGGGGCCTGTGCGAAGCCGTCGTCGGTTCCCACCAGGTCCCCGCGCAGCCGCAGTCCTGGCCAGCCTCGGCCGCCGTCGGGCCGGGGCGCCTCGGTCTGCAGCCAGTGGACGTAGGCCCGGGACTGCGCCTTCGCCGCAGCCAAGTGCTGCAGTCGTTCGGCGGTGTCGATGATCGAGCCGCCGACATAGTCCAGCTGGGGCCAGTTGGCCAGCACGATGTCGCTGTCGTACAGGCCGTCGGCGAAGGTCTGCCGGGCGGCGATCCGCCGGAACTGCCACAGGTCCTGATCGCCGGCGTCGAACCGCGGATCACCGGAGACGTCCTGCTCCGGATTCACGATCATGGTGCGCTGCCCCGGCGCCAGGGTGCGCGGATCGGGTGCGGTGAACGACAGCATCGGCGCACCCCAGTAGGGCAGTTCGAACGAGCGCCAGTCGTCGTAGTCGTCGGGCCGGGCGATCGTGTGGTCCCCGGCGGTGTGGTCGAAGACGAAACACCATGCGATCGACTGCACGTTGGCCGGGTCGGCGACATCGGGAGCGCTCGGTTCACCGGTGTCGGACCGCGCCTCGGCGCCGACGACGTACTCGGTGCCGGTCAGCGGCAGCAGATCACCGGTCTCGGTGCCGTCCAGCACGAACTCCGCCGTGATCACGCTCTGCGCCCCGGTCCGCGGATCCGCGACCGTGACCGTGCGGACCACCCCGTCCACGGTCTCGGCCCCGACCGGGACCGCGGGCTGAAGGACGGTCAGCCGGCCGCTCGACCGGTACGGTGCGAGGAGAGCATCGATCACCGCGAGCGCCACCCGCGGCTCGTGGCACAGCCGGCTCACCCGGCCGCGCCCCGGGTTGAGTTCACGGTCCGCGCGAGCCGCCGCCGCCAGCGGGTAGTGGTCCCGGTAGTAGCGGCGGATGTTCTCCCGCAGTGTCCGATAGCGGGCGGTTACGCCGAACTGCTCCACCCAGATGTGCTCGTCCGGTGGCACCGCCTGCGACGTCAGCTGGCCGCCCAGCCACGGGTACTCCTCGGTCATCACCACGCGGTGTCCGCGCTGCAGCAGCGCGAGAGCGGCTGCCACAGAGCCAAGACCGCCGCCGATGACCGCCACCTCTGTGGCGATCCTGTTCACGACCGCCCCGCTGTCCGGGCGGCGATGGTGCCGCCCGCTTCGACCTCGGCCGCCAGGAGCCGCTGGGTGTCCAGATCGGCCCACTCCTGCGGGTCGGTGGTGATCAGCTGCTGGAGCAGTTCAAGTGCTTCGGCGGCGACCTGTTTGCGTGGCACGCGAAAGCCCGTCAGTGCCCGTCCGTCGGTGCGATGACCGCGGACCTCACCGAACGCAGCGACCGAGATCTCGTTGGGCACGTCCACCTCGGCACCGACGAGCGAGAGGATGACATCCTCGGTGAGGAAGGCGTCCTCGGCGATGATTAGCGTGGCCTCCGTGGCCCGGGCCAGCCGGGGCAGCTCGGCAACCCGCTCGTCACCCACCAGCATGAACGCCATGCGGCCCGCCGCCGAAGCGGCCTCGACCGCGCCGCGCCGGTCCCGGGCGGTGGCAGTGTCCCGGCCGCGGTGTACGTACAGCGCCTGGCGGTGTCCGCTGTTCGCAGCCAGGTCGATCAGGGTGTGCGCCGGGGTGACGTAGTCGACGCCGACGTACGGCACGGCCGCGGCCGTCTCATCCCTGCGGCCGACCGCGACGAACGGGAACTGCTCGGCGACCAGCCGTTCCAGCTCGGAGCCGACCATCTGCTGGCCGAGCAGGACGCAGCCGTCGGTGAGCCGCAGCCGGGTCTTGCGGTGGAACAGGCTGCGGGTGCCGTTCTCCACCGGTGAGGACGTGAAGAACAGCAGGTCCCAGCCGATCTGCTCGGCCGCGCGTTCGATGCCGTTCAGCAGCGGACCGTAGAAGTCGAGGCTCTCCGGCGACAGAGCCTCCTCGTAGGTGAAGACGCCGATGATCTGGTTGTCCAGACCGGCCAGCCGGCGGGCGGCCGGATCGGCGACGTAGGTCGCCTGCTCAAGCGCCTGCTTGACCCGCGCCCGGGTCTCTTCCGGGATGCGCACGTTCGTGCCCTCACGATCGTTCAGCACCACCGAGACGGTGGTCTGGCTGACCCCCGCGATCTCGGCGATCTCGCGCTGGGTGACCCGGCGCGGCTTCGTTGGCATTGATCCTCCGGTGATAATGCGTAACTTCAGCGGACGTCGGTGACGTTAAACCGCTCGAAACAAAAGCGCAATACCCCTTGACCAAAGGCATGCCTAGTTGAGACCGTCCGTGTCACGACGTTGAAGATAGGCATTATCAAAATCGTTCTCGGCCAGACAGGAGCAGACGATGACAACCTCACATGCCGAAGGCGCCCGCCTCAGCCGTCGCGGTCTTCTCGGCGCGGTGCTCGCGGCCGGCGTTGTGCTGATCACCGAGCCCACCGCCGTGACGGCCCATGCCGCGGACGGCGATGTCACCCTGACCGCCGGCGGGATCAGCCTGCTGGCAGGCATCGGCGGCCGGCTCGCCATCCGCGACGCAGCCGGTGTCACCCGCAGCGCCGGGTCGAAGTTCCAGATCAAGGACCGGCTCACCGGTATCCACCTGTCGACCGGCGGCACCCCCGCACTGGCCACCCTGCCGGACGGGACACCGGCGATCCGGATGGACTACACCTTCGACGCGGCCGCCGGGCCGACGACCGTCACAGGCTGGTTCAGCGTCACCACCGAGCACGCCCGGCTGGAGTGGCGGATCACCGGCGCGGGCACCCTGGTGCCGGACGGCTTCCTGTTCAGCCGGGCGATCCAGGCGCCGACCGCGCCCGACGACTACCTCGCGATCACCGATTGGGTCCGCGACGCCCGCGGCGGCATCCCTTACGAGGAGACCGCCGGCGTCGCACATACCTCGACCTGGGGCAGCCGGCACGGGCTGTTCCTGCTGGACCGCTCACTCCAGGCATGGACGAACACGACCTGGATCCACGCACCGGGAACGGCCGACCCGGCCGGCGGGTGGACCAGCCGGGCCGACTTCTACTTCTCCGAGACCAGGCCGTCGGCCACAGCCACCATCGGCCGCGGCCGCGAACTCGGCCTGGAGCTGACCACCGACAGAGACTTCAACCTCTACCAGGTGCCCGGCGAGCCGATGCGGCTCACCGCCCTGGTCGCCAACGGCGGTGCGGCACGTACGGCCGAACTGGAGCTGTCGGTACGCGACTTCGACGGCGCCCAGATCGCCGCCACCACCGTGACCGGCAGCATCGCCGCCGCGGGCACCTGGCAGCACACCTTCACCGTGCCCGCCCCGGCCGCCGGTATCGCGTTCGCCGAGGTCGTCGTACGGTCCGCAGGCGACGAGGCGTTCGCCCGGACCAACCTCGCGACCCTGCCGCCGTTCACCTATCAGGCCGGCGCGGACGGCATGTTCGGGATCGCCAACTACCCATGGCTGCAACGGCCCAGCGCCGACGCCGTACTTGACCTCTGGCAGCGGGCCGGCATCTCCCTGGTCCGCATCGCCTACGACGGCGGCCCGGGCCTGCCGCCCTCGGTGTTCGACGCACGGGGCATGCGCCACAACATCGAGCTGCAGCCGTCCCTCGACGCGACCGACACCGAGGCCGCGACCTGGGCGGCCGACAAACTGACTGTGGCGCAAGGGGCCGGAGCCGGCTACTTCGAGGTCGGCAACGAACTGAACCGGCCGTTCAACACGGGAACAGCCGCCCAGGCATACCTGGACAAGGCGCTGCGGCCGGTATTCGACCACCGGGCTGCGACCGGCACCGCAGTCAAGCTGATGAACAACGGGCTCGCCGGGATGGACAGGCCCTGGGTGGAGAACTTCATCGCCGCCGGCGGCTGGGACCTGATCGACGCGTTCGCCTATCACCCCGGCCGCGGCAACTTCACCCCGGACTACATACCGCCGGGCGACGACTGGAGCACCGGAGCAGAAGGCACGTACTGGAACTTCTACGGCGGCCTGAAGCAGCTCAAGGCGCTGATGGCGCAGCACGGTGAGAAGGAGATCTGGCTGACCGAGGCCTACGCGCCGACCAAGCCGAACAGCTGGTGGCACGACACCTACCGGCACGCCGCCGAGAATGTCCTGCTCAGCCTGGCTCTGGCCAAGGCCGAAGGCGTCACCTGTGTGTGCTGGTACCAGTTCCACGACAGTGTGCTGGGCATGCCGCAGGTCGCCGACCCGGGCAACGTCGAATACCACTACGGGCTGATGAACCGTGACCTCAGCCCGAAGCCGTCGCTCCTGGCGTACGCGAACGCGGCCCGCGCACTCGACCAGGCCGTCTTCCGGGGGTGGCTGACCTTCCCCGAACCACAGACCTTCGGCCTGTGGTTCGACACGCCCGACGGCCCAGCGGTCGTCCTGTGGAACCGGGCCGACGGCTACCTGCTCAACACCTCCGGCCGGCGCACCGACTGGCACTTCCCCGCGCCCGAGGCCTGGACCGACCCCTGGCCGACCAAGACCCACCTCACGGTCACCACCGGCAACGCCGTACGCGAGCTGGACGCCATCGGCCGCAGCCGGCAGCTGTCACCGGCCCAGGGCAAGGTGACCCTCACCCTCGACGGCTCACCACGCATCTTCTACGGCCTGACACCACTGGCCAAACCCGGCGCCAACATGCTGGCAGGCTGTCGGCTGCGCAGGCCCGGCGACCGGCCGTCGCAGCCGTCTGGACCGTCAGGGAGACGTTCCGCAACGTAGTCGTCCCGCTCGCCGAGCCGGGCGCTACACCGTCGCGATCACCACCTTCGTCGTGGCCTGGAACGAGTTCCTCGTCGCCCTGCCGACGACGAACCGGCCTGGCATGCAGACAGCGCCACCCCGTCCAAAACTCCCTTCGGAAGCCGGAAGCCGGAAGCCGGAAGCCGGAAGCCGGAAGCCGGAAGCCGGCAAGGATGCCGGTCATCCTGGTGCCGCTCTTCCAGCTACGCATCGTCGCCGGGCCGACCGCCGGACCGGCAAATCAGCCACCCCTCGTTCAAGGAGCAACCAGCCACATGTCCGTTCCCGGCACCTCACCCTGGTGGCGCAGCGCCGTCATCTACCAGGTCTACATCCGCAGTTTCTCCGACAGCGACGGCGACGGCATCGGCGACATCGCCGGCATCCGCTCCCGGCTGCCGTATCTCAAGTCGCTCGGCGTGGACGCCATCTGGATCAATCCCTGGTACAAGTCGCCGATGGCCGACCACGGTTACGACGTGGCCGACTACCGCGCGATCGATGAGCTGTTCGGCACCGTGGCCGACGCCGAACAGCTCATCACGGAGGCGCACCGGCACGGGATCCGCGTCATCCCCGACATCGTCCCGAACCACACCTCCGACCAACACGCCTGGTTCCAGACAGCCCTGGCCTCAGGCCCCGGCAGCCCGGAGCGGGAGCGGTACGTCTTCCGGCCCGGCCGAGGCCCCGACGGCACCCGGCCGCCCAACAACTGGGTCTCCGAATTCGGCGGCCCCGCATGGACCCGGCTGCCCGACGGCGACTGGTACCTGCACCTGTTCGCCCCCGAGCAGCCCGACCTCAACTGGAACCACCCCGATGTCCAAGCCGAGTTCGAAGCCGTCCTGCGGTTCTGGTTCGGCCGGGGCGTGGACGGCTTCCGCATCGATGTCGCCCACGGCCTTGTCAAGGACCCCGAACTGCCCGACCTCCTACCCCAACCGGACGCGGCGGCCCAAGAGCCCCGGCAGCACCTCGACCACCCGCACTGGGACCGCGACGAGGTACACGACATCTTCCGCGCCTGGCGCAAGGTCGCCGACGAGTTCGACGGGGAGCGGTGCTTCGTCGCCGAAGCCTGGGCGGACACCCCGGAGCGCCTCGCCGCCTATGTCCGCAAGGACGCCCTGCACACCGCCTTCAATTTCGACTTCCTCATGGCCGACTGGAACCCGGAGAACCTGCGCACGGTCATCGACGACTCCCTCGCCATGCTCGGTGCCGTCGGCGCACCAGCCACCTGGGTCCTCTCCAACCACGACGTCATGCGCCACCCCAGCCGCTACGGCCGAAACGCCGCCAAGCGCTGGGCCGCCGGCGAGCGCTACGAACCCGGCGGCCCCCTCGACCTGCCCCTGGGCACACGTCGCGCCCGCGCCGCCGCCCTCCTCACCCTCGCCCTCCCCGGCGGCGCCTACATCTACCAGGGCGAGGAACTCGGCCTTCCTGAAGTCGAAGACCTGCCCAAGGACGTCCTGCAGGACCCCATCTGGGAACGCTCCGGACACACCGACACCGGCCGCGACGGCTGCCGGGTGCCCATCCCCTGGTCCGGGCAGCACCCGCCGTTCGGCTTCAGCCCCGACAACGCCACCACCGCCCCCTGGCTGCCCCAGCCCGCCAACTGGAACGAGCTCACTGTCGAGGCACAGACCGGCGACCAGAACTCCATTCTGGAGCTGTACCGCACCGCCCTGCGCCTGCGCCGCGAACACCCCGCCCTCGGCGACGGCACCATGACCTGGCTCGACGCGCCCCCCGGCGTCCTCGCTTTCCGCCGCGACCCTGGCTTCGTCTGCGTGGTCAACCTCTCCGCCACCCCCTACCCACTCCCCGACCACTCCTCCGTCCTCCTCGGCAGCACCTCCGTCGAGGACGGTTTGCTGGCACCGGATCACGCGGTCTGGCTCGACCTCTAGCCTCGGGCTTTCACCTGGCCGGGTGTCCGATGCGTGATCGAAAACGCGAAGAGTGCTTCTGACCTGCAACGATGGGACTTGTCTAGGGTCCGGGTCGTCGCATGAAAGAAGCACTCCTCAGGTGAAGAAGCGTATCGGGTCCTATCCGCGTGTTCGCATCGAGGGCGGCGGGAGCGGGGTGGTCTCGCAGGCCGGCGGGGTGCTGCTGGTCGAGACCGCCCGTAAGACCGGCCTGGATAGCGCGATATCGGCGGCGCTGACGCCGTGGCGGCGGCCTCGGGCGGTGCACGATCCGGGCAAGATCCTGCTGGATGTGGCTCTCGCGGTCGCGCTGGGCGGGGACTGCCTGGCCGATGCAGGAATGTTGCGGGCCGAGCCGGCTGTGTTCGGGCCGGTGGCCTCCGACCCAACGGTCTCCCGGCTGATCGACGCCCTCGCCGCGGCCGGGGACAAGGCCCTGACCGCGATCCGCTCGGCGCGGGCCGAAGTACGCGAGTACGTCTGGGCGTTGGCCAAGGACGCTTCTCCGGATGCGGGCGGCCAGGTGATCGTGGACCTGGACGGAGTGCTGGTCCTGGCCCACTCCGACAAGCAGGACGCGGCCGCGACCTGGAAGAAGTCGTTTGGACATCACTCACTGATGGGCTTCGTCGACCACGGAAGTGGTGGCACCGGGGAGCCGGTGGCAGCCCTGCTACGACCCGGGAACGCGGGATCCAACACCGCCGCCGACCACATCACCGCCACCCAAATCGCCCTGGCCCAGCTCCCCAAACGCCACCGGCGCGGCCGGTCCACACTGATCCGTACCGACTCCGCGGGCGGCACCCATGAGTTTCTCGCCTGGCTCACAAAACGGGGCCGGTGGCTGTCGTACTCGTCGGGATGATCATCACTGAGCAGATTCATCAGGCCGTGTGGAAGGTCCCGGCCTCCGCCTGGAGTCCGGCGGTCGAGCCGGGCGGTGAGATCCGCGACGGCGCTTGGACCGCCGAACTCGGCGGCGACGTGCTCAAGGGCTGGCCGAAGGGGATCCGGCTGATCGTCCGCAAGGAACGACCCCACCCCGGCGCCCAGTTGCGGTTCACAGACGTAGACGGACTACGACTCACCTGCTTCGCCACCAATACGACTGGCGGGGCGATCACAGACCTGGAACTGAGGCACCGCCGACGGGCCAGGGCAGAGGACCGCATTCGCAACGCGCGGGCCACCGGTCTGCGGAACCTGCCCCTGCGCGAGACCGCGCAGAACCGGATCTGGCTGGAGATCGTCCAGCTCGCCCTCGACTTGCTCGCCTGGATGCCGATGCTCGCTCTGACCGGCAAACCCCGACTCTGGGAGCCCCACCGTCTGCGGTTGCGGCTGTTCTCCGCCGCTGCCCAAATCATCACCACCGCCCGCCAACGACACCTGCGATTCGCCGGACACTGGCCATGGACCGACGTGATCACAGACGCGATAAGACGGCTCGACACCCTCCCGAACCCAGGCTGACCAGCAACGACCCGCCCCGACGAGCAGAAAAGCCACCGACCGGAACCGTGGAACCCGGCGCCCACCCGATGCGACGATCGGGCCCCCTGCATGCCCGCACACATTCCACAACGACGAATGGGCCGCCAGTCGAAGCTGACGATCAATCACGAAAGATCAAGGTTAGAGTGTCGTTTGATCTTTCCTGCCGGCCGAGGAATGGAGTGCTTTCGTGGCCTTATTGGTTCGAGAAGACGTGCTTGACGTGCGGGTTTCCTTCAACAGTTTCGCCTTCCAGGAGTCGGACGACAGCTTGGTCCCGGTGCCATACAACCAGGCATATGTGCAAGGCGGCTTCCTGACCCAGCACGTGCGCAGGATTGATGTGTACAGCGGCGCGCATACCCACGACGCCGAGGTGCAGGTGCGGGTCTGGGACATGGAGCCAGAGGCGGGTGGAGGGCCCTGGGACGAGCAGGATGAGGTCAACTTCGAGTCGGCCACCGGGGATGTCGCGGTCTGGTCGACGGTCCATGGCCGCTTGCCCGATCTGATCAGCCTGGGCGCCCCGGGCCGGTGGCGGGTTCGGGTGAGCTGCTCGGGGAGGGCCGAGGCCAAGCGGGTGTCCGAGCAAGAAGGGGTCGCCTACGGCGCGGAGAAGTACGTCGTCGACTTCTGGCTCCAGCGGTGACGAAGCGGGCTCGCTCCAAGGGGTAACACTTGGGGCGAGCCCGCATCCTCGGTCAGCTGATCTTGACGATGAAGCCGTCTTCCGGTCCGTCAATCATGCGGTTGTTCGTGTAGAAACCGGCGAGCAGATTGCCGGCGGCACCGTTCTGCTTGCCGTCCAGGGGCATTGCGGAGTAGTTGTTCCTCTCTACGTGGACGTCGTACTCCTCAATGGCGGATCCCTGATAGGTGGAGGCGAAGGGAAATTCGTCGCACTCCTTGCCTCCGTCGGTGTAATTGTCGCCCTAGTACTGCAACCGCGTTTGGTGTGACGGAAGCTCATTTCAAGGGCTGTGGCCTCGTCGTTTGTAGTGGCTGACGAGTGCTCGGTGTTGCGCTT
>NZ_JBHVPX010000024.1:0-85182 GCF_042887155.1 Streptomyces sp. NPDC057963
GGTGTTGTCGCGGACGCCGCGTGAGTCGACGGGGCGTCCGGAGCTGACGGAGGCGGCGATCGTGGTCTCCGGTGGCCGGGGGGTGAACGGTGCGGAGAACTTCGGGGTGATCGAGGCTCTCGCGGACTCCCTGGGCGCGGCGGTCGGTGCGTCGCGTGCGGCGGTGGACGCGGGCTGGTATCCGCACTCCAGCCAGGTCGGCCAGACCGGTAAGTCGGTCTCGCCGCAGCTGTACATCGCCTCCGGTATCTCGGGCGCGATCCAGCACCGGGCGGGCATGCAGACGTCCAAGACGATCGTCGCGATCAACAAGGACGCCGAGGCCCCGATCTTCGACCTCGTCGACTACGGCGTCGTCGGCGACCTCTTCCAGGTCGTGCCCCAGCTCACCGAAGAGATCACATCCCGCAAGGGCTGACCCGCCCCCTTCCGGCACAGCCCCGACGGTCCGGGGCCGTGTGGTGCGTACCCACCACACGGCCCCGGACCGTCCTGTCGATGCCGACGTCCGCGTGATCCGCGGTGCCCGGGAACTCCCGTCCCCTGCTCTGCGACTACCTCAGCGGAGTCGCGAACAGCGATTCGGTCCGCACAGGTCGTCGAGGGTGGGATTTCGTTGAGTGGTCGTCGGACAATTGGTGGTCTTCTCGCCGTGGGCCTGCTCGCCACCGCCTGCGGCGGAACCGGCTCGGAGGCGGGTTCCGGCAGCCGCCCGCCCGGCTCCGCAGCCGGTTTCCCCCTGACCGTCGAGGACTGCACGGGAACCAGGACCACCTTCGAATCGCCTCCGCGGAAGATCGTGACCAGCAACGCCTCCGGCTTGGAGATCCTGCTCCGACTCGGCGCGGCGGACCGGATCATCGGAACGGGATTCCCTCCGGCGAAGGGCGCGCTGCCGGACGGCCTGGCCGCGCGGGCCGCAAAGGTACCGGTGCTCGGCAGAACGGTGATCCCCAAGGAGAAACTGCTGGGTTCGGGTGCGGACGCCTATCTGGAGACGTTCGGCTCGATGGACGCCATGGGCGGCGACGGCCTGGGCCCCCGGCGCGAGGAGTACAGGGCGGCCGGCATCAAGGTGGTGCAACTGCGGTCGACCGCCTGTGCCGCACTGCGCAAGGGGCCGCGCAACGACCTCTCCGAAGTGACGGACGACATCCGGCGGCTCGGAGCGCTCATGGGCACTTCGGAGCGGGCCGGCGTACTCGTCGACGGTATGGAGGCCAGGATCTCCGCGATCCGGCAGGCCCTGGGTGATCTGCCCGAGTCGCAGCGGCCGACGTACTTCGTCTTCGACTTCGACGGCGGTACCGGGCAGCCGATCGCGGTGTGCGGGAAGCAGGTGGCCAATGCGGTGATCACGCTGGCCGGTGCGCGCAACGTCTTCGGTGACTGCGACAGGGACTACAAGCAGGTCGGCTGGGAGGACGTCGTCGAGAAGAACCCCGACTGGATCCAACTGGCCGTACGCAGCCGGGGCAGCGCCGCGTCCGACGCCGAGGCGTTCCGCGAGGCGGAGAGGTTCCTCACGTCGTTCCCGGCGACGCGAGGGCTCGCCGCGGTGAAGGAGGGCAGGTTCGTGCGTCTGCGCTCCGAGCCGGTCACCATCGCCGGCGTCGGCAACGCGGACGCGGTCGAGCAGATCGCTCGTACGGTCCATGCCGACCGGTTCGAGGGCGGCCGGTAGATGACGGTCGGACAGGCGAACGACGGAACGGGCGGGCGCCCCGGCCCCGCCGGGCACGGTGCGTGGGGCGCGAAGGAGCCCGGAGGGCGCGGGCGGCGGCCTCTTCCGGCCCCGTTGGTGGCCGCCGCGCTCATGGTGGCGCTGCTGCTGGGGCTCACGGCGGCGGTCTCCTGGGGTTCCTCGCATGTGGCGGTCTCCGAGGTGTGGTCGACGGTGGGGCGCCGGATGTCGGGACGGGCCGCACGGCCGGGCACCCAGGATCTGATCGTGTGGCAACTGCGGGTCCCCCGGGCCCTGCTCGCGGCGCTCGTGGGTGCCGGGCTCGGCGTGGTCGGCACCGCCGTACAGGCTCTGGTGCGCAATCCGCTCGCAGATCCCTATCTGCTCGGCATCTCCAACGGCGCCTCCCTCGGCGCCGTCGCGGCGATCGTTCTCGGCGCGGGCACCGGGGGCCTCATCGGGCTGGGCGTCTCCGGAGCGGCGTTCGCCGGTGCTCTGGTCTCGTTCGCTCTGGTCTGGACGATCGCCCGGCGCGGCGGCGGCTTCTCGCCCCTGCGCCTGGTGCTGGCGGGGGTGGCGATCGGACAGTTCCTGTCGGGGTTCACCAGCTTTCTGGTGCTGCAAGCCGGTGACGAGCAGCAGACCCGGGGAGTGCTGTTCTGGCTGATGGGCAGCCTCGGTGGGGCGCAGTGGCGCTCGCTCGCCGTACCCGCGGCGGTCGTTGTCCTGGGGCTTGCCGTGCTTCAAGGACGGGCCAGGGCGCTGAACGCCTTGCTGATGGGTGATGAGACGGCGGCCGCGCTCGGAGTGGACGTGGTGCGGTTGCGGCGCGAGATGTTCGTGGTCACCAGTGTGCTGACCGGTGTGCTCGTGTCCGTCTCCGGGGCCATCGGATTCGTCGGGCTGCTGGTGCCGCACCTGTGCCGTCTCGTGGTCGGCGGGGACCATCGCAGGCTGCTGCCCGTGTCCGCGCTGACCGGTGCGGTGCTCCTGGTCGTCGTGGACACCGTGTGCCGCACCGCGCTGCCGGACCAGGAGCTTCCCGTCGGTGTGGTCACGGCACTGCTGGGTGCCCCCGCGCTGCTGTTCCTGCTGAACCGACGTCTGGAGAGCAGCGGATGAGAATCGACGTGCACGACCTCCGCGTCGCCTACGACGGCCGTACGGTGGTCTCGGGGCTGGATCTGATCGCGTCCTCGGGCGAGATCACCGGGCTGGTCGGTCCCAACGGCAGTGGCAAGTCGACCGTGCTGCGTACCGTCTACCGGCATCTGCGCCCGGCCGCCGGCCGTGTGCTGCTCGACGGTACGGACATCGCGACCCTGCCGCCCGCCGAGGCGGCCCGGCACATCGCCGCGCTGCCGCAAGAGCGCGGCAGTGAATTCGAATTGACCGTGCGCGAGATCGTGGCGATGGGCCGCACCCCGTACAAGCGCGCCTTCGCCGGTGAGAACGGAGCGGACCGCGACATCGCCGAGCGGGCCCTGCAACAGGTCGGTCTGGCCGGACACGGGAGCCGCCGGTTCTCCGCGCTGTCGGGCGGGGAACGCCAACGCGCTTTGCTGGCCAGGGCTTTCGCACAGGACACGGACGTCCTGGTGCTGGACGAACCGACCAATCACCTCGATGTGCGCCACCAGGTGGAGCTGCTGTCGCTGCTGCGGGCCCAGGGGCGCACGACGCTGATCTCGTTGCACGACCTGAACGCGGCGGCTTCGGTGTGCGATCGCCTGCATGTGCTGCACGACGGCGCGGTGGTCGCGTCCGGCACCCCGTCGGAGGTCCTCACGCCCGCGCTGCTGGCGGAGGTGTTCGGCGTGCGGGCGGCGGTGGTCGAGCACCCGCTGACCGGTGATCCGCTGATCGCCTTCGATCACCGGTCGGCGGTCTCGGCGGCGCCCGCTCCCCGGTGAGGCGCACGGCGCGGTCCGCACGGCACACTCCCGCGACGTACCGGCTTCGAGGAAGGCGTGGCACTGACGGAGCTGCTGTTCTCGCTCGCACCCGAGCGCCGGGATGCCTTCGTCCTCACTCAGGTGCTCGGCCTGGAGTACGCGGAAGCGGCCTCGCTCTGCCGTTGTCCGGTGGGCACGGTCCGCTCCCGGGTGGCGCGCCCGGATCGCACCGGCGGAACTGCTCCTCGCCGCCGAGCACGGGTCCGACGGCGAAGCCGGCTCAGCCGCCGTCGCCGGCGCGGGCCGTCCAGCGTTCCTCGACCTTCGCGATCCTCCAGTACGCCAACGCCACCGCCCACACCAGCACGAAGAGTCCGACGATCAGGTAGCCGACGTTGCCCAGGTCGAGGCCGGAGATCCAGCTCGTGACCGAGTCCCGGAGATCGAGCTTGTCGTGCAACACGGTGACCAGCTCGATCGTGCCGATGAGGAAGGCGACCGCGATCGACAGGCCCGTGATGGCGAGGTTGTAGAAGACCTTGCGTACGGGGTTGGAGAAGGCCCACTGGTAGGCGAAGTTCATGAACGTCCCGTCGAGCGTGTCGAACAGGCTCATCCCGGCGGCGAACAGCAGCGGCAGGCACAGGACCGCGTACCAGGGCAGACCGGCTGCGGCGCCGCTGCCTGCCATGACCATCAGGGTGACCTCCGTGGCGGTGTCGAAGCCGAGACCGAAGAGGAAGCCGAGCGGATACATCTGGCCGGGCCGGGTGACGGACCGGGTGAACCGGCCGAGTATCCGGTTCATGAACCCGCGCGAGTCCAGGTGCTGCTCCAGCTCGGCCTCGTCGAAGCGGCCTGCGCGCATCGCCCTGAACACGCGCAGAATGCCGGCGAGCGCGACCAGGTTCAATGCGGCGATCAGGTAGAGGAAGGACCCGGAGACGGTCGTGCCGACCACACCCAGCACCTGGTGCGCGCCCGAATCCTCGTTGATCAGTACCCCCGCGAGGCGCGCTCCCCCGGCGACCAGTGCCGCCATGGCGATGACCACGCTGGAGTGTCCGAGGGCGAACCAGAAACCGACCGACACGGGCCGTTTGCCGTCGGCCATCAGTTTGCGGGTCGTGTTGTCGATGGCGGCGATGTGGTCGGCGTCGAAGGCGTGCCGCATGCCGAGCGTGTAGGCGGTGATGCCCAGCCCGATGCCGAACGCCTTGGAACCGACCTGGTAGTGCTCCGGCACGACCAGCAGGAACAGCACTCCGAACGCCACCACGTGCAGAGCCGCAATCACCGCCAGCAGCCCCGCGGTACGGATGGTGTCCTCGCGCCGCCATGTGAACACGGCGGAGTCGGGCAGGGTCATGCGGTCACGCTCCAGCACCTCGTGGATGACTTCGTGAGATGCCGTGGCCGGTCTCCTGGCTGACGGGTTCGCTCGCGCTCGTGCCCGCCCCTGCCTTCCCGGCCGCGCTCTGCGGCCAGTGGCGTCAGTGGGACGGATACTCCCCGATCACAGTGGCGAGGGCCGCTCCGGCCTGAGACTCCTGGAGTCTTTCACCGGTCTTCCCGAACACCACGGCGCGCCCACTCTAGGTTCCCGCGAACGGCGCCTACAAGTCCGGTGGCGTGCGCAGCGGTTCCCTCCGGGTCGTGACCGCGGCCTCCGGGGAGGAAACGGCCCGGGGAACGCCCCCACTCCCTCGGCGCGAAGGGCACGGAGGGCGCGGAGGGTCAAGTCCGATTCCCGGCATACCGGCATACCGGAGCTCGTGACGCAGGACCGCACCATGGCGCACGGCCCCGCCATGGCGCACGGCCCCAGTCGTGTCAGCGGATTAAATCGCATGCCAGGGGCGTTGTTCCTGTTCAGCGCCGATTCGTAGAAGAGTGGAAGAATCGGGCAGATCTGGAGGCATGGCTGTGCACGGTGAGTACAAGGTCCCGGGCGGGAAGCTCGTCGTCGTCGATCTGGACGTCGAGGGAGGGGCGTTGCGCAACGTACGGGTGGCCGGGGACTTCTTCCTGGAACCGGACGAGGCGATTCTCGCGATCGACGCGGCGCTGGAAGGCGCTCCGGCCCACACCGACACCGCCGGGCTCGCCGCCCGGATCGACGCGGCCCTTCCCCCCGCGACCGTGATGCTGGGCCTCAGCTCCGAGGGCGTCGCCGTCGCCGTACGCCGGGCCCTCGCGCAGGCCACCGAGTGGAGCGACTACGACTGGCAGCTCATCCACGAGGCGCCGCAGCCCCCCGCGCTCCACATGGCCCTCGACGAGGTCATCACCGCGGAGGTCGCCGCCGGCCGGCGCCCGCCGACACTCCGGGTCTGGG
This sequence comes from Streptomyces sp. NPDC057963, assembly GCF_042887155.1. Lineage (NCBI taxonomy): Bacteria > Bacillati > Actinomycetota > Actinomycetes > Kitasatosporales > Streptomycetaceae > Streptomyces > Streptomyces sp. NPDC057963. The sequence continues at coordinate 5,918 of NZ_JBHVPX010000024.1, forward strand.
AATGGGACTCCCCCGCCGTCATCATCGGCAGCTTCCAGTCCCTGCGCAATGAGGTCGACCCCGTCGGTACGGAGCGCCACGGGGTCACCGTCGTCCGCCGCATCTCGGGAGGCGGAGCCATGTTCGCGGAGCCGAGCAGCACCATCACGTACTCCCTCGCCGTGCCCCAGTCCCTCGTCTCCGGCCTTTCCTTCGCCGACAGCTACGCCTACCTCGACGACTGGGTCCTCGAAGCCCTCGGCGACATGGGCATCAAGGCCTGGTACCAGCCGCTCAACGACATCGCGACCGAGATCGGGAAGATCGCCGGAGCCGCCCAGAAGCGCGTCGTGGGTCCCGACGGCGGGCCCGGTGCCGTGCTGCACCACGTGACGATGTCCTACGACATCGACGCCGACAAGATGCTAGACGTCCTGCGCATCGGCAAGGAGAAGATGTCCGACAAGGGCACCAAGAGCGCCAAGAAGCGTGTCGACCCGCTCCGCCGGCAGACGGGTCTGCCGCGCGCAACCGTCATCGACAACATGATCGACTCCTTCCGGAAGCGCCACGGCCTCACCCCCGGCCGGGTCACCCCTGAGGAGATGGCCCGGGCCGAGGAGCTCGTACGCACCAAATTCGGTACGGCCGAGTGGACGGCCCGAGTGCCGTAGCCCCTGGGGCCGCGGCGCGGACAACCGCTCCCGGGGCGGCGGCGCACGGCCGGCTGCTCCCGGGGCGGTGGGCCCGGGACGCCCGCCAAACCGCGGCCACCCGGCGTTCACGTCGTCCGGAGACGGTGCGCCGGATCGATCGGGCGCCGCGGGACGGAACGAAGAACGCATGAAACGCCTCGGCGGGCGCCCGGAAACCCCCGACGGCGCGGCACGCCCCGTCCGTGCCCCGTGTCCGTACCCCGCCCGCGCCCCGCCCGTGCCCCGCGATCCAGGCAACGGACGTACCGAGGCTTCAGGCCCCCGTCGCCGGGAGTTCCTGCTCGGTCCAGATGATCTTGCCTTCGGGTGTGTAGCGGGTACCCCAGCGGCGGGTGAGCTGGGCGACGAGGAAGAGACCGCGCCCGCCCTCGTCGGTCGTCCTGGCATGCCGCAGCCGGGGGGAGGTGCTGCTGCCGTCGGAGACCTCGCAGATCAGGACGGACTGGCGCAGCAGCCGCAGCCGAATCGGTCCGGTGGCGTAGCGCACCGCGTTGGTGACCAGTTCGCTGACGATCAGTTCGGTCGTCATCTCCAGCTCCTCCAGGCCCCAGGCCCTCAGCAGGCGCGCAGTGCGGGCCCGGACGCCGGCGACGGCGGCCGGGTCTGGGGGCACGTCCCAGGAGACGACGTGGTCGGCGCTCAGCTCGTGGGTGCGGGCGAGCAGCAGGGCGACGTCGTCGGGCTGCGGTACGGGGAGCAGCTGCTCGACGACCGTCGCACACAGTGCGTCGAGGGGGAGGCCGCGCTGGGACAGGGCGGCGCCGAGGCGGGACATGCCGAGATCGATGTCCCGGTCCCTGCCTTCGATGAGGCCGTTGGTGTAGAGGCCGATGAGACTGCCTTCCGGCAGCACGATCTCCGCGGTCTCGAAGGGCATACCGCCCAGGCCGAGCGGGGGGCCCGCGGGCAGTTCGGGGAAGCTGACGCACCCGTCCGGCGCGACGACGACGGGGGGCGGGTGGCCGGCGCGTGCCATCGTGCAGAGCTGGGTGACCGGGTCGTAGACCGCGTACAGACAGGTGGCGCCGAGGACGGTCGTACCGCTCTCCCCGCCGTCGGGTTCCTCGTCGCTCAGGCGGAGCACGAGATCGTCGAGGTGGGCCAGCAGTTCGTCGGGGGGAAGGTCCATGTCGGCGAGGGTGTGCACCGCGGTGCGGAGCCTGCCCATGCTCGCGGCGGCGCTGATGCCGTGGCCGACGACATCGCCGACGACCAGGGCGACCCGGGCGCCGGAGAGCGGGATCACATCGAACCAGTCGCCCCCGACACCGTCCTTGGCGTCCGCCGGGAGGTACGAGGAGGCCACGTCCAGGGCCATCCCGCCGGGCAGTGTGTGCGGGAGCAGGCTGCGCTGGAGGGTCAGCGCCGCCGCGTGCTCGCGGGTGTAGCGGCGGGCGTTGTCCACGCACACCGCCGCCCGCGCCACCATTTCGCGGGCCGGCAGCACGTCGTCGGGTTCGAAAGGGACCAGGTTCACCGTGCGCACGAAGGTGGTCAGGCCGAGCACCGTGTCCCGGGCCCGCATGGGTACGGCGATGAGGGAGTGGAGGCCGAAGTCGCGGATGGACGCCGCCCTGGCGGGCTGTTCGACCGCCCACAGCCGCCTGACGGACTCGAGGACCGGAATCAGAACGGGTTCGCCGTCCCTGAGGAACCGGACGCCGTGGGGCGGGGGTACGGAGTCCACCAGCTCCCCGACCCGGTAGACCGCCTCCGGGCAGCCCTCCCGCACCGAACTCATCCCCGCGCGGCGCAGCTTCGGCCGGCCCGACGTGCTGTCGGTACCGGGGCGGGCGGCTCCCGTACCCGAGGAGCCCGAGGCGGCGAAGCCCGGACCCGCAAGGGCGGAAGAGGGAAGGCCCGTGGCGGAAGGACCCGTGCCGAGAGGCCACGGGCCGGGCTCCTCCGGGCTGGCGACCGGCTCCAGCAGGTCGACGACGACGAAGTCGGCGAACCGCGGCACTGCGAAGTCGGCCAGCTCCTGAGCCGTGCGCATCACGTCCAGGGTGGAGCCGATGCTGGCCCCGGCGTCGTTGACCAGGGCCAGGCGCTGCTGGGCCTTCCACCGGTCGGTGACGTCCAGGACCATGTAGCAGATGCCGGTGACGGTGTCGCCGCCGTTGGTCAGCGGAAAGAACGAGGTGGAATAGGCGCGCTCACGGTGCGGATCGGCCCAGCTCCAGCCCCGGTACTCGTAGTCGATGACGGGGACGCCGGTGTCCAGCACTCCGCGCATCAGGGTCTCTATGGCGTCGGCCTGCAGTCCCGGGAGCACTTCGGTCATCCGGCGGCCCACACGCTGTTCCCGCGGGACGCCGCCGATCCGCTCCAGGGTGTCGTTCACCCAGACGTAGCGCAGCTGCGGGCTCATCACCGCCATACCGATCGGTGAGCTGGTCAGGAAGGCGTCGAGCACGGACTGCCCGACCTCCCACTCCGGCCTGCGTTCGCGCCCGGAGACCAGGAAGCACTCCCGGCCGTCCAGGTGGAACGCGGCCGAGACCCGCAGATCCACGGTGACCCGCTGCCCGTCGCGCCGCCGCACGTCGGCGGCGCCGCTCCAGCCCACGCCCGCGCGGCACCGCTCGGCGATCCCCGCCACCCGCAGCGGGTCCTCGGGCATGGCGAGAAGGAAGTCGGCAAGCCGCCCGACCACCTCCGAGGCGTGGTACCCGAGCAGATCCTGTGCGCTGTGCGTCCAGCCGATGACCGTTCCGGTCCCGGCGACCACCGCGGTCGCGTCGTTCGCCGTGTCGAAGGAGTGCTGATCCGTACGGGGCTGCGACGGTTCGGCTCCGGGCACCGGCTGCGGGCCTGCGGACGCCATACTGGTCACCACCCCTCCACTCCGTTCCGCTCCATGATCCCGCCTTCGGCGCTCCCGTGCGAATGTCGGCGACCGCGGATCGGACGGGCCGGGGCCGCCGCGGTGCGGTGTCGGGAGCGGGGGTCCCGGGGTGCGCCGAGGCCCGGCTCGTACGCGAAGACGACGAGCTGCGCCCGGTCGCCGGGCAGCCGGTTCGGTCAGGGCGCGGCTGACGCGGGTCCTCGCGGTGAACGGGCTGAACACCCTGTGCGCGGCGATCTCCTCGTCGGTGGGACCGCGGGCCGCCGGTGCGCCGGCGTCGCGTTCCCGGCGGGTGAGGTTCTCGGAACCGGGCGCGGTGGTCCGGTCGGGTGGTCCGGCGACGAATCCGCCGATCAGAGGGCGGTTGAGGGCGGGCGAGAGCAGTGCGTACGGAGCCGCCGCCGGCCGGGGCTCGGCTCGGAGGGTGCCGCCGAGCGCGGTGACGCGCTCGCGCATGCCGGTGGGGAAGAGGGCGTTCGCGGCGACGCCCCGGCGCGGTGTCCGCTGCGGGCGGCGTGCACGGCGGCCGGCGCGGGGAAGGCCGCCCGGCTTCCCGGGTGCGCGTCAACCGCGTATCCGGACGGTGTGGCTGACGCGGGCGGGGGTACGGGCGGTCAGCGCCCACCGTCCCTCAGGGGGCGGGTGCGGGGGGCCGGTGCTCGTACCAGCGGCGGTCGGCCTCCAGCTGGGCGGCGAGGGAGATCAGCCGTTCCTCACTGCGGGAGGGGCCGAGCAGCTGGGCGCCGACGGGCAGCCCGTCGGTGGTGAATCCGGCCGGTACGTTGATGCCGGGCCAGCCCAGTACGTTCCAGGGCCAGGCGTACGGGCACGCCTCGGCCATCGTCACATCGGTGCGCCAGGCGCTCAGCCCGTCGAACCTGCCGATCGGGGGCGGGGGCAGGGCCGTCGTCGGGGTGAGCAGTACGTCGTAGCCGGCGCCGTCCCGGGAGGTGTGGAAGAACGCGCCGATCCTGCGGTGCTGGCGCACCTCGCGCTCCCTGGCCGCGCGCACCACCCGGCCGCCGAGCCGGGTGCCGGTGCGCAGGGCGCTGCGAGTGCGCGGGTCGAGGAGGGCGGGATCGGGGTGGCGGGCGGCGAGTTCGGCGATCCCGGCGGTGGCGCGGGGGACGAAGCCGAGACCGATCAGCCCGTAGCGGGGTCTGGCCTCCTCGACGTCGTGGCCGAGGCGGGCGAGGGCCTCGGCCAGCGCGGTGACGGCCCGCCGCACGTCGGGGTGGGGGGCGGAGCCGGTGAGGGTGAGCGGGGGGCGCCAGGCGAGGGCGATGCGCAGTCTGCCGGGGTCGCGGCGGGCGGCTGCCGACGCCTCGACTGACGGCGGGCGGTGCGGGTCGTCGGGGTGGGGTCCGGCGACCGCGTCGAGCAGCAGGGCGGCGTCGGCGACGGTCCTGGCCAGCGGACCGTTGACGGTCAGGCCCTGGAAGGCGTCGCTCTGCGGGTGGACGGAGATCCGGCCGCGCTGCGGTTTGATGCCGACGAGATGGGTCCAGGCCGCGGGGATACGGACGGACCCGGCGCCGTCCGAACCGAGCGCGGCGGGTACGAGCCCGGCCGCGACGGCGGCCGCGGATCCGCCGGACGAGCCGCCGGGAGTGTGCCCGGTGTTCCACGGGTTGCGGGTGGCGCCGAAGGCGGGGCCCTCGGTGAACGGCCACTGGCCCAGCTCGCAGGAGTTGGTCTTCCCGACGATCACGGCCCCGGCGGCCCGCAGCCTGCGTACGGCCTCGCTGTCGGCGGTGGCGGCGGGCAGGTCGCCGTCGCAGCCGAAGTAGGTCGGCATCCCGAGGACGTCGGTGTCGTCCTTGACCGCGACCGGCACCCCGAGCAGGGGCAGCCGCTCCCCCGCGGCGAGCCTGCGGTCGGCCTCGGCGGCCTCGGCCAGCGCGGCCTCGGCGCGCAGGTGCCGGAAGGCGTTGAGGGTGCCCTGGCTCTCCTCGATCCGGATCAGGGCCGCGGAGACCAGCTCGGTCGAAGTGGTGCGGCCCTCGGCCAGCTCCCGTGCGCTGTCGGCCAGTCCGGCCGGGCCGGCCGGTTCGATGATTTCGACGGCTTCCGTTGAGGACATGGGCTGCCCGCCTTCCTCGCATCGGCAGGTGCGCGCGCCCGCACCTGTACGCCCGAACGAACTTACCGGAGGGTAACGAGTCGTGGGCGGTCCGCTCAACCGTTCGGAGGAGAGCGGCCGGAGGGTGTCGGTGCCCCGTCCCGGGTCCACCGGCGGAAGTGGAGGGCAAACGCACTGGTGGGGGCACGTGGAAACGGGGTTCGAGGAAGGTTTCGAGACGCATCCGACGGTGCCCCTCGTCCCTCCGCCCCGGTACGGGCACCGGGGCGGAGGGACGGGGTTCCCGGCAGGGCCGGAAGTGTGCGCCGGGAGCGCTGGGCGAACCGCAACGGCCCGGTTCGCGCCCCGACGGCGCCGGCTCCCCTACGGCTGGACGCCGATCTCGCCGATCCCGGTCCCGAGGCCGGCGCGGTGCGCGGTGGACCGGCCGGACTGCCCCGGGTCGAGGGTGACGTGCCCACCGTCCACGTCCGTCGGCGGCGAACCCGGTGCGTCGGCAACCGTCCCCGGCCGCCCATGGCACAGAACGCGGCAGGGCATCACCCTGTGTACGCGCGGCGGCGGTGGTCCGCCGTCGCGCGACCCGCCGCTGCCCGGCGTACGCTCGAAAAGATCGGATCGCACACCTGAACAGGCCCGACGGGCTCTTCGAGGGAGGCACCGTGACCGGTCGACTCATCGGCACACGCCAGGCCGCCTGGGCGGCGGTCGTCGTGCTGGGACTCACGAGCGGGGGCGTCGTCGGCACCGGTGCGGCGCGGGCGGACAACGGCATCGACCAGCTCTCCGCCCAGCAGATCGCCGACCGCTCACGGGACGCGCTCCTGAGCGCCCGTTCCCTGCGCCTCAGCGCGCACGGCGACCTCGGCAGGGGCGGCAATCCGTCGACGGCCCTGGATCTCACCCTGGACCGAGACGGCAACTGCACCGGTTCGGTGGACCTGGGCAGGAGCCAGGGGTCGGTCCGGATCGTGAAGCGCGGCAACGATGTCTGGGTCAAGCCGGACGCGGACTTCTGGAAGAGCCAGGTGCCGGACGGCGGCCCGGCCTTCGCCGCGATCCTCAACGGGCGTTACATGAAGGGCTCGGCCTCCGACCCGAGGCTGCGCGACGTGGTGAACGCATGCGATCTGGACACCTTCCGGAAGCTGGTCGGTGACCACGCGGACAACGACCGCGGAACGCTGAACAAGGGCCGGAAGACCACGCTCGACGGGGCTCCGGTGGTGCCGGTGACCCGGCTCAGGGACGGCAGGACGGTGACGACATACGTCGCGGCCTCGGGCAAGCCGTATCCGCTGAGGATCACGGTGCGGGGCGGCGGGGCGAACGCGGTCGCGGGCTTCTCGGCCTTCGACAGGCCGGTGCCCACGGCCACGCCGCCGCCGGATCAGACGTACGACATCAACGCGCTGCTGGCCCGTCAGTCCTCGCCGTTGTGACGGTGGCGCGGGAGCGCCGGCTGAGCACGGTGTACAGCACCAGCGACGAGGCCAGCCCGACGGCCCAGCCGTAGTCCGCGAGCGGCTTGAGGAACGGGATCAGGCCGTCGGCCGGGAACGGACCGGTGCCGGGGGCCGAGTGGGAGCCGCCGATCGCCAGGACGCCGCCGGCGGCGAACGCGACGACCGCCCGCCAGTTCCAGCCGTGCGCGTACCAGTAGCGGCCGCCGGGACGGTAGAGATCCGCCAGGTCGAGCACGGTGCGGCGGACGATCCAGTAGTCGGCGATCAGGATGCCCGCGACCGTACCGAGCAGTCCGCCGACCAGTCCGAGCCAGGTGAAGATGTACAGCTCGGGGGTCTCGGTGAGCTTCCACGGCATGATGAGAACGCCGACGACACCCGTGATCAGGGCGCCCGTACGGAAGTTGATGAGCTTGGGGGCGAGGTTCGCCAGGTCGTACGCGGGTGACACGACGTTCGCCGCGATGTTCACGGAGACCGTCGCGACCAGCACGGTCACCAGGGCGTACAGCAGCCCGAAGACGTTGTCGGTCCTGGCGACGAGCTGGACCGGGTCCCAGATCGCCTCCCCGTACACGGCCTGGGATCCCGAGGTGACCAGGACCGAGAGCATCGCGAAGAGCGTCATCGTGGTCGGCAGGCCGAACGACTGACCCCGGATCTGGGCGCGTTGGCCGGCCCCGAAGCGGGTGAAGTCGGGGATGTTCAGGGAGAGTGTGGCCCAGAAGGCGATCATGCCCATCAGGGAGGGGAAGAAGACCGGCCAGAACTCCTTGCCCCAGCCGAGCTTCGAGGGCTGGTCGAGCAGCGGGCCGAGGCCGCCCGCCTTGACGGCGACCCAGGCCAGCAGGACCACCGCGCCGACGATGACGAACGGCGCCGCCCAGTTCTCGAACCGGCGCAGGGCGTCCATCCCCCGGTGGATGATGGCGAGTTCGAGCGCCCAGAAGAGGATGAAGCAGAGCCACAGCGTCCACGGCTGCCCACCGATCTCGGACGCCTTCGCCCAGCCGCCGAAGATCTTCCCGAGCAGGGTGAAGACGCCGACGCCGCCGATCCAGGTCTGGATCCCGAACCAGGCACAGGCCACCGCGGCCCGGATCAGCGCGGGCAGGTTGGCGCCGCGCAGCCCGAAGGAGGCGCGGGCCAGAACGGGGAAGGGAATGCCGTATTTGGGTCCGGCGTGCCCGGTGAGCAGCATCGGGCCGAGCACGATCAGGTTGGCGAGCGCGATGGTGAGGACGGCCTGCTTCCAGTCCATGCCGAGGGCCACCAGACCGGAGGCGAGCAGCCAGGACGGGATGTTGTGGGCCATGCCGACCCAGAGAGCGGCGAAGTTGTACGTCGTCCAGCGGCGCCGTTCCAGCGGTACGGGCAGCAGGTCCTCGTTGACGAAGCGGTTGTCGGTGGGCACGGCGCCGGGGGCGAGTTCGACGCGGCCCGCCGGATCGGGTATTCGGTCCTGTGACGGGACGGAGGGAAGGGGCGGTGTCGAGGGGACGGTCGGTGTCAAGGCGGCTGGACCCTTCGCTCGGGAGCGGTGCCGTGCGGGACGGGGCAGGGCGCGGGGGGTTCGGACAACCGTGGGGCGGACCGACCGGGTGGCCGGCGGTCGAGTGGTCAGGGGGGCAGGGGCCAGGTGGTCGGGGGCCAGGTGGTCAGGGGCCAGGTGGTCAGGTGGTCAGGGCGGGGATGATCTGCGAACCGTAGGCGTCGATCGTCGCCTCGCGCGCGTCGTGCATGTTGTAGACGGCGAACTGGTCGACGCCCAGGTCGCGCAGGGTCCGGAGCTTCTCGATGTGTGCCTCGGCAGGTCCCAGCAGGCAGAACCGGTCGACGATGCCGTCCGGCACGAAGGCCGTGTCGGGGTTTCCGGCGCGGCCGTGGTGGCTGTAGTCGTAGCCGGACCGCCCGGCGATGTATGCGGTCAGGGCCTCGGGGACGAGTCCGGAGTGCTCGCCGTACCGGGAGACCAGGTCCGCCACGTGGTTGCCGACCATGCCGCCGAACCAGCGGCACTGCTCGCGGGCGTGGTCGAGGTCGTCGCTCACATACGCGGGGGCGGCGACGCAGATGGTCACGGAGTCCGGGTCGCGGCCCGCCTGCGCCGCCGCGTTCCGTACGGCCTTGACCATCCACTCGGTGAGGAACGGGTCGGCGAGCTGGAGGATGAAGCCGTCGGCCTTCTGTCCGGCGAGGGCGAGCGCCTTCGGGCCGTACGCACCCATCCAGACCGGCAGTCTGCCGTCCTTCACCCAGGGGATCCGGACCGGCTGCCCGTCGACGGTCGCCTCCCGCCCCTCGGCGAGGTCGCGGATGGCGTCGATGGCCTCACCGAGGCGGGCGAGGGTGTTGGGTCTGCGTCCGGCGACCCGCATCGCCGAGTCGCCGCGCCCGATACCGCAGACGGTGCGGTTGCCGAACATGTCGTTGAGGGTGGCGAAGGTGGAGGCGGTCACCTCCCAGGTGCGGGTGGACGGGTTGGTGACCATGGGGCCGACGACGAGGTCCTCGGTGTGTTCGAGGATCTGGCTGTAGATGACGAAAGGTTCCTGCCAGAGCACTGTCGAGTCGAAGGTCCAGCCGTAGCGGAAGCCGTTGCGTTCGGCGCGGCGCATCAGACCGACGACGGTCGAGGCGGGCGGGTCGGTCTGGAGGACGAGTCCGAAGTCCATGACGGGCGCTCCTAGTCCAGGTACTGGCAGGTGGCTCGCGGGGTGTACGTGCCGTGACCGGCCCAGGCGGTGAACTTCCGCCCGTCGATGACGACTTCACCGCGCGAGAGAACGGTTTCGACCCGGCCGGTGATCCGCTTTCCTTCGTAGGCCGAGTAGTCGACGTCCATGTGGTGGGTCTCGGCGGAAAGGGTCTGCTCGGCCGCCGGGGTAGGCCATGAACAGCTTGAAACGTGTTGTGGCGCGCCCTCCTGTGTAGTGGCGTCCACGTCTGCGGCACGACGTTCGGCAGGCGCGCTCAGGCGTGGGTCGAAGGTTCCGGTGATGGGGAGATCGGGCAGTCCGTACAGGGGTGGAACCGAAGTGCCGTCGTAGTCGCCCAGTGCGCATACCGCCCTCTCCCGAACACCGTTCTTCAGGCACTCAAGCGCACGCTGGTAGAGGCTCTGGGGGCGGCGCCCTTGAGTGACGTGCTCCGGCAGATCCTTCCACATGAGGCCGCACCGAACCTTGTACAACGCCGCCTCGAACGCGAGTCGTGGAGGGATGATTCTGGACTGCTTTTTGGGCCTTGGGAAGAGGTTCTCTGCAAGCGCCCACTGATCTTCGGTGGGCATTGGCGGCACCATGCGCTCCCGACTGGTAAACCGGGCTTCAATACCGCAGCCAGCACTGCGGAGCGCCCCGGACACCATGCTGGTCACGACTGCTTGGACGTCGAGGAGATCTAGGAGGTCACGTTGCTTCTCCACGGGCAGATTGTCCAGCTTCGGTCGAGCATGGAGCGCCAAACCGAGGATTTCCCTGGCCCGATCCTCATACCGCTGAGACCCCATCAGCCATTCCATAGTATCGCCACGCATCATCCGGAGCTGGTCTTCTTTGTCTTTAAGACCACCTTTCACCTCAGCGATTATTGCGTTAATTTCCTCGCTCTCGATTTCACCATCTCCGTCAACGACCCCAGCCGCCACTACCGCAATCAGTTTATTCTTGCAAATTTTTCGATTGCGCCCCATCTACTCATCGAGGACAGCCATTCGATCACGATACGATTGAGAGCGGTCAGGTATTTCACCGATCCATTCCTCAGCCAGGCGCTGAAGCCCATCTTGATCACACAGGGTGCCAGGGCAGCCTGCCGGACGGCGGCCTGCTCGGCCTCCGACAGGACCTGGTGCTCACCCACGCGACGGCCTCCCGGGCGAGGCAGCAGCGCGCCCCGGCCGGCCGGCCACTTCACCCACCAGTTGTCCACGGCCCTGGCCGACACCTTGAGCAGGGCGGCAACCTCTGCCCGATCCCGGCCCTCCATCAGCGCGGACACTGCCAGCAACCGCACGGCCTCCTGCGCAGCCGGCGACCAAGTCCGTGGATTCCCCACCAGATCACTCACAGACCGTCAAAGAGCCTGAACTCAAAGCGTTTCGGATCAAATTCATCACGGCGAGAGGCCCGCGCCCGCAGCGGTATTCCGGCGCAGGGTCCAGATCGGCCAACGTCTGCACGAGCCCGCTGTGCGCCCTCTCGGGATCATCAGGCGATGGGCGACGATCTCCAGCACCCGGGGGGGTACACCTACAGAATGACGGGGCCACGGGTTAACGTGAGGATCCCGTTGTTTCACGCATGGACGGAAGGGGATGCACCACCATGTCGGACCCCATCTCCACCGAAGCGATCACACGGAAAAATATACGCCGCCTTGCCATCGATCGGGAAAGCGTGTTTCCTCTCCTCGGAAAGGAGTGGTCAATCTTGCCGGACGTATACCCTTCGGGCTCCTTCTCATCCACTGAATTCTTCACTCGCCAAGACATCTACCCGCCGCCTGGCGGCACGTTCCTGGAAATCGGCTGCGGCACGGGCGTCACTGCTGTCACCGCGGCCATGTCGAGTTGCGACGCGGTGGTCGCGTCCGACATCAATCCGCAGGCGGTCCGCAACACTGCGATCAATACAGCCCGGCACGGTGTGGCCGACAAAGTGAGTGTGCGCCACGGAGACCTCTTCTGCGCCGTTGGAGCAAACGAGAGGTTCGACTGCATTTTCTGGAACTCCAACGGAATCGAGATGCCATCCGGCTATACGCACCGGTCCGAGTTCGAGAAGGCATTCTTCGACCCTGGGTACGAAAGCCACCGGCGATACGTAGAAGAGGGACCGAACCACCTGACACCCGGCGGGCGTCTGCTGATCGGATTCAGCGGACATGGAAACGTCAGCCTGCTCCGCAAATTCGCCGAACGGACCGGGCACACGTTCACCGAACGGGCCCGCTCGCAGTCCGCCACCCGAATCATCAAACACCCCCACCTACTCCTCGAACTGGTGCCGGCGTGATTTCGTTCCATCGCGCCTGGATGTCTTCGCGGCTCTGATCCGGAGGCACTCAACCCCTGCGGTCAGCCGGCGTTCGAGAGGGCGTGGAACCTGTCGCTCGCGTGGGTGATGATGCCGGTCCAGGGCCATCGGGCGGTGAAGCGGTGCCAGCGGCGGCGTCCGGCCCCGACGGGAACGCCAGGCGACGAAGAGATGGGTGCCGCCGTCGGAGTCGGTCCGGATCAGCGTCCGTCGGCCCCCGACGCAGGCATTTTGGCAGTTGAACCAGGGCGAGTCGGGCGTTTTCGATGTGCTCGGCGGCGGTGTTGGAGCCCGCGTTGCCGGGCCGCAGCACGGCGGCCACCGGTTCCCCGGACCCGGCCTGGCCGTGGTCGACGAACGCGACGAGCGGATGACGGCCGAAGGTCTTCTTCCAGGTCGCGGTGGCGTCCTGCTTCTCGGAGTGAGCGAGCACCAGCACGCCGTCGATGTCCACGATCACCTGACCGCCGGCGGCCGGACTGCTTGCACCGGCCAGCTCCCGGACCCGCTCGCGTACTTCGGAACGTGCGCCCCGGATCGCGGCATTTTAGACCGGCAAACCGCACGTACGCACCGAGACGGGCGGAGAGCACGATGATCCGGGAATCCAACTTCTCGGGAGAGCGCAGAAAGGGGCTGTCCGGATTGACGGTCTCACCAGCACTGTGGTGCAGGTACGTACTTGTTACGATGTCGAGTACATACCCTCTGTTGCTCTCCAGGATATCTTGTGCCGTTCCCCCGGTGATGATGTCGAAATTCTCCGGTGCCCGGCGCTTGTTCCCTCACTTCTGCGGGCCGTCGGAAATCTGCGGAATCAACAGTGTTTCCGGCCATCGCTCAGCCACCCATGTGTCGTTGTATATCGTTTCCAGATAACGGTCCCCGAGATCCGGGGAAATAGCCACAATGATGCTGCCGAGCGGGAGTTCCTCGGCCGCGCTCTGCACAGCGGCAAGTACTGTCCCGCTCGATCCGCCGAGAAGGACTCCGCGTTGAGCTGCGATCCTCCTACACATGGTGATGGTCTCGGATTCGGTCACATGGATGACTTTGTCGATCTTCTCCTCGTCGAGGATTTCCGGCCGTCTGCTGGTGCCGAGTCCCGGGATATGGCGCCGACTGGCGGGGCCGCCGAACGTCACCGAACCCACAGTATCGACCGCGACGATCCGGGTGGCCAGACTGTGCTCCCGGACAAAATCCGCGCAACCCATCAGCGTTCCGGTCGTCCCCGCGCCGATGAATATGCAGTCGACGTGGCCGAGTTCCCCGAATATGGATTGGGCTGTACGGTCCCGGTGGACCCGTGGGCCGGCTGCGCTGGCATACTGATTCGGCCAATACAGATCGGGCTCGCCCGCGAGGCGCCTGCGTATGTATTTGACGCGGGATTGGAGAAATCCGCCGTTGTCGTCCACTGTATCGATGACGACGATCTCGGCACCCAACGCTTCCATGGTCCGTACCGAATGGGCATTCGTGTTGGGATCAGTGACGCAGGTCAAGGGGTACCCCTTTGCGGCGCACACCACGGCCAGGGCCACGCCGAGGTTGCCAGACGTCGACTCGATCAGGCGGCCGGGCGGGAATCGCCCAGACGCCTCAGCTTCCGCTACCAGGGCGACAGCGGTCTTGAGCTTTACCGACCCTGCCGAGTTGAGGCCTTCAATCTTGAGGTACACGGAGCTTCCGGGAGCTAGCTCGTCGAACCGGAGGAAAAGATCGTCGGGCACGATTTCGTAGATTTCGTTGGCTATCACGATGATCCGATCGGATTCTTCATGAATCCGGACGGAGTCGATTTCTGTGCGGCAGCTCGCATGGCCGCGTATGCGGCTTCCGAGGCAGCCTGCCGTTCCGGCGTGAAGGCGCCGCGCTTGAATTCGGGGGCGCCGTGCGGAGATGGTGCCGGGACGACACCTGCGTATGTGGTGTCGCAGCCTTCCACCATGTCGTGCGTCACCGCCCTCAGGACGTCGAAGGCCAACATGAAGGAGTGACCCTTACAGCTCCAGATGGATTCGAAGGCGAACGGATCAGCGAACGTCATGGCTCGCACGACGGGTCCGGTATCGATTCCCGTGTCGACGAAATGGGCCGTCGCTCCCGCGGCGTCCCGGAACAACGTCGGGTCCCGCAGCAGCGCGGCCTGCTCTATCGCGAAGATCCCTCTGGCGTGGGGCAGCACAGCGGAATGGGCGTTGATGATGCGGGATCCCGTCATCTCGATCCACCACGGCGCCAGGATTCTGTCGAGGAACACGAAGAAGAACGGTCCATCGGGACCTGCGCACTGCGTGTCGAGCCATTTCCTGGCGGCCTCACTGTTGAGATTTCTGCCCAGGAAAACGGTCGCCGGATCCTGGGTCACAGTGTGCCTCGGAACTCCAAAGTCCCTGATCATGGTCCGTTCGGTCTCGCTCAGATCGGGATACAGCCGGTACAGATGGGCCCACGCGTCCTCGTCCAGAGACCGTTCACCCTGATACGTCCTGTGGAAGTTCTCTCGGGCCGTCCTGACGGCCTTCGGCAGCGGATCGTCCCGCAGGACAACCCCCTGGAAGCTCCCTTTCCTACCGAACTCGGCAAGCCAGTCGGTTACCAGATAGGTGGCGTGGAAGGTGTTCTCGGTGAGCAGGAAGTACGGAGACAAGGAACGGGACTTCCCTTCTATCCGCCGGCAGCAGGTCGGCCGGCTTCTCATTGATCGTCAGCCGTCATAGTTCGGAAGTAGCCCTTGCGCTCGCGGAGCCTCGGACGCTCCGTCGTCGACGTATGGGGAGGGAGGCAGCACCGGTCGCTCGATCTACCCCGCGGCCTCGCGGAAGATGTACGCCCCCTCTCCTCCAGGAACTCCAGATGACTGAGCCGCTGAATACCGATGCAGTCGTTCACATCCGTACCCACTGTCACTGCTCACGAGGGCGCACGCCCACCTGATCCAGTCAGAGATGCTGCTCAGCAGCGCACACACGCAGAGACGGCAACAGGTTCATGGGCTCGATCTCGCTCCTCAGATGAGGGGCTGGTACCAGCAGCGGTGACCACGTAGCAGGGGTGCCGGCCCGGCTGCACCGGACGCATCCACCACCGCATGCCCGAAATGCGCCATGCCACTGCGTTCTTCGGCCCCGCGGTGGACGTACGGCGCGAAGTCGCTGCGCAGTACGACGTGGACGGAGAGATTCAAGTAGGCCAGCAACTGGCCGTGCTCGTGTGGAGAGCCGATGAAGGCAAACCGGATCTGCGGGCCACGCAATGTGGCCAGATACTGCACCGAGTGGTTCTCGATGTCCGTACCGGGCATCTGCATGCCTGTTTGCCCCTCGACCTACGATCTTGCCCCCAGGAACAGGTAGCTGAGCAGGGGAGGCCTCTTCTTTGGCGGCGCAGCCGGAGAAAGACTCGCAGGGCCGAAACCCATGCCGATGACATCGTGCAGGACACCACTGCCGCTGACTGGAAACTGACTCATCGAATCCTTCCTAATAGGGCACAGACACAGGGCGGACTCCCCTTCATCCGGGTGACCGGGCAACGGAGAACAAAGCAACGAAGATCGGCTGCCTCAGGCCAAGTCCAGCCACTTTTCAAGCCACTAATAAGCGGATCAAAATGGATCTTGAGAAGCTCGCTCCACTGGCAGTCAAGGTACGCATGACCCATCGATTCGGCAATCCACACACGCACCGTTGACGTCGTTCCGTCACGCATGTAAGGGTGTTTGTGACCTTGGAGCGACTACCCCTGTAGGAGGACGTACGGATGCTCAATACCCAGGCGGAGTTCGAGCACATCGCTGATCCTTTCGCTATCCATCTCGCGCAGAATGCTCTCGCGGCGGAAAGCGTGAAGTCCCTCTACGAGAGCGCACCGCGGGACGGATACAAGCGGGTAGTGGTATCAGATCCGAACCATGACAAGCAGTACGCGATGAATCTCCTTTCGCTACAGAAGGGAGGAGACAAGATTTCGGCAGTTACCGACTCGCTTTCCCCGCAGTGGAAGCAATTGCTCCAGGAGTTGCGCGGGGACCAGTTCGTCGGTTGGCTCGAACGCGGGACGGGAATCAAGCTGCGGCACCTCGCGACCGAGATCGGGATCTACATTCACGATCCTGGTGACTTCATATCGGTCCACAAGGACAAGACCGACAAGGCGCTGACAGCCATCCTCTACCTCACGCCATACTGGCCCGAGGACGGAGGCGGCCAGTACGAGGTGCGAAATTCTCCGGACCCTGCGGACGAGCCCGCGCGTCGTATCTCGCCACGTGCCGGTCAATTTCTCGCCTTCCCGCCCAGCGAGAAGTCCTGGCACTCGGTTTCCGAGGTGACCGCCAGCGATGAGGTCAAACGCATCACCGTACAGCTCGAATTCTGGCTGGAGGGCGGCGGCAAGCGGTCCGATTGACACAGCCCCGGGCCACGGCCTGCCCGACGAGGAGCTCGCCCTGGCGAGCTCGGCGGCACTGCATCCCCGCCTGAGCAGACGAAATTCGGGGGTGCACGGCTGACCAGCTCCACCGGTCAGCAAGTCTGCCGGGGCATGCCACGGCTGCCCCCGGTTCATCGCCGCGCGCGCCGGTTCGCGCCCCATCGCAGATCCTGGACGAACGTATGGATGCCACCGTCGCCTGACACGTTCTGATTTTTCGGGCATCGTAAGAATCCGGCGTCCTGGCCATGAGAATGAGATTTGACTGGGGCTGCTTTCCATCTCTCGCCGCTGCCCTGGCTGTGTCGCTGATTCTCTCGTGACGCGTGGACCTTAGCCTTTCGCGGCCGTAAGGCTGTCCGTCGTGCGCGAACTGTGCGGACGCAAAATCTTGGTTCATTCAAATCTGGGTGACAGTCTCAAGACGAGCAGGTCCCGCTGTGCCGGAGCGGTGAGATTCCGCACCGCAGTTGGTCCTCGATTCAGCGGCTCTGACCGTGGGATCGGCATCTATTTACGCGGCGACGGTAAACGCGCCAAGGCTCCTGCCTCAGCCTGGCATTCAGAGATGGCTACTCAAGCAGGGTATCCAGCCTCTGCAAGCCGGCGCTCCGACGGGAGCAAATAGGAAGCGTGGCGCATCCTTTCGTCGACGCGCCTTTTCGAGTAGGCGCCTTCAGTCGGTAGATAATATCGGCGTGACTCGGGAGGGTGCTCGTGTCGAATCAACAGGCATCACCACGTGTAGGAGGTGAGGAATAGTCACAAATTCGCACCGAAGGATCTGGTGGCCCCGCAGAAGCATCAAGCGGTCATTCGGTGGAAGAAGTATCGGGAGAAGCCCCCGTGATCAACCCGAAGGGTACTATTGGGCGATCAGATGTCGCGTGCGTCTGCGGAGCTGACGACGTGGTCCCCCGGGACGACCCATACAGAATTGATTCCGCGCTGCCGGAGTACTTCCTTTTCGGCTGCCGTATAGGCAAGCTACACAGCACCACACGGAATTCAATGTGTGACGCCGCAGACCGGCGGTCCCGGCTCGACGGACACCCGGAATTCTTCTCGTAAGCCCCCCGGGTGCCGGCGTCGCGCTGAAGCGCTGCACGCCCCCACTGCGGCCAAGTACGGCCGCCCCACAGACGAGAGGCCTTATGAGTGTTCCCGCCGACTACCGGGCCGGGACGACAGCAGTCGTCGAAGGCGGCCACACGTTGCGAGGCCGTGTCACCGTACCGGGCAACAAACACAGCATGGTCCTCGGCTTCGCTGCGGGAGTGGCACTCGGCGCCGAGCTGACCCTGACCAACACTCCCTGGTTGTCCGAGCGCGACGTACTGACACACACCCTCAAGCTGCTCGGCGGACACGCCGAGTGCGAGAACGATACCGTCCGCATCAGGGGCGACATCACATCGTCGGACCTCCCCGCCGCGGCCACCGAGGTCATCCATGGCTCGGTCTACCTGCTGCCCGCGGTACTGGCCAACAGAGGCAGCGTCACATTCAGCGGATCCGGGGGCGACAGCCTTGGCTCCTTCGAATGGGGCTTCACCCGTCCGGTGAAGCACATGCTGGAAGTCTCCGAGGCCTTCGGCGCCCAGTGGGAGCGACGCGACGGACTCCTTCACGCCTGGACACCGAGACTGCGCCCCGCGACCGTGGACATCCTGCGCTGGTCGCAGGATCCGACGAGGCCGGCGGGTCCCTACGTCTCAGGAGCGACCAAGACCGCCCTGTTGATGGCGGCCGCTGCCCCCGGTTCGAGCCTCATCCTGCACCCCCACGAAAAGGAGGCATCACACGAACTGATCACCATGCTGCGGGCGCTCGGGATCCGTATCGACCAGCAGGACGGCGGCTGGGTGGTGCACGGCGGCACGGCACTGACTACCGCCACTCACCGGCTGCTGCCCGATCCGGTGGAGATGATGACCTGGCAGTCGTTCGCGGCGATGACCGGCTCCACGCTCACCATCGACTGCGGCGACCCGGCTCACGTCTTCACCTCCATCCATCGCGAGTTGAACTTCCTCAGCACCCTGGGGATAGAGCCCGTCTTCAACGAGGACACCGTCACCGTCGGTCCGGCAAAGCAGCGGTACGAGGGCACGGAACTGGTGGCCGAGTCGACGGGCATCTCGACAGACATCGCACCCCTGCTCGCCGTCATGTTGTTACAGGCCGACAGTCGGTCGGTGATGGAGGACCGGGTCTGGACGGGCCGTTACTCGTACGCCGACTCACTGCGCCTCATGGGCGCACGAATGGAAGTGATAGGACGTCAGCTCGTCATCGAACCCAGTGTGCTGCGCCCGGCGGATGTCGTGCTGCGCCCCACGGACACCCGCAGCACCGCCGTCTGTCTCGCGGCGGCGCTCGCGACCGAAGGCTCCAGCATGGTGGGCGGCCTCGACCACCTCATACGCGGGTACGAAGCTCTGCTGCCCCGACTGGCCGCCGTCGGAGCCCACATCGAACTCGTGCCGGACGACGCGATATGCATCGCGTGACCGGGACCGGTGGCACCGAGGGCCCTATCCCGGCCCGGGAGTCATACGAGCAGGCCCCGCCGAAGAGTCATCGTTTCAGTACCGGAGACCCCGTGCTTCCGCAGGTACGGCTCGACGCCGCCGTAACACTCGTCCACCATCGCCAACAGCGGCTCAAGGGCGGGAGTTCCCAGCCTCATACGGCGGATCAGCTCGGCCCCGTCGATGCCCCGCTGCCGCGCGTACGCGTCGATGGAAGGGGGGCAACCGCTCGCCTTCTCCAGTGCGGCAGTGTCGGCGGTGAGGATGTCGCGTACCGGCACGCCAAGGAGCTTCAGGAGCAGGGCGATCACCACCCCCGTCCGGTCCTTGCCCAGCGAGCAGCCCAAGACGACCCCCTGAGACAGTCGGTCCGCCGTGACTCCGACGACAGCGGCGATCTCCGTGCCGCAGCTCCGAGCCATGTCCTGGTACAGCGACACGTAGTCGTCGGACGTGGGACGGCCCCTCAGCCGTGCCGCGACGCCCGGCATGTCGACGGGCACATGAGCCAGTCGCCACCCGGCGCCCTCCGTCAACAGCTCCCGCTCGGGGCTGCTGCGCAGATCTACGTGCCAGCGCCCGGAGGTCATGGGGGCATCGGCGTCCGGGCAGCCTGCCAGCAGCGTCCAGCCCGTACGGAAGACCGTTCCTGGACGCAACCCACCCACCGCGTCGGCGACGTCGAAGACGTGGCCCTGTGAGATGAGGCATCCCTCATGAAGATCCTCGTGCTGTGGCCGCCCCAGGTGCCCAGCTACTTCAACGCCGGGCACCATCTGACCGTCTTCAACGTCGCCAGTCATCTACGTACCGCCTTCCCATCCGCGAGTGTCCGCGCCGTCGATGCGGCTGCCCTCAACGTCACCTGGAAAGCCCTCGGTGACTTGCTGATGGAGCAGCATGACGTCGTGGCTCTGGCCAACGACTTCGACTCCATCGACTCCCTGCACCGCACCGTGCGGTACACCAGGGAACTGGCGCCGAAGGCGAACATAGTCACTTTCGGGCGGCTGAGTTCGCAACTACCCGAGTTCTTCCAGCGGTTCGACCTCGACGCCGTCGTCGGGGCAGGCGATCCGGAGACGGGCGTCGAGGACTTCGTCCGGGCAGTGGCTGACGAGGCGCACGCCTCCACGTCCGTCTGGTCTCGCGTGGCGGGCCGATGGCGGGCCCCCGTCGCTCCCCCCCGGCTGCTCTCCGCCGACGAACTGCCGCTCCCCGACGTCACAGAGATCCCTTACGGGGCCTATGAGCAGATGTACGCCGACGACACAGCCCGCTTCTGCGGAATTCCCCAGCGGCGGGAGCTTGTCGTCCCCGTCGCACGCGGCTGCCCGGTCGGCTGCGACTTCTGCGACATCCCCGGCCGCGAGGGCAGGACCGAGCGGCGCCTGCCGATCGACCGACTCGTCGAATTCATTGAGAGTGCGACCCGGAAGCTCGACTTCGAATACGTGTCGATGTACGCCCCGACGTTCACCCTGCGCCGAGCGTGGTCCTTCGACTTCTGCGACGCGTATGAGAGGTCCGCGATCGGTCTCCCGTGGAAGTGCACTACGACCCTGCATCACCTCAGCGATGAGCTGGTGCGCAGGATGGGCGAGACGGGCTGCGTACGCATCAGCGTAGGTCTCGAAACACTGGAATCCTCAGGACATGCCGCCCTGCCCCGCGCCAAACACATCGAGCAGGAGCGCTTCCGGACCACGGCGGAGGCATGCGGGAAGGCCGGCATCGAGCTGAACTGTTTCGTCATTCTCGGCCTCCCCGGCACGTCCGCCGAAGGGGTGGAGAACACCATCAGGGCCGTGCGCGAGGTCAACGGGCGAGTCAGGCCCACGATCTACACAGACTTCGGGCGGATGAGTGCGGACATGGATGAGGCGTCGATCGCATCCTTCAACCGCCAACTCTTCCAGCCCGACCAGTGTCCACCGGACGCCGAGCACTACTACCGCGTCCTGTTCGACCCGCTCGCGCCGATCACCCCCGTCTCCGAGAAGATTCCCAGGAGGACGCCGGAATGACAGCCCCGCCCCCCACCGCCGGACTGTCCCGGAACCATGAGGGCCAAGCGCCGGACTGGATCGATGAGCTGTTCCTCGGCACCGCCACCGGCGTACGCGCGCAGTGGCGGCAGCGGGTCGGCGGCACCGTCAATCTCGCCAACAACGAGATGCGCCACCCCCGGGTCGAGGAGCTGATCGTCGAAGCGGTCCGCAAGCTGCGTTCCGCCCACTGGAACTCCTACCCCGACTACGCGTACGAACGGTCGAGGTTCGCCGAGATCACGGGCGTGCCCGCCGAACGGCTGCTGTTCACCGCGGGCTCCGACCAGACCTACCTGGCCGTGTTCCGTGCGCTCACCCGCCCCGGCACCCACCTGCTGACCCAGGTTCCCAACTACCAGCAGATCTTCCCGTACGCGGAACTGGCAGGGCTCACTGTACGAGGCGTCGATTACCGGCCGGGAGCCGGCTTCCCTCTCGACGCGATCCTCGACGCGGTCGCGCGTATGCCCCCCGGCAGCCTCGTGACCGTGTCGAACCCCAACGGTCCCACCGGCGCTTGGTGGTCGGCCGGCGAACTGACCATCCTCGTCGACGCGTGCGCCGAGCGGCGCTGCCTGCTCCTGATCGATGAGACATACGGCGCCTTCGCACCCGAGACCGTGCTGCGCCGGGCGGTGGATTGGCCCCATGTCCTGGTCGTGCAGTCCTTCAGCAAGGGCTACGGACTCGCCGGCGCGCGCCTGGCCGTATGCGTGTGCGGCAGCACCGAGGTTGCCGACCACATTCAGCGGTGGAACGTCTCCAACCCGGTCAGCGGCCCTTCTCTCCAAGTAGCGGCCGAACTCGCCCTCCGCCAGGAGGAGTTCCGCGCCATCCACGCCGAACTGGAGTCCTCCCGGAATCGGTTGCGCGAGGAGGTGCCCGGCCTCGTCGGAGGCTGGGCCGAGACATCGTGGGGGAACTTCGTGCCGGTGCGCTGCCCAGACCGGCGGAGCGCCGCCCGTACGGTCGAAGGACTGGCCAGGCGGGGATTCGCCATCCGCCACCTCGAACGGTTCGGACTGCCCCAGCACATCCGGATCTCCACCGCCGACTTGGCCACCACCGAGCGCCTGCTGAGGTCCTTGCAGGAGACGGTCCACGACGTGCGGGGGGGTACCGGGCGTGCTGACTCCTCGTGACACCGCCACCGGGCCGACGGCCCACAGTGTCCTGGCTGACGCCCGCCGCATCCTGGTCATCGGCTGTCCCGGCTCGGGCAAGACAACATTTGCCGCGTGTCTGTCCGCCGTCCTGACGCTTCCGGTCCACCATCTCGACGACCTCTACTTCAGCGTGGCCTGGCGCCCGCGCCCCACACCCGAATGGCACCGGACGGTGGACACCCTGTGCGCGGCCGCCGAATGGATCGTCGACGGCAATCACGCCGACACCCTGGGCAGAAGGCTGCCGCACGCCGATGCCGTCGTCGTCCTGAACAGAGCACCCATCCTGTGCCTGGCGTCCTACCTGCGGCGGCTGCTGAGATACGCCCTGACCCCGCCCGAGGCGCTGCCGCACTACATGCGCCGCGACGATGGGGGACGCGTCCTGGCCGACCGGCCACTGGCCTTCTCCCGCTTCATCCTCTCCTTCCGGCGCCGTTCCCTGCCCGGCATGGCAGCGGCTTTCAAGGCCCACCCGGACATCGCCGTCGTCGAGCTGCGCACCAGGGGCGACATGAAAATGCTCCTCGCCGAACTCGGCAACTCTCCGGGGAGGGACGCCACATGCTGAATCTTGCCGCATTCGAATCAGCCACGTTGCGCACGCTGCCCTACGTCTGGGGCGATGTCGGGCAAGTCTTCACCACCGAGGAGGCCGCACGCGAAGTGGCCGCGTCCTTCCCGATCGGACAGACCCGGAGGCGCGAGTCGAAGCCGGCGGCGGAGAAGGCATACCGCATGCTCTCCTGCCCGCTGGTCGAGGGCGGAGAGCGCTTGGACGCCGTACACCGACTGGACGCCCGGTGGCAGGATCTGGTCAGCGAGCTACTTTCTCCCTCCTTCACCGGAGCGTTGGCCACGGCTACCGAACTGCCTCTGACGGAGACCTCTCTGGAGGTCCGGGCCTCCGCCTACAGCACCGGCTGCTTCCTCGGCCCGCACACCGACCGGTCGGACAAGATGCTGTCCGTCATTCTCTACCTGGAACCGGACTGGTCGCCGGAAGACGGCGGAGAGCTGAGCATTCTGCGCTCGGACGACCCGCACGACGAGGCCGCCCGGATCGAGCCACACCTCGGCACTGCTGCCCTCCTTGTCCGTTCCGAAGGCTCCTGGCACCAAGTTCTCCCCGTGCGGTCCCCCCGGTCGGGCCTGCGCCGCAGCGTCCTCGTCCACTACTGGCGGTGGCCGCCCGCACGACCAGTCCAACAGCCCCTGGAGTCCATGTGAACCACACAGCGCCCACCGCCACTCGACCGGATGCCGACAGTGCACGACGATTCCAGGCCTACGGAACCCATCAGCTCGACCGGATCGCAAAGCGGTTCGGACTGACTGGGGACACGCTGGAAGCGGTACGTCTGGTTTCCCTGGTGCTGCCCTTCCGGGTCAACGAGTACGTCCTGCGCAACCTCATCGACTGGGACCATGTGCCGGACGACCCGGTGTTCCAACTGGTCTTCCCTCAACCGGGAATGCTCTCGGCGACCGACGAGGCCCGGCTCACCGAGGAGCGCCGGCGGGCCGACCGGCGGTCGCTGGCCACGCTGGTCGCTGACATCCGGGCCCGGCTCAATCCGCACCCCGGGCACCAAGCCGAGCTGAACGTGCCCCACGACAAGCGCGGCGCGCTGCCGGGGACCCAGCACAAGTACCGCGAAACCCTCCTGTACTTCCCTTCCAGCGGCCAGACCTGCCACGCGTATTGCACCTACTGCTTCCGCTGGGCGCAGTTCGTCGGTGAGGCGGACCTGCGCTTCGCCGCGTCCAGCCCGCACCGAGCCGTCAGCTATCTGCGGCAGCACCCCGAAGTGAGCGACGTCCTGGTGACAGGCGGCGATCCGATGGTGATGTCCACGAGCAGGCTGCGCGAGCATCTGGAGCCGCTGCTGGACGTGGCCGGGGTGCGCACCATCAGGATCGGGACCAAGTCGGTGGCGTACTGGCCGCACCGCTTCGTCACCGACGCGGACGCCGACGACACCTTGAGGCTGTTCGAGCAGGTGGTGCGCTCGGGTCGCACGCTCGCGATAATGGCCCACTTCAGTCACAGCTGCGAACTCGCCCCCGACGTCGCCAGGCGGGCGCTCGCACGGATCCGGGAGACCGGGGCCGTCGTCTACTGCCAGGCGCCGCTGATCGCCCACGTCAATGACGACGCCGGGGTGTGGGAACGGTTGTGGCGGACCGAGCTCGCGGCGGGCGCGGCTCCGTACTACATGTTCGTCGCGCGTGACACCGGACCGCGTGACTACTTCAAGGTGCCGCTGGGGCGCGCGGCGAGCATCTTCCGCGAGGCATACCGGAACCTGCCGGGGCTCGCCCGCACCGTCCGTGGGCCCGTCATGTCCACCACGGCGGGCAAGGTAATCGTCGACGGTGTCGAACAAGGCCCTGAAGGCCGTTTCTTTCAGCTCCGTTTCCTGCAGGCCCGCGATCCGGCCCTGGTGGGCAGGCCGTTCCGGGCTCACTACCGGGCGGACGCCGCCTGGCTGGACGAGCTGGAGCCGGCTCCCGGCACTCCGGCCGACCTCGCCGCTGCCGTCACCGACCCCGTGCCGCCAGGCTCGCACGTGCCGCCCGCCGGGGAGGAATCATGACGGATCGTCTTCAGGCTGCGCCGAATCTGGCGCTGAACGAAACCGTCGCCCGGCGTCGGTCCGCGGGCGAGCCCCTGATACATCTCGCCTTCGGTGAGGCGCAGTTACCCGTCCCGGCGGAGGTACTGGACTGGCTGACCATCGGTGCCCGCCGTACCGAGTACGGCCCCGTCGCCGGGGACGAGCGGGTTCGCTCCTCCCTCGCCCGCTATTTCGACCGGCGTCGGCTTCCCACCGGCCCCGAGCAGATCGTCGTCGCGCCGGGCAGCAAGCCGCTGCTCATGAGTCTCATGGCCGTTGTCGAAGGCGATGTGCTGCTGTCGAGCCCGTCCTGGGTCACATACGAACCTCAGGCCCGGTTGTTCGGACGGCGTGTCCACCGTGTACCGGTGCCAGAGGGATACGGTGGCGCCCCCGACCCCTCGGCCCTGCGCGAGAGTATCCGCACCGCCCGTACGGGCGGCTCCAACCCCCGGCTGCTCGTGCTCACCCTTCCCGACAACCCCACCGGCACCGTCCCGCCCCCCGAGGCGATCCGCCAGGTGTGCGCGGTGGCTGAGGAGGAGGACCTGCTGATCGTCTCGGACGAGATTTACCGCGACATCCTCCACGACCCCGGCCTTCCCTTCCTCAGCCCGGCAGAGGAGGCCCCGGACCGCACCGTCATCTGCACCGGACTGAGCAAGAGCCTGGGGCTCGGCGGCTGGCGGATCGGCGCCGCCCGCTTCCCCGTCGGCCGGCAGGGCGACCTCCTGCGTACCCGTACGGTCGCCGTGGCCAGTGAAGTCTGGTCCACACTGGCCGGCCCCATGCAGGAGGTGGCCACCCGCGCCTTCGACGAGCCCAAGGTGATCACCGAACACTTCCTGGCCGGGGCGCGGCTGCACGGCGCCGTCGCCCGTGCCGTGCACAGCCTGGTCACCACAGCGGGCGCGATCTGCCGGGCCCCTCAGGGCGGCTTCTACCTGTATCCGGACTTCGAACCCGTACGCGAGAGTTTGCGCGAGCACGGTGTGACGGACTCGGTGTCACTGCAGCGGCACCTGCTCGAAAACCTGGGCGTGGCCGTCCTCGGCGGTCATCACTTCGGCGACGACCCCGGCGCCCTCCGCTTCCGGATCGCCACCAGTCTGCTGTACGGAGACGACAGCGCACAGCGCGAGCGGGCGCTGGCCGCCGCAGAGCCGCAGTCCACACCGCACATTTCCCTGATGCTCGATCAACTGGCAGTGGCGTTCAACGCGTTGGCGGCCGGGAAAGGGACCCATGCCTGACCTCATCGACGACTACCGGATGCTGAGTGGGGCGGTCGACACACTGCGCCGGTACTGGAGCGGCAGACAGGTGATCCTGTTGGCCAACCAGTTCACTCACAGCACTCAACTGCTCATTGACGAGGTGTCCGCGTGTGGCGCCACCCTGGTCGGTGTCGTCACCCGACCGCGGCGGGCACCGGAGCGAGACGTGCCCACCTGGAGTTGCGCCGAGCGCGGCATCGACCTCTCTCCGCACGAGTTCGAACCCTTCCTGAGCAGCCCCACGGACTCGCTGAGGGAATGGTTGGACGACATCGACCCCACCCAGTCCTGCGTAGTCCTCGGCAGCATCTGGACCACCATGTCCCACCTCTGCGGCCGGCCCGTGCACGGATGGCGCAGGCCCGAGTGGGTCGCGTGGGAGGACAAAGTCCGTATCGAGCGGCTCTGGGCGGACCTCGGTATCCCCTCACCGCGCCATGTGGTGATGTCTGTGGACGATCCGGGGCTGCGCGAACAAGCGATGGCACTCGACGGCGGCCGAGGTGTGGTGATGGCCGTCGACTCCAGCCAGGGGGTCCCCGGCGGTGGCGGCAAGGGGCTCCGCTGGGTCCGAAGTCCCGCCGAATTCGACGCCGCGCTGAAATCGTTCACAGGCAGGACTCGGCAGGTGCGGATCGCCGAGTTCGTCGAGGGAGTGCCGTGCAGCACCCAGGCCCTCGCGCTCGACGCCGGCATTGCCGTGTTTGAGCCGGCCGAGGAGGCGATGCTCCGCGATCCGTGCTCCGGCGATTTCCGCTACTGCGGTACGTCCACCTGGTGGCGGGCTCCCGATGCGGCGAAGGACACCATCGAAACGTACGCGCGTGACGCGGGCCGCCGGCTGGATGAACTGACGGGCTACCGCGGGATTTTCACCGTCGACGGGCTACTCACCGACCAGGGGTTCCTCGCCACTGAGCTGAATCCGCGAGGCGCCGGCGGACTGGGATTTCGCCCTGGCTGGCCCGAGTTCCCCACCTACCTCTTCCACCGCGCCGTCCAGGAGAACGTGCTCGGGATCGTCGACCTCCCCCCCGAGTCGGTTCAGGCCGCGTTCCGCGACGTCATCGCCCGCCGTCCGTCCTTCTCGGGCACCATCCCCCTGGGCACCGGCCCGGTGGCGGCGGACGTGGTTCGGCCAGGGACGGGCACGCGTGCGTACACCACCACGCCGAGTGGCGCGACCGTCCGGTATCAGGTGGGCGCGCAGACCGTCCGCGTGGTCGACGTGGCGCCCGCATCCGCCGATGGCACTGTGGGGCCACTGATTGCGGAGTTCGTCGGCCACCTCGGCCATCCGGGTCTGGTCAGCTTCAGCGACGACTCGGTCCGCTCCACCCTCGCGTCCGTCGAAAGGGCCGCAGACGGGAAGCCCGCCGCCAGGACGCGAGGTGCGCGGTGACGTACCTGGTGATGAACCGACGGCCGATCATCGAGAGTCTCGCCAAGTGGTTCCCCCGGTCCAAGGACGACTTGGTGGTGGTCACCGACCGCCGCGCGCTGCGGGGCGTCGATACCGACCGGATGGCCAACTCCTTCCGGGCCCTTGAGGTGACCGACGACTACGGCGGAAAGGGGACGGAACGCCTGGTCGAATCGCTGTGCCAGGAACACCGCGTCGAGCGAATCCTCACCACCGCCGAGGTCGATCTGGTTCGCTCCGCGGAGCTGCGGGGACGTCTGGGCCTGCCCGGTCAGAACAGGGCCAGTGCCGTCGCGTACACCGACAAACACATCATGAAGACCGCGGCTGCCACGGCGGGACTTCCCACCGCCCCCATGCGTACGGTCCACGACGCCGCCGAACTGATCGCGTTCGCCGCCGCGTATGGACTGCCCGTAGTCCTGAAGGAACTCAACGGGGCCGCGGCCATCGGTATGTCGGTGCTCAAGAACGACACCGACCTCGCCAAGGCCGCCGGGCGGTGGGGGCAGGACCGCCCCGGAGGCGTCATGCTCGCCGAGTCGTGGGTCGACGGTGACGTCTACCACGTGAATGGCCTGGTGGCCGGGGGCTCCGTCCTCCAGAGCTGGCCATGCCGCTACCTGCACACGCAATGGAGCAGCTATCACTCAGCGGCACCCTGCATCAGCGGCATGCTGCACCCGGAGGAACCGCTGTTCGACCGCCTTCAAAACGCCACGGCCGCCGTGACGGCCGCACTGCCCACGGCATCAGAAGTCCTCCCGTTCCACGCCGAGTTCTTTCACAGCACCGACGACACGATCATCCTGTGCGAGATCGCCTGCCGAGCAGGCGGCGCGGGAATCATTGAGATGCACGAGCGCGCCTTCGGACTCAACCTCTACCACGCCGGTCTCAAGGGACAGGCGGACCGAGCCGACGACATCCGATGGACCAGCCTCAACACTCGCGGCGGGTACGGCTGGTTCCCACCCCAGGCGGGTGTACTGCGGCAGTTGCCGTCCCGCTGCCCGCTGCCCCGTGCGGTCGAGTACACCACCAGCGGTGAAGTGGGGCGCCGGTACCCCGGTCCACGCTCCGCCGTCGATGCCATCGCGCAACTCCACTTCGACATCGCCGAGGACGAGGACCTGATGTCCGTCCTGCGGGAGGTGGAGAACTGGTGGGCCGACGCCGTGCGTTGGAAATGACGTCACCGATGAACCGGAAGGACCTGCCATGACCTCTTCGACCCCAGCAACGTCGGCGACTGTCAGCGCCCGCATCAGTCCGGAACTGACCCCGGACAGCCTGCTCGATCTGTCGACGCGGAAGATCGCCGCGATCCATGTCGAGGACTTCTACCCCAAGGACATGGCCCGGCGGGTGGTCAAGAGCGCGATGACACATGAAGCGCTCGGTACCTACCGGAAAGAACTCGCCAGCAGCGTCGGCCGCATACACACACCGCACGTGGACACGGCGTGGGATCCCGAACTCACCGACGCCTACCACCGGCAGGCCGTGCACGCCGTCCACGACGTGCGCTCCATGTTCCACCCATATCTGTCGCCCATCGACCATCTCCGGCTGTTGCTCCAGGAATTCTGGCCCACAGGCGCCAACCTCCTGCGGCTGAACGGCCGCACCTGCTTTGTCGGCGCGCTGCGCGTCTTCACGCCGGGTGCGTCACAGCTTTTGCCGCACAATGACCGGCTGTACCAGGAGACGGACGCCCCGGAGGCACGGCGCCTGACCGAGCAGATAACCGCCAACGTATATCTCCAGGTACCGGAGACCGGCGGCGACCTTCACCTGTGGCTGCGGGAGCCGGACCAAGCAGAGACAGAACGCATACTGGCAGTGGAAGGGCTCGATCCAGGCACCATCGAACCACCCGCCCTCACGATCCATCCCCGCGCGGGTGATCTGATCATGTTCAGTTCCTCCATGCTGCACGCCGTCTCGCCCAGCCCGTTCGAGCCACGCGTCGGAATGGCGGCATTCATCGGCAGTAGAGGGGCCAACTACCCTCTAGTCTTTTGGAGTTGACGAGCGAACCGAGCAAGGATGCGATACCATGATGCCACAGGAACGTCAAGAGCAGGAGATCCCCCGCGTCTCGATGACTGACGAGGAGATCGAAGCGGCGAACCTGAAGACGCCTCCCCTGCTCAACAGCGACATCAAGCTGATGGAGTACACGCCGGAATGGGCCGCCGCGTTCGCGGAGGAAGCCCGCCGGATGAGCGACGAGCTGGGCGCGCTGCCACACCGGATCGAACACACCGGATCCACCTCGGTGCCCGGGTTGCCCGCCAAACCGGTCATCGACATCCTGCTGATCGTTCCCGACTCCGCCGACGAATCCGCCTACGTGCCCCGCCTGGCTCCCCTCGGCTACGCGCTCGCGGTCCGGGAGCCCGATTGGTATGAGCACCGCGTCCTGCGCAAGCCCGACCTCGCGCCCAGTGCCGAATCAGTCAATCTGCACGTGCTCTCCACCGGCTGCCCCGAGATTCGGCGCATGATCCTTTTCCGCGACTGGCTGCGCGCCCACACGAACGATCGCGACCTCTACGCCCGAACCAAAAGGGACCTCGCACAGCGGACATGGACGTACATGCAGCATTACGCCGACGCGAAGAGTGAAGTCATCGCGGACATCCTCGAACGTGCCATGAGAGCTGAACCTTCCAGCGCCCATGGCAGCTCGTGAAAGGTGATGTCAGCCTGCTGCGGGAGCGGAATTTCCTCCTGTTCTTCCTCGCCCGCACATCGTCCCTGACGGGCAACGTCATCGCACCGCTGGGCCTCGCCTTCGCCGTGCTGGCCTTGCCCGACGGCTCCCCGTCCCAACTCGGGCTACTGCTGGGGACCCGCACAGTCGCTCAGCTCGGTCTGATTCTGCTGGGCGGAGTCCTCGCGGACCGGTTCCCCCGCCACCGTCTGATCATCGCGGGGGAGACCGCCGCCGGATGCTCCCAAGCCCTCACCGCCACGCTGTTTCTGCACGGCAGCGTGCCGATGAACCTTCTGTTCGTCCTCGCCGCCGTCAACGGCGCGTCCTCCGCCGTCAGCCAACCAGCCGCCACCGCGCTCGTTCCCCAGCTCGTCGACGCCGAACGCATCCAGCCTGCGAATGCGTTGCTGCGCCTGGCGGCCAACTTCTCACGTATCGGCGGCGTGTTCGCCGGCGGACTACTCGTCGCGGCCGTTGCGCCAGGCTGGGCCTTGGCGGCCGACGCCGCCTCCTACTTCCTGTCCGCCGTGCTGCTGATGTTCAGCCGCCCTCGTACGGCATCGCGGGCACCGACCGCAACAGAGGCGCCGACCAGTCTCCTCAGGGAACTGCGCAGCGGCTGGACGGAGTTCACCTCCCTGCGCTGGATGTGGCCGGTCGTAAGCCAGTTCGCCATCGTCAACGCCGCCTTCGGAGGAGCCATCATGGTGTTGGGCCCGGCGGTGGCCGAGCAGGAGCTGGGCGGTGCGGTCGCCTGGTCGGTCGTTCTCGGCGCCCACTCGGCCGGTTTCGTCCTCGGCAGTCTGATCGCGATCCGCATCCGTCCCCGCTACCCCCTGCGTACGGGCGTTTTCGTCACCTTCGGCTTCTTCCCGGCCTACCTGTTCCTCGCCGCGGGCTCCCCAACCTGGCTCATCGCCACCAGCATGCTGGTGGCCGGCATCTGCATCGATGTGTTCGAGGTCCTGTGGAGAACCACGGTCCACACTCATGTTCCCGAGCAGGCCATGTCCCGGATCAGCTCATATGACTCGCTGGTTTCCTTTGTCTGCACGCCCCTGGGCCTCGCCGTGGCAGGCCCGGTGGCCGCTCACATCGGCATAGCCGAAGCACTCCTGCTCAGCGGTGTACTCGTTTTCCTGGCCAGCACCGTCCCCCTCCTCTTCTCGGCCGTCCGCAACCTCCCGGCTCGTTGCACTGTCCCGGAGCATGTACCCGGATAGGAGCTCGCAGAGGATCAATGTGCCGTCCTGGTCATTTGTCCCCGGCACCCTGATACGCCTTGTCGGCCCAGCACTGGAGGCCCGCCTCGGCGAGCGCGTCGACGATGCCGTGGGTGCGGGCGGCGGTCAGGTCGTGGGTGGAGCCGGGCAGCGCGGGCGAGGCCCACAGCAGCCGACCGAAGGGATCGGCGAGGACCTGGACGTTCATGCCGCGACGTTTGTGTTTGCCCGAGCAGTACGGAGTGTCGGCGGCGATCCGGTCGGTCGGCAGCAGGGTGCCGTCCAGGATCACGAACGCCTTGGTCCGCGCGATGTGCACCACCTCGACCGGGGTGGGCGCGAGGCCGGCCAACACCTCGACCGCCTCGCGTATGCAGCGGAATACGGTCGCGACGCCGATGCCGAACCCCGCGGCGAGCTGGGCGTACGTGTCACCGCATCGCAGATGGGCCAGGGCGAGGAGAGCCTGCGACCAGCGGTCGGACGCCGCCACCGGATCCCGATCTCCCCTCGCCGCACAGCGAGTCGTCCGGTCAGGCACCGCAGGGTCCGACTGGGCAGGTCGATCGACGACGAGTGGAGCAGCACGCGAAGCTCCTGGTGGCTATGGGCAATCTTGGTCGAGTAACCCGTCTACCAGGAGCTTCGTCGTTCCGCAGACCAGGGCTGAGGACGCCTATCAGCCCTGGATGACTCCCTGCCGAGGTGCCGCCCGGACGGGAGAACGAGGGATTTCGCCTCGAACCATCTCAGTTGGCGAACTGACAGATTCCTCGCGGCAGATATGCCCCGTGCCCCGCGTGGCCCAGATAGGTGCGCCGGTCGATCACCGGAACACCGCGTGACAGCACCGTCTCCACCCGCCCCGTCACCTGTTTGCCTTCGTAGGCCGAGTAGTCGACGTTCATGTGATGCGTCTCGGCGGACATGATCTGCTCAGCATGCGGGTCGTAGATGACGATATCGGCATCGGCCCCCGGAGCGATCGTGCCCTTCTTCGGATACAAGCCGAACATCCGGGCCGGCGCCGCGCAGGCGATCTCAATCCAACGACGGCGGCTGATATGCCCGTCCACCACGGCCTGATGCAGCAGTTCCATACGATTCTCTACACCCGGCATGCCATTCGGAATCTTCGAGAAGTCCCCACGGCCCATCTCCTTCTGTCCTTTGAAGCAGAACGGGCAATGGTCCGTGGAAACCACCTGCAGGTCATTCGTCCGCAGCCCACGCCACAGCGCCGCCTGATGCTCCTTCGGGCGCAGCGGGGTGGAACAGACATACTTCGCGCCTTCGAATTCAGGCTCTGCAAGGTTGTCGGTTGACAGGAAGAGGTACTGCGGGCAGGTCTCGCCGAAGACCGGAAGGCCCTCATCCCTGGCCCGTGCCAACTCGGCTACGGCCTCTTGCGCCGACACGTGCACCACGTAGAGAGGAGACCCCGCCACCTGGCTCAGCTTGATCACTCGATGCGTCGCCTCCGCCTCAAGGAGTGCCTTCCGGACTTCCCCGTGATAGCGCGGGTCCCTCTCACCACGTGCCAGCGCCTGCTCCACCAACACGTCGATGGCGAGACCATTCTCCGCGTGCGTCATCACCAGCCCTCCATTCGAGCCGGCGCGCTGCATGGCCCGGAGAATCTGACCGTCGTCGGAGAGAAAGACCCCCGGATACGCAGTGAAGAGTTTGAACGAAGTGACGCCGGCCGAGACGAGCCTGTCCATTTCCTTGAGCGAGGACTCGTTCACGTCGGACATGATCATGTGGAACGCGTAGTCGATCGCACACTTTCCATCCGCTTTCTCATGCCATGCATCGAGCCCTTCACCAAGCGATCCGCCCTTGGACTGGATGGCGAAATCGATGATGGTCGTCGTGCCACCCCAGGCCGCGGCCCGAGTTCCGGTCTCGAAGGTGTCGGAAGCGAACGTGCCACCGAAGGGCATCTCCATATGCGTATGGGCGTCGACACCGCCTGGAATCACGTACTTCCCCGCAGCATCGATGACGTGATCGGCCGTCCACTCATGGCTGTCATGGGTGGCCAGGGCCACGACGCGGCCACCGTCGACGAGCACGTCGACGTGCAACTCGTCGGAGGCCGTGATGACCAGGCCGCCGGTGATCAGAGTGCGTGCCATAGCTTCTGCTCCATTTATGTCGGATACGGGGTACTCACTCGTGAGCCGTTCTGTATGCCCGATGCGCCCGATGGGGTGCCGTCGGCGGGACCGACGAGGAAATTCCGCCCTACCGACCGGCCGAGATAGGCGTGTTCCTACAGGTCAGGCGCCTACTCGGGCCGAACATCCCTGGTCACGCCGGCCAAGGAAGCCTTTGACGGAGGTGACTCCCTCCGCCACCAGCAGATCCATCTCCTTGAGCGAGGACTCGTTCGCGTCGGAGAGGACCATGTGGAAGGCGTAGTCGATGGCGCGGTTGCCGTCGGCCTTGGCTTACCAGGCATCCAGCCCTTCGCGGACCGCGTGGCCCACGGACGGGATGGCGAAGTCGACGATCGTGGTGGTGCCGCCCCGGGCGGCCGCCCGGGTGCCGGTCTCGACGGTGTCGGCGGCGTAGGTGCCGCCCAACGGCATCTCCCTGTGCGTGTGCGCGTCGACACCGCCCGGGATGACGTATTCGCCGGTGGCGTCGATCCTCCGGTCGGCGCTCCAGCCCCCGGCCGTGTCGCTGTCAGGTGCTGCGAGGGCGGCGATGCGGCCGCCCTCGATGAGTACGTCGGCATGGATTTCGTCGGACGCGGTGATGACGAGGCCACCGTGGATGACAGTGCGGTTCATGTACCCCTCCTCACTGTGGCGGAATGGGTCTACGCACGTAGACAAGGTGCGTGGTGAAGAACGTAGAAGTGGGTTACCCACTGTGGCAATACCGCTGCGGCCAACCGCTGAAGACGTTTCCGTTTCCCCTGCCCGGCACTCCACCGGCCCACAGTCGCGGCGATGACCGTGACCACCACTGGATAACGGAATGATGACGGGTCTGGTCCAAATGTTGAGTACGGTTCATGCGCCCGTCCCGTACGTGGCGTGATCCGATCACCACCGACGGCGAGCCTCGGACACATCACCGGACGCCCCCGATGTCCGGTGCCCACCGACCGATCCCGGAGGATCACGTGTCCCTGTCGCGCTCCGCGCGTACGGTGCTGGCCGCCGCCACCGTCGCCGCCGTCGCCCTGCCGCTCGCCACCACGGCCGCCCACGCCCAGGGGTCCAAGGCGCCGGCCGCCACCCCGTACGCCGGTCTGCCGTCCGGCACCAAGCAGGCGAAGACCCTGGTCATCGGCGTGGACGGCGCCACCTTCGACGCCTTCTCGCGCGCCGACGTACCGAACCTCAAGCAGCTGATGGCCAAGGGCCTGACCGCCCGGAGCAACCTGTACGCCGACCCGATGGCCCCGACCGTCTCCGGCGCCGGATGGTCGTCCATCGCCACCGGCGTCTGGCCCGACAAGCACCAGGTGAAGGACAACAACTTCACGGCCCCGAACTACGGCCAGTACCCGGACTACGCGACCCGGCTGGAGACCGCCGACCCGGCCACATCCACCCTGGTCGTCGGCACCTGGAGCCCGATCCCCCAGATCGTCTTCGGCGCGAAGACCGATCTGCGGATCGCGGGCGGCAACGACGAGGGCACCACGGCCAAGGCCGCCGACTACCTCGCGCACGGCAACCCCGACTCCACCTTCGTCCACCTCGACGAGGTCGACGGCGCCGGCCACAGCAGCGGCTCCGCGAGCGACGCCTACCTCAAGGCCCTCAACACCGCCGACGGCCAGGTCGGCCGCCTGCTCGACGCGGTGACCTCACGGCCGGCGTACGCGACGGAGGACTGGCTCGTCGTCGTCACCGCCGACCACGGCCACACCCCCACCGGCGGCCACGGCGGCAACACCCCGCTGGAGCGCGGCACGTTCGTGATCGCCCAGGGCAAGGGCATCAAGCCCGGTTCGGTACGCCACGACGTCAAGATCACCGACATCGCGCCCACCGTCCTGCGCCACGAGGGCGTCGCCACCGACCCCGCCTGGAACCTCGACGGCACCTCGCTCGCCGAGCTGAAGCCGGACGCCTTCGACGCGCTGCGCCCCTCGCTGCGCACTCCGGTCGACGAGACCGAGCTCCCGGCCGACGCCAAGGGGTGGACGAACACCGCACCCGACGGCTGGTCCATCGACAACTCGAAGATGCCCGCAGGCGGGGTCACCGAGTGGCGCGGCTGGTCCTTCGCCACCGACGAGTTCTGGACCAACGCCGAGCGCGGCCAGGGCCGCGAGACGAACGTCCGCGCCCGCAATGTGTTCGCGGTCGCCGACTCCGACGAGTGGGACGACAAGGCGCACGACGCCGGACCGTTCGACTCCACCCTGGTCAGCCCCGCGTACAAGCTGAACGGTGCGGCGAAGGCGACCGTGTCGTACGCGACGAACTACCGGGTCGACGGTCCGCAGACCGGCGATGTCTACGTCGCGTACGACGGCGGCACCCCGCAGCTCGTCAAGTCCTACCGGGCCGACAGCAACACCGTCGAGCGTCTTGAGCTGTCCGTTCCGCAGGGTGCGCGGACGGCCCGGCTGAGCTTCCGCTACACCGGCACCAACAGCGCCTTCTGGACCGTCGACCAGGTCGCCTTCGGCCGGCCCAACCCGCCGTCGGAGCTCGCGGTCGCCTCACTGAAGGCCGACACCGCGCTCCTCGGCAGGCCCGGCTCCGAGTCGGCCTGGAAGGTCACCGCGACCGGTGCGGTGAGGACCGCGCAGGGCAAGCCGGTGAAGGGCGCCGAGGTCACGGCCGAGCTGACGGCCGGCGGCACGGTGCACAGGCTGACCGGCACCACGAAGAAGGACGGCTCGGTCCGCTTCAGGGCAACGGTGGGCCGGGGCGTCGCCGGGGCCACGCTGACCGTTACTGATGTGCGCTACAAGCACCTCGCGTACTACGGCGAGCTCGACCCGGTCCACTCGCTGGACCTCACCCGCCCCACCGGCCACCGGGGCTGACCGACCGGACGGGCCCCGCAGCCGCCTCGCGGCCGGGGCCCGTCCACCGCCCGGCGGGCTCAGCCCACCGACCGCAGGGCCTCGGCCATGATCTCCGCGCCCTCCTCCGCCTCCGGGATGGTCAGCGAGAGCGGCGGCGCGATCCGCAGCACGCTGGTGTGGTGGCCGCCGCCCTTTCCGATGAGCAGGCCGCCCTCCCGGGCCGCTTCGAGTACGGCCGCCGCCGCTTGCGGGTCCGCCTCGTCGGTGCCGGGCTTCACCAGCTCGATGCCGATCATCAGACCCCGCCCGCGCACCTCCCGTACGCACTCCGCAGCCGCGCCGACCGCACGCAGCCGCTCGATCAGCAGTCCGCCGACGCGCCGGGCGTTGCCCTGCAGATCGTGTTCGAGGAGGTACGAAAGGTTGGCGAGGCCGGCCGCCATGGTGACCGGGGAGCCGCCAAAGGTCGAAATGGAGTTGGCGTCCAGGCAGTTCATGACGTCGGCGCGGGCCACGACGCCGCCGATCGACATGCCGTTGCCGATGCCCTTGGCGAAGGTGAGGATGTCCGGCGGCCCGTTCTCGCCGTGTGCCTGCCAGCCCCAGAAGTGTTCGCCCGAGCGGCCCCAGCCGGTCTGCACCTCGTCGGAGATCCACAGGACGCCGTGACGGTCGAGGACCCGGCGGAAGGCCGCGTACAGACCGTCGGGCGGCGAGGTGAACCCGCCGACGCCCTGGATGGGTTCGGCGATCAGGGCGGCGGGTTCGCGGGTGTGGCCGAGCAGGTCCTCCAGGTCGGCGACGCAGGCCGCGATGAAGTCGGCGTCGCCGAGGTGTGCGTACGGCCCCCGGGTACGGACGCCGCCGTGCACGTACAGCGTCTGCAGGGGCGACAGGCTCGTGGGCGACCAGGCGCTGTTGCCGGTGATGGCGACCGCGGAGAAGGACCTGCCGTGGTAGCTGTTGCGCATCGCGAGGATCTGGTTCGACCTGCGGTACGCGGTGGCGAGCAGCAGCGCCGTGTCATTGGCCTCGGTACCGGAGGTGGTGAAGAAGACCCGGGCGTCCGGAATGCCGGAGAGCGTGGCGATGCGTTCGGCCAGCTCGACCATCGGCCGGTTGAGGTAGAGCGTGGAGGAGTGGATGATCCGCCCCGCCTGCTCGCTGACCGCCTTGGTCACCTCGGACAGGGCGTGGGCGGTCATGGTGGTCAGGATGCCGCCGAAGAAGTCGAGGTAGCGCCTGCCGTCGGAGTCCCAGACGTGGCGGCCCTCGCCGTGGGTGATCTCCAGCGGGTCCTTGTAGTAGAGCGCCAGCCAGTCGGGGCTGACGGCGAGATGGCGTCGGTGCAGGCTGCTCACGG
This sequence comes from Streptomyces sp. NPDC057963, assembly GCF_042887155.1. Taxonomy (NCBI): domain Bacteria; kingdom Bacillati; phylum Actinomycetota; class Actinomycetes; order Kitasatosporales; family Streptomycetaceae; genus Streptomyces; species Streptomyces sp. NPDC057963. Next base: position 43,880 of record NZ_JBHVPX010000024.1, read on the forward strand.
CTCCACCAGTCCTTCGTATGCGTCGGGGCGGCGGTCCCGGTAGAACGCCCACTGCTGACGGACCTCTTCGATGAGGCCGAAGTCGAGGTCGCGGACGACGAGTTCCTCTTCCTTGTCACTGGCCACCTCGCCGACGAACTGGCCGCGCGGGTCGACGAAGTAGCTGGTTCCGTAGAAGTCGTTGTCGCCGTACTCCTCCTGGCCGACGCGGTTGATCGCGGCGACGAAGTACTCGTTGGCGACGGCGGACGCGGGCTGTTCCAGCTGCCAGAGATAACTGGACAGGCCGCGCGAGGTCGCCGACGGGTTGTACACCAACTGGGCTCCGTTGAGACCGAGTTGGCGCCATCCCTCGGGGAAGTGCCGGTCGTAGCAGATATAGACGCCGACCTTGCCGACGGCGGTGTCGAAGACCGGCCAGCCGACGTTTCCGGGCTTGAAGTAGTACTTCTCCCAGAATCCCTTGACCTGGGGGATGTGGTGCTTGCGGTACTTGCCGAGGTAGGAGCCGTCGGCGTCGATGACAGCGGCGGTGTTGTAGTAGAAGCCGGACTGCTCGATCTCGAAGACCGGCACGACGATCACCATGCCGGTCTCGCGGGCGAGTTCCTGCATCCGCCGGACGGTCGGCCCGTCCGGGACGGCCTCGGCCCAGCGGTAGTGCTCGGGTTCCTGCACCTGGCAGAAGTACGGGGCGTTGAACACCTCCTGGAAGCCGATGATCTTCGCGCCCCGGCGGGCGGCCTCGCGCGCGTGCTCCTCGTGCTTGGCGATCATGGATTCGGTGTCGCCGGTCCAGGTCGCCTGGACGAGTGCGGCGCGTACGACTTGGGACATGAGCTGCTCCTTCGACGCGGCGTCAGAGAGCCTCTACGCGTTTCTACGCCCGTAGACACGTGCGTAGAGGAGAACGTAAGCCCCGTCACACAGCGGGGCAAGACCATCGCCGTGAACCGGCGGAGTCGATCACGTTTCACACCCGTGCGGTCCACACGCTCGCGCCGCACCCCGGGGCGGGGCCCCTCCCGTGGCCGGCGGCGCCGCCCGGTCGTCGGCCGCGGTGCGGACGACCGGTGGGGACCGCGCCCCGGCCGGCAGCGCCCCGTGGCCGCCCTGGCACACTGTGCGCCGTGAAACCTGACATGACACAACTGCGAGACCTGGTGGCGGAATCACCGGAGTTGGGCCGCAGGCCGGCCGCGGCCGTGTCGGAGGCGATGATCCGTGAGGCCGAAGCGCGCGTGGGCCCGTTGCCGGTCTCGTACCGGTGGTGGCTGACCGAGTTCGGCCGCGGCCGGGCAGGGGGCGCGGACATCGCGACGGTCGCGCCCGCCGGGTTCGCCGACGACGCGGACGACGCCGTCACCGCCCGCTGGCGGCTGAGCGGTGACAGGCTGTGCTTCTGCGCCGCGCCCGACTGCGGTGACAGCTACTGCTTCGCCCTCGATCTGCGCGGAGAGGCCGGGGACGGGGAGTATCCGGTGGTGTGCCGGGACGGCCTGGACGGCCGCGAGTACCCGGTGGCGGAGTCCTTCGCCGGGTTCCTGGCCGTTCGTGCCGCGCGGGAGAACGGGCTCGGGGACGGCCCCAATCCCACGGTCGCCCGTCTGTGGCGGTCGACGCCGGGCGTGCTGCTCGACAACGGCATCCTGGTGTACGGCCCGCACTGCATCGCGGAACGCAACGAGACCTTCGAGGTGCCCCGGTACGCCCCCGAGTGGGTGCTGGTCGGGGACGACAGCGGTGGCAGCGGACTGTTCATGCGCCGCCACGGCCGCGACCGCACCCGTGTGTTCCGTCTCGATCTGGGCGCGATCGACGCGGACATCGAGGGGGAGGGCGAGCCGGTGACGGACGACCTGCTCGGCTGGCTGCGCGCGGGCGCGGCCTGACCGGCCCGCCGGGCCGCCGCCGTCCGCCCCCGGATCCGGGCGCACCGCTCCGGCAGTGGGCCGATCCGCTCTGCTCGCGGTCGCGTGCCGTCGGCTCCCGGGCCGGTGGCCCGCCGCGGCGGTTTGTATCCTCGGCTGGTGCCACCCCATTCACGCGGCACCTGCGAGAGGAACCACCATGACCACCGAGCTGAGCCCCGACACCTTGGCCGGGCGCCTTGAGCGGGCCCGTCAGGACTACCGGGACCTCGTGGGACTCGGGCTCTCGCTCGACCTCACCCGGGGCAAGCCGTCACCGGAGCAGCTCGACCTCTCCGAGGAAGTGCTGAGCCTGCCCGCCGGGCGCCACACCTCTGCCGACGGCACGGACATACGCAACTACGGCGGGCTGCAGGGGCTGCCGGAGCTCCGGGAGATCTTCGCCGAGGTGCTCCAGGTGCCGGTCGGGCAGCTGCTCGCGGGCGGGAACTCCAGCCTTGAACTGATGCACGACTGCCTGGTGCACGCCTTGCTGAGCGTGGTGCCGGGCGCCGCGTCGCGCTGGGTGGATCAGGAGCGGATCGCGTTCCTGTGTCCGGTACCCGGCTACGACCGGCACTTCGCGCTCTGCGAGCGGTTCGGGATCGACATGATCCCGGTGCCGATGACCGCCGAGGGCCCGGACATGGAGACCGTGGAACGGCTTGTCGCCGAGGACCCGGCGGTCAAGGGCATCTGGTGCGTGCCGAAGTACAGCAACCCGGACGGCGTCTGCTACAGCGACGCGACCGTGGCGCGGCTCGCCTCCATGAGCACCGCCGCACCCGACTTCCGGATCTTCTGGGACAACGCCTACGCCGCCCACCACCTCACCGACGAGCCCGTCGAGATCGCCGATCTGCTCGCCGCCTGCGCCGAGGCGGGGAACCCGGACCGGGTCTTCGTGTTCGGCTCCACCTCGAAGATCACCACGGCGGGCGCGGGCGTCGCCTTCTTCGGCTCGTCGCCCGCGAACGTGCAGTGGCTGCTCGGCAACAACGCCCAGCGCTCGATCGGCCCCGACAAGGTCAACCAGCTGCGGCACGCGCTGTTCCTGCGGGACGCCGACGGGGTGCGGGCCCACATGGAGCGCCAACGCGCCCTGCTGCGACCCAAGTTCGACACGGTGGCGAGGATCCTGGACGCCGAGCTCGGCGGGACCGGGCTGGCGGCCTGGACCTCCCCCGAGGGCGGCTACTTCGTGACCCTCGAAGTGCCGGACGGCTGCGCCGAGGAGGTCGTACGGTGTGCCGCCGGGGCGGGCATCGCACTGACCCCCGCCGGTGCCACCCACCCGTACGGCGACGACCCGCGCGACGCGGTCATCCGGATCGCGCCCAGCTACCCGTCCCTCGCGGAGCTGGAGCAGGCGATCGTGGGCCTCACCGTCTGTGTCCGTCTCGTGGGGTACGAGCAGCAGGCCCGGTAGGCGGCAGTCGTTCACATCGCAACCGGCGGACCGGTCGCCCGTGCCCCCGCGGCACCGGCGGCGGGCCCGCCGGTGCCGCGGTCACGGGCACCGGCACCGGCACCGGCACCGGCACGCACGACGGTGCGCTCGGTCCAGGTCATGCGGGCCCCTCGGTCGGCCGGCGCGCTCGGTGCGGACTCGGCGATCTCCGCGGTCGCGCCATCCACCGTACGGCCCCGACGGGCCGACGACGCCGCCGTCGGCCGCAGGGGCAGCGGGACCACGGCCGTTGTCCGGCAGGCGGCTCCGCTCCGCCGACGGCCGCGCACCGGCGGCCTCCGAACGCGGCACCGTCCGTCTTCGCACACGCCGTCAAGGTCCGTCTGGCTCCTTCCCGTTCGAGTGATGTGCCGAGTGCCGGGAGGATCTCGGAACGGTCTGGGCAGTCTCCAGGCGACCGATGCCGAGAGGGGATGCCGTGGGGCTGTCACGCGAGTACGAACGCGCCATCAGCGAGGGACCGACGCCTGCCGATGCCGCGGGGGCGCCGGCCCTGCCCTATCCGAGCGGCTGGTCCGCGCTGGCCTTCTCCGACGAGCTCCGGCCCGGGACCGTCCTCACCCGGCCTCTCGCGGGCCAGGACGTGGTGCTGTACCGGCTCGGTACGGGGGCGGTCCGCGCCGTCCGTCCGTACTGTCCGCACCTCGGCGCCCATCTCGGCCTGGCCAAGGTGGACGGAGACGATCTCGTATGCCCCTTCCACTTCTTCGCGTTCGGTCCCGACGGCACGTGCGTGCGGACGGGATACGACACCAAGCCGCCGAGGTCGCCGCTGACGCAGCTGCCGGTGCACGAGGTCAACGGTGCCGTCTTCGTCTGGCGGCACCACGACGGCCGGGCGCCGGACTGGTTCATTCCCGACTGGCACGAGATCGGTCACCGGCCCGCCCGTCACGCCGCCTGGGAGCTGGCCGGCAATGTCCAGGAGGTCATCGAGAACTCGGTGGACCTCGGGCACTTCGCGACCCTGCACGGCTGGGCCAGGGCCGAGATCGGCGGGCCCGTCGTCTACGACGACGCCGCCTTCCACGTGTCCATGCGGGCCCATGAGTCGGCACCGCTCCTGGGGAACTTCGTCGTCGAGGTGGAGGTGGACGGCTACGGTCTGGGCTGCCTGCACGCCGACGTGCACACGCCCCGGCTCGGCCTGCGGATGTGCACGATGGTGCTGCCGACGGCGATCGCCCCCAACCGGATGCAGTTCCGGCAGCGGAACCGCGTCGCGTTCACGGAACCGGCCCGGCTGCCGGCGCCGCTCGCGCGGATGGTGAGCCGGACCGCGGCCCGGGTGCTGGACCGCGCCATCTTCCGGTCGAGTTGTGAATTCACCGCCGCTGATTTTCCGATCTGGAATCACAAGCAGTACCAGCAGCCGCCCCGACTCGCGCCCGGCGACGGTCCGATCGGCCCGTTCCGGCACTGGGCCCGGCGGTTCTACCCGCCGCCCCGGCACGGGGACGACGCGCGGTTCGACCGGATCGGGCGAAGCGACGGTGTCGAAGTGCCGTGAGCGTTGCGGGCCGCCTTCGGACCACCGGCCCGAACCGGGCCTGCCCAAGCGTCAGCACCGCGACCTCGATGTGCGAGTCGCGGGTTTGGGTTGGTTCATTGTGCGTGTCTGATGCGCATCTCCCCGCGGATGGCTGCCCCGTCCGCGGGGTCGGATCCGGTCAGTGACTCGCGCGGAGCGGCCGGAGTGCGCCGCCCGGTGGCCCTCGGGGTCGCCGCGACACCGGAGACCGCACCGGGTGTACGGGTGATGGACGCACCGGACTCCCCGGAGCCGCACCGGGCCTTCTCACAGGGCCATGCGCCGAGTTCGACACACTCGCGACGGCGGGCGACGGGCCCGACCGGCCGATGGCGGTCCCGCCAATGGAGCTGGACGCGGCGGGGCCGCGCACCGGCATCTACCGGACCGCGCGGGGCGCCGTACTCGACGGCACCGGTCACATCTCGCACTCCGAGCCGGCGATCGCGCTGCCGGACGACATCGACGAGCCGCGCCACCGGCGGATCCAGTTGGCGGCCGCCGCCCGAGCGCGGGGCCGGACAGGCCGGCCCCGCGGAACCCCACGCCCCTACCCGGCCAGCGGCACCGCGTCCGGCTCCGGGGCGCAGCGGGTGAGTAGTTCATCCATCGAGAGTCCGAGCGCTCCGGCCAGCGCCGCCACGGTGAAGAAGGCGGGGGTCGGGGCGCGGCCCGTCTCGATCTTGCGCAGCGTCTCGGCGGAGATTCCGGCGCGCGCCGCGATGTCGACCATGCTGCGCCCGCCGCGCGCCTCGCGGAGCAGTGCTCCGAGGCGTTCGCCGCGGCGGCGTTCTTCCGGGGTCAGGGGCGTTCGTACCATGCCGTCATTCTAATACCGCTCCGACCGGTATAGTAATTGGCATGGTGCAGCTCAAGACAGACACATCCATCGAAGCGATGCGCGAGACCGGCCGGGTCGTGGCGCAGCTCCTGACGTCCGTACGGGAAGCGGCCGCGGTCGGCGTCTCGTTGCGCGAACTCGACGAGGTGGCCCGCGGCGTCCTGCGCGAGGCGGGCGCCGGGTCGCCGTTCCTGAACTACCGGCCGCATTTCGCCCCCACCCCGTTCCCCGCCGTGATCTGCGCGTCGGTCAACGACGCGATCGTGCACGGCATCCCGACCGATCAGCGACTGCGCGACGGCGATCTGGTGAGCATCGACGCGGGCGCGACGCTCGGCGGCTGGGCGGGCGATTCGGCGATCAGCTTCACCGTCGGGCGCGCACGGCCGGCGGACACCCGGCTGGTCGACACGGCGTTCGCGGCGCTGGAGGCGGGGATCGCGGCGGCGGTCGTCGGGAATCGGATCGGTGACATCGCGCATGCGATCGGCACGGTGTGCCGCCGGGCCGGTTACGGCATTCCGGAGGGGTTCGGCGGCCACGGGGTGGGCCGGTCGATGCACGAGGACCCGGCCGTCCCCAACGAGGGACGGCCGGGCCGCGGCATGCCGTTGCGGCACGGGATGGTGCTGGCGATCGAACCGATGCTGATCGGCAGCGGCTCGGACGCATTCCGTCCGGACCGGGACGGCTGGACGTTGCGCACGACCGACGGCAGCCGGGCGGCACACGCGGAGCACACGGTGGCGATCACCGACGACGGGCCGCGCATCCTGACCGCGTTGTGATCAGCCCCTGTTCACGCGCGCTCAGTTGTCCTGTATGAACTGCTTGGCAAGCGCTTCTCCGGCGGTGACGGCGGCGCTGTGGCTCTCGATCGGCGACGCCTTGGAGTTCTTGAACAGGATGTAGGTGACGCCGGATTCGGCGCCGCCCGTCTCCGGGTCGGGGTCGATGCCGAGCGCTTTGGCGGTGGCGTACGACGCCTCACCGATGATCTTGTTGGGGCCGGTGTCGCCGACGACGGCATACTCGACCTTGTTGTCGTAGATGACGGCGACGACGCCACCGCCCTTGATCCCCGCGCTGCTGTAGTTCCAGATGCTGCTGATGCTCGGCACGACGACGTACGGCAGCTTCTCCGCGTTCAGCGGCTGGTCGCCGGAGGTGTGGAACGCCGTGTCGTCCTGGAACCACGGGTCGGTGTCCTCGTTGCAGGCGGTGGTGACCTGGCCGTCGCAGTCGACGTCCATGTCGGCCTTCCAGAACACGGCACCGTTCTTGCCACAGACCGGAACGGTCGCCGAAGTCTCCTCGTCCGTACGGTACTTGCCGTTGGATATCTGCGAACACGAGGTGACCTTGGCCAACAGGTCGGCCGCGCTGACGGAGCCCTCCCGGATACCCGCCGCAACACGTTCGGCGGTGCCGGACCCCGCCCCGGGCGCGGCGGCGGATCCGGCGTCCGAGGCGGGACGGGTCTCGGCCTCGGCTGCGGGCGTCAGCATGGCGGTGGCGAGCAGGGCGGCGCCGGACGCGGCGGCGAGGGCGAGCGTTCGAGTACGCACAGTGGGGTGCCCTTCTATTAGGAAACCTTCCTTATCGACGCGGCCAAGATGGCCCCTAAGTCATGTCCCCGTCAAGACCACGGGGCTGGTTCCTCGCCGCACCCGAGCGAAGAACCAGCCTCGTACAGAGGATTATTGATGGACCGTCACGGGCGGCCGACCGGCTTCACCACCATGGCCGAGCCCCCGCCCCTGCGCACCTTCTCGGCGGCCGCCAGCCACCGCCCGTCCGGCAGCCGCTGCACGCCCGTCGCCGCTCCGATCTCCGGGTTCAGCTTGAAGACATGCCCCAGCGACTCCAGTTGCGCCCGCACCGGGCTGTTCCACAGCCCCGGTTCGAGCTCCGTCGTCGCCGCGTTGCGCTGACTGGCACGCGGCGCCGCGATGGCGTCGACCAACGGCAGCCCGCGGTCGACCGTCCCGATGAGCGACTGGAGCACGGTCGTGATGATCGTGGCACCGCCCGGCGATCCGAGGGCCAGCACGGGCTCACCGTGCCTGAGCACGATCGTCGGCGAGATGGACGAACGCGGGCGCTTGCCCGGACCCGGCAGATTCGGGTCGTGGACCGCCGGGTTGGCCGGCGCGAACGAGAAGTCCGTCAGCTCGTTGTTGAGCAGATAGCCGCGCCCCGGCACGGTGATGCCGCTGCCGCCCGTCTGCTCGATCGTGAGCGTGTAGGCGACGACGTTGCCCCACTTGTCGGCCGTCGTCAGATGCGTGGTGTTCTCCCCCTCGTACGTCGTCGGGGCGGCCGTACCGCCTGCCCGGCAGTCGGCCGGGTGGCCGGGGTCCCCCGGCGCCAGCGGGCTGGTCAGCACCGCGTCGTCCTTGATCAGGCACTCCCGCGAGTCGGCGAACCGCCGGCTGAGCAGCCCGCGCGTCGGTACGTCCTCGAACGCCGGGTCGCCGACCCACCGTCCGCGGTCCGCGAACGCGATCCGGCTCGCCTCGATGTAGCGGTGCAGATACTGCGCTTCGTTCGCCTTCGAAAGGTCCGTGGACTCAAGGATGTTGAGCGCCTCGCCGACGCTCGTGCCGCCGGACGAGGAGGGTGCCATGCCGTACACGTCGAGACCGCGGTAGCCGACCTTCGTCGGTGCCTGCCGCAGCACCCGGTAGGACCGCAGGTCCTTGGCCGTGAGGTCGCCGGGGCGTACGACCCGGTCGGCCTTCGGATCCACGGGCGGGTTGCGCACGGTCCGTACGACATCGTCGGCCAGCTCACCCCGGTACAGCGCGTCGACGCCCTTGCGGCCCACCTGTTCGTACGTACGCGCCAGGTCGGGATTCTTGAAGACCGAGCCGACCACCGGCAGTTGGCCGCCCGGCAGGAAGAGCTTCCTGGACGCCGGGAAGTCGGCGAACCTGGCCCGGTTGTCCTCGGTCTGCGAGCGGAACGTGCTGTCGACGACGAAACCGTCCCGGGCGAGCCGCTCGGCCGGCTTCAGCACCTGCCGCAGCGACTTGCTGCCCCAGGTGTCGAGCGCGGTGGCCCAGGTGGCCGGGGTGCCGGGGGTGCCCACGCTCAGTCCGCTGGTGACGGCGTCGTCGAAGGCGAGCGGCTTGCCGTTCTCCAGGAACAGCGAGGAGTCCGCGCTGCGTGGTGCGGTCTCGCGGCCGTCGATGGTCTCCACGGTGTGCGTCCTGGCGTCGTAGTGGACGAAGTAGCCACCGCCGCCGAGACCTGACGAGTAGGGCTCGGTCACGCCGAGCGCCGCGGCGGTCGCCACCGCGGCGTCCACCGCGTTGCCGCCCTTGCGGAGCACCTCGATGCCGGCGGCCGACGCGTCCGCGTCGACGCTGGCCACCGCCCCTCCGTAACCCACTGCCACAGGCGACTTGGGGGGTGGCTCGGACGGTGGTGCGGACGAGGACGGGGCCGCCGCGCCCATCGTGACGACAGCGGCGACAACAACCGACAAGGACACGTTCCGCGCGACGGGACGTCGCATGCGCACCTCCAGTGAAGGATTGTCCGCCGCAGGGTAACGCCGCGCCGCCCGCCTCGTCATGACCACCCGTGGACCCGGCCCCGTCGCCCGCCGACATGTCCCCCCATGACCGACGACGCACGCAGCATCTGCTGGGCGTCACAGCCGCCGCAATCAGCGCCGGGCGGATCGCCCGCGCCTTTCTCTGACGCCGTCGACTCCACGTCCGGCAGGCGGTGTTCCGGGTCGATCACTTCCTGGCCATGCCGCGTGTCCCGTACGTACTCGGCCGCCGCCCGGCCAGGTGGCGGGTCGACGAGCCCGTACTCTCCGCCGGGGAGAGGGACCTCGTTCCGCCGGAGGCGGGGCGTTCAGGGCCCGGACGAGGACACCGGGCCGGAACCGGGGTAGGTGCGGGTGGCGGAGCAGAGGTCGGGGGACACCCGGGTCGGGATCAACACCCCTCGTGCTGCTGCTCCGCCTGCTCGCGAAGGGCCTGGATGAGCGTCGTGGCGTGGGGCCGGTTCTTCCGGCTGATCACGGCGACACCTATGTGCCGGATCGGACCCGGTGGCCTGATCGGGACGGTGCACAAGTCAGGGATCTCCGGAGCGAGTGCGATGGAGGGGATCAGGGAGATTCCCATGCCGGCGGCGACAAGGGAGCGGGCGAAGAAGTAGTCCGTGGTGGTGCCGCGCACTTCCGGGTCGAAGCCGGCACGCTCGGCGTAACGGCGCAGATACGCCTCGGTCTTCAGGCAGCCGAGCACCCAGGGCTCGGCTGCCAGCTCGGTGAGGTCGAGCGAGTCCCGGTCGGCGAGCCGATGTACTTTCGGCAGGACGACGTGCAGGGGGTCTTCCAGGAGTGGGATCCACTCCAGGCCGGAGCCGGGGCCCGGCCCGGCGGGTAGCGGGCCGTCGAAGTGGTAGGCGAGTGCGAGGTCCACGGCGCCCTGGCGGACGAGCGGCAGGGTGTCCTGGGGTTCGCCCTCCCTGAGGTGGAGCACGGTGCGGGGATGGGCTGCCATGAGCCTGGGCAGGGCGCCGGGCAGCAGGAGCCTGCCGCCGCTGGTGAACGTGGCGACGGTGAGCTGGGTCCATCCGGTACTGAGCTGGTCGACCTGCTGTCTTGCGTGTTCGAGCTCGGCGGCGACGGATTCGGCGGCGCCGACCATGATCCGGCCGGCCCGGGTGAGGGTGACGCCGCGCGTGCTGCGGGCGACGACTTGGGCGCCGAGGCTGCGCTCCAGGGCGGCTACGTGCTGGGAGACGGCCGAGGGGGTGAGGTGCAGCGCGGTCGCCGCCTGGTTGAAGCTGCCGTGTTTCGCCACTGCCCGCAGGACACGGAGCCGCTGCACATCGATCAACAGTTTTCCTTAATACGCTTCCAGCAAGTCGGCACTTCTGCTGATGACAGTAGAAGTCCAGGATCAGGGCATGCAAAGGATCTGCGTCATCGGCGGAAGCCGGCACCTCGGAAAGCTCTTGGTGAAGTACCCGCAGGCGGCGGGCGACCAGGTCGCTGTGATCAACTGCGGCTCGACCGGGCCGCCCGCCGGTGCCGAGCACCTCGCCGTCGGCCGCGAAGGCACGGCCTCGCCCGCGACGGCCCCTTCGCGTTCGCCTCCGTGCACAGCGCGCACCTGTTGGGCGGCGGCGCGCAGGTGTTCACCGGTCGACTTGCGCATGCCGTCGAGCCCATCGCCCGGGACGAGGGAGATCGTTGTGCGCACGAAGGCGCTGTCGGCGGTGTTCATCCACTACGAGGAGCCGGCGGACCTGCTGCTGCGGGCAGCCACCGCAGACTTCACCGGTCCGGTCGATGCCTGCTCCGACGGGCCGCTCGACGTACGCTACTTCGCCGCGCAGACCGGCCGGCAGCCCGTTCGCCGGACCATTCCGTCGGGCGGGGAGACTTCACCGTTCCCCTTCGACCGCCACGACGCCATGAGCCGTGCCCACGCGAAGAAGCCGGGCTTCCCCTTCTCCCGTACCACCGACTGGCTGCCCGGCGTTGTCGCCGAAGCCCTCACCACCGAGCCGTGACGCACCGCCCCAGGACCGTCACCCACTGACTGAGGAACCGACCTGCCATGCAGTACCGCACCATCGCAGACACCGCCGTCAGCGCCATCGGCCTGGGCGCCATGCCGCTGTCCATCGAGAACCGCCCGGATGAGGCGCGGGCCATCGCTACCGTCCACGCCGCCCTCGACGCCGGTGTCACGTTCATCGACACCGCAGACAGCTACCACTGGCACGCCGGCGAAGTCGGCCACAACGAACTGCTGATCGCCCGCGCCCTGTCCCGCTACGGCGGCGACACCTCCGGCGTCCTGGTGGCCACCAAGGGCGGCCGCGGCCGCCCGGGAGACGGCAGTTGGACCGTCACCGCCACCCCCGCCCACCTCAAGCGAGCCGCCGAGGCCTCCGCCAAGCGTCTGGGCGTCGACGCGATCGGCCTGTACCAGCTGCACAAGCCGGACCCGGCCGTGCCCTGGGCGGAGTCCGTCGGCGCACTGCGCGAGCTGCTCGACGCCGGCACGATCCGCGCCGCCGGAATCTCCAACGTCACCACCGCACAGATCCGTCAGGCGCATCAGATCCTCGGCGACGGACTCGTCTCCGTGCAGAACCAGTACTCGCCCGCCATGCGCGACAGCGAGCCCGAGCTGCGGCTGAGCACCCGGCTGGGTCTGGCCTTCCTGCCCTGGAGCCCGCTGGGCGGCATCACACGCAGCTCCCTCGATGGCCCCTCCGGCCCCACATCCGCCGGCACTGCCTTCCACCGCATCGCGGCAGACCGCGGCGTCAGCCCGCAACAGATCGCCCTGGCCTGGCTGTTGGCCCGTTCCCCGGAAGTGATCCCGGTTCCGGGATCCAGCCGCCCGGCCTCCATCGCCGACTCGGCCCAGGCCGCGGAGCTCAAGCTGAGCACGGCGGAGCTGACACAGCTTGAGGACGCTGCGCCGTGCTGAGAGCAGAGCTGGCACAGTGTGAGGACGCTGCGCCGTGCTGAGACCGGTCACGGGCCGCTGCTCGTCTTGATCACCACGATCCCGGCCATGCCCGAGGACGACCGGGCCCCAGGCGCATGCGCCGTCTCCCGGGCTGCGCCACTGCGGCCGATCCGCTCCTGGCAGCCGGGCCGCACTCTCCGGACGACGCCGAACCGCGCCCGGCTCCCCCTCGAACCCAGCGGACAGCCCCTCCGATCGGATCGGCGCGCCGCCGGTCGGCGGACTCGACCACGCCGTCCCCGGGCAGGGCGGGGCCCGACGTCCCTGCTGCGACGGGGAGTTGGGGCCGGTAGGCTCCCGGGGCGAACGGAGGGGGCAGGCATGTCGAGGAAAAAGGGTCAGCGGGACCGCAGCGCGGCACGGCGTCGTCTGGCGAAGGAACGCCGGTGGACGTACACGGACTGGCATCCCGACCGCATGCAGTTGTGCGCGGGGCCGCTCGGCGTCGATGCCGAGAAGGCGATGGCCCTGGACGCCGTGAGCGGCACCCTGGACGGCCATTGGTTCAGCGTCTTCGACTGTGTCACCGACGGCGACTCCTCGGCCGTCCGCACCGTGTACCTCGTCCAACTTCCGGCCGTGCTGCCGCTGGTCGCGGTGAGCCGGCACTCGCTGGGCGTGGACACGATGGTTCCGCTGCTGAAGCGGCTCGTCACCGAGCGCCCGGACCGCCATCTGCACGAGATCGGCGACCCGGCCTACGACGCCAACCATGTGGTGGAGAGCGTGGACCCGGAGACGGCGGCGCGGCTGCTCACCCCGGCCGTGCGCGAGTTCGCCGACGACCGCCGCTGGTTGCAGTGGCAGGTGGAGGGCGGCTACCTCTTCTACGCGGAGCCTCCGGGGCCGCGCGGGGAGAGGGAAGACGCCCACGCGATCCTGACCGAACTGCGTTCACTGGTCGACCTGGTGGAGGTCATGGACCCGGGGTTGTGGGGCGGGGTGGCGGACGCGGTCCCTGGCGTCGGCGACGGCCGTGCGGAGGCGGGGAAGAACCCGGGCGATGCCGAGCACGGGATGGCGAACGCGGTGCGCAGGGCCGTGCCGGACGCCGTTCCCTCCGCCGGAGCACAGCCGGCGCCCGGTCCCGGCAGCGGACCGTCCGCCATGGCCCGCGGTGGCCCGGCCCACACCGGCGTCTACCCGAAGGGCACGCTGCCGTCCGGTTTCGAGGCGTGGAGCGTGCGGCTGCCGGACGCGGTCGTCGCCGCACCGGTCGTCTGCGCGGGCGCTGTGTATGTCAACTGCTCCGACGGCCGCTGCTACGCGCTGGATGCGGTGACGGGCTCGGCGCGTTGGTCCTTCGACGCGAGCGGTGCCCTGAAGGAGACGCCGGCGGTCGCCGACGGGAGGGTGTATGTCGTCGGCGAGTCCGGTGTGCTGCACGCGGTCGACGCCGTGGACGGGCAGGAGCACTGGCGGCAGCGGGTGGGCCACTCGGGTGCGCCGGTGGTCGCCGGCGGCCTGCTCTACGTCGTCCACCACCCGGCCAACCTGCTGCACGATGCCTCCCGGATCCGCGCGCTGGACGCGGCGACCGGCGAGGAACGCTGGGAGCGACGGCTGCCCGACGGGTCGGCCGCCGCAGCGGCGGTCTCCGACGGCCGGGTCTATGTGCAGGGCGCGCGAGCCCAGTTGACCGCCTTCGACGCGGTGAGCGGCGAGGAGCTGTGGCACCAGGGGTCCACCGACAGCCAGTTGAGCTGCTGCACACCGAGCGTCGCGGAAGGCATGGTCTGCGCGGGCACCGGCGCCGGCCGGCTCTACGCGTACGACGCCGTCACCGGTGAGCAGCGGTGGGGAGTACAGGCGGCCGGCGTGGTCGACAACACCCCGGCGCTGGCCGAGGGCCTGGTCTTCGTGGGCGACAGCCACGGTGGTGTGTACGCGGTGGACGGCAATGACGGCGGGCTCCTCTGGCACCTGCCGAACCGTTACGGCGCCTCCTCCCCGGCGATCTGCGGCTCGTCCGGCTGGATCGTCGGCACCAAGTACGGGCGTGGTCTGTTCAAGATCGGCCTGAGTGCCGGCGCGGTCCTGTGGCGGCACGCACTCGACGGCCGCGGCACCGGCCCCGTCTACGCCGACGGGGTCGTCTACGTCGGCACGCACGCCGGTACCGTGCTCGCATTGGACGCCGAGACCGGTCGCAGGCCTCCCCGGGCGCGGCGCAAGATGCGGGTCTGAGCGGATGGCGGAGCGGCGGGTGGTGCGGACCGGCACGGTCCTCCAGGTCGGCGCCGATCCGGACGAGGTACGGCGTACGGCACCTCCGCCGGCCGGCGAGGACGAGCAGCGCACGGCGCCGTGCACCTCGCGCTGCGCGGCGGGTTGAGTCCCGCCGCCGGGAGGCGTCCCGCCGGGCAGCGGTCAGACGGAGCAGCGGGCGGGCCCGATGACCCCGTCGGTGCCGGTCACCGTCACCGTGGCGCTCCGCTCCGCGGTGCGCGCCTGGGCGATCGTGCAGATCAACTGCTGCCGGGCGGTCTCGGAGAGTTCCGCGATGGGGGTGCTCAGCCGGACCGTCACCCTGTCCGGCCCCAGGGAGAGACTCGATACCGCCCGGATGTCCGGCAGTTCGGTACGCAGGCCGGCCTCGGCCTCGGCCTCGGTGGGCCCGGCGAAGAGCATGGCGACGGCCTTGTCGGAACTGCGCCAGACAGGCACTGCTCCCCCGGTGCCGACACCGCCCTGCGTCGTCAGGTCGATGTCCCGTACGACGGGCATCAGCCGGCCCGGGGACGACGAGGACACGAAGTAGAGCAGTGTGCCCTGCTGGCCGCCCGGGGCCACGTCCACGGTCGCCGGGGCGCCGACCTCGACGACATCCGTCGCCCGTATCCCGCAGCCGGTCGCCGGCAGCCCGAGGCACAGCAGAGCACCGAGGACCCGCACCCTTCTCACTGCTCCTCCATCGGTAGTTCCACCGTCAGGACCGCGCCGCCCTGCCGCCCGTCGGCGGCGTGCACGGTGCCGCCGTGCAGCCGTACGTTCTCCAGGGTGATCGCCAGCCCGAGGCCGCTGCCCGCCGACCGGGTCCGGGCCGCGTCGGCCTTGTAGAACCGGTCGAAGATGTGCGGCAGTACGACGGGGTCGATGCCGGGCCCGCTGTCCGCGACCTCGACCACCAGCCGGCGGCCCGCACCCTGCCGCTCGGCCCGCAGCCGTACGGTGACGGGCCGCTCACCGTGGCGCAGGGCATTGCCGACGAGGTTGGCGACGACGACGTCGAAGCGGCGCGGGTCGAGCATCGCCCGTACGCCGTCCGGGAGTTCGGCGTGCACCTGGTCCTCCCAGTGCCGGCTCTGCAGGGTCTTGCGGATCGTCTCGGCGACATCGACCTCGTCGAGGTGGAGGTCCGCGGCCTTCGCGTCGAAGCGGGAGATCTCCATCAGATCCTCCACGAGGGTGGCGAGCTTCCCGGTCTCGGCGCTGATCAGCCGGACGGCCGCCGCGGTATCGGGGTTCAGCTGGGCGGCGTCCTCGTCGAGCACCTCGGTGACGGCGAGCATTCCGGCAAGCGGGGTACGCAGTTCGTGCGAGACGTCCGAGGCGAACCTCCTGGCCCGTACCTCCGCGCGCCGGAGCTCCTCAACGGATTCCTGGAGCTTTGTCGACGACTCGTTGAACGTCCGGGCCAGTTCGGCGAGTTCGTCGGATCCCCTGACTTCGATACGGGTGTCGAGCTCGCCGCGGCCGATGCCCGCGGCGGCCCGTCGCAGATCGCGCACCGGACGCAGCACACTGCGGGCGGCGAGCAGCGCGGGCACCACCGCGATCAGGAGGGCGGGGAGGGCGCCGTCGCGGGCCGCCGTGACCATGGCGTCGACATTGGCCTCCTCGGTGGTGAGCGGCATCACGGCGTAGAGGACGAGCCCGGTGGGCTGGCGTCCGTCGCCCCGGTCGAAGACTGCCGGCATACCGACGGTCAGCCAGGGATGGCCGTCCCTGACCACCCGTTGGAACGAGCCGTGCGCATTGCTGCGGGCGGCCTTGCGCAGCTCGGGCGTGATCACCTCGGACGTGGGCCGGTTCGAGGACGAGACCCGGATCTTCCCGTATTCGGCGAAGATGATCCAGGGGTGCGGCTTGCCCTCCCGGGCAAGGATCTGGCAGGCCCGCTCAAGCTGGCCCGGATGGACGGGCAGGGTCACGGCCTGCGCGGCGATCCGGTCGCGGAACTGGTCGACGGCCGTGTCCTGGGCCTGCTGGAGGATGGCCGAGCGGGCCTCGCGGTAGGTCAGGGTCGCGGTGGTGACGGCGCTGATCGCCGCGACCAGCAGGAAGGCTCCTATGAGACGGGTCCGCAGTCCGAACCGGGCGGCGAACAGCTTCATGCAAGCGGTCCGAAGCGGTAGCCGAAGCCGCGGACGGTCTGGATGTAGCGCGGGCGGCCCGCCACGTCCTCGATCTTCTGCCGCAGCCTCCGCACACAGGCGTCGACCAGGCGCGCGTCTCCGTGGTAGCTGTGCTCCCAGACGTATTCGAGGAGCTGCTGCCTGCTGAAGACCTGCTCGGGCGAGGCCGAGAGATGGAGCAGCAGCTTCAGTTCGGAGGGCGCGAGCAGGACGCGCTGCCCCGCCTTGGCGACGCAGAGCCCGGCGCGGTCGACGGCCAGTTCGCCGTGGACCTCGGTGCCGCCGCGCCCCGCGGGCGCGGCGAGCCTGCGCAGGACGGCACGGATCCTGGCCTCGATCACTTCGGTACGGGCGGGCTTGACGATGTAGTCGTCGGCACCGGCCTCCAGTCCGACGACCACGTCGAAGTCGTCGCCGCGCGCGGTGAGCATGATGATCGGCAGCTGGCTGGTCTCCCGTATCCGGCGGCAGACCTGGACCCCGTTCACTCCGGGGAGCATCAGATCGAGGAGCACCAGATCGGGCCGGAACTCTCCCAGCGCCGCCAGCCCGTCCTCGCCGGTCCCGACGGCCCGCAGCTCGTGGCCGCGCCGTCGCAGCCCCAGCTCGACCCCTTCCCGCACGGAGGGGTCGTCTTCGATCAGCAAAACGCGAGGCATGGCAGCAGTATCCCAGCGATCAAGGAGTGGATTCGAACCGGTGACCGGGCCGGGCACCCGGCGGGTTCACGCCCGCCGCAGCCGCCGCCGGCCCGCCGCGATCACGGCGCTGATCTCCCGCAGGCGGAACGGCCGGGCCAGCAGCGCCATCGTGAGCAGGAGTACGACGGTCCCCGACCCGACCGCGGCGAAGTCCCCGTACCCGGCCCCGGCGCGGGCGGCCAGGTACCCCAGCAGCCCGGCGGGCACGCTCGCCACCACCAGGCGGACCTGCGCCCACAGCCCGGACGACCGCAGCAGTGAGGGCCGGGCGGCGGCCGCGCCGCAGACCCTGCGGTGCAGTACGTACGCCGTGGCAGCGAAGCCCACGAACAGCGCCACGGAGTATGCCCCGGCCATTCCGGTCACGGCCCAGCGGACCGGCAGCAGCAGATACGCGGCGACGCAGAGCCCGGCGTTGAGTGCGGCGATCACCAGGTTGAGGAGGAACGGGGTGCGGGTGTCGCTCATCGCGTAGAAGGCGCGGGAGAGCACGTACTGTCCGGAGTAGGCGATCAGCCCCGGCGCGAACGCCATCATCATCCCGGCCATCACCGTGATGTCCGCCCCGCCCGTACGCCCGTATCCGTACACCGCCCCGATCACCCACGGTGCCAGCGCGAACAGCACGGCCACCGCGGGCACCACGGCCGCGGCCGTGGTGCGCAGGGCGTACGAGACATCACGCCGCACGCCCGTCAGATCGCCGTCCGCGGCCGCCCGGCTCATCCGGGGCATCAGCGCGGTGACGAGCGAGACGGTCACGATGCCGTGCGGCACCACCCACAGTTGGTAGGCGTAGCTGTACGCGGTGTAGCCCACGCCGCCCGCCACATGCTGTTCGACGGCGTGCTGACCGGTGGCGGTGGAGAGCCGGGTGACCACCCAGTAGGCGATCTGATTGGTCAGCACGAGCAGGACGAGCCAGCCGGCCGCGCGCAGCGGCCGGGTGAGGCCGCTGCCCCGCCAGTCGAACCGGGGGCGCCAACGGAACCTCGCCGCGCGCAGCGCGGGCACCAGGGCAAGCGTCTGCACGGCGATCCCCGCGGTGGTCCCCCAGCCGAGCCACTGGGCCTGCGCCGCGGTCAACGTACCGTCGGAGCCCGCCGCGACGGCCAGGTAGATCCCGAACACCGCGATGATCACCACGTTGTTGAGGACCGGGGTCCACATCATCGCGCCGAACCGGTCGCGGGCGTTGAGCACTTGGCCGAGCAATGTGAACAGTCCGTAGAAGAGGATCTGCGGCAGGCAGTAGCGGGCCAGGGCGATGGTGAGTTCGGCCTGTGCGCCGTGGTAGTCGGGAGCGTAGACCGAGACGATCCACGGTGCGCCGACGACGGTGACCGCGGTGAGGACGAGGAGTCCGATCGCGCAGAGGGTGAGCAGCCGGTCGGTGTACGCGGCTCCGCCGTCGGCGTGGTCCTTGGCCGCCCGCACGAGCTCCGGGACGAAGACGGCGTTGAGCGCGCCGCCGATGAGCAGCGTGTAGAGGATGTTGGGCACGGTGTTGGCGACGGTGTACCCGTCCGCCTGGAGCCCGGTGCCGAGCGCGGCGACGACGACGGCCGAGCGCACGAAGCCGGTCGCCCGGGAGACGATGGAGCCCGACGCCATGACCGCGCCGCTGCGCAGCACCGAACCGGAGGTGCGCTTCGGGGTCTTCGCAGGGGTCGTCCCGGTCGCCGTCATCGGCGGGCCAGGTATGCCTGGAACGCCCGGTACAGGGTGTTGTTGGCGGCTCCGCCCACCGATGTCTCCCACTCTCCGAGGGTCTCGACGACCTGACCGCCGGTGCCGAGCTTCCAACGCAGCAGCCCGAAGGGCCGGTCGTCGGGGTCAAGGGTGGAGGGTACCCCGCGCATGTCGTGCACATCGGCACCGAGCCCGTGGGCATCGAGCATCATCTTCCACTGCAGCGCGTTGCTGGGCCTGACCTCTCTACGGTGGTCGGCGGAGGCGCCGGTCTGGTACCAGACCCGCCGACCGGTGCTGATCATCGTGTGGGCGGCCAGGATCTCGCCCTGGTGGACGGCGAGGTAGAGCTTCATCCGGCCGGGGTGTTCGGCGTTGAGTACGGCGTACTGCTGCTGGTAGTACGCGAGGGAGCGGCCGAGCCGGAAGCCGTCGCGCTCCTCGGTGATCCGCAGCAGGCGGTGGAATTCCGGGAGTTCGGCCGCGCCGCCGACGACGATCCGCACCCCGGCCTTCCGGGCCTTGCGGACGTTGCGGCGCCACTCCTGGTTGAGCCCCGCCCACAGTTCGTCGGGGGTCCGGCCGGCGAGCGGCACCCGGAAGACATGGCGCGGCTGCGCGTCGGCGTCGTCTCCCCCGTCGCCGCAGCGGCGCCAGCCGCGGGCCCGGAGCCGTTCGGCGACGGCCGTGCCGAGCGGGTCCACCTCGGTGGCGAGTACGTCGCCGACCTTGCGGCCCGGTCCGGTGGCCGCCTTGAGCCGGGCGGTGTCCCAGCGGCGGTACGCCGGTGAGGGACCGATCCGTACGGCGAAGGCACCGGCCCTGCGCAGATGTGCCATGAGCGGCCGCAGCCACCGGTCGACATCGGGGTCGGCCCAGTCGGCCACCGGGCCTTCCGGCAGGTAGGCGAAGTATTTGCGGGTTCCCGGGAATTGCCGGTAGAGCACCAGCGCGGCTCCGGTCAATTCGCCGAAGGCGTCGTGCCAGCCGACCATTTCGGAGGCCCATTGGTCCTTCACCGAGGCCCAGGACGGATACTGCAGAAAGCTCGCGTCCGTGCGGGTGGACACGAAGGCCCGGTGCTCGACGGCGGTCAGGCCGCGTATCCGCAGCTCGTGGTCATGGCTGCGGTCTCCGGTCGCGGGCAGCGCTGACATGTTCGTGGCCCTCCCTGGTCGGCCCCGCTGTCGGCTCCGCGGGGCTGCACAGGATGCTCACAGCGGTCCGTGACGGAGCCGAGCGGCGGATGTGACCGGACGATGACCGTTGTGCTGCGGTCCATGTCACACAGAGAATTTCCCGGATTTCGGTCGTTTTGCGGAACCTATCGTCGGGTGGATGCCTCTCCACCCGTGAGAAGCAAGGTCTTGGAGGTTGTTCCGTTGTTCTCTGCACGCCGGCGCATACGTCGTACCGCCCCGCTCGTCCGCCCGGTCCGGCTCACCCTGATCGCCGGTACCGCGGCGATCGGCGCCACGCTCACCGCCTGCTCCGGCGCGTCGGCGTCGGACTCGGGCAAGGGGGCGGGGGGCGCACCGGCACACGAAACCAAGATCTCGGTGAACCTCCAGGGCTCCGGGGCCGCTCCCGGGCAGCCGGTGAAGGTGACCCTCGGCGCCGGAAAGCTGAAGGCGGTCACGGTGAGCGCGGCCGAGGGAGACGCGCTCACCGGCCGGATATCCGCCGACGGCAGGACCTGGACGTCGGACCGGCCGGCCGCGCCCGGCACCACGTACCGCGTCGAGGCGAAGGACACCGAGGGCGGCAGCGACAAGGCCGGGTTCACCACCGCCGGGGCCGGCAAGGTCAACAAGCTGACGCTGGCCCCCGGCAAGAACACCACCGTCGGCGTCGCCCAGCCCCTGTCGATCGTCTTCGACAACCCGGTGAAGGACCGGGCGGCGGTCGAGAAGGCCCTGAAGGTCTCCACCTCGAACAACACCGAGGGCTCCTGGGGCTGGCTGCAGGACTACTCCGGCAAGGACCGCGTCGACTGGCGGCCCAAGGAGTACTGGAAGTCCGGTACGAAGGTCACGCTCGACGCCGATCTCAACGGCATCGACTCGGGCCCGTCCGGCGGCTGGTTCGTCCGCGACTACCGGACCACCTTCACGATCGGCGCCGACCAGGTGGTCAAGGTCGACCTCGACCGCCACCGGCTGGCACTGAAGCGGGACGGGAAGACCGTCATGGACGTGCCCATGTCGGCCGGCACCCCGGGCGGCGAGAAGGCGTCCTGGCGCGGCACGGCCGTGCTGATGGCCAAGGAGGGCACGATCAACATGCGCTCCGAGACGGTCGGCCTGGGCGATGCCTACGACAAAATGGTCGACTCGTCGATGCGGCTGACCTGGTCGGGGATGTACGCCCACGCGGCACCGTGGAACGCCGCCTACTTCGGGGTGGCCAACCACAGCTCGGGCTGTGTCGGAATGAGTGATGCCAACGCCACTTCGCTGTACCAGCAGGTGCGGGTCGGCGACCCGTTCGAGATCACCGGCGCCGACGCCAAGGGCACGGTCGCGGAGGGCAACGGATACGGGGCGTGGAATGTGGCGTGGCCCGACTGGCAGGCGAAGAGCGCGCTGAAGTGAGCCGCACGGCCGCACCGCGCCGGGGACACCGAGTCGCTTCGCCCCGAAACGCGTGAGGAGCGACCGCTGCCGCGACCGTGCCCCGCTCCGCACCCCACCGTCTCCCGCGGAACGGGCGTCGCCCTGTTCGCCGGGGCCGCCCTCGCTGCGGCCCCGGCGGCCGATGCCGCAGCCGGGGCGACGTCCGCATCCCCCGACTCCTCCTCGCCGCAGGACCTGACGTGCGGATCAAGGCTGCGGTCGCCCCGGGGAACCCGGTCCTGTGGCCGGCGAGGCCGTCGGAAACGGGTCCCCCGCAACGTCGTTCGTCTCGATCAGCGGACGGTGGCGCCGAAGGCGACACCGCCGGCGGGAAGGCCGCCCTCGCCCGGTCTGAAGGTCTGACTGGGGGTACCGCCGTTGGCGGTGTTCCAGGAGAAGCCGTAGACCGCGCGTCCCGCCTCCGGGCCGTAGGGCATGCCCACGTACAACAGGGCCGGGTTGCCGCCCAGACTCATGCCGGCGAACTGCCGTGGAGCGGGCTGCGAAGGAATTCCGCCGCCCGGCTCGATCCAGCTGTCGGCGGCTCCGGGAGCTCCGAGCATGGAGAACAGTGCCACGCCGCCCTGGTCCGCCTGCCCCGCCGCCGGCTCCTCGCCCGGAACTCCCACGGCCAACCTCATCGTGGCCGGGGTACTGACCACGTTCGTGGTGGTGTTGACAGCGGCGAGCTGCTGCCCGAAGAAGTCACGGGGCTCCGCCTCTCCCTCGACGTCGGGCACGTCCTGGTCGATCCACTGGGTCTCCGCGACCGTTCCGTCGGCCTTGATCTGGTACACCTGCACCGCCCCGGCGTCCACGATGCTTCCCAGGTCCTCGCCCGGGACGCCCACCGCGAGCATCGAGTCGGTGGTCGTCGCCGCCCCGCTCGGGCGGTACGGTGCCATCGCCAGCGAAGTCCCGTACCGGTCGCCTTCCTGAGCCGCGAGATCGGGCCCCGGCGTACGGCCTTGGCCCATGCCGAACAGCGGGTCCGGAATGCCGTCCGTGTTGATCGACGGCCGGAATGCGACGACAGCACCGGCGAAGGGGACAGCCCCGATGCTCTCCCCCGGAGCGCCGACCACGAAGTGCCTGTCCGTCGCCGCGATCGAGGCGCCGAAGCGGTCGTGAGGCTCCGCGTCCTCCCAGACCCCGGTGGTGTCCTGGCTGACGGACGCCGCCTTGTAGTCCGTTCCGTACACGTAGTGGATGATGCCCATGTCCACTCCGCCGGCACCGTCCTCGCCGGGCACCCCTATGACCAGGAAGGGGTAACCGGACGCCGACTTGCCTGCTGCGACCGCGTAGCCGAGCCAGTCGCCGGTCTCGGGCCCACCGCCCAACGGCTGATCGGCACCTTGGACGAAGCCCCTGCTGGGCTTTTCCTGGCCGACGGTCCCCGTGGAGCCGTAGATGATCTGCACGTAACCGGCGTCCTTGACGGTTCCGACGTCCTCGTAGGGGATCCCGACGGCCAGGTCGCTGCACCCATCGAGATCTGCGTCGTACACGGCCATCGAGAAGCCGAACTGGTCCCCCGGTTCCGCGCTGTCGGCCACGTTGGGAGTGTCCTGGGAGACCTCCACCACGCCTTTGCCGCCGCCCAGCACGATTCTGACGAGGCCGGCCCGCTCCTTGCCGGAGACCGTGGCCTGCGGGTCGGCGATAGCGACATCGCGCACCCCGTCGCCATTGAAGTCCGGGGCCACAGTGCCGGCACAGGGTGCCGCAGCGGCCGCCCGTGACCCGAAGGGCGGGGCCTGTCCGGCCGAGAGCATCACCGCGGCCAGAAGAACGGCCAGCGCCCCACGCACCACGGTGCGCCGCACCCGGCGGCAGCGCGGCGCACCTTTCTCATCAGCAACGTACGACATGTATCCCTGTCTCTATTCCGTTCGAGCGACGGACCCGCACATGGACGGCCCGTTGGCGACCGACAGGTCGTAAGACCCTCGCATCCGCACAAGAGGCAAGAGGGACGATCGATACGGAATTCACGCGGCGGACATTCGGCGCCAACACCCCTTGATCAGGTGTCTCGGCGACTCTTCCCCACCCCGGTCACCCGAGATCCCCACCCATGACAGCCCGAGAAGCAGAAGTCGATCTTGTCCTGGGATATCGGCACCAACAAGGGAGCATGTCGGACATCAACGCATGCCGGTCGTCACAGATCCATCACAATGGGGCACAGGATTCCACCCTTTTCCTCACAGGCCGACATCGGGAGCACGGCCGGACTCGACCGCACCGGCCGGCAGCAAAGGGAGCGGCCCTTCGTCGCGCATCTCCACGACGAAGGGCCGCCGGCCCGGGCAAGCTGGTCGGTAACGCCCCCTGTACCTTCCACGGGCAGACGCCGGGCCGGCCGCTCCGCCGCAGGCCCGGAGCTCTCCTCCGCCACCTGCGGCGTCCCGGCCGGTCACCGGTTCGCCCTGACGGTCGACACGGTCGACCCGCTGTGCGCGGAGCACGACCCGACCGGCTCGCAGCTGACCTTCTCCTCGCTCTCGGCGGGCCCGGCACACGGGCCCGTTCCCTCGCGCAAGAAGTGATCACCGGCTGCTGCCGGACGGGACACTGCTCCTCGGAGACCGCTTCGCAGCGGGTCCCCGCTACTGCACACCCGGCAGCAGCGTTCCTGGTTCGGCCGGTGCGACCTCCACGGCCTTCGTCTTCGGATTGCGCCGCTCCCGCTTGGCCACCCACGTCGCGAACCAGGAGAGCAGCATGCACATCCCGATGTAGATCGGTGAGATCACCATCACCACGGGGATGAAGGGGAGATCGTAGTCGAGATTGGAGGCGATGAGCTTGCCCGCGTGGAGGAATTCCTCGTAGGTGATCAGGTAGCCGAGCGAGGTGTCCTTCAGCGCCACCACCAGCTGGCTGATGATCGTGGGCAGCATGGCGCGCACCGCCTGCGGGGCCAGTACGAAGGTGGTGACCTGGGTCTTGCGCATCCCGAGGGCGTACGCGGCCTCGCGCTGGCCGCGGTCCACCGAGTTGATCCCGGTGCGGAACACCTCGGCGAGCACGGAGCCGTTGTACAGCGTCAGGCCGGTGACCAGTGCGGGCAGGGGCTGCACCTTCAGGGCCACGAAGATGAAGAAGATCATCACCAGTACGGGCATGGCCCGGAAGAACTCGACCAGAAGCGTCGACAGCCGGCGTACGGTCCGGTGTTCGGAGAGCCGGCCGACAGCGAGCACCGCTCCGAGTACGAGGGAGAGCACCGCGGCGTACCCGAACGCCTTGAGGGTGTTGCCCAGTCCGCGCAGCAGCAGCTCCTGGATGCCCTTGTACGCGAAGGGCGTCCATTTGGCGGCGGTGAACTGTCCGGTGTCGACGAGCAGATAAACGATCCAGCCGACCAGGGCGAGGATCAGGGCCGTCGAGACGATCCCGTACAGACGGTGGCGTCTGCGGGCGACCGGTCCCGGGATGTCGTAGAGCGCGGTGGCGGGCGGCACGGTGCGGGTGGTCATCGGGCGACTCCCCAGCGCTTCTCCATCGCGTTGAAGAGCGCACTGATGGACAGGGTGATGATCAGGTAGCCGACGGCGATCCAGACGAAGGTCCAGATGATGCTGTAGCCCAGCTCGTTGAGGGTCTTGTAGGTGCCGAGCAGCTCGGTGACGCTGAAGGCCCCGGCGATCGCCGAGTTCTTGGCGAGGGCGATCAGCGTCGAGCCGATCGGCGGGATCACCGAACGGAACGCCTGCGGCAGCACGATGGCGTGCAGCGTCTGGCCGAACGTCAGGCCGAGGCTGCGAGCCGCCTCGCCCTGCCCCCTCGGCACGGTGTTGATGCCGGAGCGCAGCACCTCGCAGATGAAGGCAGAGGTGTAGCAGCCGAGCGCGAGGACCGCGAAGATCTTGAAGGGAAGCACCAGTCCGAAGCGCGGGAGCCCGAGCAGGACGGCGAAGAAGAGCAGCGTCAGAGGCGTGTTGCGCAGCACCGTCACCCAGACCGCGCCGAGCACCCGGAGCGAGCCGACGGGGGCCACCCGGCAGGAGGCCATGAAGAAGCCGAGGAGCAGGGCCAGGATCGAGGAGTAGACGGTCAGCTCGACCGTGCCGAGGAAGCCCTTGCCGTAGAGCGAGAAGTTCTCTGTGAGTACGTTCATGGTCGATGCCCGCCCTCTCAGGTCGCCGGGTAGCGGTCGATGGGCGGCGGGGTCGGCGCGGGTGCTCCCGAGAGTCCGAGTGTGGCCTCGAACGCCTTCCTCCAGTTGCCGTTCCTCTCGTTGGCCTCCAGGGCGTCGTTGAGGGCGAACCGCAGCGCGTTGTCGCTGCGCGGGACGCCGATGCCGTACGGCTCCTCGGAGAACGGCTTGCCCACCACCTTCAGCTCCTTGGGCGCCTTGGCGGCGAAGCCCAGCAGGATCGCGTTGTCGGTGGTGACGGCGTCGACCTGGTAGGTCAGCAGATTGTCGACGCAGATCGAGTACGTGTCGTAGGCGACCAGGACCGCCTTCGGGTAGTCGGCCGCGATGCGCTGGTACGGGGTCGATCCCGCTGCCGAGCAGACCGTCCTGCCGTCCAGGTCCTGCGGGCCGTTGATGTCGTGTTCGTCGGTGCGGACGAGCAGCGACTGCCCGGCCATGAAGTAGGGCCCCGCGAAGCCGACGAGCTTCTTGCGCAGGGCGTTGATGGTGTAGGTGCCGACGTAGTAGTCGATCTGGCCGTTCTGCAGTGCCGTCTCGCGGTTGGCGGAGGCGATGGTCTTGAAGCGGATGGTCTCCGGGTCGAAGCCGAGCGAGGCCGCCATCATTCTGGCGATCTCGATGTCGAAGCCTGAGTAGACGCCGGTGGCCGGGTCCTTCTCGCCGAGGTAGGGCTGGTCCTCCTTGGCCCCGACCCGGAGGTAGCCGCGCTTCTTCGCCTTGCTCCAGGTCGGCGACCCGGGCAGCCGGAACCCGGTGTCGACCTTGTACACCGGCAACTGCCCGGCCTTCGGCCCCTTCACCGGCGGGCTGCCCTCCTTCCCGCATCCGGCGGCGAGCACGGCCAGCAGGAGACCGGCACAGGCGGCCAGTACTTTTCTCGTACGCAACACGGCGCCTCCCGTCAGTGCTTGAGGATCTTGGACAGGAAGTCCTTGGCACGGTCGCTCTCCGGAGCGGTGAAGAACGCCTCGGGAGTGCGGTCCTCGACGACGCGGCCGTCGGCCATGAAGACCACGCGGTTGGCGGCGGAGCGGGCGAAGCCCATCTCGTGCGTGACGACGACCATGGTCATCCCGTCCCGGGCGAGCTGCTGCATGACCTCCAGCACCTCGTTGATCATCTCCGGGTCGAGTGCCGAGGTGGGCTCGTCGAAGAGCAGCGCCTTGGGGTCCATGGCGAGGGCGCGGGCGATGGCCACCCGTTGCTGCTGGCCGCCGGAGAGCTGCGCGGGGAGCTTGCCGGCGTGCGCGGCGAGTCCGACCCGCTCCAGCAGCTCCCGGGAGCGCCGGTCGGCCTCGTCCTTCTTCCGCTTGCGGACCTTGAGCTGGGCGAGCGAGACATTGTCCAGCACGGTCTTGTGCGCGAACAGGTTGAACGACTGGAAGACCATGCCCACTTCGGCCCGCAGCTGGGCCAGCCCCTTCCCCTCCTCGGGGAGGGGTCTGCCGTCGATCGCGATGCGGCCCGACTCGATCGTCTCAAGCCGGTTGATGGTCCGGCAGAGCGTCGACTTGCCGGAGCCCGAGGGGCCGATGACCACCACCACCTCCCCCCGGCCCACGGTGAGATTGATGTCCCGCAGTACGTGCAACTGCCCGTAGAACTTGTTGACGTCCCGCAGTTCGATCAACGGATCGACGGCCATACCCTGCCCCACCCACTTGTCGCTATGTCGAGGTCAGCGCAAACTATCCAGCGCGAAAAGGGGCTTCGCCTTCGACACGCATAAATGGGGCATAAGGCGTCTTATCTGGTTTTGATGAAAGCTCTACCCCTCGGCCGACTCCGAGTACACCTGCGAAAGCTCGGGGCTGCCCGTCATCGCCCAGCCCAGTCCGGCCTCGACCACATCGATCTCCCGCCCCGAAGCGAGCCGCACCACGGGCTGCCCGCTCGGCCAGATGCTCCACGCCGCGCCGGAGACATTGCGTACCAGTACCGTGCCGAGGTAGAGCCCCGCGTCATTGCCCAGCCAGGGCAGTTCCTCCGGATCGTCGCGCCAGCGCGGCGGCAACTGGTCCAGAGCCGCCAACGAGGCCGGGCTGTCGTCGAGTTCGAGCCCCCGCTGAGCCGCCCGGACGCGCAACAGCTCGCACTCGGCGAGTAGTTCGGCCACCCCCTCGGGATCGACCGCCACGGCGGCGGCGAGCCCCGTTCCGCGCGTACCGCCGTGACGCTTGCGCCAGTTGTCCAGGAACGGGATGTTCATGATCGGATTCCCTGCGGCACCACACTGCTGGATACAGCCACCCCACGGTCGGCCTCGCACCGGAACACCGACCCGTCGGCCCCGACCGGCGTCCATTCACTCACGTTCACCATGACCATCTCCCACTCGACTCCCACCGGACTCCCGTCACGTCGGCGCCACGAAATGCGAACATCAGCTCACCATGACACAAAACCGGCCCCGGTTCGCCACACCTCGGGGTGTGAGCCGCGACCGGACCGGCACGGTGGCCGCCGATGAAATCCCGCCTCCCGTCGGCCACCCGACCGAGTGGGCGCCCGTTCGCACCCGTGCGGTGGGGATCAATCGGCGCCCACCGACCACACCGATACCGCGCGACGGCGCCGGGTCCCCCATCGCCCCGCCGTGCAGTCGCCGTCTTCTTCGTCACTCCGGGCGCGGACGCAACAGGCCCGCGCCTCGGAGCCGGAGGCCGGCGGAGGGTGGTCATCAGTAAGCGGCCGCCCTGCGGGCACCCCGAAGCCGCTCCGGTTGCTTCTGCCGCTCCGGCGGAAAGGGGTGGAGGCGAGGGGATCCGGGCTGGTAGCTTCATGACCATGTCCAGCCCCGAGTCCGACAGAGGCTAGCCACCGGTCCGCCGGTGGCCGAACCGCTGTCGAGTCGACCCCGCACGGCCAAGTTCCGGTGATGGGGCCGTTCCGCCCGGCTGCCGCCGCAGGACCACCCCGGTGTGGGCTGCGCTTTCCCCGTCGGCGCCCGTGACACGCCTGTGCGTGCCCGCGTGCGCGGATTCTCCGGCACCTGCGTCTGCCGCGCGTTGCCGAGTCCCGTCCCTGAACACTGCGGACGTTCTTCCGCGTTGCCGCCCGTCCGGACGGGCGGGCGCGGCCCACCGCCCTCTGCCTGGTCCATCCATCAGCCGTCCATGGGGTTCCTTCATGCCTTTTGCCGTGTACGCGCTCGGGCTCGCCGTCTTCGCCCAGGGCACATCCGAATTCATGCTGTCCGGTCTGGTCTCGGACATCGCCGCCGACCTCCACGTATCCATTCCGGCCGCCGGGCTGCTGACCTCGGCCTTCGCGATCGGAATGGTCGTCGGGGCGCCGTTGATGGCGCTCTTCAGCCGCAACTGGCCGCGCCGCCGCGCCCTGCTGTTCTTCCTGTGTGTCTTCAGCGCCGTCCATGTCGTCGGCGCGCTCACCCCCGGCTACGGGGTGCTCCTCGCGACACGCGTCGTCGGGGCGCTGGCCAACGCCGGGTTCTGGGCCGTGGCCCTGGTGACCGCGGTCTCCATGGTCGGGCCGGAGGCCCGAGCACGCGCCACGTCCGTGGTGGTCGGGGGCGTCACCATCGCCTGTGTGGCCGGGGTGCCCGCCGGTGCGGCGCTGGGCGGGCAATGGGGGTGGCGGTCGGCCTTCTGGGCCGTGGCGCTCGTCTCCGTACCGGCCGTCGTCGTGATCGCCAGGACGATTCCGGGGACGCGGCCCGAGGCCGTCCCCGCGCGCGCCCGCGTCGAGCTGCGGGCCCTGACCCGCCCGCGGCTGCTGCTGACGCTGCTGACGAGCGCCCTCGTGCAAGGGGCGACGTTCTGTGCGTTCTCCTACTTCGAACCGCTCGCCACCCGGGTCACCGGACTCGGTGCCGGCTGGGTGCCCGTGCTGCTCGCGCTGTTCGGCCTGGGCTCGTTCGTCGGGGTCACGGTCGCCGGCCGGGTCGTCGACGCGCGCCCCCTCCCCCTCACCGCGGCCGGTCTGGTCGCGCTCGCCGTCGGCTGGGCCGCGTTGGCATCGACCGCGGGAAGCCCGCTCGCGACGGTCGCACTCGTCCTCGTCCAGGGAATGCTCGCGTTCGGTACGGGGACGGCGCTGATCTCGTGGGTGTTCCGGCTGGCGCCGGACGCACCGACCCTGTCCGGCTCCTTCGCCACGTCCGCGTTCAACGTGGGCGGCGCGCTCGGCCCCTGGTTCGGCGGGCTCGCGATCGGTGCGGGACTCGGTTTCCGCTCGCCGCTGTGGGTGAGCGCGCTGCTGATGGTCCTGGCATTGGGCAGCGCCTGGGCGTCGCTGGGAACGCTCCGCGCGGCCGACCGGAGCGGCGACCGGACTCCCGCGGTCCGACAGGGGGTGGATGAGGCCCCGCCCGGCGCTGAACGGGCGGGGCTGTCCTCGTCACAGCAAGCAGCCAGCAAGCGGGATAAGGACATCAACCACCGTATCGGCGACCACTGACAACGACGGGCTCGGCGGCCGGGATGCGCGGCGCCCGGCCGCCTCCGGCGCGCCGGGTTCTGCCCGCAGCACGCCAAGCCGTGGTCGTAACTGCGGCTGCGGCTGCGGCTGCGGCTGCGGCTGCGGCTGCGGCTGCGGCTCAGGGTTGTCAGATGTCGAGGTCCACGACCACCGGGGCGTGGTCGGACGCGCCCTTGCCCTTGCGTTCCTCCCGGTCCACGTAGCTGTCCTTGACCGCCGCGACGAAGGGGGCGTTGCCGTAGACGAGGTCGATCCGCATGCCCTTGTTCTTCGGGAAGCGCAGCTCCCGGTAGTCCCAGAAGGTGTACGGGCGGTCGTACTTGAGCGGGCGGGGCATGACGTCGGACAGCCCTTCGCGGCGCAGTGCGGCGAGGGCGGCGCGCTCGGCGGGAGTGACGTGGGTGGCGCCCACGAACAGCGCCGGGTCCCAGACGTCCTCATCGGTCGGGGCCACGTTGAAGTCGCCGAGGACCGCGAACGGCTGCGGGCCCGCGGCGTCCGCGGCAACAGCCTTCTGCAGGGCCTCGAACCAGCGCAGCTTGTACGCGTAGTGCGCGTGCTCGATCTCGCGGCCGTTGGGTACGTAGACCGACCAGACCCGGACCGGGCCGCAGGTCGCGGAGATCGCCCGGGGCTCCTGCACCCCGTCGTACTCGGGGCCTTCGGGCAGTCCCTGGACTACGTCGGACAGGCCGACCCGGGAGACCAGCGCGACCCCGTTCCACCGGCCCGTGGCGTTGACCGCGGACTCGTAGCCGAGCTCGCGGAGCGCGTCCGCCGGGAACTGCTCCGCGGTGCACTTGGTCTCCTGGATGCACAGCACATCCGTGCCGGTGCTCTCCAGCCAGGCCAGCAGCCTCGGGAGCCGGGCGGTGATCGAATTGACGTTCCAGGTTGCGATGCGCATGTACGTAAACCTAGCGGCTCCCACTGACAGTCGCCGGACCGGCGGAGGTCACAGGCCGGTCGATTCCCCCGGGGTCAGCCGGCCGTGGTCGGTGCCGCCGAGGCTGCCGATCTGGTTGTCGTAGATCGGGCGGGCGAGGTCGGTGAGCAGGGCGTCGTGGATGTCGATGGCGCGGCGCGGCTTGACCTCGCGTACGTAGTCGATGACCTCGGAGATCTTGTTCCAGGGGGCCATCACCGGGAGCATCAGGGTGTCGACCGGCCGCTCGGGAACGGTGAGCGCGTCGCCCGGATGGAAGACCGAGCCGTCCACCAGGAAGCCGATGTTGGTGATCCGGGGGATGTCCGGGTGGATCACCGCGTGCAGCTCGCCGTGGACCGTTACGTCGAAGCCGGCGGCGGAGAAGGTGTCGCCGTGGCCGACGGTGTGGACGCGGCCGGGGAAAGCCGCGGACAGCCGGTCGGCGACGCTGCGCAGGGTCCAGATCTCGGCGGCCGGGTTGGCTTCCATCCCGGCGCGCAGCCGCGCCTCGTCGAAGTGGTCGGGGTGCTCGTGCGTCACCAGCAGCGCGTCGGCGCCGACGGTGGCGTCCTGCTCCGAGAAGCCGCCCGGGTCGATGACGAGCGTCCGCCCGTCCTTCTCCAGACGGATGCAGGAGTGCGTCTTCTTGGTCAGTGTCAGGTGCACGGGGTTCGCGGCGTTCATGGGTCCCATCCTGCTACGGGCGGGGCGTTGTTTCTTCCTGAATCACGGTCTGGGCGATCGAGAACGCGGCGCTCGCGGCCGGCACGCCGCAGTACACGGCTGTCTGCATCAGCACCTCCTTGATCTCGGCCGGGGTGAGACCGTTGCGCAGCGCGGCCGTGACGTGCGCGGCCAGGCTCTCCAGGCGGCCGGAGGCGACCAGCGCGGTGAGCGTGACGCAGCTGCGGGTACGGCGGTCCAGGCCCTCCCGGGTCCACACCTCGCCCCAGGCGTAACGCGTGACGAGTTCCTGGAAGTCACCGGTGAAGTCGTCGGAGGCGGCCAGGGCCCCGTCCACGTGGGCGTCGCCCAGCACCTCGCGGCGCACCTTCATGCCGGGCTCGTACGGGTCGGCGCGTCCGGTGGTGGTGGCCTCCGGCGGTGCGGCGGCGGTGATCTCCGCGACCGGCAGCACGGGGCTGGAGAGCTGCGGAGTGGAGGGCGGGACGGGGATGGCCGCGAGGGTGTCCTGCCAGGCCGCGGAGAAGTGGGTGAGCAGCAGGTCGGTGACGGCTCCGGGCTGCTCGACCGGGGCGAGGTGGGAGGCGCCGGGGACGAGGGCGAGCCGGGCGTCGGGTATGCCCGCGACCAGGGTGCGGGCGTCGCCGGGCCCGGTGACCCGGTCCTCGGCGCCGACCAGGACGAGCGTCGGAACGGTGATGCGGCCGAGTTCGCTGCGGATGTCGAAGGCGGCGAGGGCTTCGCAGGCGGCGATGTAGCAGCCGGGGTCGGTGGTGCGGACCATCTGGACGGCCCACTCGACGATGGCCGGCTGGGCGGCGGCGAAACCGGGGGTGAACCAGCGCTCCGGCGCGGTGCGGGCCATCGGCTCCAGGCCGTTGGTGCGGACGACCACACCGCGCTGGCGGAATTCGTCGGCGCTGCCGAACCGGGGCGAGGCGGCGACCAGGGCGAGCGAGGCGACCCGGTGCGGGTGGCGCAGCGCGAGGTCGGCGCCGATCGCGCCGCCGAGGGAGCAGCCCGCGTACCCGAAGCGCTGGACGCCGAGCCCTTCGAGGGTGGCCAGCAGCCGGTCGGCGAGTTCGGTGACGGCGGAGGCCGGGTGGGCGGGGGCGCCGCCGTGACCGGGGAGGTCGAAGCGGAGGACCCGCCAGTGCTGGATGAGCTCCGGTATCTGCCGGTCCCACATGTGCCATGACGTACCGAGGGAGGGCCCCAGGATCAGGATCGGTGCGTCTTCCGGCCCGTCAAAGCGGTATTGCAGGGTTTCAGTCGTCGTCTCACTCACCCGCTCACGCTCCCATATCTCACGAGATCGCACATCGCCGGGGGAACCCAGCGGCTCCGGCCTTCTCCTGGCGACAGGCCCGGGCACTGCCGGGAGCCCGCGGCAGTGGGGCCTCCCGGCTCTCGGTTCGGTTCACACCCCCGAACAGCCGAGAGGCCCCGCTGTCATGCGCCGGCCCTCGCGCGCCCACCCGATCAGGAATCCTGTCCGACCAGGCCGGCCCCCTTGATCGATAGCGGATGGTGTCCAAGGATCAAGCTCGGTCAATCCTCGGCCATGGCCCGCTGGAGACTCCTGGGCCGCATGTCGGTCCAGTTCTCCTCCACGTACTCAAGGCACTTCTGGCGGGTGTCCTCGCCGAAGACGACGCGCCAGCCGTCGGGCACGGGGGCGAACACGGGCCACAGCGAGTGCTGGTCCTCGTCATTGACCAGGACGTGGAAGCTGCCGTTGTCGTCGTCGAACGGGTTGATACTCATATGCGGATCTCCATCTGCCCCACGGGTGCCGTCGTGCCCCGGCCCCGTACCCCGTGATCCTCGCCGAGACCGGCCTTCTCTCCGGCACCGAGCGGACGTCGCCACTGTGGGGCTCGCAGCCGCCCGGGACGCACAGTGCGCAGATCTGTAGAGCCGGCCGCCAGCCGCGCTCGTCGAGCTGGACATCGAGCACGTCGTCCACGATGTGCCGTACGCCGCGGTCGGCGGAACAGCCGGTGAGGAAATTCGCGAGCAGGGCCGCCTGCGACGAAGCAGTCCTTGTCGAAGCGGTCGGTGGGCCCGTTCTGCAGCCACCAGTCCGGCCGGTGCGCGCGGCGTACGAGGGCGACGACGTGCCCTGAGCTCCGCGCCCCGGACAGGCAGCTGGGCCCCGTCGCTTGGCCTGCCGGCCGGGCAGCGGGGCCCAACTGCGTACGTACAAACGCGGGTTGAAGCACCGCGCCTGGCTGATCAGCCGACGCGCTGCAGGGCCTTCTCCCTGCGGGCGGCGACGCTCGACCCGGACTCGCGGCGCGCCATGCGGCGCAGCACCGCCGGGGCGAGCAGCAGGCCGACCAGGGCCCAGCCGCCGAGCACCCCCACGGTCTCCAGGTGCCGCCAGGAGTCGCCGATCTCGACACTGACCGCGGCGTCCGACAGCAGCGCGGAGCGCATACCGAGGCCGAGCCAGTAGACCGGGAACACCTGGGCGAGGCCCTGGACCCAGTCGGGCAGGGAGGTGATCGGGTAGAAGATGCCGGAGATACCGATCATGGCGAGGATCGGCAGTATCAGCAGGCCCTGGCTGCGGGCGCTGGTGAAGACCGAGCCGAGCACCGCGCCGATCGGCAGGGTCGCCATCAGTCCGAGGACCAGCACCCAGGCGAGGGTCAGCCAGGCGCTCCCGCTGCCGATGGAGAGCCCGTCGATGATGATCAGGCCGGGGATCAGGAAGATCGCGAGGTCGATGAGCAGACAGCCGGAGACCGAGAGGATCTTGCCGACAAGATAGCCCACCATGCCGTTGGGGGTTGCCTTCGCCCGCAGCAGGGTGCCGTCCTCGCGGTCGGCGGTGAGCTGCTGGCTCATGGTGACCATGGCCATCGAGGCGTTCATGCCGAGGATACTGGGGAGCACGAGGGTGCCGAGCATGAATCCGCTGCTGCCGAAGTCGACGTCGCGCATGAAGAACATGACGACCAGCATCAGCACGGGCCAGAAGAAGTGGTTGAAGATGTCTCCGGTGTTGGTGACGGACTGCCGGATCTCGATCATGCCGCGGGTCCAGCCCGCGCGCAGGGCCGTGGTGGTCGGGTTCATCGGGCCGCTCCTTCGTTCGCGGCCGCCGCCTCGCCCGCCGTCGTGCTCGCCGGGCCCGCCGCCGTGTCCGGCGCCCCGTCGGATTCCTGTTCCTGTTCCTGTCCCTGTTCCTTGTTCTCGCCCGACTCGGCCTTCCTCACCATGGTGAGGTAGGTGTCCTCCAGCGAGGCCCTGCGGACCTCCAGGTCGGCGATCTCCTCGCCGTACTTCTTGAACAGATCGAAGACGAACTTCGTGGAGTCGGCGGTGGACTGCTCGTTCTGCCGTCCCTGCCGGGTCCAGCGGACCGTGTCCTCGCCCGCGATGCTCTGGGCGAGTTCCTTCGCGGTGCCGTCGCCGATGATCCGCCCGCCGTCGAGGATCATGATGCGGTCCGCGAGCTTCTCGGCCTCCTGCAGGTCGTGCGTGGTCAGCAGGATCGTCGTCTCCTGCTCGTGGGCGAGTCGGCCCACGAGCTCGTGGAACTCGCGGCGCGCCACCGGGTCCAGGCCCGCGGTGGGTTCGTCGAGGAAGAGGAGCTCGGGGCGGCCCGCGATGCCGACGGCCACGTCCAGCCTGCGGCGCTGGCCGCCGGAGAGCATCCTGACCTTTTTGTGTGCGTGCTCGGTGAGACCAACGGACGCGACGAGTTCGTCGGGGTCCCAGGGCCGTTTGATCGTGTCCGTGGAGTAGGCGGCGTAATAGCTGCCGAGGTGGGCGAGCAGTTCGCGTACGTACCAGCGGCCGTGGTCGCGCCATGACTGGAGTACGACTCCGACCCGCGCCCGCCACCGCTCGTCGCCGTGCTCGGGGTCGGTGCCTAACACCTCGACCCGGCCGGCCGACCGCGCCCGGAAGCCTTCCATGACCTCGATCGTGGTGCTCTTCCCGGCGCCGTTCGGGCCGAGCAGACACATCACTTCACCCTGCCGCACCTGGAAGTTCACGTCGTGCAGGACGTCGGTGGAGCCGTAGCGCATGCGCAGGCCCTCGACATCGAGCACGACCTCCTCGCTCGTGTGCATGGTTGTTCCTCTCCTTGTCAAAGATCTACGTCTGAGAACCGCGCGGGGCGCGTGCCCCGGGGGAACGTCAGTCCTAAAACAAGCGGCGGCCCGGATACCGGACGGGGGATACAGCCGGCTCCGGGCCACCGCGCTGACGCCGACCGGACGGTGCGCGACCGTCCCGCCGACAGGTCTGTGGTCACTCGGACCGGCGGATCCCCACATCTCCGTCGAAGGTGCGGACCCGGACCCCGACGATGTCCACCAGGTCGCCCGGCCCCTCCGCCGATTCCAGCGAGTTGTGCACATAGCCGGAGACAGTGCTCACGTCGTACTTCACCGCGGTGCCCTCGCGGATGCCGACCTCGACATCGCCCGACGCGGCGGTCAGC
Source organism: Streptomyces sp. NPDC057963 (assembly GCF_042887155.1). Classification (NCBI taxonomy): domain Bacteria; kingdom Bacillati; phylum Actinomycetota; class Actinomycetes; order Kitasatosporales; family Streptomycetaceae; genus Streptomyces; species Streptomyces sp. NPDC057963. The sequence continues at coordinate 80,208 of NZ_JBHVPX010000024.1, forward strand.
AGGACGAGGCCGCGTCTGACCTCGCCGACCCTGATGCTGCCGTAGGCCGTCTTGGCCTCGACGCCGCCGTAGGCGCGGGCGATGTCGATGTCGCCGTTGACCCCGGTCACCCTCAGGGTGCCGGTGACTTCCCCGACAGAGTTGGCACCGTGGTCGTTCTTGATCACCGCGGTGCCCTCGATCTCGCCAATGTGCACCGCGCCGGACTTCTTGGTTATCTTGCCGTGGCCCGTCATATGGGCCACGGACACGTCGCCGGAGACGGCGGTGAGGTGCAGCGGCCCCGTCCGGTCGAGCGTGATGTCACTCTGTACGGTCTCGAAGTGGACCGCGCCGAGGCGGCCCAGGGAGCGCACGGCCGCCCAAGCGGAGCCGCCCCGCACGCTCGATCCCTCGGGCAGTTCCACCGTCACCGCGACCGAACCACCGTCCTCGCGGGAGGCTTCGGAGCGTCGCAGTAGCCGGGTGGCCGTCCTGACCAGCAACCTGCCGCGTGAGAAGTCGACTCGTACCTGTTCAGCGGCCTCGACGTCGGACACCCTGGAACTGTCGGTGGGGCGTACCTCCACGACGGTGTCCATACGGTCACTCGCTATGAGCCTGATGCCCCCGACGGCGATCTCGATCAACGCGGTGATCGGTTCTGGGGTGTCGAAACTGGCCACTGCCGGTCCTTCCCTCATGGGCCCGTTTGCGTATTCATGGCTCGCTACCGCGACCAGCCGCTGAAGTGCCTGGTTCCCGGGGGTCCGCGCCGTTCGGCGCGCCGGTTTCCGGCACGGAGCGCGACGGTGACGGTCCGCACCAGCCAGGCGTTGACCAAGAGCCGCTCCCGGCTCGCCGCCTCCTCGACCTGGGCCTTGAGACCTTCGGAGGGACGGAAGTTGATCCGGGCGGGGTCGCCGCCGGTCTCCACCGGCGGGCTCTCGTCGCCATACCCGGCACCGCCGTCGTCGAGCGACGGTTCGAGGGGCTGCGGAGCCACCACGAAGCTGAGGCCGCGGCCGTGCAGGTGTACCTCGACCGACCCCAGAACGAGGTCGCTGGTGATCTCTTCCGCCGCATCCGACAGCGCCTTGAGCAGCGTGAGCCGGACTGACGAGTCGAACGCCGAGGTGAGTTCCTCCCCGAGTGCGAGGGCATCCTCGCCACGTGCCTGCGCCGCGGCCAGGAAGTCGCGGCGCAGGCTGTCGACATAGGGCGTCAAGTCCATGGCGCCACAGTGACACACCTATGGCACCCAGGCAATCGCCACAGTGGCGCCCCTTTGCTGCCGCATACCGCCGCCACTCAATCGCGATATCCCATTAACGAACCAAATGTCAGTAAATTTGGGGCCCTTGAGGTGGCGCCATTCTTGCACTACGGCGAATACCGATGGCGCCTTAAGGTGCCACTCTGTCCGATCGACAGGACAGAGCGGCACCACAGGGGAACCTGGCGCCACACCGGCACCGTTACAAGAAGGAGAGGGCCCATCAAGGAGAGGCGACCACGCCATGAAGTGGCCAAATCCAGCCATAGGGGTAGATAGCCGATTGGAGACCTCGCCTCCGGGAGGCCGGCCCTCAAGGAAGCGGTGACCTCCGGGGAGGCCGTAGGGGCTCCGTAGCGCCAGGCGCTCAGGGCCGCAGCGCGGCCAGCTCGTCGACGATGTCCGACGCGCCCTCGGCCCCCTCGATGCCATCCGCCTCATCCAGCGCCTGCCCGGCCGCTCCGTCGAGGGTTTCGAGAACCCATTTCTCGAAGTCGATACCGGACTCTTCGGCGGCTTCGCGCCACCACTGGAGGCGGTTCGCGGGGACCGCGAGCCGCTGCACCTCCGACGCTTTCTTACCACACCCCGAGACGTCTTCATGCGCGTCGCGAATCGCGCTTCTCAGCTGCTTCGTATTCCATCGCATCTGCTCCGAGCGGTCCAGGAATAATTCCTGCTCCGGAACCGAGAGGGAGGCCACTTCGGCATGATGCTGAAAACTGAGGCACGGTCGCCTGCGACTTAATTCAAAGCGGCGGGAAACCCAGGCGTAGTTACGCAGCGTCTGGTAGCTGAGACCAGCTTCACGCACTCCCCGTTTATAGCGGTCGGAGAAATTGTCCCGGCCGTGCACCAACCAGTCGCCGAGCCACCACACCGATGAGTTGACGACACTAGCAAGCTGCTGACCTGCGCGCTCCCAGTCCTCGAAGGTGAGATCCACGGGTATCTCAAGACCCACCCTGGTGGTGAGCACCTGGCCGTGCGCGGGGCGTTCACCACCTTTCCTCTGGCGCCTCAGTATCGAAGCGGTCGATCGGTGCGCCCATACAACCTTTGCGTCCTGAACGTCAGTGGTGGAATCCATCCAAATCACCCCGTAGCGATAGTCCCGGCCCCGTACAGGAGAAAAGAAATCCTGGTCAAGGAAATTAATTACGTGACCAACTGAGGCGCGCGCTCTCTCATGCTTAATTCAAGGTCGAGCAATACTATTGCATACACTACAGATACACGCAATCGTTTGATTTCACAACGGCTTATTCCCGAATCCTGAGGCAGGAACACCTGAGCGATTGGGTCCGCTTATTTTCCCGACATGAAACCCGGCGTACATGTCGGAGAATTGCACGGGAAATCACGGGGCAATCCCCAATAGAAGGGAAAATTCGCCGCCGCGGTCACATCTCCGGGCCGCTGCGCGTCAGAGCAGTGGCGGCGCGGATCCGGTCTTCGGCCCGGGCCCGCAGCCGGTGACGGAGCTCCCGTTCGGCGATCGGTCTGCGCCGGGTCCGATCGTTCTCCCCGCCACCTCACCGCCCGCCTGCGGCGCGCTCGGAGGCCGTTGCGTGAAAGTTCGACGGAGAACAAGTTCGCCATTCCGCCATGATCGGTGAGGATCCGCTCGTGGGGTGCGATGTGTGCGGACGAGCGATGTGGCGATGACCGGCGCTGCCGACTTTCCGGCAGGAGGAGATCTGGTCCTGTCTCTGGTGCCACGCCGCCACCCATGTGGGTGGCGAGTGGTTCGAGGTCTCGCGGCCGCCGTACTCGCCCGTGGAGATGCGCCGGGAAAGAGCTGTCGCGGACGGCCTTCCCGCCGACGTCTCCCACGCCTTCGGCATCTTCGGGGGCCAACAGCGGGGGTTCCGAGTCAGGAACCAGCCAAATACCAAGCACAGCAGGTGAGTCTGGCTCACCCCGCCCATCTTTCCCTGACGTATCGTCCTTGTATGGACCTTCTGAACCCGGACGATCCGCGTGCGATAGGGCCCTATCGGCTTCTCGGGGTGCTCGGAGAAGGGGGCATGGGCCGGGTGTACCTCGCGCGGTCCGAGGGGGACGGACCGTCGCCGTGAAGGTGGCCGCGTCGAGGCCGACCGCCCAGCGCTCTCACCGCGCCGGCTGGCCCGCTACCTCCTCACCCACCCCGACCACCTCAAAGACCACCAACGAGAACGGATCGAGGCTGCCACCGCAGCCTGCCCGCAGATGAGTGCCCTCACCGGTCTCATCCACACGTTCGCCACACTGCTGGAGCCCGCGGAGGAGTACAGCATCCTGCCGAGCATGTGGATCACCTCGGTACAGGCCGAGGACCTGCCTCACCTGCACGCCTTCACCCGGGGCCTCAAGAGAGACCGCGACGCAGTGAACGCCGACCTCACCTGCCCTCATCACAACGGTGGCACCGAAGAAGTCAACGACAAGACAAAACTGATCAAACGCCAGATGTATGGCCGGGCAAGCTTCCCCCTCCTCCGCCATCGCATCCTCTTGGGAAGCTTCACCCCTCCGCCACCACCACAAGTGAGACAGATCCGTTCGTTTGACAGACCCCACTCAGGCCGGCTCTGGCTTGCATACCTGTTCGTCGAGCCGACCAACCTCGACGGTCGCCGACGTGGAGCATTTCAGTGGACGTTAAGTCCGATCTTCCTCGATTCGTGATCGCTCGATCGTGTGACTGGTTGCAGTACGGGGCTGGCGTTGGGCATGGACATGCCGGGATTCGGGGCATGGGCAGAGAGCCGTATCCGAGCGACTTATCGGACGAGCAGTGGGCCTTGCTGGAGCCAATGATCACGGGCTGGAAGCAGGACCGAGTGACACGGTCGGCGACCGGTGACCGGGGATCCTGTGACCTGCGGGAGGTCGTGAACGCGATCTTCTACCAGAACCGGACAGGCTGTCAGTGGCGCTACCTTCCCCATGACCTGCCGTCCTGGTCGGCGGCGTTCTACTACTTCAGCCTGTGGCGCGAGGACGGCCTGGACCAGCGGATCCAGGAACTCCTGTGCTGCCAGGTGCGGGAGAAGGCCCGCCGATTAGAGGACCCGTCCCTCGTGATCACCGACACCCAGTCCGTGCGTGCGGCTGCCGGTGTCCCGAAGACCACGACGGGACTGGACGTCAACAAGAAGGTGTCGGGCGTCAAGCGCGGGCTGGCCGTGGGCCCGACTCACGGAGCTGGACATCACCCGGAAAGTCATCGCGGAAGCCGCCCCGGCAGCAACCGAACCCGACCCGCCTCAGACCGAGACGAGCACTGCCTACCAGGCCATCGTGAACGCCTTCAACCAGCACGCCGGCCAGGTGTTCCGGGCCCGTGAACTTCACGAACTCCTCAACCTGCCCACTGACGAGGCATCCGTCAACATCACCCGAAGCCGCCTCGCACGCCTCCTCCGCCAAAGCTTCCTCACCCAACCCGGACGAGGCCGCTACCAGAAACGGACTTAGACCGTGTCCTGTGTGGTGATCACTCGTTGAGCTGTTCATGGGGCGGGATGCGTGGAGTTGGATTGTTCCGGACGGGCTGTGGGAGATCGCGAAGCCGTTGATCCCGCCGTCGAAGGTGCGTCCGCAGGGCGGCGGGACGCAGGACACGCCTGATGAGACCCTGTTTGCGGCCATCGTCTACGTGCTGGTGAGCGGGTGTGCCTGGCGGGCGTTGCCGCCGTGCTTCGGGATCTCGAAGTCGACTGCCCACCGGCG
>NZ_JBHVPX010000025.1:0-64440 GCF_042887155.1 Streptomyces sp. NPDC057963
CGATCTTCAGGTGCCGCCGGAGGCTTTGGCTGCGATCGCGAAGGGGATCGATCTGGCGCATGCGGAGTTGAAGGATCTCGGGTTCATCGGTCAGGCGTCGACGGGCCGGGGGTTCTCGGATCTTGCTTTGTCGGGGCTGGAGTTGGGGCACGGCGGGCTGACGTCGGAGTTCGAGACGTTCTGCAACCGCTGGGAGTGGGGTGTGCGGGCCCTGACGCAGAAGGGGAACGGCTTCGCGCTCGGGGTCGGGTTGTCGGCGGGTTCCTTCGCGGAGCAGGAGCAGTACATCAAGGACTCGTTCAAGGTCGGGGTGAATTCCCTGAACGGGAATCCGCACCTGTCCGAGGACGAGGTGAAGGCCATGAGCTGGGACGCGATCAGCAGGCAGTCCGCTTATGACGACCCGGACTGGAGCGGGGCGTCGATACTGAAGGCGCATGAAGAGGTGAAGCAGAACTGGAAGGACACGGCCTACGACGTGGAGGACGCCGCGCTCGACTCGATGGAACGGTCCGGGCTGGTGGACCCGGCGGTGCGGGCAGCGGCGGATGAGCGGCTCAAGGAACAGCTTGATCCGTCGCAGGAGACGATTCGTCAGGCCGAGCAGCCGCGGTGGGGGGAAAGCCGCTGATGGTGGACTGGGGGAGGCTCGGCGGGGACCTTTACGACGGTGCCAGCAAGCTGGTCGACAAGGGCAAGGAGATCGTCGGCGAGGGGATCGACAAGGGCACCGATCTCGTCGGCTCCGGTCTGGAGAAGATCGGAGCCGATGAGTGGGCGGACGCGGTCGAGGACTGGGGGGGGACGAGACCGCGTCCTCGCTGGGTGCGGAGGTCGGTGAGCAGCAGCTTGGGCAGAGCGGGGAAGCGAACGAGCTGATCCACGGCAGGCCGGAGAAGATCGCCGCCACGGTGAAGAACCTCCGGGACTTCCAGCGGGCGTTCGATCTCGTCGGCGGCGGGCTGAAGAAGCTCGACTCCGGCCACTGGAAGGGTGAGGCCGCCGACGCCTTCCGGGCGAAGTTCGAGACCTTGCCCACGGACTGGCTGCGTGCGGCGGATGCGTTCGAGGACGCGGCCAAGGCGCTGGAGACGTATGCCGGGACGGTCACCGGCGCGCAGGCCAAGGCCGGTGAGGCGATCGCTCTCTACAAGGAGGGCAAGCAGGACTACGAGAGGGCTGCTGCCGCGTTCCGGGAGAAGGCCGAGGCGTACAACGCGGTCCGCAACACCGATCATCCGCTCCCGCATCCGGGAACGTTCTCCGATCCGAGCGTGGCCAAACGACAGCATGCGCAGGAGATGCTGGAGCATGCCCGGCGGGCGCGCGACGAGGCCGCCGAAGCAGCCAAGGGCGCGATCACCGCTGCGATGGCACACGCCCCGAAGGAACCCACCGGCCTGGACCGTGCCAAGCAGGAGTTCTTCGACTACGGGGTCGGGCAGGGCATTGAGCTGGCCCACTTCGGCGGCGGAATCATCAAGGGCACCGCGGGACTGGTGAACTTCGTCCGCTCGGTCAACCCGACCGACCCGTATAACCTGACGCACCCGGCCGAGTACTACAAGGGCGTCAACATGACGCTCGCCGGCCTGGTCTCCACCGCCGCCAACCCCGACCGGGCACTCAAGAACGCCTGGGACGCCGCCAAGGGCGACCCGTCCGAATTCATCGGCCGACTCGTCCCCGAGATGATCGGCACCAAGGGCGGCGGACTACTGCGCGGCGGCCTGCGGGCCGGAATGAAAGACGCCGTGAAGGAGGGGCTGAAACCGGGCCCCGGCCGTAAAGGGGTGGGCGACCCGGCGAAGCCGTCCCGTACCGAGAGGGCACCCGAGAAGGACCCGTCGGACCCGGTCGACCTGGCAACCGGCGCGATGTACCTTCCGCAGACCGATATCGTCCTGCCCGGCACACTTCCGCTCGTCTTCCGCCGGCGTGTCGCCTCCGACTACCGGGCAGGGCGCTGGTTCGGCCCGTCCTGGGCATCCACCGCGGACCAGCGCCTGGAGATCGACTCCGAAGGAATCGTCTTCATATCCGAGGACGGCCTGCTGCTGTCCTACCCCCACCCCGCACCAGGCGTCCCGGTCCTGCCCAGCCACGGCCCTGAATGGCCACTGGACGTGAACCCCGATGGCGACTACACGCTCACCGACCCGGACACGGGCCACGTCCGGCACTTCACCACACGTCACAGCACCGAAGCACTGCTCGCGCAGATCGACGACCGCAACGGCAACTGGATCATCTTCGAGTACGACGCACTCGGGACACCGACGTCGATCGTCCACCACGGCGGCTACCACCTCGAACTCACCACCGACAACGGTCGCATCATCGCCCTGCGCCTCAAAGACGGAGCCCCCGACGGCACCGACCAGCAAATCCTCGCCTACGGCTACACCGACGGCCACCTCACCGACCTCACCAACTCCTCCACCCGCCCCCTGCGCTTCAGCTACGACGAGCGCGGCCGCATCACTTCCTGGACCGACACCAACAACAGTCGCTACGACTACACTTACGACGACCAGGACCGCTGTATCGCCGAAGGTGGCGTCGAAGGCCACATGGCACTACGCCTGGACTACGACGGCACCGACACCGCGACTGGCCTACGGGTCACGACGGCGACCGCCAGCAGCGGCGCCGTCCACCGGTACCTGATCAACGACGCACACCAGATCGTCTCGGAGATCGACCCGCTCGGCGCGGTCACCCGCTTCGAACGCGACCGCCGCAACCGGCTGCTGTCCCGCACCGACCCTCTCGGCCGCATCACCCGCTTCACCTGCGACGAGACGGGACGACTGACCACTGTGGTCCGCCCCGACGGCCTGGAATCATCCGCGCAGTACAACGATCTCCGGCTACCGGTCCGCGTCACCAACCCGGACCGGACCGTGGTCGAGTACGCGTACGACGAACGCGGCAACCGAACCGCGGTCACCGACCCGTCCGGCGCCATCACCCGCGCCGTCTACAGCCAGGCCGGTCACCTGGTCTCTGTGACGGACGCACTCGGCAACACCACCCGCATCCGCAGCAACACCGCCGGCCTGCCCGTCGAGATCACCGACCCGCTCGGTGCCATCACCCGCATCACCCGCGACGCCTTCGGCCGCCCCACCACGCTCACCGACCCCCTCGGCGCAGTCACCCGCCTTGAATGGAATGTCGAAGGCAAACTCTCTCACCGCACCGATGCGGACGGCACCACACAGTCCTGGACCTACGACGGCGAGGGCAACTGCCTGACCCACATTGACGCCTCCGGCGGCGTTTCGAGCTACGAGTACACCCACTTCGACCTCCCGCTCGCCAGCACTCGGGCCGAAGGCGGCCGCTACGAGTTCGAGCACGACAACGACCTGCGCCTCACCCGGGTCACCAACCCGTTGGGCCTGAAGTGGACTTACGAGTACGACGCGGTTGGCAACATCGTGTCCGAGACCGACTTCGACGGCCGCACCCTCACCTACTGCGTGGACGCCACGGGCCAGCTCACCGAGCGGGTCGACGCCCTCGGCGGGACCATCTCGTTCGAGCGAGACCGGCTCGGCCAGGTGCTCCGCAAGAACGTCGACGGCAGGGTGACGACGTACGCGTACGACCGGGCAGGCCACCTCCTGGAGGCGGTTGGTCCGGAGAGCGAACTGCGGTACCAGTACGACCGTCGCGGACGGGTCAAGGCCGAACTTGTGGACGGCCGTCCCCTCCTCTACTCCTACGACGACCTGGGACGGCGCATCAGCCGAACCACGCCCACCGGACATGTCACCTCCTACGCTTACGACTCCGACGGCCTTCCTTCGCGGCTGACCACAGGTGGTCGGCGGGTCGACTTCACCCACGATGCCGCCGGCCGCGAGCTGGTCCGCGCCTTCGGGGACGCGATCACCATGACATCCGCCTGGGACGAGGCCGGACGGCTTGCCACGCAGCACATAACGGCGGCAGCCCAGGCCGTCAACAGCCGCGCCTATGCCTACCGCGCCGATGGGCATCTGCTCTCCGTCGCGGACCGGCTGTCGGGCACCCGCACCTTCGATCTCGACCGCATGGGCCGGGCCACCGCCGTCCATGCCCCGGGCTGGACGGAGCGGTACGCGTACGACGACGCGGGCAACCAGACCTCGGCGTCCTGGCCGGACCAGCACCCGGGCAGCGAGGCCACCGGATTACGTACCTACAGCGGCACCAACATCACCCGCGCCGGCGCTGTCCGCTTCGAACACGACGCCCTCGGCCGGGTCACCCTGCGGCAGAAGACCCGCCTGTCCCGCAAACCCGACACCTGGCGCTACACGTGGGACGCAGAGAACCGCCTCACCTCCGTCACCACCCCCGACGGGACCCGTTGGCACTACCGCTACGACCCACTGGGCCGACGCACCGCGAAGCAACGCTTGGCGGAGGACGGTGAGTCCGTGGCCGAGGAGGTCCGTTTCACCTGGGACGGCCTCACCCTCTGCGAACAGACCAGCCACCGACCGGACGGCCCAAACACGGTTGCCCTCACCTGGGACCACCGGGACGTCGTCCCACTGGCCCAGACCGAGCGCATCCTCACGGCCGACGGCCGCCAGGAGGAGATCGACCGCCGGTTCTTCGCCATCGCAACAGACCTCATCGGCACCCCGACCGAGCTGATCGACGAGTCGGGCGCCATCGCATGGCGCGGCCGCAGCACTCTGTGGGGCACCACGGCCTGGACCCGGGACAGCAGCGCGTACACCCCGCTACGCTTCCCCGGCCAGTACTTCGACCCCGAGACCGGGCTGCACTACAACTGTTTCCGTCACTACGACCCAGAGACCGGTCGCTACACCTCTCCGGACCCCCTGGGCCTGGCTCCCGCGCCGAACCCGGTCGGCTATGTGAACAACCCGTATGCCGGGTGCGACCCGTTGGGCCTCATGCCCAAGTACACGAAGGAGGAGAAGAAGGCTCAACAGGCCGGGGAAAGGGCCGCCAAGGCCGTGGACGGAATCGTCGGGAGGGCGCAGGGCGGAGCCTTCCGCAAGCACCCCAAGTACCACGGGGACGAGGGGCATGGCTTCACCGACGAACGGGTCCTGGAGATCTTGAAGAATCCGGACGCGGTGTATCAGTCGACGGGCAGCGCCGGAAAGCTCATCTTCCGGCAGGGCGAGGACATCGTCGTGACCCATGGGCCCGGCTCCCAAGCCGGCCAGGCCATCACGGCGTACGGATCTTCGGGCATCAAGGGCGAGTCCGGCGCGACGGCGCTGGGCGGTAAGGCCACGGATCCCGGAGCGCCGGTCACACATGAGGACATCGTGAGGGGAAGAATCCCCAGCAAGGACGGATTCATGCCCCGCGCGGATCGAGTGAGGCAGCACTGACCATGAGACTGACCTTTGACAACGACTGGCACGCAACGGTGGCGGGAGAACCGCTGCCCATCACGCCCTGTTTCTCGGGCGACTCTTTGTACATCGCGCACTACACGGACGTGAAGGCACGTGAGCGGTTTCTCCTGGCCACCTTCGGCAGTCAGGAATGGCTGTGGGATACGCCCGACGTCCTCCGGTTCGACAGGGAGAGCCGGAAGCTGGCCGGTGCTGAATTCCAGCTGCCGGGGGAGTCCGCTTCCACCGAGGACTCTGCCCGTGTTCCCGTCCTGCCCGCAGTAAGCCCGGGCGGGCTTACTGCGGACGAGGTACGGGACTTCCGGCTGGAGATGTGCGAGGTGCTGTGCCGTGCTCCCGGGGATGCCGTGCTGACCGGTCTGCGCGACCTCGATGTCCTCGACGAGCCACTGGAGGCCCGCGTCGGCATCGCCCCCGACACGGCCCTCCTCGTCCAGCACGGCACCGTCGTCGGCTGGAGTCTCACGGATCCCGCGCGCTACCTGACTCAGGTGTTCGCTGCCCCCGACCACAACCCGCCGTTCCCGGCCACCCGCCGACTGCTCACCGAGTGCCTGGATCTGATCACCGAGCCGTTGATCGACGACGTCATGGACGGCGAGCCCGCCGCCCTAGACCGACTCCGGGCCGCCGACCAGGCCCTGCGGGCCCAGCGCGAGGACCGCTCCCGGGTCGACGTGCTGCTCGCGCGCATCGCTAACTTGGTGGAGGACTACAGGAACTGGTGACGGTCAACCGAAGAAGCTGTGGCGAGCCTGGCACTGTAGGAAGCGTTTTGTGGATTGCGCCGGTTGTGGGCGTTCGCGTAGTTCCACATTTCGGCGGAGACCGGTGACGGGCCGCCCGCTACTGAGTGCGGGGTTATTGGCCCGGCCGGTCAAGGATGCTTTCGGTGTCGTTTCGCGCCAGTCGGCGGCCCTTTGTCGCACTGTCGTAGGTCCAGCCTTCCGGTGACACTGGCTGCTGGCGCCCGGCACATCGGACCCGTCTCGACCGTGACGCCCGCTTGACGCTCCGGACGTCTGAGGTGTCGTCGGCTGAGCCGGTAAACCGGTTCTGACCTGTGGTTTCTCCTGGCCTCGCTGCCTGCGGCATCTTTTCGATGACGCACCATGTGGAGTGCGTGGCGATCCTGGAGCCGATCAAGTAGGGCGCCCAAGCCGGGCATTTCTGGGTCCGGTCCCCCCGTTTGACTTGTTTCTGCCTGTGCAACGGGTGGAAGCGGGCGGGCTCGTCCGACCTGCGGTTTCCGAGGTCTCAGCGAGTGGTGAACCCGGCAGGGCGGGAAGGCCGCGGCGAGTTTCGACGCAGGAGTGACGCACGCCCTGAGGGGCTGTCAGCTGCGCTGGGCATGAGCTGTCGGACAGGGGCCGCGGCTGCGTACGGTGGCTCGGCCACGGAGACTACGGGACCCCAGCCCGGCAGCTCACCGAGCTGCCGGACGTCCGGGGCGCGCCGACCGGTACGGGGGAGAGCCGGTTGCTGGACTGCGCGCACGTGCGGGGGCCGTCCGGGACGGGCACGTGGCGGTCTGGCTCAGCGTGGGAAAAGTCCGGCACATGTCGTACGCCGTCCGGAGTCCGCGCGCGTGACCCGGGCCCACAAGCCCCCCTGTGCGGGAGCGATCAGGCGAAGGCGGGATCCGGCATCGCCTGGTCGGCCAGCACCCGCCAGGCCGGCAGCCGCACCGTTCGGGCCACCGGCGCGGGCTTCGCCCCGCGGCCGCCGGAGGGCAGCCCGATCAGCAGGTCACCGCGTGCGTGGGTGAGCCGCAGATGGCGGGCGGGATCCTGCCCGGGCAGGGGGCCTGTGTCGATGAGCACCGCCGTGTTCTCCCCGTCCACCGTGAACAGCAGGTCCACCCTGTGCCCGCCGACCACCGTCGCGCGTTCCAGGTCGGTAATGCCACGGGTACCGAGGTACTCCTGGAGACGGTCGGCTAGCTCCTCGCGGAATTTGAGTGCCGCCGGGGGACCAGGGGCCGTGTCCTGGTGTGCGGAGGCCCCCGCACGCAGCACCGTCGAGCGCTCCGCGAGCAGGGCCGGCAGGCCCGCCTGCCCCTGCCAGAAGCGATGGCTCCCCACCGTGATCAGCTGCGACTTCGCCCGGGTGACCGCGACGTTCCAGAGGTTGACCTGGCTCGCCACCCAGTGCGTCGTCTTCGGCGGGGTGTTGTCCGCGGCCACCGGGCTCAGGACCATGACGTCACGCTGACCGCCCTGGAAGGCATGCACCGTACCGACCCGGACCCGGTCGTCACCCGCCCACACCCGGGCCAGCACCTCCTTCTGCGCGCGGAACGGTGTCACCACCCCGACCGTGGCGTCCTCGGGCAGCCGTACCAGCAGCTCGTCCACCGTCCGCCGCACCTGGTCCGCCTCGGCCGGGTTGCGCCAGGACCGTCCGCCGCTGCCCGCCGCGGACTCGCCGTGCGGCACGTCCACCCAGCCGAGCACCGGAGCCGGATCGGCCACCCCCGCCGGATCGACCGGCGGCACCTGACTGCGGACATCGGTCAGGACCTGCAACTGGCCCGCATAGCAGTAGCCGTTGACCACATCCGCGATCCGCGGATGGCACCGGTAGTGCTCGTCGAGCAGCAGCGCCGCCTCACCGTGCTGCGCGGCCGCGTGGTACGAGGCGTACACGTGGTAGGCCAGCCGGTGGTCCTCCAACTGCGCGGCGGTCAGGCCCGCCCGAACCCGTGCCTGCCGCTCCTGCGCCGGACTGATCCCGGGAATGTGCCCGAGCTGCATCGGGTCGCCGATGATCAGCGCCCGCTTCGCCCGGAACAACAAAGGCAGCACCGACGGGATCGAGCACTGGCTCGCCTCGTCAATCACCACGAGGTCGAAAAGCTTCGGGGAAAGTTCGAGCTGGCGCACCGAGTGCGTACTGATGGCCCACGCCTTCAGGTGCACCATCAGATTGCGCTGGCTCTTCTGGAAACCCGAGCGCCGGCGCAGCGCCTGGAGCCGCTGGTTCATCAGCGACCGGCCCCGCACCATGGACTCGGCGGCCACGGAATGCGCCAGCTCCCCCGACACCGCGGAGGACGCGGTCGCGCTCTCCAACCGAGCCTGCTTCAGCGCGTCCTCGTCCCAGGCCAGGTGTGCAGGAACGAGCTCCCGCAGGGCCCGCTCCATTGCCACGGTCTCCGCGAGGTCGAGCAGCAGCTGGGGAGAGACCGGGCGCTGCGAGGCCCAGACCGGCCACGAAGCCTCGGATCCGCCGCCGGACGAACCCACGAGGGCTGCGAGAGCCCGCCCACGGCGCCACCCGCCCAAGGCCAGCGATCCGGCTCCGGCGGCCCTCCGGGCGCGTTCCTCCCAGCGGGCGAGCGCAGCCGGCTCCTTCGCCGCGCAGGCTCTCTCCAGCACCCGTACGGGCAGTGCGAGCGCGTCCGCCCGTCGGGCCCGCTCACGTACCAGCTCCAGCAGGCGCGCCTCCTCGTCGACCCGGCCTGCCGCCTCCGCCCGGAGCGCAGCCGAACGCGCGTGGCGGTTGCGCAGCTCACCGGCCACGGTCGCGGCGCCCCGGGCCGGGGCCGCGACCGGCTCGGCCAGCAGTCCGGCCAGCTTCGCTGCCTCCCGCTCCCGGGCTTCCACGTTCCCGGTCCGCATGAGCAGGCCGGGCGAGATCTCGTCGCACCGCTCGGCCACCACGTCGACGGCCTCGTTGTTCGTGGACGCGACGAGTACGGACTGACCGGCGGCGACGGCGGTCGCCACCACGGCCGTCACCACCTCGCTCTTGCCGGTACCGGGCGGGCCGGTCGCGACGGTGAGCCTGCGGGTCATCGCCGAGGAGATCACCTGCTCCTGGCTCTCGTTGCACGGGCCGGGGGAAACCACCGTCACGGCCGCCGTGTCACGCCCCGTGCCGTCACCACTGCCGTCGCCGCCGGTCAGGAGGGCATCCAGCGCGGTACCTGCGATCTGACCGGCGCGCGTGGACATCTGGAGCAGGTTGTCCACCAAGCCCTCGGTCGCGACCCGCTCCATGCCGGAAGGCGCCAGCAGCACGGCGGCGTTGTGGGCACCGGGCCGCAGCGAGTCCAACACGGACCGCTCGCTGAGTGAGGAGAGGTCGAGCGGCTCCAGCTCCGGAACGCCGAGCTCGGTCAGGAGCTCCCGTACCGCCTTGACCATCTGGGCGCCGTTGCCCTCCTGCCAGCTCGGCTGCCAGTGGGTCAGCAGCTCGGCGGCCCCGTCGTCGGACAGCAGCTCGGTGACCACGCCGTTGTGCAGAGACGGGATCCCGCTCGGACGCAGCAGGTCGCGGCCGTTCTCGTCCGGGGTGAGCTCCATCGGCTGGACCAGCAGCGGCGCGATCCGCACCGCTGCCCGTCGGCGGCCGTCTCCGCCGCGTTCGGGAAGGGTGATCGCGGGATACCCGTACCAGTACTCCTGGAGTCCGGCCCCGCCGGCCTGCGCACCCGTGGTTTTCGGCTTGGGCAACTGTCCGGGGGCGGGGAAGGAGTGCCCGAGGCCGGACTGGATCGTCTCCGGGCCCCGGCCCAGCAGGAAGTACGCAGAGTCCCGGTTGCTGTCGCGGTCGGGCATCATGCCGGATGCCGCCTGGGCGCCGAGGCAGTGCGCGTAGTACCGCAGCAGCCGCTGCCGGTCGACGCCCTCCCCGGCGTCCTGGGCGGCCAGCTGCCGCGCCTTCAGCAGGGTGGGGGAGACCCCGGACTGCGGGGCGCCGTGGGCCGCGTCGCGCGGCGGCGCGGGAAGGCTGACGGCACGGGCCACCGAGCGCGCGAAGGGCAGCGAGTGGGTGGCCCGGATCGTGGACTTGGTCGGCCGCTGCTCCTCAGGGATGCCTTTGATCACCATTTGCGCGGTCAGGTACTCGAAGAGGTCGTCGGGGGTGATCCAGCCGCCCTCCTTGATCCGCCCGCTCCGCAGCCCTTCCACGATCTCCCCGGTGAACCGGGAGGTACCGAGGGAAGACCCCTCCGGTGCCATCGCGGACGCGGCCTGCAGGGCGTCGGAGGCGGTGATGAAGTACACGCCGGTCGGGCGCAGCAGCGTACTGGGCGCAGGCTGTTCGTGGGTGTCCGGGCCACCCTTGGCCGTCCACCCCTGGACGACGGACCCGCTGGAGCAGCAGTCCAGCAGCACCAGCTTGGACGCGGCCCGGCAGGTCTGGAGCATCCGCTCCAGGAACTCGGCCGGGACCGCGGTGCCCGGCAGGTCGTCCGGGTCAGCGTCCCGGGTCAGAAAGTACAGCTGCCCGTCTGCCTCGCAGAACTGGCCGTGCCCGCTGAAGTACAGCAGCGCCGTCTCGCTGGGCCGCCGCTCCTCCAGGAACTGCTCGACGGCGTACAGCATTTCGGCGCGGGTCGGCTCGGGGACCATCGCGCAGTCGTTGTACATGCCGATCTCGGTGCTCTCCAGCACCGCCTGCATGTAGTGCAGGTCTGCCCGGACGGGCGGCAGGTCGTGGTAGCGGTCGCTGTCGTACGTGGATACGCCGATGAGCATGGCGTACCGGTCGTTGTCGCTCACTGCGCGCCCGGCCCCGCATCGGCGCCGTTCTCGTCGCCGGCCTCGGCCGCACCGTCGGCCAGGAATCTGTCGATCAGCTCGCTGTCCGCCCGGGCCTCCTTGCCGGACACCCTCAGCATCGCCCCGTCCGCCCGGGTGATGACGATGGCCCGCTGGGGTACGCGGGCCAGCCAGACCTGAATGCCGGCGGCGACGAGCGAGCCCCCGCTGAAGACCAGTCCGATCAGGTCGGTGACCGGGCCGCCCTTGGCGGTCTCGTCCTCAGGCCGGGGGCGCGGGATGTCGAGCGCGGCCCGTGGATCGGTGTCGGCCAGGGCGGCGAGCAGCTCGCGCGCTTCGCGCCGGGCGCGCAGCGGGTCCTCGTCGAGGATGGCGATGCGGTGGCCGGCGGCGTCCGGGCCAGTGGTGGTGCTCACGTTCTTCGTCCCCCCAGGTCTTCCCCGTGCGGCGGATACACGGACGGGCGAGCGTACCGAAGACCCCCGACAACGAACCTGCCAGTTTCCTGAAACCTGCTGGTCATTGGCCTGAAACGGTCAGCTTCGCCTGGATGGCCTTACCGGGCGCCCCGGCACGCGGCGCCACCGAGAGGACTCTTGATCAGGGGTTCTGGGGCGGCGCAAAGGCTGTCGCCAGACCCTTGGCGCACGTGACAGCTCGGCGGCGCCCGGTGACGCTCGTTTGACGCACGGCGCTAAGGCAGTGGTCAGGTGTGTGTGCTGACCTGCATGTGTATCGGCTGTCTGAATTTCCGCACGTTCCCGATGACGCATCATGTGGGGTGCGCGGCGACCTTCGAACCAGTCGCAAAGGCCGTCCGACCTGAAGGTTCGGGTGGTGTGCGGTATGTGTGCCGTGGGGGTTACGGGCGATGTCCTGGCGCTGAAATGACGCTCCCCGAGGCATCTTGACGCCCGTTCCGATGAGTCGTCAGCATCTTGGATCGCGGGTCGGACGGTTCGCCGTCCCCGCGGCGAGGGGCGGTACGGCCTGAGCCGGGTCACTGGACCGGAGGCCCGGTTCATCGCCCCACCCCAATCGAGCACATCGATATTGGCCGACCGGACAGATCCCGCCGCGGCGCAACTCACGATGCTGGGCAGATGCGTCGACTGGAGGTGTCCGCCGTGACAGAACACCGCGCCGTGGTGAATCGAACCACTGGGCAGGAGGACGGTGCCCGGCCGGAGAGCCGGGAACGAGAGCGTGCGGCCGCGATGATCGCTGACATCGAGCGGCTGGTGCGCTGCGAGTCCCCCTCGGACGACCTGGCCGCGGTCGCCCGCAGCGCCGAGCTGGTGGCCCGGATCGGTGCCGGTCACCTCGGGGCCGAGGCGGAGCGGGTAGTAGTCGACGGATGCACCCATGTGCGGTGGCGCTTCGGCCGGACCCCGCGCGTGCTGCTCATCGGGCACCACGACACGGTGTGGCCGGTCGGGTCGTTGAAGAGTCACCCGTTCGAGGTCCGCGACGGAGTGCTGCGCGGACCCGGTTGCTTCGACATGAAGGCCGGCCTGGTGATGGCGTTCCACGCCTTGGCGGACCTGATGGGCACGGGGGCACGGACGCGTGTGCCCGGACCCGGGGCCGCACATCCGCTGGACGGTGTCACCCTCCTCGTCACCGGTGACGAGGAGCCGGGTTCGCCCTCGTCCCGGGAGCTCATCGAAGCCGAGGCCCGCTCCCACGCTGCCGCCCTCGTACTGGAGGCCGCCGGACCGGGTGGGGCCCTGAAGACGGAACGCAAAGGGGTGTCGCGCTACGAGGTGCTGGTCCGAGGACGTGCCGCCCACTCCGGCCTTGAGCCGGAACGCGGCGTGAACGCGACGATCGAGGCCGCCCACCAGATCCTGGCCGTGGCCGCACTGGGCGATGCGGCACACGGTACGACTGTCACGCCGACCCGCCTGGAGGCGGGCACCACGAGCAACACCGTCCCCGCCTCCGCACGCTTCGACGTCGACGTCCGCATACGGGACGCGGCAGAGCAGCACCGGGTGGACCGAGCGATGCGCGAGCTGCGGGCCCGGCTGGCCGGCGCAGCCGTGGAGGTCACAGGCGGTCCGAACCGGCCGCCCCTGCAGGCCGCCGCGTCGAAGGATCTCTTTGCGCGGGCGTGCCGGCTCGCGACGGACCTCGGGCTCGGCCCGCTCACACAGGTGGCCGTCGGCGGCGCCTCCGACGGAAATCTCGCCGCGGGAGTCGGCACCCCCACCCTCGACGGCCTGGGAGCGGTGGGCGGCGGCGCGCATGCCGACGACGAACATCTGCTCGTCGCGGAGCTGCCGCGGCGGACCCGACTGCTCACCGCGTTGGTGGCCGACCTCCTGGCACCGCAGGACGGCTGTCCGCCCGGACGAAGCGGGAGCACGCATCCTGTGCCCTCGAACCAGCTGCGCGGAGACCGGGGTTGAAACCATGACCTGCGTGACCGATCTCCTGCGCGACCGCACCGAATCCCCGCCCGTCGACGCGGCGTACGCCGCGGCCGAGACCGCCGCGCGCGTCGCGGGCATCGACATCCGTTCCCTGGACAGTGTCAGTGAGCTCGAGGCCGCTCGGCGCCTGTACGAGCGGATCTGGCGCACCGGCGAGAACAGCCCGGTGGTCACCGCCGACCTGCTGCGTGCGCTGGCGAAGGCGGGCAGTTACGTCAGCGGCGCCTTCGTGGGGGACGAACTGGTCGGCTCCTGCTTCGGGTTCTTCTCCCCGCCGGCGCGCGCGGCCCTGCACAGCCACATCGCGGGGGTGCTGCCCCACGTGCGGCGGCGCAACGTCGGATTCGCCCTGAAACTGCACCAGCGGGCCTGGACGCTGGCGCGGGGTGTGGGCGAGATCTGCTGGACGTACGACCCCTTGGTGCGCCGCAACGCGTACTTCAACATCGCCAAGCTGGCTGCCGAGCCCGCCGAGTACCTGCCGGACTTCTACGGCCCCATCGACGACGGGATCAACCGCAGCGACGACAGCGACCGGATTCTGGTGCGGTGGCGTCTGGCGTCTTTGGACGCCGAGTCGGTCTGCGCCGGGCGGCCCAGACCGGCCGACGCGGAAGCCGCCCGGTCGCGCGGAGCGAGCGTCGCCCTCGGAGTCTCCGCCACGGGCGCGCCGTCGGTGGGGCGCACCGGCGGCAACGCACGCACCCTGCTGGTGGCCGTACCCGAAGACATCGAGGCACTGCGCGAGAGCGACCCGGCGTGCGCCGTGAGCTGGCGCACGGCGGTACGGGACGTGCTGGCCGGACTGCTCGCCGACGGCGCGCGGGTGCGCGGCTTCGACCCGGCGGGCTGGTACGTCGTGGACCGCGGAAGCCCGACGCAGGTCGCCGGCGGCACGCGCGTGCACGGAACACACCACGACGAAGCACCACAGGAGACAGCGTGAAGGTCACCGGAGTCGAACTGCGCACCATCAAGGCACCCCTCGTATCCCCGTTCCGCACCTCGTTCGGCACCGAGACCGTGCGGGAGGCCCTCCTGGTGCGCGTCGTCACCGACGAGGCCGAGGGCTGGGGCGAGTGCGGCGCGGGCACCGCTCCTCAGTACTCGTCGCAGTACACGCACGCCGCCGCGGACGTCCTCGGCCGCTTCCTGGTCCCGGCGCTCGCCGGGGTGGCCGACCTCGACGCCCACCGGGTCGCCCCGGCCCTGGCCGCCTTCAAGGGGCACCGCATGGCCAAGGCCGCCCTGGAGACGGCGGTGCTGGACGCGGACCTGCGGGCCCGGGGAGTGCCCCTCGCACACGCCCTCGGCGCGGTCCGCGACAGAGTGCCGTGCGGGGTGTCAGTGGGGATCACGGAGTCGGTACCCGCGCTCCTCGACGCCGTCGCCGGATACCTGGACGCCGGCTATCTGCGGATCAAGCTGAAGATCGAACCCGGCTGGGACGTCGAGCCGGTGCGCGCCGTCCGCGAACGGTTCGGCGACATCCTGCTGCAGGTGGACGCCAACGCCGCCTATCGGCGCGGCGACGCCCGCCATCTGGCCCGGCTCGACCCGTTCGCCCTCCTGATGCTGGAGCAGCCTCTCGCGGAGGACGACCTCCTCGGCCACGCGGAACTCGCGAAGCGCATCACCACCCCGATCTGCCTCGACGAGTCGATCGTCTCCGCCCGCGCCGCCGCCGACGCGCTCGCGCTCGGCGCCTGCCACGTGGTCAACATCAAGCCGGGCCGCGTCGGCGGCTATCTGGAGGCGCGGCGGATCCACGACGTCTGCGCGGCGCACGGCGTCCCCGTCTGGTGCGGCGGCATGCTCGAGACGGGACTGGGCCGCGCCGCCAACGTGGCGCTTGCCGCACTGCCCGGGTTCGTGCTGCCCGGCGACACCTCGGCCTCCGACCGCTACTACCGGACCGACATCACCGCACCGTTCCACCTCGTGGACGGACATCTCGCCGTGCCGACCGGGCCGGGCCTCGGCGTCACCCCCGTCCCGGAGATCCTGGACGAGGTGACGGACTCGACGACCTGGGTGCCCGTCCCCTGACGCCCTCACCGCGCCGGCCCGTTCGTCCGTGTGGACGAACGGGCTGGCATCATTACGTCATGCGCGACCAATTCCGATGCCGGTGGGCCGGGCTAGTTTCGGCCCCGTGCTCATTCCCGTGACCAGCCTTCCGCGAGCGAGCCTCGCGCGTGTCCTGGAGGAACTCGGTTCCACCCTGCTCGACGTGGTCTGCGGTGACGCGGAACGCGCCGACGGCATCGGCGGAGTCGTCATCCACGACCCACTCGACGAGCCGGAACTCCCGGACAACGCACTGGTACTGGGCGTAGCGCTGCACGACCTCTCCGACATCGCCCGAGTCGTCACCCGCCTGGGGCAGCGCGGCGCCGCCGCCCTGGTGGTACGCGCGCCCCTCACCGCCGACGAGACGCTGACCGACGCGGCCGAGGCGTCGGGCGTGGCCGTGCTCTCCTTCGCCCGCGGCGCCTCCTGGACGCACCTGGCGGGGATGCTCCGGACGCTGACGACCGATAGCAACCGGCACGACATGGTTGGTCACACGGCCGGCCGGATCGAGTCCGGCGACCTCTTCGCGGTCGCCAACGCGATTGCCGCGCTGCTGGACGCGCCCGTCACCATCGAGGACCGCAACTCGCGCCTGCTGGCCTTCTCCAGCCGGCAGGAGGACATCGACCCCTCGCGGGTCCAGACGATCCTGGGCCGGCAGGTCCCCGAGCACTACACGCGCATCCTTGAGGAACGCGGGGTGTTCCAGGCGATCTACCGCAGCGACCGCCCCGTCTTCGTCGCGTCCCTCCCCGGGTCGGGCGACGCGACACAGCCGCCCGAACTGCCGCGCGCGGCGATCGCCGTGCGCGCCGGGGACGAGATCCTCGGTGCGATCTGGGTGGTCGTCGCCGAGCCGCTGAGCGAGGACCGCAGCGAAGCACTCTACGAGGCGTCCAAGCTGGTCGCGATGCACATGGTGTGGCAGCGCGCGGACGCGGACATGGAAAGGCGGCAGCGCGCGGAGCTGCTGGCCACCGCACTGGAGAGCGGCCCTGGATCACCCGAGGCGATCCGCCGCCTCGGCCTGAAGGACGAGCCCGCCGTCGTTCTCGCACTCACCGTCGTCGACGCGGCGAATGAACACCGGCTGCCCGCCCGTACCGCCACCGAACGCAAACGCCTCGCTGACGCGTTCGCCATGCATCTGGCCGCGGTGCACCCGCGCGCCACCGCGGCGCTGATCGGCGACATCGCGTACGGCATCCTGCCCCTTCTTCCGCAGAACCGGCACGACGCCGAGGAACGGGCGGCCCGCATCGCCACCGAGTTCCTGGCCCGCGTGGGCTCCCGGCTGCGCCCCGTGATCGGCGTAGGGCCGTACGCCGAGGACAGTGCGGCGCTGGCCCGGTCGCGTACCGGAGCCGAACGGGCGTCGCGCGTCCTGCGGTCGGGAACCGCCGGGCAGTCGGTCGCCCGCCTGGACGACGTCCACGTCGAGGCACTGCTGCTGGAGCTCGCCGACCTCGTCCCGCGCGGGGACCTGCCCAGCGGCGTCGTCGCACGCGTCATCGCCTACGACGGGATCCACGAGACCAACCTGGCCGAGACGCTGCGGAGTTGGCTCGACGCCTTCGGCGATGTCGCCACGGCCGCCGCCTCGATGTTCGTGCACCCCAACACGTTCCGCTACCGGCTTCGGCGCGCGGCGGAGGTCGGCCGGATCGACCTCAACGACCCGTCCGCACGCCTCTCGGCCATGCTGCAGCTGCACCTGATGTCGCTCAGGTCCGCCCCGGACGGCGGATGAGCGGACAGGCCGTCCCGCCCGCTCATCCGGAAGCTTCCTGACGGCCCAGACCGAGTGTCCTGATCAGGAAGGCCAGCCACTCGGCGTCCTGTGCGGCCGCGACCTCGTACGACGTCGCCGCGCCATGCCCGGCGTTGTCGAAGACGTGCAGGAGGATCGGCGCGTCCCCTTCCTGTGCCGCCTGGAGGCGGGCGGCGAACTTGCGCGCATGCCAGGGAGGACACCGCGGATCGGTCGCCCCGGCCTGAAGATAGACCGCCGGGAAGACGCCGGGGCCGACCAGTTGGTAGGGCGAGAGCCGCAGCAGCCGCCGTACTTCCGCAGGATCGTCCGGATCCGCCCACGCCTTGCGGATGACGAAGTCCAGATAGGGATCGCGGGTGCCCCCGATGAGGTCGAGGAGCGGTGCCATCGGCAGCACGGCACACCACAGCTCGGGGCGCGTGGTGAGGGCGACCCCGCACATGAGACCGCCGTCGGAGCCACCGGTCAGCGCGAGCCGCTCGGGTGTGGTGGACCCTGTGGCGATGAGGTGCTCGGCGACGGCGATGAGGTCGCGGTCGCGCACGTGCTTGCGTTCCCGGTGCGCGGCCAGGTACCAGTCGCGGCCGAACTCGCCGCCCCCGCGCAGATGCGCCTGTACGAGCACGCCGCCGGCCGCGACGAAGGCGGCCATCTCGGGCTGGTACTGCGGCAGCAGAGGCACGTTCGCCGCTCCGTACGCGGAGATCAGCGTGGGCGCGGGCTGCGTCGGGTCGCTGCCCGCCGGTCGCACCACGTGGTAAGGGATCTCCACGCCGTCGAGTGCGACGGCCCGCTCGAACGTCACGTCGGCGTCGAGGGTGACCGCCGGGGCCGACAGCGTCTCGATGTCCGCCTCTTCCGGACGGTGCCGATAGACGCCCCAGGAGCTGGTCGGGGTGGAGAAGGCGAAGACGAAGTCGTCCGGGGGAGGGCCCACGGCCAGGCCGGTCAGGGCGAAGAACGGTGCGGAGAGCGCCCCCTGCCCGGGCAGCGGAACCTCCCCGGTGACGGCGCCGGAGCGGTCGAGGATCCGTACCCGGGCGCACGTCCGGTCGAACTCACTGAGGTACAGATGGTCACCGACCGGGGACAAGGACCGCAGCACCGTCTCGCCCTCGGGCACCAGCTCCGTCCACGAGGCAGGGTCGTTGGGGTCGGCGGCGTCCAGCGGGAGCGCAACCACGCGCCCGCGGGGTGCCGCTACATCGGTCACCGCGACGTAGCGGTCGCCGACGATGTGTCCGGCGACGGTCCCGGCGCAGTCGGTGACGAAGGGCCGCCAGGGGGTCGCGGGCCGGGACAGATCGCGTACGGCGACCGGAACAGGACTGCCCACCCGGTGACTTGCGACGGCCCAGCGGCCGTCGGCCGAGAACTGCACGAGTGTGTACTCCTGGGAGCCCTCACCGACCGGGACCGGTTCCACCGCGGTGCTGCCCGCGCTGTCCCGCGTGGCGAGCCGGTGACGGTACACGGCCTGCCGGAACTCGTGCGGCGAACCGGTCAGGGCGAGGAAGAAGAAGCCGCTGCTGTCGGGCAGCCACGACACGCCACCGGCCCACGCGCTGTGCAGGACCTGCCGCGGCGCGCCGTCCAGTACGCGCCCCGAGTCCACCTCGATGAGCCGGACCGTGTTGTGCTCGCTGCCGTCGGTGCAGACGCCCAGGGCCAGGACGCGACCGTTCGGCGACGGCGCGAGCCAGGACAGGAACGCGGGGTTCTGCCCGTCTCCGAACGCGGTCAGGTCGACCACCGGCCGGCCCGCGCCGAACGGCCGGTCGGCGACGACCACGCCGGGCGCCGCCGCACCGGGAGCGGTCACGGCGCGGAACCAGCGGCCCGCCGCGAACCTCGGCAGTGCCGGGCGGGATCCGGCGTCGTAGGTCTCGATCAGCTTCCGTACGGCCGCCGGGTCCTGCCCGTCGTAGGCGATCGAAGTGGCGAGTCCGGCCTGTCGGCGCTGCCACCGCTGCACCTCGTCGGTCTCCGGCTCCAGCCACCGGTACGGGTCCGGCACCCGGACGCCCGCGACGTCCTCGAAGACGTCGACGGTCCGTGCGGGCGGATACGGCGGAGGGCTGCTGTTCACTGTGACTCCGACTCCTCGGTGTCCCGGAGACGGTCGAGGTCTCCGGGACGCATGGACTGATCTGCTGGTGCATCTGCGTCTGCGTCCGGGGCCGCCTCGGAGCCCGCTCGCGCGGCCGCGGCGAACTCCGCACGCAGCCGCTCGAACGCCCCGGGGATCCGGTTCACCTGCCGGACGTGGAGCAGTGCGTCGTAGGCGGCCGGGAAGTCGTCGACGGGGTCGAGCTCCCCACCGCCGAGCGTCCCCTCGACGCCGTCGAAGAACCCGGCGGGCGCGCGGCGCGGATCGAGGAGGGCCACCTCCGGGCCGAGACGGTCGAGCCGCGATTCGACGGACTCCGGCGTCAGGGTCCGCGCCCCGAGCGTGACGTCGCAGTCGAACGGGCGCGACGACCGCTGGGTGAAGGTGACTTCGGGCCCGGAGCCGTACGTCATCCCGATGACGACGAGGTCCGCTCCCAGCTCGGAAGAGAGCAGACCGCCCAGCGTCGGCCGACCGTGCAGCGGTGTACGGCGGACGTGTGCGTTGTGGGCGCTCACCACGATGCGCCGCTCCCGGCGCAGGATCCACTCCACGCTGCGCGCCATGAACGCCTCCCGCGGATAGGGACCCTCCGGGGAGGGCCCGTCCTCGTCGGCCTCGGCGACGAAGGCTTCGAGCGAGGCCGCGCACCACAGGGCGATCTCGGCGTCCTCGTCGTCCGGGCCGCTGTGCCGGCGGAAGCGGAGTGCGCGCTCGTCCAGTCCGCGAAGGCCGTCGAGCAGCCGGGCACGGTCCGAGGAGGACATCGCCGCGTAACGGACCGCCGCCTGCGACCGGTCGCCCAGATCGCTCAGCCGCAGCAACTCCTCGTCGCCCGGGTGTGCGGGCAGCCGGTCGAGGCAGGCACGGACCGCCGGGCCGGGGGAGGTGGACGAGCCGGGCAGGTCCATTCCGTAGAACGCGACCTTCGCCGACCCGCCGGAGTTGCGCCGGCGCATCCAGCGCAGTTGCCTCCGCATCGGCTCGCACTCGCCGAAGCGGTAGGTGACGCCGTCCCGGGCGACGGTCTCGACCCGTCCCGGCCCGCCGTCGATCCATTCGTCGACGGCCAGCCCCTCGGCGAAACCGGACTCCAGGACCAGCCCGGTGAACCCGCACTCCCGGACCAGGAACCGGAACAGCAGGTCCCTGAGCCCGTAGAACTCCGTGATGTTGTGCGCGCCCTCGCCGAGCGCCACCACCCGTGCTCCGCCTATCAGTTGACGCAGCGCAGCCATGTCCGCAGACCTGTCGTGGAACGTATCCATGACGGCTCACCACCTTCCCGCGCGCGGCATTCAGTTGTGGAAGTACCAGAGTTCCGGCGTGTACAGGAAGCTGAGCAGCGAGCTGAACGACGACGGCGGCCCGGAGAGGCTGTCCTTCCACACGACAAGGGTGTGCGGAGTCGGGAAGTAGAGCACCGGCAGGTCCTTGCCGAGGTGGGTCGCCTCGGCCGACAGGGCCTTGGAATCCGCTCCGAACGTCGACGCGTCGATCAGCTTGTCCGCCTCGGCGTCGCGGTACCCGCCGAGGTTGAAGCTGCCTTCCGCGTTGAACACGGTGTTGCTGCTGGGGTATCCGGCCGCCAGGTACAGCGGTCCGTAGTCCTGTGCCGCCCATTTGTTCTTGTTGGCGGGCGCGAAGGAGTTGCCGTAGTTGGTGTACAGGTAGTTGAGCGACTTGCTCACGAGTGTGACCTTGAGGCCCAGCTTCTTGGCCTCCGACGCGAAGGCGGTGTCCCGGGCGCCGACGTACGCCGGGGTGTTCGCGGAGGCGAGGGAGAACTCGATCGTCTGCCCGTGCGGAATGCCCGCCCCGCACTCGCCGGCCCCGGTGCCCGGCCGCCGGCAGGTGGTGGCGCCGCCCGGCTCGACCTTCCAGCCGTGGCCGGCGAGCAGGTCCTCGGCGGCGGCCGGGTCGTACGGGTAGGGCGCCTTGTCACCGAACGCGGGCGGGTAGGGGGAGTCGCTGCCCGCGGTGGTGTAGTTGGGGGAGGCGGCACCGTTGTACACGCCCCGGCTTCTGATGTAGCCCTGCTGGTCGATCAGGTGTTGCAGGGCCTGGCGGACGTACGGCTGCGCGATCACCTTGTCGAAGTGGTGGGTGGTGTCCTCGAAGTTCAGGACCAGCGGGTCGAACCGGGCGGGCGCCGGGGCGCCGTAGACGTGGTAGCCCTTCTTCTTCAGTGCGCCGATCTGCATGATGAAGCTGGAGTCCAGCGTTCCGACGGTCAGGTTGCCGGCCTTGAACTGGTTGAGGACCGCCGGGGCGGAGGTGAACGACTTGAAGTCGACCCGGTCGAGCCGCGAGCCGCCCGGGCCGCTGTAGGACGTGTTGGGGACCAGGGAGAACGAGCCGGTCGTGGGGTCGAAGCTCTTGAGACGGTACGGGCCGTTGACCACCTGCCAGAGCGGGTTGCCGGCGAAGGTGGCCTGGGACTCCGACTGCTTGGTGAGATAGGTGTAGATGGCCTTGGCGTTCTTCGGCTGCGTGTAGTCCAGGTGCGGCCCCGAGGTGCGGGCGATGTTCCACTCCTTGGCGGGCATCACGTACAGCAGGGTCAGCATCGACATCAGGTAGGACGGGTTGTACGCGGTCGTGGACCTGAGGGTGAGCTCGTCCGGCGCGGTGGCCTTCGCGGTGATGCCGTCGGGAAACTGCCCCGGGGTGTAGAAGCTCCAGTTGGCCGGGCTCTCCTTGAGCGCCGCCTTCAGCAGGGCCAGCGAGAAGACGACGTCGTCGGCGGTGACCGGCCTGCCGTTGGACCATGAGTAGTGCTTCATCTTGATGCTCACGGTCTTGCGGTCGGTGCTGTAGCGGGGCGGCTCGGCCAGGCTCAGTGCGGCGTCCGCGATCTGGTCGCCCTCACCACTGGGGCGGTAGAGGGAGCGCCACAGGAGCCCCCGGGCGATGACGGTGCCGTTGGCGGACGCCGGCGGATACGGATAGATGTAGTTGGGGCTGAGCCCTGGAGTCAGCGCGACCGTGGCCGTGCCGCCGTCCTTGGGCTTCCCGGACTCCTTCGGCAGGGCCTTGTAACCGCCCTGCAGATCCTTGGCCAGGTCGCCGCCGCCGGTGCACGCCGTGGCCAGTACGGCGAGTACGGCGGCGAGCACCGCGAAGCGGCGTCCTCGCGCTGTGCCGGGCACGTGTGTCATGGATGGCTCCCTGCGAGGTGTGGTGGAAGAGGGGGAGGAGGTGACGGTTGTGGCGAGCGGCCTCAGCCGGCCCGGTGACCGACCGCGTCGCGGAGCGCGTCCGCCAGCAGGTTGAGCCCCAGCACCGTGACGATGACGCAGATGCCGACGGGATACACCAGCCACCAGTAGTCGGCGGAGATGAACGTCGCACCGTTGGCAAGCTGGCTGCCCCAGTCCGCGGTCGGGTATGTCAGGCCGAAGCCCAGGAAGCCCAGAGCGGCGACGACGAGGATCGCGTCGGCCACCTGGAAGGTGATGACGACGATGATCACGCTGAGCGCGTTCGGAATCAGGTGGGTGAGGATGAGCCGTGGGCGGGAGGCCCCCATCACCCGGGCCGCCAGCACGAACTCCCGTACCCGCAGGGTCAGGACCTCGCCGCGGACGAGCCGGGCGGAGACCAGCCAGGAGAACCCGCCGATGACCAGGCTCAGCGACACGGCGTTCGGGTGGAAGCGCACCGAGAGGATCAGGACGAAGAAGAGGAAGGGGATCGACAGCAGGATGTCGACCACCCGCATCAGGAACCCGTCGACGACCCCGCCGGCGAGTCCGGCGACGGCGCCGTAGACCGTACCGATCGTGGTGGCGAACAGCGCGGCGAGCAGCCCGATCTGCAAGGACACCCTGCCGCCCGCCATGAGGCGGCCGAGCACGTCGAACCCGTTGAGGTCCGTCCCGAGCGGATGCTCGGTGCTGGGCGGCAGAGCCGCGTTCACCAGATCCACGTCGGTCTGGTTGGTCTGGTAGAGCAGGGGGCCGAGGAAGCAGAACCCGACGACGAATACCAGAAGCAGCCCGCCGGTGAGGCCCAGCGGGTGGTGCCGCAGTGCGCGCAGCACCGGCTTCGGAGTGAACCGCTCGCGCACGTCGGCCGGTTCGGCCGGGTCGGCTGCTGACGGCGCCGTGGCGCCCGCCTCCAGGGCCCCCGCTGTGTCCGTGTGTCGTGAGGTCATTTGTTCAACTCGATTCGTCTGTCGGCGGCGGCGACCGCGATGTCGGCGACGAAGTTGCCGGCCACGGTGAGGGCGCCGCCGATCAGGGTGTAGGCGAGGAGCACCGGGTAGTCCTCGTGCTGCAGGCTGTTGAGGAACAGCAGGCCGAGGCCGGGGTAGTTGAAGAGCGACTCGACGATCAGGTTGCCTGCCAGGAGGCTGGGGACGAGCGTGCCGACCAGCGTGATCAGCGGCAGACAGGCGTTGCGCAGCAGGTGGCGCGTCAGGACGCTCCGCTCCGGGAGCCCTTTGGCCCGGGCGACCCGGATGTAGTCCTGGCCGAGCTGGTCGAGAGCCGACGAGCGCTGGTACTGGGAGAAGATCGCGACGCTGGTGATGGCGAGCGTGATGACGGGCAGGGCCATGGCGCGGGGATCGGTGAGGACCACCCACGAGGAGTGCGACTGGGACGCCTCGGCGGGGAAGAACGGCAGGGACTGGCTGAACACGGCGATCAGGATCAGGCCCAGCAGGAACGACGGAGTCGCGTAGAGCACATAGGAGGCCGCCGTGGTGACGCGGTCGACGAGACTGTTGCGGCGGACCGCCTGGAGGATGCCGAGCGGGACGGCGATCAGCAGCGCGAGGACCAGGCCGGCGAGCGACAGCATCGCGCTGCGGCCGGCGTTCTGCTGGAGTACCGCCCCCACGTTCTCGTTGAGCTTGTAGGACCTGCCCAGGTCACCGTGGGCGAGCTGACCCAGATAGCTGAGGTACTGCTCGACGAGCGGCCGGTCGAACCCGTGCTCCCGGTTGAAGTCGGCCACGGCCTGGGGGGATGCGCGCTGCCCCAGGACCACGCGGCCCGGGTCGTCCGAGACCACGTGCAGCATGAAGAACACCATCGCGGAGATGCCCAGCAGGACGACGAAGGAGATCGCCAGCCGTCGGACCACGTACCAGCTCATGCGTGACCAACTCCTCTCCGGGAGATCCGCGGGGTCCCTGATGTGCAGGGGAATGGTGAGTGACGGTTCATCGTGCGGAGAGCTCCTCGGGCTGTGCGGCCGGCGAGCGCAGGGGATGGTGGCAGGCGACCTTGTGCGTGCCGGTGAGGGTCGCGAGGACGGGCTCCGTGGCCGCGCACACCTCGGTCGCCAGTGGACATCGGGTGCGGAACCGGCAGCCGCTGGGCGGATCGATGGGACTGGGCAGCTCGCCGCGCACGCGCGTGCCCGACCGGGGGCGCGGCGCGGCGGGGTCCGCCTCGGGAACCGCCGCGAGCAGCCCCGCGGTGTACGGGTGCGCGGTGGACCCGTACACCTCCTCGGTGGTGCCGGTCTCCATCAACTTGCCCAGGTACATGACTCCGACGCGGTCGGCCAGGTACCGCACGACCGCAAGATCGTGGGAGATCACGACACTGCTCAGTTCGCGTTCACGTTGGACGCGGTGCATCAGATTGAGGACCTGGGAACGGATGGAGACGTCCAGCGCGCTGACCGGCTCGTCGGCGACCAGCACCTTCGGGTCCAGGGCCAGCGCGCGGGCCAGCCCCACCCGCTGGCGCTGTCCCCCGGAGAGTTCGTGGGGGTAGCGCTCCAGGACGCCCGGCGGAAGCCCCACGTCCCCGAGGAGCTCGCGGGCCCGGGCGGTCCGGGCGGCGCGCCTGCCGATGCCCTGGATCGCGAGGGGCTCGCGCAGGATCGCGCCGATGCGCATCCGGGGGTCGAGAGAGGAGTTCGAGTCCTGGAACATCATCTGCAACTGGGCCCGGCGCGGCGCGAGTTCGCGGGCACTCATGCCGGTCACCGACGCACCGTCGAAGATCACCTCGCCCGACGTGGGCCGGTTCAGGGCCACGAGCATGCGGCCCAGCGAGGACTTGCCGCACCCCGACTCCCCGACCAGGCCGAACGTCTCACCGGGCGCCACGTCGAAGCTCACTCCGGAGACCGCCTTGACCGTGCGGCGCCGCCCGAGGAGGCCCCGACCGCCCACCGGGTACTCAAGTCGGAGATCGACGATCCGCAGCCGCGGCGTCGTCTCGCGTGCGGCAGGGGCCCCGGGGGAGACGGCGGGCCGTGCGACGGCCGATGCCGAGCCGGTACGGACTGCTGCCGTGGCGACCGGGTGCCAGCACGCGTGGGTGTGCCCGTCCTCCTCCACCGAGAGCGGCGGCCGCTCCTCGTGGCAGCGGTCCGTCGCGGCCGCGCAGCGCGGCGCGAAGGGACAGCCCGCGGGGGAGGCGGCCAGATCCGGCGGTGTGCCGGGAATGCTGAAGAGCTGCTCGCGCCGGTCCTGGGTGAGCGAGGGGATCGAGGACAGCAGCGCATGGGTGTAGCGGTGCCGGGTATGGCTGAAAAGAGCTGGTGTCGGCCCGGTCTCGGCCACGCGCCCGGCGTACATCACGCCCACCCGGTCGGCGTGCCGGGCGATCACTCCCATGTCGTGGGTGATGAGGATCATCGACATGCCCAGCCGGGACCTGAGGTCGTCCAGGAGATCGAGGATCTCCGCCTGGATGGAGACGTCGAGCGCGGTGGTCGGCTCGTCCGCGATGACGACCCGCGGCTCGCACGCCAGGGCCATCGCGATCATCACGCGCTGCCGCATACCGCCCGAGAGCTGGTGCGGATGGTCGTCCAACCGCTCAAGGGGCTTCGGTATCCCGACCAGGTCGAGCATCTCCGCGGCACGTGCGCGCGCGGCCTGCTTCGACGCGCCCTGGTGCAACCGCACCGGTTCGGCGACCTGTTCGCCGATGCGGCGGGTGGGGTTCAAGGCCGTCATCGAATCCTGGAACACCATCGCGATGTCGTTCCCGCGGAGGGCCCGGTACCGGTCCGCGGGGAGTCCGACGAGCTCCGTACCGCCGAAGTCGATCGAGCCGCCGGTCACCCGGCCACCGTCCGGCAGCATGCCCATCACGGCCAGGCCGGTCATGGACTTGCCGGATCCGGTCTCCCCGACGATCCCCAGGGTCTCCCCGCGATCGAGCGCCAGACCGACGCCTGAGACCGGGTGGACGATCCGGTCGCCCCGGCGGATCTCGACCGACAGATCGCGGATCGTCAGCACCCGGCTGCCGTCCGCGGGCTCACGTGCGTTCTCAAAACCATCGCTCGCGCGCACGATATGGCTCTCCATCTCCTCGACCATCCGACGATTTTGAGACACGCACTTCAGGCGTCGTTCGTCGGGTTCACTAAACATTCAGGTGTGCGTCGTTCCGATCGGACGAAGGGAATCCCCTGCCGCGCACGGCGCTCAGCCGGCGGACGCGGGCCGGCCCAGTTCGTTCCGCAGCAGGCGCCGTACGTTCTCCCCCAGGACCGCGACGATGTCGCGCTCCGGCCACCCCCGCTGTTGCAGCGCATCGGTGACCAGCGGCAGCCCGGCCGGACCCGCAAGTCCGGGCAGATAGGCGTCGGCCGGCACTCCCTCGACGAAGGCCAACTCGCAGCACGGGGGAGTGGTGTCGGCGAGTACCTCCTTGATGAAGTCGGGACCCAGCCCGACGTGCTCGACGCCGGCCACCCCGGCAATGTGCTCGATGTGGTCGATCAGCCGGCCGATCGAGTAGTCGCTCTCGTGCAGGTACGGGGCGAAGAAGTTCACGCACACCACTCCGCCGCCCGCGGCGACGCCCCGGATCTGCTCGTCGTCAAGGTTGCGGTGGTGGTCGAAGAGCGCCCGTGCGCTGGAGTGCGTGGCGATCAACGGCCGTGAGGACAGCTCCAGGACGTGCTCGACCCCGGACGCGCCGAGATGACTGATGTCGTAGAGCATGCCGAGGCGCTCCATCTCGGCCAGCGCCGCGACCCCGGAGCGGGTCAGCCGGCCGCCCGTCGCGTCCTCGCCGCTGCCGTCGGCCAGGGAGGTGCGACCGAAGTGGGCCAGGGACGCGATCCTGACCCCCAGCCGGAACAGGGTCTCCAGCAGCTCCACGTCCTCGCCCACGCCGGGTGCGCTCTCCAGCGCCAGCACCAGGGCGATCCGGCCCTCAGCCAGCGTCCGGTCGATCTGGGCGCCGTCCGTGCACAGCGTCACGGCATCGGCGTTGCCGGCCGCGAGCCGGTGCGCCGCCTCGATCATGCGCAGCGTGCGGCGAAGCGCCCCCTCCGGCCGGTACGGATCTTCGACGAACACCGGCAGCGCCTGAAGGTTCACCCCGCCGGCGAGCAACTGCGGCAGCCAGCGCTCCCGGAAGAACTCCGCCCAGCGGTCCACCGGCCGGGCGACCACCGCACACAGCAGGTCGTTGTGCAGGTCTGCCACGATCGCGCGTCGGTGCACCTCGTTCATCGCTGTGCCCGCCGCTCGGCCCGGCCGGTGTGCAGATACAGCGCGTGTCCCCGCCCGTCGTCACCGAGGAAGGCGAGCGGCGCGTGGACCCCGCGCTCCGGCTCGACCGGGATCAAGGTGTCACCGCGCCTGCCGACCAGCTCCGTGCGGTACGGCGCCTCGTCCAGTTCGGCGACGGCCCCCCGGGGAGTGCGCTCCAGCCACAGCCGCCCCGCGGTGTCCCGGCTCACCGTGGTCTCGGCGGTGCTGGACGTGTACGTACCGACGTACCGGGACGTCTCCGCAACGGAAGCGCCCATGTCCGGCACCGGCGAGGCGGGCAGACCGATTCCGGCGAGTTCACCGAGGACCCGGCCCGCGATCTCCGTGTACACGCGCCGCGACAGGCCGCCGTTGGTGACGATCGCCACCGCGACATCCCGCTCCGGCACCAGGCGCAGGAACGCCGACTGACCGATGGTGTTCCCGTCGTGTCCGACGACCGTGCCGCCCGCCGACAGGTCGAAGAGCTCCCAGCCGAGCCCCCAGGCGACGCCCTGGTCGATGTCGGGCAGCGTGACCTGCGGCCGCTGCATGGCCCGGACGGTCTCCGGGCCGAGCACGCTCACCCCGTCGGGGCCCCGGCCCCCGGCGAGGTGCATCCGGGCGAAGGCCAGCAGATCGCGCGCACGCATCGCCAGCATCGATCCGGCCGGTGCGTTCGAGCGTGCCAGGGCCCACACCGGCGTCGGTTCGAGCGGCGCCCCCGGCACCGTCTCGATGTGACCCACTGCCGTGCGGTGGACGATCGCCTCGTAGGGGTCACTCGCGGTGTGACTCATACCCAGCGGAGTGAACAGGTGCCGCCGGGCGCAGACGTCGAACGGCTTCTCGCGCAGCACCTCGACGATCCGCCCGAGCACGCAGTACCCGGCGTTGTTGTACGAGAACATCGCGCCCGGCTCGAAGAGCTGCGGCACGTCCCGCAGGACGCCCAGGTACTTCTCCAGGCAGTCGTCACCCTTGCCGGTGTCGGTGAAGATGTCCCCCTCGAAACCCGCGACGTGACTCAGCAGATGCCGCGTGGTGATCCCTCGCGCCGCTTCCTCGTCGGCGATCCGGAACTCCGGCAGGACGGCCCGTACGGGAGCGTCCAGGTCCAGTCGCCCCTCGTCGGCCAACTGCATGATCAGCGTCGCGGTCATCACCTTGGTGATCGACCCGATCTGGAAGAGGGAGTCGGCCGTGGCGTCGACCCCTGTGGCCGTGCTCAGCACACCGGCCGCGGATTCGACCCATTCATCTCCGGCTTGGACCGCCACGGCTGCCCCGGGCACCTGGCTCTCGACGAGCAGATCCGGCAACCGGCGGCGCAACCAGGCACCGACTTCCTCCAGCTTGTTCAGCTGATCCGATCCGTCCAGCTTCTGCACGGCAACCCTCCCTGCTCGACTGCGCAGGAGCTTAGGACCTGCGGAAACCGCCCTCTTCGTCCGCTCCCACCACATGCGACCCGGGCATTGGTGCGACTGGCCGAACCGGGAGGCTCGCCGCTTCGGCGAGCTGGGGGCATGAGGCGTCTGCGTGGGCGAGGCGGGTGCCGCAGGTGGTGCAGCGGAAGAGCATCGCGGTGGCCCCCTCGCCGAGGTGGGCCAGGCAACCGCTCGGGTCGGTCTGCGTCGTGCCGGCCGCCCATGCGGGGGCCTTGCCGGAGCCGGTCGAGCGCCTCGGACTGGGCTGCCGGTTCGCTGTATCCGACCTCGCCGATGAAGGCGTCCGCGTCGTGGCAGTGGACGAGCCGGTGCGGATCCTGCCGGGCACGGAAGCCGGGAGTGCGGCGGGTGACCTGGTGCAGGGTCTCCTCGCCGACGTCTTCGAGTCCGTAGGAGTCGGTGAACTCGCCGCCGCAGCCGGGCCCACCTGTGCAGACGCGGGAGGGCTGTCCCGTAGTCCCTGGCGGGCGTGCGACGAGGGACTACGGGACAACCCTTTGCCGGCCCGGCACCGATGCTTCGAGCTGCACTCGGGTGCGTACGGCGGAATCGCCTATACGGTCCGGCTCTCCGACCGGCTCCCGAGGAAGCTGCGGGCGTTGAGCATCAGCCGCAATCGGCTGGCGTCCCAATTGGACCGGTTGGTGTCTTCACTTGCACGTTTGCGGATGGTGGACTCACACGCCGAGAGAATCGGGGTCAGGTAAGGATCCGTGGCTTCCTCCGCATACAGGATCCGCAACAGCCAGAAAGGGGCTTTCCCGACGTCCCAGCCGGTGTGACTCTCCCGCAGCTCGGGCGCGCAGCCCTTGCCAGTCGCCGAAAGCAGACACGCTCGGTCCGTTACGTCCGGCACTGATTGCAGGGAGGCCAAGCGCGACGCCGCCCGGCCGAGTGCGTCGGCCCCCCAGCCGGGCTGCTTCAGCCCGGTTGCCGCCCAGGCGACGACCGGCGCATACGCCGCATTGGGCGCTGTCCGTGGTTCGCCGACGGACGTCGGGGGCGCTCCGACCTGATCCAGGATCCGGCATGCCCGTCCCACTTGGAGCCAGCGGACACGTTCGTCGCTGACGACAAGGTGGCCGACGAGGGACTGGAGTGCTGTGGCGAGCCCCCGTGAAAGCCGCGGCACCGCATCGGGGACCATCTCGCCGAGGACATCCACCAGGCCACAGAGTGAGGCGACATCGAGGCGCTCCGCGAGCCGCGTGATGTCGAGGTCGAGCAGCGCATCGAGAAGCTGTTCGGCACCGGCCGCGTTGTCCAGGGCCGCCATCGTGCGCGCCAGTTCGACGGCGTCGGCCATATCGGTGATCGAAGCGAACGCCAATCTGTTGCTGATACGCGTGATGTTCACTTCTCGTGCCGCAGCCGAGCCCCATCCCGTGTCCCAGGCGGACATCATGCGCAACAGCGCCGTCACCGCCCGGGGGTTGCTGAAGCGGTGCAATCCCTGGATCCGGGCGTTGTACACCGGCTCGATCCAAGAGCGCCCGGACTCGCGTGTGACGCCGACCGTTACCAGATCGCGTGCAGCGGTCGACTGGGCGACCGGGTTCTGAATCTGCTGGATCTCGCCGCGGAACACGAAATTGGCGTGTTGGTCGGCCGATACGTCGGCCAGCAGCTCCTTTGCGAGCTGCGGACGCACTTCGTGGACGGCGCGCAGCATCGCCGGCGCACAGGTCGGATCGCCCAGGAGGGCACGACGCAACCGTGCCATCAGGACATCCGCGGCACGGCCTCCGATCGTGACGTGGCTGCTCCTCTGCCGCAACTCGTCGAGCGTACCGCCGGCAGTGGCCGGGTCGAGGGTTGTAAGGTGCCGGACTGCCTGGACGAACGCCTCCTCGTTACTCACCCTGAGCAAGCGGCGAGTCCACTGCTCCACGCCTCCGGTCGCATCGGCGATCGTCCGGCCGGCGGCCGGCACGTCGGCGTCGGTCAGGGTGCGCGCGACCTCGACGCACACCTCCAGGGCGGCTGTCGGGCTGGACGTGACGAGACCCTCGACAAAGGGCACCAGATCCCACTGCTGCAGGAAGAGGGCCGGGATGTCCGGGTGGAGCACCCGGCCCAGCCGGTGGAACACGGCGCGGGCATACGCGGTGGGGGCCGATGTCATCCCTGAGAGCAGTTGCCGGCTGTGGAGCCGGCTCTGTAGCTCGGAGATCGCCTCGGGGCCGAGTTCCGGCTCGTTCAGGAGCCGCAACGCGATCTCGGGGCCCCAGTGTTTGCGTCCCTGGCGCACGGCACCGACGACGACGGACAGTGCATCGCCCAGCACCTCGTGCCGATAGCTCGCCTGCGCGTCCCACACACCCTTGATGACGTGGTAGCGGACCGAGGTGCGTGGGTCGTAGTTGAGCAACTCGATGACTCGATCGGCACCGAGCGCCTCGGCCATGTGCTTCGAGAAGCTGCTGCCGCCTTCCTCGAAGAGGTCTTCGATCGACCGGGCGGCGGAGAGGAGTTGTCCGATGCCTTTGGCGTCCTTTGCTTCGCGGGCCTGCCGGGCGAGCACGCGGACCAACTGGCCGGAGGCGCCGTCGTTGAGGATCCTGAACGCTGTGTACATGTTCGCTCTGGCCACGGCATTGAGCAGTGCGGCGGTGTCGGTGGCGCCCGCCTGACGCGTCAGGAGATCTCGCACGCGCTCAGGGAATTCCTTCCATTCCTTGAGCAACCATGTGCCGAACTGAGGGATGGGAGAGCGGATCCCCTGAATCCCCAGCGCGAGCTCTGACGCGGTGGTGGATCGAAACGCTTGATTCAGAGCGGTCTTGTACGCCGGAAAGGTGATTTCCCAGTCGCGGTCGACGAGGCTGAGTCTCAGGTTCATGGCCTCGAACAGCACGCCCATGCCGTCCGTGGGGTCCGGCTTGCGTTCGAGCAGCTGCTGTACGGGATCTTCCTGGTCCACGGGAAAGAAGGGCGCGTCGTGCCACGTCTTCCGGGCCGCTCGGCGATACAGCTGATCCACTCTCCGCACCAGCCGGTAGTCCTCCACACGGACGGCCAAGCCGGCCAGTACGTCGAGGGCTCGCTCGGCCACCAGGCCGGCGGCGTCGTCGCGGTTCAGCCGGTCCAGCGCGAAGAGCATCGCGAATCGCTCGTCCGGGCGTCCCTCGGCACGGGCGAACACCTCGTCGACCTTGTCGATGAGCCAGACCGCGAGTTCGTCGATGACATCACTCGGCAGCAGGTACTCGATCTGCTGGCAGGTGCGCATAAGGGTCAGAAGCTGGTCAGGGGGCAGCTGCTCTCCCCTACGACAGGCCCTGCTGACCATCTGCGTGACAACGTCCTTCGCGGCACGGTCGGGCATGAGATCGCTGAGTGCGGCCATGCGCGCGACACTGAGGAGAGGAGCGGTAGCTGCCCATTCCTTCAGCGATCCGTCCTTGTCTGCCGCCTCCAACAAGGAGCCGCAGACGCTTTGGCGAAACAGCCGGACGCCGAGCAACCGGTCGACGGCCAGCGGTTCGCCGTCCCGCAACAAACGGTTCAGATCGGGCCCGAGCTGCCTGGTGACCATGGCATTGACGGTTTTCCAGCGCGGTTCCGCCTGCTTCGCGGGCCCGTCCCCAGCCGCTTGCAGATCGAGCAGCGCGACACAGTCGTTCGCACTGGTGATCCGCACAGTGCCCGGAGCTCGCCCGAGCCCGACGCCGAAGACGCGACGATCCTCGTCGTTGATCGCCTGGAGCCGCTCCTCCGCGACCTCCCCGGACGCCAGACTGACCGCCGCGGTGAAGACCAGCGCCGCGCGCTCTTCTTCCCACAACTCCCGAAAGCGGGCCGGTCGACCGGAGGCGGTGTCGCCGGCCATCAGTCTGGTGAGCGTGCGAAGGTCGACCTGGGCACCAGAGTTCAGAGCGGCGAGCGCCGGGTCGGTATCGAGTGTGCTGTCGGCTATGGCGAGATCCTCCACGAACCGCCTTCGCGCTTCGAGGCCGACAACCGCCGCAGCCACGTATGTGTTGTCGGTGTCCCAGTCGACGGACGAGTTCTCGGCGTATTCCAGCATCCCCAGTACCTCGATGCGGAGTTGTTCCGCCACGAAGCGAAGTACTTCGGAGGCATTGCCGTCACCGGTCGGCTGCAGATCCTCGAAAACGAGCAGCCGTCGGCCGGCGTGATTCGTGGGGTGGTCCGCCGCGGCCACGGCATGGGTGGCGATCTGCAGTGCGACGTGACGGTCGGGAAGCTCGCGGGTGGGTCCGGTGATGACTTGGACGAGCCACGGCCGTTTGCGATGAGCCAGGACGGCGGCGAGCTGTCGCAGGATGGCGCTCCTGCCGCTGTGCCTGGTGCCGCCGAGCATCGCGACCGACCCGGGACTGCTCTTGTCGAGGAAGTACCTCTCCAGCTGACTCACCTGGCTGACCCTGCGGTCCGGGACGGGTTGGTCTTCGGGTACCCGGCTCCAATCGACGAAGTGCCATCCCAGCAGGCCGAGTTCCTGCTTGTGTGCGTTGCGCTTCTTCTGCGACCATTTTTCGCCCCACACCATCGACGCGGCGCGGTCCAGCGTTCGTGGCTCGCGGATGTCCTGGGGCGGCGAGCCGTCGGCGGGGACGAGCTGCCAGCCCGTTGCTGTGGGAACGAGCAGGTTTCTGCGCACAGTTCGAGCTGCGTCGATGCGCGGGGCGAGTTGCGACGGGGAGAGGGGCTGAAACTCCGCACCGTCGAAGCTGCCGGCGCTGAGAAACGGCGGAGCACCCAGCCCGAAAACCTCGTCGAGCAGCCACAGCGCCAGCGGCAGGTCGACGGCTGCTGCCGAGAGGGCCACCGTGGGCGGCCAGCGGACGTAGGGGCGGAAGGGCCAGGACGCTGCCGCCGGAGCCTTGCTCGGGAAGGCGGACAGGACGGTGTCGACCGCGGCTTCGGCTGCCGACCGTTCCGTTTCCCCCAGGGCCGAACGTCGGCGCGGGTCGCCTTGGTCGTCGGCTGCCAGGACGACGTGCTCACCGCTGGGGCCG
Source organism: Streptomyces sp. NPDC057963 (assembly GCF_042887155.1). Lineage (NCBI taxonomy): Bacteria > Bacillati > Actinomycetota > Actinomycetes > Kitasatosporales > Streptomycetaceae > Streptomyces > Streptomyces sp. NPDC057963. The sequence continues at coordinate 34,214 of NZ_JBHVPX010000025.1, forward strand.
CTGACCAGTACGTCTGCCGGGGAGGGGCTCGGCAGGGCCCCCGCCGGCTCCGTCCCGGCGACCAGATCGGCCAGTGTGATCAGGTCCAGGATCACGTCGTCGGACAGGGCGCCGGTCTCCATCGCCGACTCGGCCAGCTCCATCAGCACCGCGGCACCGTCAAGTGCTCCGCACCAGAGCAGGACCTGCTGCAGCTCGGCGCTGGGCACGGTTGAGCCCTTGAGCAGCGGCCGGATGACGGTGGCGTGGAAGTGAGCCAGGTGCTGCCAGGCAGCCTCTCCCGCTCGTCCGGGGTCGGACAGTATGGCCCTGGCGAGCACGAGGCCCGTCGTCAGCCCGTCCCGTTCGGTTACCCCGGATGCAGGGCCGTCGATGTTGTCAGCCATGGCCCGCTACCAGCTTCATGGACAGCAGTCCGCACGTCCGAGCCACGAGCAACCGATTCCTTCCGTGCAGAGCGACATCGACCGCAGCCTCGTCGAGCGGAAGCCGCGCGGGGACCGTGGGGCAGGAAAGATCGTGGATCTCAAGCCAGCCGGAGCGGCCGGTCGATCCGCCGACGACTACCGTCGAATCGTCGAGCGCGGCGGCCCGTGTCTCGGAACGGCGGGTTTTCGTGAGCGCCGTGCTCTGCCGACCCGGGCCGCGCAGGTGGAGATCGCCGGAGGCATCGCGGATCAGAGCCTGGTCGCCGGCTTCGGACACCGCGAGGGCCAGAGGCCGGTTCGGGACGGGGAACGGCGACACGGACCCGCCGCGTACCCCGCCCAGCCGCAGAGAACGGATGTGGCCAGATGCAGGCAACAACCACACGACAGGTGCGGAGACCGGTCCCGCCGCCCGGACGGAGAGCAGTTCCGAGTCCATGGTGGCCAGCTTGCGTACGGGGTCCCCGGTGCCCAGCCTGCCGACCCACACGGCCGGTCCCGACGTGACGACCACATGGCCGCCAGGGTGCAGTGACAGGAGCAAGGGAACCGGTCGGGTCCGGTTGCCGCCCTCACCATGGGGTGGAACGAATTCCGGCAGCGCTGTCGGCGGCGCGTCCTCATGACACGGCACCAGCCAGATCTCGCGTTGCCAGGTCGACACGAGTGCGAGGGCTCTGCCCTGGACCACCGCCACCGTCACATCGCGTGGGGTTCCCGGCACAGAGACCGCCGCGCGCAGGCTGGTGCCGTCCGACGGAGCCCAGAAGGAGAGCGAATCGTCGTCCTGGACAGTGACGATCGCAGCGTGCGGGCCCGCAGGCGTGGACGTCATGTGTGTGACCCGGGTCGAACGAGCGTGGTCCGGCTGTACCCAGTCGATGTCCGCAGACGGCTCCCGGTGATTTCCGACGCCCGCACGGCGCGACGTCCGGAACGCGGTCACGAGGGGCATGACCGAGAAGCGTTCCGCTCCGATGCGCAACATCAGGGCGCGGTCGACGTCGGAAACGTTGCGAGGCACGAGGGACCACATGCGGGATCGGAGGGTGCGATCCCCTGCGGCACGGAGCTGCTGCAGCGCCCGGGACACCACGGCCGGCGGAGCATCCAGCAGAAACGCGGGATCGTCGAGCAGGCTGCTGGGCAGCAGGCCCAGCGCGGCCGCACGCGACACAAGCATCAGGACGCCTGCGTCGACCGCCCGCCAGTCCGTCGTGCGCCAGTCGGCGACCTGGGGCAGGCGCCGCAGGAAGTCCTCGGGCTTCGGGTAGCCGCCGCCCGCCGGATGGCCGAAGCGGGCGCGCCAACGAGCCGACCCGTCCGCGGCGGGGCGGCGTTCGACGAGCGAGCGCATCAGAGCTGCGGCGGTGGCGACGTCCTCGACGCCGACGCGTGGCGCGCCAGGAACCGAAGCCGCAGCGGCCCACTCCGTCGCGGGCAGGGCGACAGTGTCCGCGTATCCGCACAGCGCCGAGAGCGCCGATACGATGCCCCGAGCCTTCTCGCCCAGTACGGCGCCGACGCGCTCCCGGCACACCCGGTGCGCGGTCGCGTCCAGTGCCTTGGTGGCCTGGTCGAGGTAGTTGCCGACCGAACTCTCCCCGGCCGAGGCGCGCGGCAGGGCGCTCACGGTGACGGCTACCGTCCACTCCGCCGCCGTTCGTGCGGCGAGTGCATCCACGGTTCGGCGGATCTGTGGTTCTCCGGCGCCCGGAACGGCGAGCCGGACCTGGCGGCGGAGATACTCCCGTGCGTCGTCGGCGCACTCGTCCACGAGATCATCGAGGTCGAGGACCCGGGAGGAGTCCCCGACGGAGATCCCCGACGAGGAGGGCAGGCCGACGACGAGACGAACTCCCGGTACCGACCGGAGGGTTCCGAAGAACTGTGACCACGCCTCCGGCTCAGTGGTCTCGTCCAGGTCGTCCAGGACGAGGGCCAGGGGCTTGGGTGCCGACCGCAGAACGTCGACGAGTTCCCGTGCGCTGTTCGAACCGGTGAGCTCCCGGAGCAGCATGGCGGTCACCCGGGGCGGATCTCCCCTGCCTGCGGCCACAGTCACCGGCAGCGCCGGCCAGGCGAGTGTGACCTCGCTGGGTATCGATCGACGCCCGTCCTCGTGAGTTGTCAGGACGAGGTGCCCGAGTAGTGCGCTTCTTCCCGCCCCTGAGCTCCCGGTGACGACGATGGGCTTGCCGCCCTCACCCATCAGGTGCTCGCGCAGTTCGCGGAGCAGGGCGGTACGGCCCGCGAAGAAGAAGCCGGGCAGGTCTGCGGCCGCGACTCCCCGTGCACTGGCCGCCCAGTCGGCCGGAAGCGGCAAGCCCTTCGGCGCCGAAGGACTCTGATGACGCGGATTGGGCAGCGCCCGGCACCGCCGGGCGGGGTGACCGTCGGCGAGCCACACGGATTGATCGGGTCCGAGTGCCCGGTCAATCTCGCGCGCGATGGCGCCGGGATCGATGTGGGGCTTGGTCCAGGACGGTTGTGCGGCTCGGCCGACGGCCTTGGCGAAGGCGACCGCGAACGATCCCTGCCTGGCTTTCTCCAGGCGGCGGCTTGCGCCGATCCCCCAGAACCCCTTCGTCGAGGTCCGGGTGTTCACCTTCCGTGCCTGGAGCAGGGCCGCGTCCAGGCCGGGCTCGGCCGAACAGGCGTCGAGGATGAGAACGATCTCTTGAAGGTTCGTCCAGGCCTCCATCTCGAGCGGCTTGATCATACGGTCGGGATCGAACGCATCCCCGTCCGGCAACAGCAGGCTGAAGCCGCTGCCTTCGAGCATGCCGTGTCCGGTGCAGTAGATGACAAGGGTCTCGGCGTCGCCAGGGACGGCACATTCGCGCAGGTCCCGCGCGAGTGCGTCGTGCCTGCGCTCCTCGGAGGTGAACGGAAGGTGTTCTTCGAGCCCGAGCGAGGCGAGAGACTGCCGCATGGTTCTGAGCTCCATCGGCACGCTGTCGAGATCGCCGAGACCCCGCCTCGCACAGACGCCGTCGTCGTGCTTGCCGACCCCAGAGAGGCAGAAGATGCCTCGTGGTCTCATGCCAGTGCCATCTCGATGGCCCGGGAGGCGCGGACATTGGCCAGGTAGACCAGCGCCGAGTGGGCCGACCTGCGTGGGTTGTCGCAGGGCAGGTCGCGGACCTTGGACGAGTACAACGGGCCCAGCTTCTTCACCGTGGCCACCGCGTCGTGCCCCGCGGCGATGTTCGTCCACGAACGGACCTGACCCGGCCAGCCCAGAGGCCCGTGGCGTTGGTCCAGGCGCCGCCGGACGGGCTCCAACCCGAGGGGCGATCCCAGGGTGATCAGTGCGGGCGGGTTTTCCGGCCTGTTCTCCCGCAGCCACTCGTAGGCGATCACGCTGCCCAGCGAGTGACCGATGACCACACGCGGCGACTGCTCCATCGCCGTCGACATCTCAAGATGAACGAGCTTGCGGAAATCCGGGCTCGTCAAGTAACGGTTGACCTGTTTCACGAACGCGATCGCCCGGCTGTCCCGTCCGTCGAGCAGATTGCTGCGCTGAATCCCCGCCAAGGCGCGCTGCACTGCCCCGGGCAAGTAGAGCTTCGTTTCCTGACTGCTGTCGCCCGCCTCCTCGTCGAGCGCGGAACCGATGGCGATCAGCAGTTCCTCCTCAAGGCCGGGTGCAAGGTCGATGGCAGCGTATTCGGGCTCGCCGCCGGCCTTGCCGTCGTTGTACTCATGGCCGTAGAAGGCGCACTCGACGGACAGCGCCTCGGCGTGCCGGCTTCGAATGTTCGCCAGGCCATCCGCTATCGCTGCGTGCCAGCTCTCCTGCATCGTTGCGCGCTGTGAGCGATGCATGTTGATGCCGTGGACAGCGACGATGTCGACCATCTTCTCCCCGTCCGCCAAATCCTCGCCGAAACAGGCGACTTGATAGGGACTTCAGCATGACACAGCTGGAGTGGTCGAGCCGGTGGGATGTCGTGTCCACCCGGTGGCGGAAGGGGCATCGGACCTCAATGGGTCGGTGTCCTGTGTGAGGTTCACTTGGTGGGCCGGTCATGGGGCGGGGTACGGGGAGTCGGATCGTTCCGGACGGCTTGTGGGAGATCGCCAGGCCGTGGACGCCCGCCGGTCTGCACGTCCTCGGACGGGAAGGGCGTCCCCGGACCGGACAGGGCGTCCTCAGACGGGATAGGCGTGGGTCTGCGCCGCCTTCACCGTTGCCCAGACCTCCGCACCCGGGTGCAGATCGAGTTCGGCGGCGGCGACCGTGGTGAGGTCGGCGGCGAGGGGGACATCGCCGGTGAGGGCGGCGCGGATCTGGTCGCCGTGGGTCTCCAGACCGGCGACCTCGCAGCGCCAGAGGTTGCGGGCGCTGGAGCCCGTGGGCCGACTGCGGTAGAGGGTGACAGCACTCGGGGGGAACGCTACGAAGACCGGTCCGGACAGGACCTCCGTGGTGGTGATGGCGGGGCCGGCGTCGAGGCGGACCGTGTGGCCCTCGGCGCGGCCCCGGTAGAGATTGAGGCCGACGAGCTGCGCGATGTAGTCCGTACGGGGGTGACGGGCGATGTCGGACGGGCTGCCCTCCTGGACGACCTCGCCGTGCTCGACGACGACCAGGCGGTCGGCGAGGACCATGGCGTCGAGCGGGTCGTGCGTGACGAGTACGGCGACTGCTTCGAACTCGGCCAGGTGGCGCCGGAGTTGGGTGCGGACCTCCAGGCGGGTACGGGCGTCGAGGGCGGCGAGGGGCTCGTCGAGGAGGAGCAGGCGCGGGCGGGTGGCGAGGGCGCGGGCGAGAGCGACGCGCTGCGCCTGGCCGCCGGAGAGGCGGCGGGGCTTGGCGCCGGTGTGGTCCCCGAGGCCCAGGCGGTCGAGCCACTTGGCGGCCTGCGCACGTGCCTCCGCCTTGGTCGCCCCCTGGCAGCGCGGCCCGAACGCCACGTTGTCCAGGGCGGTCAGGTGGGGGAAGAGCAGGTAGTCCTGGAAGACGACGCCGACCGGGCGGGATTCCGGCGGCGTACGCTCCAGCGTCGCGCCGTCCAGGCGCAGGTGGCCGCCGGTGAGCGGTGTCAGGCCGGCGAGCGCGCGCAGGGCCGTGGTCTTGCCGGCGCCGTTTGGGCCGAGCAGGGCGACCACCTCACCGGGCGCGACGGCGAGCGCCACGTCGAGGCGGAAGGCGCCGCGGTCCACCACGAGGCGGGCGTCGAGCCCGTCCGGGGCGGTGCCGGTGCGGTCGTCGGGGGTCTCGGTCATCCGGCGGTCATCCATCGGTCGCGCAGCCCGGCCAGCACCGCGATGGACACGGCCAGTAGCACCAGGCTGAGGGCGATCGCCGCCTCCGGGTCGCTCTGCAGGGCGAGGTAGACGGCGAGGGGCATGGTCTGGGTACGGCCGGGAAAGTTGCCGGCGAAGGTGATGGTCGCGCCGAACTCGCCGAGCGCGCGGGCCCACGCCAGGACGGCGCCGGCCGCGATGCCCGGAGCGATCAGCGGGAGCGTGACCCGGCGGAACGCGGTGAAGCGGGACGCGCCCAGGGTGGTCGCCGCCTCCTCGTAGCGCGGGTCGGCTGCCCTCAGGGTGCCCTCGACGCTGATGACGAGGAACGGCATCGCCACGAACGCCTCGGCGACCACGACCCCCGCCGTGGTGAACGGCAATGTGAGGCCGAACCACGAGTCCAGCCACTTCCCGACGATGCCGTTGCGGCCGAGTGCCGTCAGCAGCGCCACGCCGCCCACGACCGGCGGCAGGACGAGCGGGAGCGTGACGAGAGCGCGGACGAGGCCGCGTCCGGGGAACTCGACCCGGGCCAGCAGCCAGGCCAGCGGCACCCCGACGACCAGGCTCACCGCGGTCGCCGCCGTGGCGCAGACCAGGGACAACTGGAGCGCCTGCCACACCTCGGCGCTGGTCAGCTGCTCGGGCATGCTGCGCCACGGGGCCCGTACGAGCAGTGCGATCAGCGGCACGGTCAGGAACGCCACACCGATCAGCGCGGGCACCAGCAGAGGCAGCGGTACGCGGCCGCCGCCCGCCCGGACACGCCGGCGCCGCGGCCCACCTGGGCGGGTCCCGGTCGCGGCGCCGGGCCTGGCGGTCGAGGTCACGGCTTCAGGAACCCGGCCCCGGTCAGGACCTTCTGGCCCTCGGCGGACTGCACCAGCGCGATGAACGCCTTGGAGGCATCGGCGTTGGGGGCGTCCTTGAGCAGGGTGATCGGGTAGTCGTTGACGGCGTCGGCCGACTCGGGGAACTCCACACCCTCCACCTTGTCACCGGCCGCCCTCACGTCGGTCTTGTACACGACCGCCGCGTCGGCCTCCTTCAGCTCGACCTTGGTCAGGGCGCTCTTGACGTCCTGCTCGTACGACACCGGGGTGAGCTTGAGACTGCTGGCGTCGAGGGCCTTCTGGGCGGCGGCGCCGCACGGCACCTCCTTGGCGCAGAGCACGACCTTCAGGCGCGACCCGGTGAGGTCCTTGAGGGAGGAGATCTTGTCGGGGTTGCCCGGCAGGGTGGCGATCTCCAACTGGTTGCGGACGAAGGTGGCGGGCGTGCCGGAGGCGTCGCCCGCGTCGGTGACGATCTTCATCGTCTTGGGGCTGGCCGCGGCGAACACGTCGGCGGGCGCGCCGCCGGTGATGCTCGCGGCGAGGGAGTCGCTGCCGCCGAAGCTGAACGTCACCTTGGTGCCCGGGTGTTGCTTCTCGAACTCCTTGCCCAGGGTCGTGAAGCTCTCCTTGAGGGACGCGGCGGCGAAGACGGTCACTGTGCCGGACAGCTTCGGCGACGAGGAGGACGAGGAGGACGAGGCGTCGGACTTCGCGGGGGAATCCGAGTCGGAGGAAGAGCAGGCGCTCAGGGCCAGCAGCGCGGCGGTGCCTGCACCGGCCACTTGCAGGGTCCGGCGGGTCCGGCGCGCGGTACGGGTCATCACGGGTCCACTCCCTCTGGTCCTGACGGACACATCTACGGTCTGTCGACGACCACGTTGGTCGACTTGATCACGGCAACCGCCGGAACACCGGGCTCCAGCTTCAGTTCCTCAGCCGACTCGCGGCTGACCATCGCCACCACCCGGAACGGCCCGGCCTGGATCTCCACCTGCGCCGACACGTCTCCGAGGATCACATCGGTGACGATGCCGGAGAAGCGGTTGCGGGCCGAGGAACCGGTGGAATCCCGCTCCGTACGGTGCAACTGCCGTGCGTAGGCCGCGAGGACCGGCCCGGGGATGATCCGGCGGCCCATCTCGTCGCGTTCGGCGGTGAGTTTCCCGCCGTCGACCAGACGCCTCACGGTGTCGGAACTGACGCCGAGCAAGGCGGCCGCGTCCCCGATCCGGTAGGTGTGCATGCGCAGATCATACTGCCGCAGATGCAAGCGGAAAGTCTTCTGTGGCTTTGCATGAGCAGGATCACTGATCTGTCGGGATTGCATGTGCGTTTGTACAGGATGGCTATCCGGGTACGGACATCCGGGAGGTGGTGGTCCGTGACTCAGTCCCTCGCAGCGGCGGACACGGTGGCGGGACTCGCCCTCACCGGCGATCTGATCCGTCCGGCCCGCCTGACGGTGCCCGACCTGCTCGCCTGGCCGCAGTGCGAGGCCGACGTCAGCTTCGAGTGCGCCACCAGCGGCATCCAGCACCACCGCTTCACCGGACCGCTCCTGCACGACGTCCTGTCGGCGGCCGGTCCCGTCTTCGACCCCGCACGCCGCAAGGACCGCCTGCGATTCCTGATCGCGGTGTCCGGTGCGGACGGCCACCACGCCCTGCTGTCCTGGGCGGAGATCGACCCCGACTTCGGCCACGCGCCGGTACTGCTCGCCGCCACGATCGACGGCACGCTCCTCGACCGCGCCGGCGCCCAACTCGTGCTGCCCCAGGACCGTTGCGGGGCCCGGCACGTCAGCGGCATCAACGCGATTCGCGTGGACGGCGGTTACACCTCGTGGGCGTGACACCGGTCCATACCCGTTCGGCAACGGCGAAGGGCGGCCTGCGAGCCGGGCGGAACCGGCGGGCGTCCTGATCGTCCAGCACACAGACGAGACACCGACCCCGGTTCCAGAACACGGTCCCAGTGGGCCGGGTCGGGAATTCCGTTCGCCCGACGAGGTCCGGCCAGGACGACCCGGTCGGGGTTGGGCTCGGTCAGCGGCTGACCGGCGGGGAGGCCACCGGTCCTCGGTCAGACGCGGTCGATGTGCACATTCGTCGACTTCACCCGGGCGGTGGCCTCCACTCCGACCTCCAGTCCCAGCTCCTCCACGGCCTCCCGCGTCAGCAGCGACACCAGCCGGTGCGGGCCGGCCTGGATCTCCACCTGGGCAGCGACATCACCGAGCTTCACCGCGGTGACGATCCCGGGGAAGGCATTGCGAACCGAGGTGTACGAAGTGTCCTCCTCGGCGCCACCGGTCTTGGCCAGCTCCACGGAGAAGACGGCAAGGTCCTTCCCCTCGATGAGCCGCCGCCCGCCCTCGTCCCGATGGGTGGCCACTCGGCCGGCGTCGGCCCAGCGCCGTGCGGTGTCGGGGCTCACGCCGAGGAGCCGGGCGGCCTGGCCGATTGTGTAGAACTGCATACGCGCCAAGATAGGCCCATCCACGGACGTGCAGGCCCACCGCACTGGTCCGGTCGAGCAGGTTCCGGCGCCCGGAGGCGGAGCGCGGGGCCGGAGCCGTCCGGGCGATCAGAGGTGCCCCGCGTAGTCGCCAGGCTCCCCTCACCGCCGCCGGCCGGCCGGATAGAATCCGGTGATGTTCAAACTTCGCGCCCGCACCTTGGTTTTCGACATCGACGGCACGCTCTGCTTCGACGGACGGACGATCGATGACCGGATTCTCGCGGCGATCGGCGCGTGCGAGCGCGTCGGCTACGACGTGGTCTTCGCATCTGCCCGGCCTGTCCGGGACCTCTTGCCGGTACTCGACGGAGCCTTCCCGTCCGCCGCACTGATCGGCGGGAACGGGAGCCTCGTCTCGGTCGACAGCCAGGTTCGGGCCCGTGCCGCTTTCGATCCCGCCGGATTCGGCGCACTGATGGAAGCGGTCGGGCAGTACGAAGCGGCCTACCTCGCGGACGGGCCCTGGGACTACGCCTACACCGGACCCGTGGACCACCCGATCCGGAGCCGTGTCGATCAGGGCAACCTCGCGAGAAGGGTGGACCTCGCCGAGCTTCCCGAGGTCGTGAAGTTCCTTGTCGTCGGAGCGTCGGACATGGCGGGACTCGCCGAAGTCGGCCGCCGGCTGGGGCTGACGGTCAACCATCACCTCGACGAGGCGATCATCGACTTCGCGCCGGGTTCGACGACGAAGTGGGAAGCCCTGACGTGGATGGGGACCGGCGAGTACGTCGCGTTCGGCAACGACATCAACGACTTCGATCTCCTGCAGAACGCGGAGCGGGCCGTGCGTGTCGGCTCCCACCCGGGTCTGGACGAGGTTGCCCAGGTCACCATCGCGGCCGACCCGGAGGCAGTCGCGGCCGAGATTTCCCTGCTGGCCGAGGCGGCTCGGGCCGACGTCCGGGCGACGACCCCCTGAATCCGGTCGACGACACCCTGGAGTGACCCGGGCCGCACGGACCGCGGCGTTGGCCGCGGCCGCCGTGCTCGTCACCGGGTGCGCGGTCGGGGAAGCGGGCAATTCCCCTTCCTCCCCAACGGGTTCGGCCGATCACAGGGAGAAGGCCCGGGGCAGCAGCTCCGATCCGGCCCCCGAACGGTCGGCCCCCGCGCCGTCGGGCCGTACCCCGTCCGGCACGCTCCTCGTCGCCGACTCCGGGGCCGACACCGTCACGTTCGTCGACCCGGACCGGGGCGCCTTCGACCCGGTCGAGGCGGGCGCCGCCCCGTACGGGCTCGTCGTCGGCGGCGATGGACGGGCCTGGGTCGCCACCGCCGAGGGCGTTGCCGTCGTGGGCACGGACAGGCGGACGAGGACCGCGCGCATCCCGTACGAGACGGAGGGCATCGGAGAACCCACGTACGGCGAGTACCGCGGGGGAGGCATGGGCATCGCCCTCGCTCCCGACGGCCGCCATGCGTACGTGGGCGGGCGCCCCGGCCCGATTCCGGCGGGCCGGGGCACCACGTCACGCCGCACGGGCGCTCCGGTCACCACTCGTCGTCGAAGTCGTTCTCGACCACTCGGAAGCTGCCCCCTACTCCGTTGCTCACGAACACGCCTCCTTCGACGCGGTTCGGGAACACGCCCTGTGTGGCGCCGCGGGGGCCGACGCTGGCGATGGGGGCGCCGTTGTCGCAGGTGGCTCCGCTGAAGACCTCGACGGTCCGTCGGCTGTCGTTGAAGATGTTGAAGCTGGTGGAGCCGAGGCCACTGGCCACGGTGATGCAGCCGCCGGGGGTGGCGGAGTACGTGCGCTCGTTGACGTGGATCCTGCCCTCGTCGTAGCCCCGGCCCCGGTCGTCGTCGCCCCGGCCCCGGTCGCCTCGGCCCTCGTCGCCGCCTCGGCCTTCGTCGCCACCCCGGCCCCGGTCGTCGCCCCGGCCCTGATTGCCCCGGCCTTCGTCGCCGCCCCGGCCTTCGCCATTGCCCCGGCCTTCGCTGTTGCCCTGACCTTCGCTGTTGCCCCGGCCTTCGTCGCCGCCTCGGCCTTCGCCGTTGCCCCGGCCCTCATTGCTCCTTCCGGAGTCACCCTTGTCCTTGGGGACCGCGGCGGGTGCGGGGGCAGGGGCGGCTGCGGCCCGCTGGACGACCGGGGCAGTCTCGGGCGGCTCGGTGGTGGCGGCCGAGGTGAAGGTGCTGCTGGTGGCAGCCAGGGCCGCGGCGGCCGCGACGGTGGCTGTGAGAACGGTGGCACGTTTGGTCATGTCGCTTCTCCTGTCTCAGAGGGGTCGGCTGAGGAGCAGACCCGTGATTGAACGTACGTAGGGTCTCCACAACTGTCATTTCGGGGCATATCGAACAGCTGGTGCAGTGACCTCGACCGGAGCGGCTGTCACTCGTATGCCATTCGGGTACGTTCTGACGGATCATCAATGTCGTTGTATGTGGTCGAATTGACCGGGCGTTCGCCTGTTGGGGTGACCCTTGGATGTCCGTTCACTCCGGAAGCGGTGTGTCGTTCATTGACTGGACCCGGGTGGGCAGCACCTCGTGCGGTGCCGCGTGGACACTTCATGGCCCACATCGCCCTGTGGAAGGGCCCCGGCGACGACACGCCGGGAACCGTTCGCCGGTGCGGGCCGCGCGACCTCGGGCAGGCGGGGGTAGGCGGCGGCGGGGACGATGCCGGTGGTGTCCACCGGCGAACACCGTGTCCCCGGCCTCCGTACAGCTCCGGTCGGCTCGGCTCCGTACAGCTCCGTACAGCCCCCGGTCGGCGGCGCACCGTTCCGGCCGTCTCCGTACCGCGATTGAGTTGCGGACCCCTGGGCGCGGAGAGGCGGCACCTGGCGCCCGCCGACACCACCACACCCAAGTCGCAGCGCGTCGAACCGGGCATGACCGCGCTGCCGGCGAGACGCCGCCGAACTCCCGCACCCCGTCGACGCTGTCGTACGGCCGGGCCCGGCGGCGGCCACCCGAGAGCCGGTCTTCCACCTCGATTCGCACGGTATTCACCCGGCGCGCCAATACTCCGATTGCTCCGGTTACTCCGATCGGCGACGAAAGGAAAGCACCGTGCCCGACACCGGCGCCTGTGTTCCGCCCGGCCCTTCCCCATGACCCGTGAGGGGGCAACCTCTCCGCCGAACAAGCGAATCGGGCTGTGTGAGCAGACCGGCGCAGTCCGCCCACCGAAGGGAGAACGGCACCTCATGCTCTCGACGACCACGGCAGCGGTCACCCGCACCTACGTCACGACGCACCACATCCTCGATACCTACGGATTCCTGCCGTGGAGGCGCCCCGAACGGCCCCGCTCGGACCACGAGTACGACGTGCGCCTGCTCCCCGGGACGCACTCCCCGCTGATCGAGGCCGGCGTCGCCGCCCCCTCCGTCCTGCCGGCGACGGACCTGCTGAACGGTCGCGACCGCCGCTACTTCGCCGGGGCGACACGGTGAACCCCTGGACGGTGGAGCCGGTCTGCACACCGGCCTGCGCGAAGAACCCGGCAGCCGGTGTGCCGCTGCCCGAGACGATGCACCGGTACGCGTCCGTCGCCCGCACGCTCCTCCACAGCGCGGCGAGGGGAGACCGGCTGGCCGACCCCCGGACCCTGCGCGCCGAGGCCCGCGCCATTCTCGCCGCCCTCCGGATACGGCTGGACCTGGACCTGGATCTGGAGCAGGACGGGAGCCCGAAGCCGGACGGGAGCCCGGGGCGGGACGTGGGTCCGGAGCAGGGCCGTCGGCCGCTGACCGTACCCGGGCCGACCGGGACCCTGGTCGTGGCCAACCACATCTCCTGGCTCGATGTGATCGTCCTGCTGGCGGTCGAGCCCGTGACCCTGCTCGCCAAGCGCGAGGTCGGCACATGGCCCGTCATAGGGACGCTGGCCCGGCGCATCGGTACACGCTTCATCGACCGGGCGGGCCTGCGCGAGCTGCCGTACACCGTTGCCGAACTGGCGCGGACGCTGCGCACCGGGCAGTCCGTGATGGTGTTCCCGCAGGGGACCACCTGGTGTTCCGTTCCCGGCGGTACGTTCCGGCGTGCGACCTTCCAGGCGGCCGTCGACGCGGGTGCCCCGGTCCGTCCCGTGACGATCGACTACCTCCAGCACGGCGTCCCCAGCACGGTCGCGGGCTTCCTCGGGGACGAGGGGTTCGCCACGTCCCTGCGCCGGGTTGTCGGTGCCGGGGAGCTGTCGGCCCGGGTCACCACGCACCGTCCGCTGACCGGCGGCGACCGGCGCTCACTGGCGGCCGAGGCCCAACGGGCCGTGTCGGGATCCAGGGCGCCCGCCCATGCCTGACTCCTTCACTGCGGAGGTGCCGCCGGGACCGTTCAGCGCCGTACCCGGGTCATCCGTACGAGAGGTTGGAGCAGGGGTTGTCGTCGGCGGAGCGGGCGCCGTCGGCCACCTGCGAGGGGACGGCAGCCGGTGGGGGCGAGGCGGTGGTCTCCGGTTCGGCCGCGTACGTCGTGCCGACGACGACCTCGATGCCCGTCGCGGCCGTCGCGGTGAGCTGCGCGCCGGGGAAGAGCCGGGCGGCCTTCTCGGCCCCCTCCTTCTGGCCGGGGCCGTACTCGATCACCGTCCCGGCCCGGGGCCGGTCCGTCGCCGTCGCCGTCGCGGTGCGGGTGACGGTGAAGCCGTGCTCGCCGAGCGTCCGGGCGGCACGGGCGGCGAGGCCGGTGACGGTGGTGCCGTTGTACACGGCCACGGAGACACCGGCGCCGGAGACCTGCCCGGCGCCGCTCGGCGACGACGAGGACGACGTGGAGGGGGCCGCCGTGCCGTGCCGTGCGCCGGCGTCCTGCCCGTCGAGGGTGCGGTCGGCCCGCAGCGCCGCCCACAGGGCGTCGGCGTCGGGATGGACGATCGCCACGCGCGCACCCTGATATCTCCAGGGCAGGGTCACGAACTTGGTGTTGTGCAGGTCGATGTCCTTCATCGACATCGCGAAGGAGACCAGTTTGCCGGCGGAGCCGAGTCCGGGATCGACGGTCATCGACCTGGTGGCCGCGTCCGCGAGCGGCAGCAGTCTGGTAGGTGTGAGTCCGTCGCTCTTCACCTGCTTCAACAGGCTGGCGACAAAGGCTTGTTGGCGTTGTATCCGGCCTATGTCGGAGCCGTCGCCGATGCCGTGCCGGATACGCACGTAGTCGAGCGCCCGTTGGCCGGAGACGGTCTGCGGGCCCTTGGTGAAAATCCGCTCGCCGCGGGTGGGGCGATGGGGGTTGAGATCTCTCTGGTAGACATCCTGGGGCAGGCAGACCTGGACGCCGCCGACGGCCTCGGTCATCGCCGCGAAGCCCTTGAAGTCGATGACGACGGTGTGGTCGACGCGCAGCCCGGTCAGCTTCTCGACGGTGTTCTGGGTGCAGGCGGGGTTGCCCCGGGCGGTCTCGCCCACCGAATAGGCCGCGTTGAACATGGCATCGGTCTGCGGCCTGGACCAACTGCCGTCGGGCAGTTTGCAGGGCGGGATGTCGACCAGGGTGTCGCGGGGGATCGAGACGGCGACGGCGTGCCGCTGATCGGCGTAGGTGTGCAGCAGGAACGCGGTGTCGGAGCGGCCGATGTCGTTCTTGTCGCCGCCGCCCAGCTCGCTGTTGCCGCCGGTCCTCCCGTCCGAGCCGATCACCAGCACGTTCGAGCCGTTGGTGGAGGCGGGCGGCCGGTCGCCGGACACTCCGTCCGCGCTGAACGTGCTGATGTTCCCGTTGAGCCGCGCGTAGAGCCAGCCCGCTCCGGCCGTGAGCAGGACGAGCAGCGAAACCCCGAGGGTGAGGCCGGTCCGGGTCCGGCTTCGCCTGCGCCGTCGGTCGCGCCCTGCCGCGGCACGTGCGCGTCGCCGGGACACCTGGCGGCTGCCTGTCATTCGCCCACCCCATCGGTTCCGGTCACAGGGGAGGAGGAGATCGGACCGCCCCCACCATGACGGTTGTACAGTTGCGCAATGTAGCAAGTGTTTCTGTGTGGGCGGCGCCCGGCGTGGTCCATCGAAAAAAAGGAAGGGTGGGTGGGCGGAGTGTTCCGCAACGCGCTGGAGCCTTGGCATCTGCTGATCTTGGGGCTCGTGATCGTCCTGCTGTTCGGATCGAAGAAGCTGCCCGACACCGCACGGGCGCTGGGCAAATCGCTCCGCATCCTGAAGAGCGAGACCAAGGCCATGAAGGAGGAGGGCGAGTCCCGGCCGGCCGCTTCCGAGCCCGATGACCCCGAGCGGGCGGCACCCAGGATCATCCGGTCGGCCCCGGGTGACGCCGCGTCGGGCCGCCCGGTGGCGGACTACGGCGCCGAGCCCCGCTGACGCACCGGGGCCGTGCGGAACTTCGGGGGCGACGTCACGGACGGGGCGGTGGTGACGAACAGTTCCTCGTCGACCGGGAGTTCCGCGCGAACGGCCGGGGTGCGCGGCCGGTCCCGCCGCAGCGCCGCCGACCACGGTGTCCGTATCGCCCGAGCCCTTGTTCTCTTCGGGTAGGTAGGGTTCGTCCACCGCAAGGTGCGGGGCACGAGGGAGTGGGCGGGCGCGCGGTCGAAAGGCCGGGTGCGGAGGGTCGGCGTGAGCAAGGAACGCAGGAAGCCGCGAAGCGGCGCGAGGCGCAGGGGCGGAGAGAAGCCAGGGGGGCGGCTCACGAGACGGGGCAAGCTGTTCGTCCGCGGCGGAGCGGCGCTGGCCGTGCTGCTCGTGGCGGCCGGCGGCGTCGGCGCCTGGATCTATCAGAGCCTCGACGGGAACATCCACTCCGCCGACATCGACGACAAGCTCGGTGGCGACCGGCCTGCCAATATGAGTCCCGGTTCCAAGAACATCCTGGTGGTGGGCTCGGACTCGCGCGCCGGCGACAACGGCAAATACGGCAAGGGCCTGACCACGATGCAGTCGGACACCCTGATGGTGATGCATGTGGCAGCCAACCGGAAGTGGGCCACCGTCGTATCCCTCCCGCGCGATTCATGGGTCGGCATACCGGCCTGCGACCGGGGTAACGGCACCAAGTCCACACCGCACCACTTCAAGATCAACGAGGCTTTCGCCATCGGCGGAACGAGCGGTGAGGTCGCCGAGGCTGCGGCCTGCACCATCCGAACCGTCGAGAAGAACACCGGCCTGCGCATCGATCACTTCATGTCGATCGATTTCCAGGGTTTCAAGGGCATGGTGAACGCCCTGGACGGCATAGAAGTCTGTCCGGAGACGGCGATCCATGACAAGAAGGCCCATCTCGACATGGAAGCGGGATGCCAGACCGTCAAGGACGAGAAGGCCCTCGGGTACGTCAGGACCCGCTACAGCGTGGGAGACGGCTCCGACCTCGGCCGGATAGGCCGGCAGCAGGAGTTCATGGAGGCCCTGGCCGCCAAGGCCCAGAAGAAACTCACCAGCCCGACCGCCCTGTACGGCTTCCTCGACTCGGCGACCAAATCACTGACCACGGACAAGGATCTGGCGGGGATCACCCCGCTCACCGGGCTCGCCTCCGAGCTCAAGGGGATCCCGAGCGACCGGCTGGCCTTCCTGACCGTGCCGAACTACGGGCGTGAGGCGGACGTGCCCACCGACAAGGCCAACGTGGTGTGGCAGTACCCCCAGGCGGCGGACCTCTTCACTTCGTTGGCCGCGGACAAGGAAGTTGACAAGAAGGCACTGGAGGCCCGCAGCAAGAACCCCGTCTACGCCTCCACGATCCGTGTGCGCGTACTCAACGGGACGGGGAAGCCGGGGGAGGCTGCGAAGGCCGCGGAAGCGCTGCGCACGGCGGGATACACCGTCGTCGGCACGGGCAACGCCCCCGGCGGCACGGGAAAGACGTCGGTCGCCTTCCCACAGGGACTCGACCAGCAGGCGAAGGCGCTGGCCTCCCGGCTGCCGAAGGTGCGAGCGACCCAGGACCCCGCGGCCGCTCCGGGGGTCGTGACGCTGACCGTCGGCGAGAATTTCGACGGCGTGCGCTGAACCGACGGGCAGCGTGGGCGTGCGGGCAGCGCCGCGCTCCCGCGGCGCGCAGCAGAACGGCGAGTGACGGATACCTTGCGGCCGGCCGTCCCTCGCGGTCCGCTGCTCCTCGCCGTCCCCCGTTCCGCGCGGTCAGTCGAACAGATCCGGATCGGAGGCCGTGATCCGGTCCCACAGCGGGCGGGCCGGGAACCATCCCGCCAGGTGGGTGCCGACCTGGCCACGGGTCACCAGGGCCGTCTCCCGGTCGATGAGCTTCGGCGTACCGGCCGCCGTCGCCAGCAGCTGGGCCTGGCAGGAGCGTTCCATGGTGACGAACCACCACACGACCTCGGCGACCGGGTGGCCGACGGTCAGCGGGCCGTGGTTCTGCAGGATGACGGCCTTGTTCCCGCCCAGGGCCTCACCGGGCGCCGCTCGCGGGGGAGGCCGGATCCCGTACTGGCGTCACGGGCACGCACTCGTAGCGGGCCGCTCCGCGACGGCAGCCGGTACGCGGAAGAGGCAGACCCCCACTCGGGTCTGCCTCTTTCATGTGCGGTGGTGCGGGGCGGTCTTCACGTGCGGTGGTGCCGGGCGGTCAGGCGGCGGCCTTCGGCTTGGGGATGCGGATGGCGAAGGCCGCGACGAGCAGGGCCAGCACGGCGAAGACCGTTCCGGCGGCGAAGGCGCTCGACATGCCGTCGGCCTCGGCGATGTGCGCGTGGGCCTCCAGGCTCTGGCCGACGCCCCGCGGCTTCTCGGCGGAGTCGCGGCTCACCGAGCCGAAGACGGTCACCA
Source organism: Streptomyces sp. NPDC057963 (assembly GCF_042887155.1). Lineage (NCBI taxonomy): Bacteria > Bacillati > Actinomycetota > Actinomycetes > Kitasatosporales > Streptomycetaceae > Streptomyces > Streptomyces sp. NPDC057963. Next base: position 51,960 of record NZ_JBHVPX010000025.1, read on the forward strand.
GCACCGCCAGGCCCACCGAGCCGCCGACCTGCTGCATCGCCTGGAGCAGGCCCGAAGCGGCGCCCACGTCGCGCGGCGGTACGCCACCGAGGATGGTCATGTTCAGGGGCATGAAGCTGAAGCCGATGCCGGTGCCGAACAGGATCAGCGGGCCCAGGACTCCGGCGGCGTACGAGGTGTCGGCCGAGATGGTGGCCAGCCAGGCGACTCCGGCGACGATGGCGACCGCGCCGCCGATCATGACCTTCTTGGCGCCGAACTTCGGCAGCAGCTTGGGGGCGGTCCGGCCCGAGACGAACAGGGCGCCCGCCATCGGCAGGAAGGCGACCCCGGAAATCATGGGGCTGAAGTCCAGGATGTCTCCCATGAACTGGACCAGGAAGAAGAACATGCTGGTCATCGTCGCCACGAGAAGCAGCATGTTGAGGTAGGCGCTGGCCCGGGTGCGGTCGGCGAACAGGCGCAGCGGCATGATCGGCTGCTGGGCGCCCCGCTCGACGAGGACGAAGACCGCGAGCAGGACGACACCGGCGGCGGCCAGGGACACCGCGAGGGTGCTGCCCCAGCCGACCTCGGCGACCCGGATCAGGCCGTAGACGAGGAGCCCCATCCCGGCGGCCGACAGCAGGGTGCCGCTCGTGTCGAACCGGCCGGACTGCCGGGGCGGCTCCTTGACGTACTTCGGAGCCAGCACGGCGATGGCGATGCCGAAGGGGACGTTGATGAGGAGGGCCCAGCGCCATGAGGCCCACTCGGTCAGCACGCCACCGAGGATGAGGCCGATGGCCAGCCCGAGCCCCGCGACCGTGGAGAACACGCCGAGTGCGCGGTTGCGCTGGGCGCCCTCGGTGAAGTTCGTGGTGAGGAGGGCGAGTGTGCTGGGGGCGCACATGGCCGCGCCGGCGCCCTGTAGGACGCGGGCCGCGATGAGCCAGCCCGCCGTGGGTGCGAGGCCGCCCAGCAGGGAGGCCAGGGTGAAGACCAGGACACCGGCGACGAACACCCGCCGTCGGCCGAGGACGTCGCCCGCCCGGCCGCCGAGCAGCAGCAGTCCACCGAAAGCCAGGGTGTAGGCGGTCGGAACCCACGAGAGGCTCGTCGCCGAGAAGTTCAGGCTCTCCCGCAACGACGGCAGAGCCACGTTCATCACGGTGCCGTCGATGGCGACCATGAGCTGGCAGGTGACGATCACGGCCAGGGTGATCCCGAGCCCCTGGCCGGGCAGGGCCCCGGATCGTGTCTGCCCCGTGTCGACCGGGGTCGTTTCGGATGTGGACATGTCGTACGCCAACCCCTCAGCAAGAGCTGCGATCGTGTGCGGGCACCGCGCCGCGATGCCCCGCCCGAAAGAAACGGGGAGTGTCCCCGCTTATGGGCGGTACGATACGGGGACACAGTCCGTTTATCAAGGAGAGCCCATGGGACGCACGGCCACCACTGGACCGGCCAAGCCTCTGCGGGCCGATGCGCGCAGGAACTACTTCCGTCTGCTCGAAGCCGCGGGGGAGGCATTCGCCGAAAACGGCGCGGATGCCCCGTTCGACGACATCGCCAAGCGTGCCGGGGTGGGGTCGGCGACGCTCTACCGGCACTTCCCGACCAGGGAAGCGCTGCTGGACGCGGTCTTCCGGGACCGGGTGGACGCGCTGTGCGAGCAGGCGAAGGCGCTGCTCGACAGCCCCTCGCCCGGCGGAGCGCTGGAGGAGTGGCTCCGCGCGGTCATCGAGCACTCCCGGACGTACCGCGGACTCGCCGCGGAGCAGTTGGCCATCGAAATCGACGACGGGCCGTCGCTGAGCGCCGCGCGCCACACGCGGATCACCGAGGCCGGCCACGGACTGTTTGTCCGGGCGCAGCAGTCCGGAGAGATCGCCGCGGAGTACGACATCACGTCCGCGCTCAAGCTCGTCAACGCCATCGCCTGGGCGACGGAGCAGTCGCCCGCGCCCGCGGAGCAGATCGAGCGGCTGCTCGGTATCGCCATGAAGGGGCTGCTCTCCCGCGCCTGAGGGCTGGCGAACGGGGCCCGGCATGTGCCCCGTTCCGCACGGAACACACCCCGGGCCGTCGCCGTCGCCGCCGTCAATCGGTCGGCGCGAGCACCTCGCCCGTGGCCGTGTCGGTCACCCTGATGGCCTCGACCGGGCACGACTCGGCCGCGATCAGCACCTCGGGACCGGCCTCCACCACGGGGGCGGCCGGGGTGGAGACCCCGTCGACCAGATCGAACACCTGGGGAGCGCATCCGGTGCACACCCCGGAACCGAAGCAGAGTTCGTCGTCCACCTCGATACGCCACTTCGCCACGCCGGACCCGCTCATTCCCAGATCACCGGCAGCTCCGCCACTCCGTGCGCCAACGAGCCTGACTTCCACCGCACTTCGCGGGGGTCGACGGCCAGCCGTAGCCCGGGGAAACGGTCGAGGACCGCTTTGATCGCCACGTGCAGCTCCATCCTGGCGAGCGGGGCACCCAGGCAGTGGTGCACACCATGCCCGAATGCCAGATGTGGATTGGTCTTCCGGTCGAAGCGGAGGGCGTCGGCGTCCGCGAAGACCGAGGCGTCACGATTCCCGGCCGGTTCGGAAGCCAGCACCGCCTCTCCGGCCCTGATGGTCACCCCGCTGAGCACCACGTCCTCCTTGGCGATACGGGCGAACCCGGCGCTCGCCGCGATCGGCACGTAGCGCAGCATCTCCTCGATCGCCGAAGGAAGCAGATCGGGCCGTGCGCGCAGCAGCCGGAGTTCGTCGGGGTGTGTCAGCAGCAGATAGAGGAAGTTGCCGAGCTGGCCGGCGGTCGTCTCATGGCCCGCGACGAGCAGCGTCACACCGAAGGTGACCAGTTCCCCCTCGCTCAGCCTGCCTTCGGCGTCCCGTGCGGTGACCAGTGCGCCGAGCAGATCGTCGCCGGGAACGGCACGGCGCTCGGCGATCAACTCGGCGAGGCAGTCGCGGAGATGACCGTGGGCCGCCTCGATCTCCTGCCCCGTCAGCCGGGTCGAGGAGACGAACGCCTCGGACCACTCCCGGAAGCTGCCCCGCCGCGCGGCGGGGACCCCGAGCAGCTCGCAGATCACGGTGACCGGCAGCGGGAGGCAGAACTGCTCCACGAGGTCCGCGGGCCCGCCTCCGTCGGCGATCGTGTCCAGGAGACCGCGGGCGATGGCCTCGGTGCGCGGCTTCAGCTGTTCGACCCGCCTGGCGGTGAACGCCTTCACCAGCAGACCGCGCAGCCGGGAGTGCTCCGGCGGGTCCATCGAGAGGATCGAGTCCGCCCGCGGCACCCGCGGAGTGGACCGGGGCACGTCCTCGGAGACACCGGCCGCACGGCTGAACCGGTGGTCCGTCAGCACGGTCCGGACGTCGTCGTGACGGGTGACGAGCCAGCCGTCCCGGCCGAACGGCAGACGGACCCGGGACACCGGCTCTCTCTCGCGCAGTTCGTCCAGGAGGGCGGCGGGCCGCAACTGGCCCGGCGGCGTGCGGGGGAAGTCCCTGACTCGTGGCTCTGCCGAAGACACAGCTGACTCCTCACTCCTCGGTCGCAGGTCTGCCTGCATCCGTACCGCTTACCAGGAGAGCGGAAGTTCGTAGAGGCCGTACACGAAACTGTCGAACCGGAAGGAAAGTTCATCGAACGGGACGGCGAGCCGCAGATCCGGGAAGCGTTCGATCAGGGCGGACAGTGCCGTTTCCATCTCCACCCTGGCCAGCGACTTGCCCAAACACTGGTGGATGCCGTGTCCGAAGGCGACATGGCTGCTCGCGTCCCGGCGGATGTCGAGCCGCTCGGCATGCGGAAAGGCAGCCTCGTCATGGTTGGCGGACGGCAGGGCGAAGACGACCCCCTCGCCCTTGGCGATGCGCTGCCCGCCGATGACCAGCTCGTCGACCGCCACCCGCACCATGCCGCTCTGCGACACCGACAGGTAGCGCAGCAACTCGTCGACCGCGGAACGCATGAGGCCGGGATCCCGCCGCAGCGCCTCCAACTGGTCGGGGTTCCGCAGCAGGGTGAGCACGGCCAGGCCGATCATGTTCGCCGTGGTGTCGTGGCCCGCGACGAGCAGCAGCCGGGCCATCGAGCTGAGCTCCTCCACGGAGAGCTCGCCCGAGGTGACATACCGGCCGGCCACCTGGCTGAGCAGATCGTCGCCCGGAGTGCGCGCCTTCTCCGCGGACAGCCGGTCCAGATAGGCCGACAGCTCCCCGTACGCCGCCGCGATCTCCTGCGGGCTGTCCGTACCCGAGGCGATGATCTTGCTCTGGGCCTGGAAGAAGTCGTGGTCCGCGTAGGGGACTCCGAGCATCGTGCAGATCACCAGCGACGGAAGCGGCAGGGCGAAGGCGTCGATGAAGTCGACGGGCGGCGAGCCCCGGTCGATGGCGTCGAGCAGAGCGTCGACCGTCTTGCGGATGCCCGGACGCTGCTCCTGGATCTTGCGGAGCGTGAACTCGGGCGTCAGCATCCGCCGCAGTACGCCGTGCTCGGGGTCGTCCATGCGGAGGAACGACACCCGGCTCGGCCCCGGCGGCAGCGGCACGACCCGCGGAAGGTCCGGGTTGCGCGAATCCGCGCTCAGCCGGGGGTCCGCCAGAGCGGCCCGGACATCCGCGTGCCGCGTCAGCAGCCACGGCTCCGAGCCGAGCGGCAGCCGTACCTTGCAGGGCGGCCCCTGACGCAGCGCCGCGTAGCCCGGAGGCGGCAGCAACGGGTCCGTGCGCGGCATGGGGAAGACCTGGAGGTCGGCATCTGTCATGACCCCGAGGGTCGGACCCGCCGCTTGGGTCGTTCTTCGGCCCGGCTAAAGCGGCGCGGTATGGATCGGACGCGCCCCGGCCCGGCAGCGGGCATCGGGTCAGAGGCGCGGCGGGCCGACGCCAAGGTGGGCGCTAGTTCCGCTTTAGGCCCGATGGCCACCATCCGAACCCGGCTCCTCGACCAGCACCTCGCGGCACCCGAAGGGAACGGCATGGACGCACCCGACATCCACCTGCTGTCGGCAGGCACGGCGCTACCGGGCGCACCCGTGGACAACGCGGCGCTCGCCGACCGGTTCGGCATGGACACCCTGTGGGAGCAGTGGATCGACACCTTCGTCGGTACCCGCACCCGCCATCTCGCCGTCGATCTCAAGACCGGTGAGCCGAATGTCCGGCTCACCGACCTGTGTGAACAGGCGGGCAGCCGCGCACTGGAGACGGCCGGCCTCACCGCCGGTGACGTGGATCTGGTGGTGCTGGGCACCTCCACCCCCGACCAGCTGATGCCCGCGACCGTGAACATGGTGGCCGAACGCCTCGGCATCGACGCCGTGGCCACGTACCAGCTGCAGTCCGGATGCACCGGTGCGGTCCAGGCCCTGAACATGGCCCGGCAGCTGCTGATGGCGGGCGAGCACCACACCGCGCTGGTCCTCGGCGGTGACGTCTGCAGCAAGATCTTCGACGTCGAGACCGACCTCAGTGCCCTGAGCCCCGAGGAGATGGTCAATGTCGCGCTCTTCGGCGACGGTGCCGGAGCCGCCGTTCTGACCAGCCGGCCGCAGGACCGCTCCGCCCGGCTGGTCCGCGTACTCACCCGGCTGGTCGGCCTGAACCGAGAGCCCGGACAGGTCCTGGAATGGTTCACCAAGTCCGACCGGAATCCGGACCGTGCGGCGTCGAGGGAGGACTACAAGGCGATCGAGGCAGCCGTGCCCGTGATGGCCGCCGAAGTCCTCGACGAACTGCTCGACGGCCTCGGCTGGGCCGCGGACGACCTCGACTTCCTTCTCCCGCCTCAGCTCTCCGGCCGGATGACCGAACTCATCGTGAAGCGGATGGACGCCCCGCATCCCACCGAGATCACCTGCGTCGCGGAGACCGGCAACACCGGCAACGCGCTGCCCTTCCTGCAACTGGAACGGCTGCTGCCACGCATGACCACGGGGGACCGCGCCGTCGCCGTCGCCGTGGAGTCGAGCAAGTGGATCAAGGCCGGTTTCGCACTGGAGCGGGGGTAGCCCCATGACCCGCACCGAGCCGGTCGCCGAGGACCTGTTCGCCCTGGCCCGTGCCGGGCTGCTCGTCGAGCGCCACCCCGACGTATCCCGGCTGATCGCACCCCTCACCGGGGACGATCTCCTGCGGGCGGGCAGGCTGCTGTCCCGGAGCGACCCCGACGAGATCCTGCGCGCCCATCCCGCGACGCCGACGACGACCGTGGTGGTCACCGGTCACGGCACGCTGTCCGAGCTGGTCCCCGCGCTCACCGCCGAGACGGCACGGCACGGCATCCTGCTGCGCCCGCACATGACGGACCACGACAGCTACCGGCTGCAACTGGCCGACCCGGCCAGCGAGGTGTACGGCGACGCCGACCTCGTCCTGTGCGTCCTCGACCCCGCCATGGTCTTCGACCTCCTGCCGGCGCCCTGGCGCCCCGCCGACGTGCGGGAAGCGCTCGCCGGGCAGCTCGCGCTCCTCGACGAGGCGACGCGCCGGTTCGAATCGGCGGGCCGCGGCACCCTCGTACTGAACACCCTGCCGCTCCCGCGGGAGTACACCGGACGGCTCGTCGACCTCGCCTCGCGGGCCGAGCTCGGGGCCATCTGGCGGCAGGCGAACGCCGCCCTCCTCGACCTCATGCGCGACCGCCCGTCGACGGTCGTGCTCGATCTCGATCCCCTCGTCGCCGACGGAATTCCCGTCACGGAACCACGCCTCGACATCTACGCGAAGGCCCACCTCGCACCCGCCCTGCTCGCCGCCTACGCGCGCGAAGTCGCGCATCTGGCCCGGCACATCGGTGGGCACACCAGGAAGTGCCTCGTCGTCGACCTGGACGAGACGGTGTGGGGCGGCATCCTGGGGGACGACGGGATCGACGGGATCGAAGTCGCGAGCAGCCTGCGCGGCGAGGCGTTCCGGGCCTTCCAGCGCGTGGTCCGGCAACTCGCCTCGCAAGGCGTCCTGGTGGCCGCCGTGAGCAAGAACGACCTCGACCCGGTCCGCGAAGTCCTGCGCGACCACCCCGACATGACCCTGCGCGAGGACGACTTCGTGCGGGTCACCGCCAACTGGCGGCCCAAGCACGAGAACCTCGTGCAACTGGCCGAGGACCTCAACCTCGGTGTCGACAGCCTGGTCTTCGCCGACGACAGCGCCTACGAGCGCGGCCTCGTACGGAAGATGCTGCCGGGCGTCGCCGTGATCGACCTCGACGACGAACCCGCGCTGCATGTCCGCAAGCTCCTGGCCGACGGCTGGTTCGACGTCCGGGCGCTGACCTCCGAGGACCGCGAGAGGCCCGACCGGTACCGCGACGAGCTGGTCCGCAAGGACTTCATGACCGGCTTCGACTCGGTCGAGGACTATCTGCGCGAGCTCGGCGTCACCGTGCGGATCGCCGACGTGGACGCTCGCGACATCCCCCGCGTCGCCCAACTCACCCTGCGGACCAACCAGTTCAACATGACCACGCAGCGGCTCCAGTCGGCTGAGGTCCAGACACTCGCCGCCGGCCCCGAGACCCGGGTCCTCACCGTGCACACCGGCGACCGCTACGGCGAGAACGGCCTCGTGGGCGTCGTACTGCTGCGCCGCGACCGCGACGAGCTGCACATCGAGAACTTCCTGCTGAGCTGCCGGGTGTTCTCCCGAGGCGTCGAGCAGGCCTGCCTCGCGGCCGTGCTGACCCATGCGAAAGCCACCGGAGTGCGCGCCGTGCACGGCACCTACCGGCCGACGCCGAAGAACACCAAGGTCGCCGACTTCTACGCACAGGGCGGTTTCGTGCCGTCCGGCGAGGCGGCGAACGGGTTCGGCCACCGCCACGACCTGGAGACCATCACTCCGCCGCCACCCCATGTGCGACTGACCGAACACCTCGGAGGCACCGGCTCGTGAAGACCATCGACGACTTCGTGACGCTCATCAACGAGGAGGTCGGGCTGCCCGTCACCGTCGACCACATCGCGGGACCGCTCGACGCGGTGCCGGGCTGGGACTCGATGCACCTGCTGACCCTCCTGACGGCACTGGAACGCACCACGGGAACCCGCGTCTCCATGCCGGACGTCCTGCTCGCCTCCAGCCTGCACGACATCTACGACCTGACGGTGACGGCATGACCCCGGGGCCGATGGCCCGGCAACGCCGCCACACCCTGCAATTCCTCGGCGAGATCCGGTCCTTCGCCCCCGTCTTCCTCGACACCGAGATCGACATGACGCGCATCGGGGAGCACCGCACCGCGGCCCGCGCGGCCGGCCACCGGTACTCGGTGGTGACCTACGTCCTGCACACCGCGGCACGGGTCCTCGCCGACCACCCCGAGGCCAACGCCGCGATCACGGGCCGGATCCGGCCCAGGGTCGCCCGGTACGGGTCCGTCGACGGGAAACTCACCCTGGACAGAACCCTCGACGGCCGGCGCATCGTGCTGTCCGCCGTCCTCCCCGGCCTCCACCGGGCCGGACTCGACGACATCCAGCACCAGGTCGACCACTACCGTGACGGCGACCCGGCCACCATGCCGGAGTTCGCCGGAGCACGGGCGCTGCAACGGCTGCCCATGCCCCTCGGACGGCTCGCCTACCGTGCCGCCGTGCGCCCCCTCGGCCGACGGGCCGCGCGCATGGGCACCTTCGCCGTCACCTCGCTGGGCCACCGGCCCGTCGACGGCTTCCACTCGGTGGGCGGCACCACGGTCACCCTCGGCCTCGGACGCATCGCCGAGCGTCCCGTCGTACGCGACCACGTGGTGACGACCGCCCCCGTCATGCGGCTGAGCCTCGCCTTCGACCACCGGGTCATCGACGGAGCGGAGGCCGCCGACGTACTGGGCGACCTCAAGGACGGACTTGAGAACCCGACCGGCCTGCCGGCCGCGGACCGCGACACCTCCGATGCCTCCGACACCTCCGACACCTCCGTGAGGAGGGGCGATGAATGACGTGGACGAGCTCAAACAGTTCGCGGTCGTGCACGCCCGCGCACAGAACATCGGCGGCTACCGCACCGTCCTCGACCGCATCGGAAGCGACGACCCGCGGGGCGGTCCCGGATCCTGGGCCGGGGAATGGCAGCGGGCGGGTGAGGCGCAGGAGGCGGCCGGCCGCCTGCTGGAGGCATGCCGGCACTACGCGATGGCCCGCTTCCCCTACGTCGACGGTCCCGCCCGGCAGACCGCGGGGGAGCGCTGCGTCGAGGCGTTCGACACCTGGCGCACCCAGGACGGCCGCGCCATCGAACGGCTCGACATCGAAACGGACAGCGGCCGGATCGCCTGCTGGACCGCCGGCCTCTCCGCGGACCGGCCGCGCCCCGTCCTGCTCATCATGGGCGGCATCGTCACCGTCAAGGAACAGTGGGGGCCCGTCCTCGTCCAGGCCAAACGCCTGGGCATGGCCGGCATCGTCACCGAAATGCCCGGGATCGGGGAGAACACCACCCCCTACGACGACAAGAGCCGGCGGATGATCCCGGCCGTGCTCGACGCCGTGGCCTCCCGGGCCGACGTCGACCACACCTACGCCGTCGCACTGAGCTTCAGCGGAAACATGGCCCTGCGCTGCGCCGCCCACGACCCCCGCATACGCGGCATCGTCACCGCGGGCGCCCCCGTCGACGCGTTCTTCTCCGACCGCGCCTGGCGGGCCGGACTGCCGCGCGTCACCGTGGACACGCTCGCCCACCTCACCGGTACACCGCCGGAGCACACCGTCGAGCGGATGAGCGGGCACATCATCGACGCCGCGTCGCTGGGCGCCCTGGACATCCCCGTGCACAGCGTGGTCAGCGCCAGGGACGAGATCATCCCCGACGCCGACATCCAGGCGCTGCGCACCCACGTACGCCGGCTGAGCCTGCTGAACAACGACGATGTGCACGGATCTCCCGACCACGTCGTCGAGACCCGGCTGTGGACCGTGCAGTCGGTGCTGCGGATGCGGCGCGCCCAGGCCGCCCAACGGGCCGTCATCGGCCTGCTGCTCGGCGCGGCCCGAGCCCGCCGCCGCCTCGCGGGAGCACGCGCGTGAACGGCTCCGCGGGGCCCCCGGCGAGCGGCGCCGGGGGCTATCTCCCCACCTCCGCCGCCCCCGGCGCACGGCTGCGGCTGTTCTGCTTCCACCACGCCGGCGGAGCCGCCTCGGCCTTCGCCCCCTGGGTCCAGGCGCTCCGGCCCGACATCGCCGTGCTCCCGGTCCAACTCCCGGGCAGGGAAGGGCGGATCCGCGAACCGAGGCAGCTCAGCATGGGCGCGCTCGTCGCCGACCTCGACGAGGCGCTCGGCCCGTCGCTGACCGGACCGTACGCCTTCTACGGCCACAGCATGGGCGCCGCCGTCGCCTACGCGCTGACCCGCCACCGGCACGCCCTCGGACGCCCGCTTCCCGCCCGGCTGCTGGTCGGGGCCTTTCCCGCACCACACCTGCCCACCGGACTCGACGCGGTCGCGGAACTCTCCGACGAGCTGCTGGCCCAGTGGATGATCGACATCGGAGGCATGTCCCCGGAGCTGCTCCGCTACCCGGAATGGCTCCAGGCCGCGGTGTCGCTCCTGCGCGCGGACCTGGAACTGTGCGCGAGCCCCGGCCGCACCCGCCCCGACGATCCGCTGCCCTGCCCGATCCAGGTCTTCACCGGCAGGGCCGACACCCTCGTGACGGCGCGCGACGCCGCCGCATGGGCACAGCACACCGAAGGCGGCTGCTCCGTCCAGCCCGTGCCCGGCGGCCACTTCTTCATCCGGGACGAGAGCCGGTCCTTTCTCCACCTGCTCCGCAGGGCGCTCGTCCCGCTCGCCACCATCCATCCCGCAGCGAGGAGTCTGCCGTGAGTCCGACTGTTGTCATCGCGGGCGGAGGCCCGAGCGGCCTCATGCTCGCCGCCGAGCTGGGCCTGAAGGGCGTGCACACGATCGTCATCGAGCGGCTGCCGGAAGCCAACGGATGGTCGAGATCGCTCACCCTTCAGGCACGCTCCGTCGAAGTCCTCTCCCAACGGGGGCTCGACTGGTTCGACGAGTACCCGCACATCCGCTCGTACAACTTCGGTCTGCTGGAGCTGACCGGGATCATCGACCCGAGCCTCGTCCCGCTGCTCGTGCCGCAACGTCATCTGGAACGCCGTCTGGAGGACCGCGCGCTGGAACTCGGTGTCGACATCCGCCGCGGCCAGGAGGTGATCGGCTTCGAACAGGACGCCGACGGAGTCACGGTCCGGGTACGGGAGGGCGAGCAGGAGTCCGAGGTACGCGGCGACTACCTCGTCGGCTGCGACGGCGGCGGCAGCAAGGTCCGCAAACTCGCCGGCATAGGCTTCCCCGGAAGCGCCTCCACCATCAACGGGATCACCGGCGATGTGAACACGCCGGAGGACTTCCAGCAGCGGCTCCCCCCGAAGCTGTACGGCACCGGGCTGTTCGCCGTCACCCCCATCGGGCCAGGACAGCACCGGGTCACGGTCATCGAATTCGGCACCGAACTGACCAGCAAGAACGTGCCCGTCACGATCGACGAGTTCCGCGGCAGCATCCAGCGCGTCGCGGGCATCGACCCGGAGATCCTGGACATCGGCGAGGCCCACTGGCTGTCCCGCTTCGGCAACCCCACCCGGCTTGCCGAGCGCTACCGCGACGGCCGGGTCCTGCTGGCCGGCGACTCGGCCCACATCCACCTTCCGGTCAGCGGCCAGGGCCTCAACACCGGTATCCAGGACGCCTGGAACCTCGGCTGGAAACTGGCCGCGGTCGTCCGGGGAGAGGCCCCCGACGGCCTGCTGGACACCTACCACAGTGAGCGGCACCCGGTCGGCGAACGCGTCTGCATGAACACCCGCGCCCAGGACTCCCTGATGTACCCGCTGGAGCGGGTGGCGCCGCTGCGGGAACTCTTCGGCGAACTCCTGCGGCTCGACGAGGTCAACACCTACCTCACCGACATGGTGACGGGCATCGGCATCCGCTACCCGATGGGCAAGCCGGCCGACGGACCGGGCCATCCGCTGCTCGGCCGCCGCATCGGCGACATCCCCCTGACACCGGTGAAGTCCGGCGCCGGGGAAGCGGCGGAGGCCACCACCACCTGGCGCACGCTGCATCCGGGACGCGGCGTCCTGCTGAACCTCTCGGGCGACGAGGCCCCCGACATCAAGGGCTGGACCGACCGCGTCGACACCGTCGACGCCGAACCCGTCACGGAACTCGACGCGGCCGTACTCCTGCTGCGCCCGGACGGCCACGTCGCCCACGTGGACCACGACGGAGGCGACCGGGAAGGGCTGCAACTGGCCCTCAAGACCTGGTTCGGGGACGCCACCGGCCACTGACGGTCCCGGCGGGCGGCCGGGGCAGGCACACGACCGAGGGGCGGTTGCCCCCGGCACTGGGGGCCCCGCCCCCCCGCCCCGGCCGGCGGCCCGGGGTGAGCCGCAACCCGCCCTTAGCGCCCGGCGCCGACCCCCCGCAGGGGAGTATAAAAAAAAGACGCGG
>NZ_JBHVPX010000025.1:64450-84515 GCF_042887155.1 Streptomyces sp. NPDC057963
CGGATATCCGCAGCCCGCCGCGGCCGCGGGGGCGGGGCCCGGGCCGGGGGGGGGGGGGGGGGCTGCAACACGCCGGGGGGGGGGTCCCCCCTTTCAGGGGGTCACCCGCCCCTCGGCCCGGTCCGGCTGCCGGGGATCAGCCGAACCAGGCCTTGACCGCGCTGCGCAGACCCTCGTGGTCCGTGCCCGTGCGGTCCACATGCGCGACATGCCCGTCGGGGCGGACCAGGAGGACCGTCGCGTCGATCTCCGGAACCGGTGACGCCGTCACGCACCCGATCCGGTCCGTGAGCCCTTCGTCGAGTTCGGCGCCGCCGCCGAAATCGAGCAGCAGCCCGCGCCCGGAGGACAGCGCCTCCGCCACACTCGTCGGCCCCGTCGGGGTGGTCAGCTCCGCGTCGGGCACCACCGCACCCAGCAGAGGATGCGCGCCGGGTTCCGCGCCCCCCACGTCGTAGCGCGTCTCCGTCGCCATCCGGAGCAGTTTGCGGTTGACCTCGCCATGGACCAGGAGCTCGTCGAAGAGCTCCCGCAGCGGGGCCATCCGGTCCAGCGGATTGAGCAGCGCCATCTGCGCCATGGCGTGCATGCGTCCCAGCTCCGCAACCGGGCGGCGCTCGCTGTGGTACGTGTCGAGGAGCCCCTCGGGCGCCTGCTGCCTGACGGTGGCCGCGAGTTTCCAGCCCAGATTGGCCGCGTCCTGGATTCCGGTGTTGAGCCCCTGGCTCCCGGAGATGAACTGCACATGCGCGGCGTCCCCCGCCAGCAGGATCCGCCCGTTGCGGTACCGCTCGGCCAGCCGGTTCCGGCCGCCGAACCGGGACAGCCAGTGCACCGTGCCGATCTCCGGCGCCCTGCCCGCCACCCGCTCGATGCTCGCACGCAGCTCGTCCACGGTGACCGGCACCTCGGGCCCCTGCGGCTCATGGTCGAACTGAATGGTCATCAGCCGCAGCTGACCGGGCTGCAGGGGCAGCGCGCCGAAGATCCCGCCCGGCAGGAGGCCCGAATCGAACTGGTCGCTCGCGCCGTCGGCGAGGGTCACATCACCCAGCACGCCGTAGTAGCTCTGGCCGGCCGCCGGGAAGCCGATGCCGGCCAGCTCGCGCACGGTGCTGTCCGGTCCGTCGCACCCGACGAGATAGGCACCCTCCACCTCGTACGTGCCACCGCCCTGCTCGCGCACCGTGACCCGCACACCGTCCGCGTCCTGCCGGGCGTCCACGATCTCCTGCCCGCGGCGGATGTCCACACCGAGCGCTCCGGCCCGCTCCTCCAGCAGCCGTTCGGTGCGCCACTGGGGAAGGGCGAAGGTGTGGTCCTGCTCGCCCACGGTTTCCAGATCGAGCCAGAAGAACGCGAACGGTGTCCGCGGCCAGGCCCACATCCCCTGCCCGGCCAGACCTTCACCCAGCCCCCGGCGGCGGAGGAATTGCAGAGACCGGCCGTGAATGGCCATTCCCTGGGAATCCTCCGTGGATTCTGCGCGGCGTTCGATGACCACCGTGTCCACGCCGTTCAACGCCAACTCCCCGGCGAGCACCAGACCGACCGGCCCTGCCCCGGCGATGACGACCGTGCGACTCATACAGGCTCCTCAAGACAGAAGAAAGAGGTCGGCATTCCACCTGGCTTACCGGTTCGTATTCTCCGAATACCCCTAGTAGCGCGCTTAATTGCGACCAAAGCGCGGCAGACAGGGAAAGGCGGGTGCCACTATCCTGTCGCCCCTGCGAAAGATCCCCGAATACCTGGAGACCACATGCGTGCGGTGACCGAAACGCTTTCCACCCAGGACGGACCGATGAAGCTCCACGAGGTGCGCCCGGACACTTCGTCCGACGCACCGCGATCGGCGGTGATCGTCATACAGGAGGGGTTCGGCGTCGACCCGTACATCCGGAGCGTCGCCCGCCGCTACGCCGAGGCCGGCCATCTCGCCGTCGCCCCGCACCTGTTCCACCGCACCGGCGACCCCGAGCTCGGCTACGACGACCCGACGTCGGCCTTCCCGCACATCCGGGCGCTCACTCAGGAAGGGCTGCTGACGGACATCGCCGCCACGCTCGGCCGCATCGAGGAGTCCGGCATCCCGGCCGCCGGGGTCGGCGTGGTCGGCTTCAGCATGGGCGGCTCGGTCGTCATGGCCCTCGGCGCGGCCCTCGAACTCGGCGCCGGGGTGTCGTTCTGCGGTGGTGGCGGCGGCGGACTCACCCAGGCGCGGCTGTTCGGACTGCCACCGCTCATCGAGGTCGCCAAGGGGTTCCGTACCCCGTGGCTGGGCCACTTCGGGGATCTCGACGCGTACATACCGGTCGACGACGTGGAGCGGCTGAGGACGGCGGCGGCGCTCTCGCCGGTGCACACCGAGATCGTGCGGTATGCCGAGGCGGGCCACGACTTCTACTGCGACGCCCGCCCGGAGCATCTCCACGAGAAGTCCGCCGCAGAGGCCTGGCGGCTCACCGACGCGTTCCTGGACAGCAGGCTGAAGCGCTGACGGGCCCGGAACCGCGGGCCGCTGCCCCCGGCCACCACGCGCCGGTGCCCCTCCCGAGGCGGGGAGGGGCACCGGCGCACGTCCGGCCGGGCGGTGGGGACACCCGGCCGCACTGTCAGGGGGTGAAGTGCAGCACCGCCTTGCCCGCGATACCGCGGTCGACGAACTGCTGGGCCACCTTGCCGATCTCCGTCCACGAAGCTTCGACACCGATGGCCGGACGCAGCCGGTCCTCCGCGACCATGCGCGCCAGCGCGGCGAGTCCCGGGGCCGCCCGGCGCCGCTCCAGCTCGGTGAACAGGACGAGCTGGGCCAGTTCGACCCCGCCGACGCCCGCGAACAGCTGAGCCAGATTGAGCTTGGTCTCGGTACCCGCGGAGATGCCGAGCGTCACGGCGAGCCCGCCCGGCACCAGCAGCGGCAGCGCCTGGGCCAGGGGCTCCCCGCCGAGCTGGTCGACGATCACGTCGTACGGGCCGAACTCCCGGGCAGCGGTGAGATCCTCGCCGACCACGACCTCCGTCGCACCGGACTCCCGCACCGCGTCGGCCCGCTCGGGACGACGGACTCCCGCCACCACGTACGCGCCGGACCGGGCCGCGAGCTGGGTGACGAAGTGACCGAGGCCGCCGGACGCACCCGTCACCAGCACCGTGCGGTTGAGCAGGAAGCCGGCCCGCTCCAGTGCGTACAGGGCGGTCAGCCCGCAGGTCGGCAGGGTCGCCGCCTGCGCGAACGAAACCTCCGCGGGCAGTTCGGCGAGCCACTCGGTGGGCACGGCGACGGTCTCGCCCCACGCACCGAATCGTGATCCGCGCAGCCCCAGCACCCGAGCGCCCTCCTCGGGCCCCGATCCGTCGGCGGCGGCCCGCTCCACCACACCGGCGAGGTCCCAGCCGGGCCGCCAGCCGGCCTCCACGTACGGGATGCGGTACACATCGCCCAGATTGAGCGAGGTGGTGTGCACGCGCACCACCGCCTCGCAGGGCGTGGGCTCGGGTGCCTCGACCTCACTGATGGCGAGTCGTCCGGGCGCGTCCGGATCGACCACCACGGCCTTGATTGACGTCATTGTCTTCTCCCTTGGTCCCGGCCGCGGGCCGGCGACCGGTTCAGCTCGCCTCGTCGGCCAGCACCGCGATGATCCGTTCCGGACAGGCACTCGCACCGCGCAGCGCGGCGGCCCGTCGGTCCGCCGCCACCTCGAACTCCGGCATCTCGTTGAATCCGTCGTCCGTGACGGTGTAGACCTCGGGCGCGAGTGCGTTGCACATCGCGTGGCCCATGCAGCGTTCCGAGTCGACCTTGATCCTCACCTTGGGCTCCCTGGGTGTTCAGCCGGCGACGAGACGGAGATCGGCGACACCACGCGCCGGGGAGTAGTGGCGCGTGGGCGTCGAGCCCGCAGCGAGGTGGTAGCGCGGGATGCGGCGGTGCCACTCCTCCAGCGCGACCTTGAGGATCCGCCGGGCGACATGCATGCCGAGGCAGCGGTGCGGGCCGATGCCGAAGGCGAGCTGGCGCGTCGACGCACGCGAGAAGTCGACCTCGTCCGGCCGCTCGAACACCTCGGGATCCAGACCGGACATGCCCCACGACAGCATGACGCGGTCGCCCTTGCGCATCGTCACCCCGTGCCGCTCGACGTCCTGGGTCAGGATCCGTCCCGTGGTCGACACCGGCTCGTGGCGGACGAGTTCCTCGACGATCGCCGGGATGCTCTCGGGGCTCCGGGCTATGAGGTCCTGCACCTGGGGGTTCTCGGCGAGATGCAGGAAGACCAGGCCGAGCGCCGCCGTCGTCGTGTCCAGACTGGCCAGCATCGAGACGAACGCCGCGTTGACCATCTCGTCCTGCGTCGGCTTCCTGCCGTCGTACGTGGACTCGAGCAGCCTGCTGAAGACATCCATGCGGCCCTCGGTGCCCTCGGCCCGCCGACGGTCGATCGCCTCGCTGAAGAAGTCCCACAGCGGCCGGTTCGCAGCCCACAGCTCCTCGTCGTTGCGGGCGTTGGGAATGCCCACCCGGCGCAGCCAGGTCTTGTGCTCCAGCAGCGGCTGGAGATACTCGCGCCCGATGCCGAAATTCATGAGGAAGGTCTCGGCCGGCAGAGCCGTGGCGAATTCGGTGATGAATTCGCACTCGCCCTTGGCGGCGATGGGCTCGATGGCCTCGACCGCCGCCTGACGCATCTGCGGTTCGAAGTGGTTGACCACCGAGGGATTGAAGAGATCGGAAAGCGTGCGGCGCCAGTTGCGGTGCTCGTCACCATCGAGCTGGATGGGGATCTGCTTCACCGGCAGCACATCGCGGTGCGGGATGCCCACCTGCGCGCTGGAGAAGACATCGGCGTTCTTCGCGGCCCACTCGATGTCCTCGTACCGGGTCAGGATCCAGAACCCGCCCGCCTCCTCGGAGCGTACGACCGGAGCCAGCTCACGGACCGTGTTCCAGTGGGAGACCGGATCCTGCTGGAGCCAGGGCTGGTACACGCTCCAGCTGCGGGCCAGTTCCTCCGGCGTGTCCGGTGCGCTGAAGGGACACTTTCCCGTGCTCTCCGCCTGGGGCATTCTTTCCACTCCTCGGCACCAAGGAAGCAATCGTGCACCCCTGCTGGGCAGCACGTACGACCAAATCCTCCGGGCAGTATGGGAATCGTCTCTAAGCGTGCCCTTGGGGCGCTCTAAAGCGCCAGGATTCCTCGGTGTACCGGCAGACCCCGCTCGGCTATCGTGCCGACTGCCTGTCCGGTCGAGAGCGCTGAATACGCGAAGCGTGCACCGTGCAATGCAGGACACGGAGAACACCGAGAACACCGAGAACACAGAGAACACCGCGCTCAGTGAAGGGTTCCCGCATGTCGAGTTCCGAGAGTAAATTCCCCTTTCCCGAAGGCCCGCTGGCCACCCAGCCGCCGGAGTACGTACGCCGCCGCACCCAGTGCCCGCTGGGGGAGGTGTCGCTGCCCAGCGGCGACAGCGCCATGCTCGCGGTGCGCTACGACGACGTCGAAGCGGTCATGAAGGACCCCCGGTTCACCCGGGACCTGTCCGCCCCCGGCTCGCCGGTGCTGTTCCCCGCCGACGGACTGTCGTCGGACTCCACGTTCCTCGTCAACATGGAAGGCCCCGACCACCGGCGGCTGCGCCGGATCGTCGCCGGAGCCTTCAGCCCGCGCCGGGCCGAGCAGTGGCGGCCCGACATCCGGGCGATCATCGAGGAGTTGCTCGACCCCATCGAGAAGAGCGGCCCCCCGGCCGACCTGATAGCCACGCTGGCCTTCCCGCTGCCGGTACGGATCATCTGCAAGCAGCTCGGGGTCCCCGAGGAGGACAGTGTCCGGTTCCGGGAATGGGTCGAGGCGTTCCTGTCCGTGTCGGGCAAGTCCCCCGAGCAGCGCGACGCGGCCATGCGGGACTTCACCGCGTACACCGTCGAACTGATCGCACGGCACCGCGCGCAGCCCGGCGACGACCTCGTCGACCATCTGATCAGCACCCGGGACGAGGACGACCGGCTCAGCGAGGAGGAACTGGTCTCGATGACCCGCGGCCTCATCGTCGCGGGCAACGAGACGATCGCCAACGCGCTGAGCCGGGTGCTGCTGGTCCTTCTCATGCGCCCGCACGTCCTGGAGTCGCTGCGCGCCGACCCCTCGCTGATCCCGGCCTCGATCGACGAGCTGCTGCGGCTGAACCCGCCCGGCCGCATCGGGCTGCTGCGCATGGCGACGGAGGACGTCGAGCTGCCGTCCGGAACCGTGCGGGCCGGCCAGGGCGTGCTCTCCCCGCTGATCGCGGCCGGCCACGACCCGGAGAAGTTCCCGGACCCGGAGGAATTCGTCCTGAACCGGGAGGGGCCCTCCTCGCTGGTCTTCGGCGCCGGCCCGCACTACTGCCTGGGCGCGCACCTGGCGCGGGTCGAACTGGAGGAAGCCGTCGCCGCGGTGATCGCCCGCTTCCCCACCCTCCGGCTGACCGTACCGCCCGAGGAACTGCCCTGGTCCACAGGGCTCTGGGCGGTCAGCCTGCGCGGGCTGCCCGTCACCTGGTGACGGGCCGGGCATCGCATCGCGGCGGGGCGGCGAAAGAGCGGCTTTAGAAGGCGCAAAGAATGCCGCTAGCTCTTCTGGTGATCCTGAACGACGGACAAGGCCGAATCGTTGAGGTTAGGGGTAGGCGTCGATGGTTCACGATTCCCGAGCCGAAGGCAACGGCAACGAGAACGCATCGCGACAGGACCCGGCGACGGGCCGTCCGATCGCCGTCATCGGATTGTCCTGCCGTCTTCCGCAGGCGGAAAACCCCGACGCCTTCTGGAAATTGCTCGATGAAGGCCGCAGTGCGATCACGGAAATTCCGGAGGACCGCTGGGACGCCGGAATCCCGCACGAGGACGATCTCGCCGCCACACGGTTCGCGGGCCATGTGGACCGTGTGGACGGATTCGACGCGGGATTCTTCCGCATCTCCCCCCGCGAGGCCCTGGCGATGGACCCGCAGCAGCGGCTCATGCTGGAGCTGGGGTGGGAGGCCCTGGAGGACGCCCGTATCGTCCCGGCCGAACTCAGGGGCAGTCGCACGGGTGTATTCATCGGCGCCATCTGGGACGACTACGCCCGGCTGTTGCAGCGGTACGGTCACGAGGCCATCACCCAGCACTCGCTGACCGGTCTGCACCGCAGCATCATCGCGAATCGGCTGTCCTACACCCTGGGCACGGTCGGTCCGAGCCTCACCGTGGACACCGCGCAGTCGTCGTCCCTGGTGGCGGTCCTCATGGCGTGCGAGAGCATCTGGCGCGGCGAGTCCCGGCTCGCCGTCGCCGGCGGGGTGAACCTCAATCTGGTGCCGGAGAGCACGATCACGGCCGCGCGGTTCCGCGGACTCTCGCCCGACGGCCGCAGCTACACCTTCGACGCCCGCGCCAACGGATACGTCCGGGGTGAGGGCGGCGCCGCGGTCGTACTCAAGCCGCTCTCCGAGGCGCTCGCGGCCAACGACCCGGTGTACTGCGTCATCCACGGCGGCGCGGTCAACAACGACGGCGCCACGGACGGTCTCACCCGTCCCAACCCCGTCGCCCAGGAGGACGTCATCCGGCGGGCCTGGGAGCGGGCGGGCACCTCGCCGGCGGCCGCGCAGTACGTCGAACTGCACGGCACGGGCACCCCGGTCGGCGATCCGCTGGAGGCAGCCGCGCTGGGCGCCGCGCTGGGCGCCGCACGCGAGGACGGAACACCCCTGCTCGTCGGCTCGGCCAAGACCAACGTCGGCCATCTCGAAGGCGCGGCCGGAATCGTCGGCCTCCTGAAGGCGGCCCTCAGCATCCGGCACCGCACCATTCCGCGCAGCCTCAACTACGAGACGCCCAACCCGCGCATCCCGCTCGACGAACTGAATCTGCGCGTCCACAGCGAACCCGGCGACTGGCCGCGTCCGGACCGCCCGCTGCTGACCGGTGTCAGCTCCTTCGGCATGGGCGGCACCAACTGCCACCTGGTGCTCTCCGACGCACCGGGCATCGACCCCGTCGACCCCGTCGAATCTGCCGGACCTGCCGGACCCGTCGAATCTGCCGGTCCTGCCGGTCCTGCTGGTCCTGCTGGTCCTGCCGAGCTTGCCGAGCCCGGCGAGCCCGGTGGACCCGCTGGACCCGCGCCGGAGACGGGGACCACCGTTCCCACCGGATGGGTCGTGTCCGGGCAGGGCCCCGACGCGCTCCGCGCCCAGGCCGCGCGGCTCCATGAGCACGTCACGGCTGATCCCGGCCTCCGCGTGGACGACGTGGCGTACTCGCTGGCCACCACCCGGACCCATTTCACGGACCGGGCCGTCGTTCTCGGCACCGGGCGTGAAGAACTGCTGCGGGGACTGGACGCGCTCGCCACCGGTACGCCGTCGCCCACCACAATGACCGGCACCGCGGGACCGCGGCGACCGGCCGGAGCGGCGAACGGCTCCACCGGACCCGCGATCCTCTTCACCGGCCAGGGCAGCCAGCGGCCGGGCATGGGCCGCGAGCTGTACGAGGCGTACCGCCCGTACGCCCGCGCCTTCGACGAGGTCTGCGCACACTTCGAACTGCCCGTCCGCGACGTGCTGTTCGGCGCTGCGGACCCGGAGCTGCTCGACCGGACCGAGTACACCCAGAGTGCTCTGTTCGCCCTGGAAGTCGCCCTCTACCGGCTCGTCGAGCACTGGGGCATCACCCCGTCCCACGTGGCCGGGCACTCGGTGGGCGAACTCGTCGCCGCACATGTCGCCGGAGTGCTCTCGCTCCCCGACGCCGCGACCCTGGTGTCGGCCCGCGGGCGGCTGATGCAGGCGGCGCGGACCGGTGGGGCGATGGTCTCGCTCCAGGTCCCCGAGGAGGCGGTCCTCGAATCCCTCGCCGCCTTCGGGGGCCGGGCCGGCATCGCCGCCGTCAACGGCCCCGAGTCCACCGTCGTCTCGGGCGACGAGGACGCCGTCCTGGAGATCGCCGAGCTGTGGCGCGCCGAGGGCCGCAAGGTCCGCCGCCTCAAGGTCAGCCACGCCTTCCACTCCTGGCACCTCGACGACGTGCTCGACGAGTTCCGTGACGCGGCCGCGCGACTGACGTTCGCACCTGCGCGGATTCCCATCGTCTCCAACGTCACCGGCGCCCTCGCCGAACCGGCGGAACTGCGCACCCCCGACTACTGGGCCAGGCACATGCGGCAGCCCGTACGGTTCGCCGACGGCATCCGTGCCCTGGGGAAGCAGGGCGTCACGACGTTCCTGGAGCTCGGGCCCGACGCCGTACTGACCTCCATGGCCCGTGACTGCCTGCCCGGGGGTCCCGCCCCCGTCCTCGTCCCCGCACTGCGCGCCGGGCGCCCCGAACCGGCCACCCTGCTGGCCGCCGTCGCCACGGCGTTCGCCCACGGCACGGACATGGACTGGGCCGCGCCGCTGCCCGGCACAGCGACCGCGATCACCCTTCCCACCTACGCCTTCCAGCGCGAACGCTTCTGGCCCGAAGCCATGGAGGCAACGGACGGCACAGGAGCGACGGGAACCGCCCACCGGGCGCTGCGCCCCCAGCCCCAGGACCGGCCGGACGAGCGGGTACGGCAGGAGGAGCCGGACGGGCGGGTACGGCAGGAGGAGCCGGGCGACGGAACGTCCTTCGGTGAACGGCTCGCCGGCCTGAGCGGGACCGACCGCACCCGAGCCGTCACCGAGCTGGTGCTCACGACCGTCGCGATCGTCCTCGGTCACGTCACCCCGGCAGCCGTGGACACCGGCCGCGCCTTCAACGAACTCGGCTTCGACTCCTACGCCGCCGTCGAACTGCGCACCCGTCTCAACGACCTCACCGGCCTCTCGCTCTCCAACACCCTGCTGTTCAACCACACCACACCCGCCGCCCTCATCGATCACCTCCTCGACGAACTGCCCGGCGGAACGACCCTCCGCGACGACGCCGCGACCGACACCGATGCCCCGTCCGGCGACGCGTCCGCCGCATCACCCGACGAGGCCGTCGCCATCGTGGGCATGGGCTGCCGCTTCCCCGGCGGCGTGGAGTCGCCGGAGGAACTGTGGCGACTGGTGGCGGCGGAGACCGACGCCGTGTCCTCGTTCCCCACCAACCGCGGCTGGGACCTCGACGGACTGTTCGACGCCGACCCCACGAGCCCGGGGAAGTCGTATGTGAGACACGGCGGATTCCTGCACGACGCCGACAAGTTCGACGCGGCGTTCTTCGGGATCTCACCGCGCGAAGCCGCCGCCATGGACCCGCAGCAGCGGTTGCTGCTCGAAACCTCCGTCGAGGCACTGGAACGCGCCGGCCTGACCACGACCGAACTGCGCGGAGGCGCGGTCGGCGTGTTCGTCGGTGCCATGGCGCAGGACTACGGTCCCCGGCTGTACGAACCGGCCGACGGATACGACGGCTATCTACTGACCGGCAACACCGCGAGCGTGGCGTCCGGCCGGATCTCGTACACCTTCGGCTTCGAGGGCCCGGCGGTGACGGTCGACACCGCGTGCTCGTCCTCGCTCGTGGCACTGCACCTGGCCGTGCAGGCGCTGCGCAGCGGCGAGTGCTCGCTCGCCCTGGCCGGCGGCGCGACGGTGATGGCCAACCCCGGCATGTTCGTCGAGTTCAGCAGGCAGAGCGGACTGTCCCCCGACGGACGCTGCAAGGCGTTCGGCGCGGGGGCCGACGGCACCGCGTGGGGCGAGGGTGTGGGTGTCGTCGCTCTGGAGCGGCTCTCCGACGCCCGGCGCAAGGGGCACCGGGTGCTGGCCGTGGTGCGCGGCTCCGCCATCAACCAGGACGGCGCGTCCAACGGGCTCGCGGCGCCCAACGGTCCGTCGCAGCAGCGGGTGATCCGTCAGGCACTGGCGGCCGCCGGTCTCTCCGGCTCGGACGTCGACGCCGTCGAGGCCCACGGCACCGGCACCGCGCTGGGCGACCCCATCGAGGCGGAGGCGCTGCTCAGCACCTACGGTGCGGACCGCCGGCCGGACCGGCCACTGCGGCTCGGCTCCCTCAAGTCGAACATCGGCCACACCCAGGCCGCGGCGGGCATCGGCGGCGTCATCAAGATGGTGATGGCGCTGGGTCACGGTGAACTGCCTCGTACGTTGCACGCGGACGAGCCGTCGCCGCATGTGGACTGGGCCTCGGGCGCCGTGTCGCTCCTGACGGAGGCGGCACCCTGGCCGCGCGGGGAGCGGACACGACGGGCCGGGATCTCGTCATTCGGCATCAGCGGTACGAACGCCCACGTCATCGTGGAGGAGGCGCCGCAGACCACCGGGGCGTGGGAGACGTCCGGGCCGCAGACTCCCGAGTCGCCGCTGACCGCCCCCGAAATGCGGGAGACCCAGGAGACGCTGGAGATCCAGGAGGCCGGGGAGGCCCGGGAAGCCCAAGGGGCCAGGGAGGTCCAAGGGGCCCAAGTGGCCCAAGGGGATCAGAAGTCCCAGGAGCCCCAAGAGTCCCAGGAACAGGGCTACCGGACGGACCGGCAGGATCGGCGGCCTGTCGTGGAAGCCGACGCACGCGGACACGCCCTGCCGTGGCTCCTGTCCGCCCGCGACGCCCGTGCGCTGGGCGGCCAGGCGGAGCGGCTCGCCGAGTTCCTCGCGGACAACGACACCATCGACCCCGCGAGCACCGGTCTCGCCCTCGCCACGACCCGCACGCTGTACGACCACCGGGCGGTACTCGTCGCCCGTGACCTCACGGAATTCCGGGCCGCCACGGACGCGCTCGCCGCCGGACACGACAGTCCCGCCATCGTCAGGGGAACCGCCGAGCGGCGTGACGGGGCGGTGTTCGTGTTTCCGGGGCAGGGGTCGCAGTGGGTGGGTATGGCGGTGGGTTTGTTGGGGGAGTCGGAGGTGTTTGCTGCTGAGGTGGGTCGGTGTGGTGAGGCGCTTTCGCGGTATGTGGATTGGTCGTTGGAGGATGTGTTGTGGGGGCGGCCGGGTGCTGTGTCGTTGGATCGGGTGGATGTGGTGCAGCCGGTTCTGTTTTCGGTGATGGTGTCGTTGGCGGCGTTGTGGCGGTCGGTGGGTGTGTGTCCGTCGGCTGTGGTGGGGCATTCGCAGGGTGAGATCGCGGCTGCGTATGTGGCGGGTGCGTTGAGTCTGGATGACGCGGTCCGTGTGGTGGCGTTGCGGAGCCGGGCGATCGTGGCCCTGACCGGACAGGGCGGCATGGTCTCGCTCCCGCTGCCGGCCGGGGACGCGCGGACCCGGATCGCCCGCTGGGGCGACAGGATCGGCATCGCCGCGATCAATGGGCCTTCCACCACCGTCGTCTCGGGCGATGTGGAAGCGCTGGACGAGCTGCTCGCCGAGTGCGAGGCCGACGAGGTACGGGCAAAGCGCGTCACTGTCGACTACGCCTCCCACGGGGCCCATGTCGAAGCCATCCGCGACGACGTGCTGAGCCTGCTGGCCCCCATCACCCCGCGCACCCCCGAAGTGCCCTTCTACTCGACCCTGACCGGCGGTCTGCTCCCCGCCACCCAGGAGCTGGACGCCGACTACTGGTACCGCAACCTGCGGCACACCGTCCGTTTCGAGGAGGCCGTACGCGCGCTCGCAGACGGTGGCGAGACCCTCTTCATCGAGTCGAGCCCGCACCCGGTGCTCACCCTGGCTGTCCAGGACACCCTGGACGGCGTCGAACTGCCCGTGCCGGGCGTCGCCGTCGGCTCGCTCCGGCGCTCCAAGGGCGATCTGCACCGTTTCCTGCTGTCGCTCGCCGAGGCCCATGTGCGGGGCGCCACCGTCGACTGGCGCGAGGTCTTCGCCGGCGCAGGCATGACGACCGCATCCATGACGACCGCATCCATGACGACCGCATCCATGACGACCTCTCCAGCGGACCTGCCGACGTACGCCTTCCAGCGGCAGCGGTACTGGCTGGAGAGCCCGGCCCCCGGCGGTGACGCGTCCTTCTTCGGCCTGGACAGTGCCGAACACCCCCTGCTGAGTGCCGAGGTGGCGCTGGCCGACGGTGGTGCGGTCGCGCTCACGGGGCGGCTATCCACGCGTACCCACCCCTGGCTCGTCGACCATGCGGTCCAGGGGACGGTGCTGCTCCCGGGCACCGCCTTCGTCGAACTCGCGCTGCACGCCGGAGCGAGGCAGGGAATCCCGCACCTGGCGGAGCTGACCCTTCAGTCTCCTCTCGTCCTGACCGGTGAGGAGGGCGTCCAGATCCAGGTGGTTCTCGGCGCCGACGAAGGCACCGGACGACGGGCGGTAACCGTCCACTCGCGGCCGCCCGGACCGGAGCGTGCATGGACCTGCCATGCCTCGGGTGTGCTGGCCGATGAGGAACCGGAAGCCACCCTCGCCGCGCCCGCGTCCTGGCCCCCGGCGGGCGCACGCCCTGTCGACACGGGCGAACTGTACGGGCGCCTGGACGGGCAGGGATACGAGTACGGGCCGCTCTTCCAGGGCGTCAAGTCCGTCTGGCTAAACGGCGACGAGCTGTACGCGGAGGTCGTCCTCGCCGAGGAACTCACCTCCGACGCCGAGGCGTTCGGCGTACACCCCGCCCTCCTCGACGCCGTGCTGCACCCCCTGGTGGACCAGCCGGCCGACGCGGACCCGGAACCGCCCCGGCTGCCGTTCGCCTGGACCGGGGTACATCTCCACGCGACAGGAGCCACGACCCTCCGGGTGCGTCTGTCACCGGCCGGCCGGGACACGGCGGCCCTGGCGGCCTTCGACCCGGCGGGTGCCCCCGTCCTGACCGTCGAATCGCTGGTGCTCCGGCCGGTCGTGGGCCAGCTGCTGAATCGCACGCCGAACAGGGCACTCGACTCCCTCCACGCTCTGGAGTGGACCACCGTCACCGTGCCGCCCGGCCCGGAGTCCGGGGAAGCCGGCGTCGCGCAATGGATACCCATCGGCGCAGGGCCGACGGGTGACGCGACCGGTGAGGCGACCGGTCACGCGCTTGGTGACGCGGAGGGCGGTGCTACGGGCGACGCGATCGCGATGGACAGGGCCACCGGCGACTCGACCGGCGACGCCATCGGCGGTGTCTCCGAGCAGGTGCACGCCGTCGTCGGCCGGGTGCTGAAGCTCATCCAGGAGCGGATCACGGCCGAGGGCTCCGACACCCCGACAGCCGGTCCGCTCGTGCTGGTCACCCGGGGGGCCGTGGCTGCGGCGGATGGCGAGGACATCACCGACCTCGCCGCGGCGGCTGCCTGGGGACTGGTCCGTGCCGCACAGTCCGAGCACCCGGGCCGCTTCGTCCTCCTTGATGTGACGGACGTGACGGACGTGACGGACGTGACGGACGTGACGGACGTGACGGATGGGATGGATGGGACGGACGGGGCGAGCAGGGCAGGCGGGACGGACAGGACGGGCAGGGCGGACGGGGCAGAGAGTACGGGCGGGTTCGACGGGCTGGACGAGGCGGTGCGCGTCGCCGTCCGGACAGGCGAACCCCAACTCGCCCTTCGCGCAGGCACCCTGCTGGCCCCCAGGCTGACCCCGGTCACCGGCACCGCCGCGCGGCCGACCGTCCCGGACCTCGAACCGGAACTCGCCCCGGGAGCCCCGGACCTCGAATCGGAACCCGCACCGGGCGCCCTCTCGCCCATACCCTTCGCCGACGCGGACGGCACCGTGCTGATCACCGGTGCGAGCGGCACCCTGGGCCGCCTCTTCGCCAGGCACCTCGTCACGGCTCACGGCATCCGACACCTCCTTCTCGTCAGCCGACGGGGCCCGGCGGCCGAGGGCGCCGCCGAACTCGACGCCGAACTGACCGCGCTCGGAGCCATGGTGACCACCGCGGCCTGCGACATCGCCGACCGCGACGCGCTGTCCGGGCTGCTGGCCGGCATCCCCCCGCAGTACCCGCTGACCGCTGTCGTCCACACCGCGGGAGTCCTCGACGACGCCACCGTCGAGTCCCTCACACAGGAGAGCCTCGACACCGTTCTGCGCCCCAAGGTCGACGGTGCGTGGAATCTGCACGAGCTGACCCGGGACCCGGACCGCCCCCTCACGGCCTTCGTGCTCTTCTCCTCGCTCGTCGGCACCCTCGGCAACGCGGGCCAGGCGAACTATGCTGCGGCCAACACCTTCCTGGACGCTCTCGCCCGCCACCGGCACGCCCAGGGACTGCCGGGCACCTCCCTGGCGTGGGGCCTGTGGGCGCAGAGCAGCGGTATGACCGGTCACATGGACCGGGCCGATCTGTCGCGGATGAACCGCTCGGGCGTGGCTGCGCTGCCCTCCGAGCTCGGAGTGGAACTCTTCGACACCGCGTCCCGGCTCAGTACCCCCTTCCTGGTCCCGGCCACACTCGACCTGCCCGCACTCCGCGCCCAGGCCGGCGCCGGCACGCTCCCCCCGGTGTTCCGCGCCCTCGTGCGTCGGCCCGTGCGCCGAGCGGCGAGCGGCGCAACGGACGCATCCCTGGCCGAACGGCTCGCCGTGCTCCCGGAAGCCGACCGCCACGAGGCGCTGCTCGACCTCGTACGCACACAGGTGGCCACCGTGCTCGGGCACGCCACCCACGAGACGCTGGACGCGCAACGCGCCTTCAAGGAACTCGGCTTCGACTCCCTCACCGCCGTGGAACTGCGCAACCGGCTGGGGGCCGCCGCCGGAATGAAACTCCCCACCACCCTCGTGTTCGACCACCCGACCCCGCTCGCCCTGGTCCGCCACCTGGAGGAACAGCTGGGCACCGGCCCGAGTGGCACCGCCGGGACCGCCCCCGACCGGCTGCGGGGCACCGACGGCGAAGAGATCGCGATCATCGCCATGAGCTGCCGGTATCCGGGAGGCGTCAGCACCCCCGAGGACCTGTGGCGGCTCGTCGCCGACGGCGGCGAAGCGGGCGGTACGTTCCCCGAGGACCGCGGATGGGACGTGGCGGGTCTGTACGACCCGGACCCGCAGAAGCAGGGCAAGGTCTACACGTCCCACGGCGGATTCCTCTACGACGGGCACCACTTCGATCCCGAGTTCTTCGGGATCAGCCCGCGCGAGGCACTCGCCACCGACCCGCAGCACCGGCTCCTGCTGGAGACGGCCTGGGAGACCTTCGAACGCGCCGGACTCGCCCCCGAAAGCCTCAGGGGCACCCGCACCGGCGTCTTCACGGGCGTCATGTACAACGACTACGCGTCCAGGCTCCACAGCGCACCCGACGGCTTCGAGGGATTCCTGCTCGCAGGCAACCAGGCGAGCGTCGCTTCCGGACGTGTCTCGTACACGTACGGGCTCGAAGGCCCGGCGGTCACCATCGACACCGCCTGCTCGTCCTCACTCGTGGCACTGCACCTGGCCGCCCAGGCACTCCGTTCCGGCGAGTGCACCATGGCGCTCGCCGGTGGTGTCGCCTTCATGTCCACGCCCACGACCTTCATCGAGTTCAGCCGACAGCGCGGACTGGCCCCCGACGGCCGTTGCAAGCCTTTCTCGGCCGACGCCGACGGCACGGGATGGAGCGAGGGCGTCGGACTGCTGCTCCTGGAGAAAATGTCGGACGCACAGGCGAACGGCCACCGGGTGCTGGCCGTGGTGCGGGGCTCCGCGGTCAACCAGGACGGCGCGTCGAACGGCCTGACAGCGCCGAACGGCCCCTCGCAGCAGCGGGTGATCCGCCAGGCGCTGGCCAACGCGGGACTCTCCGCCTCGGACGTCGACGCCGTCGAGGCCCATGGCACCGGCACCGCGCTGGGCGACCCCATCGAGGCGCAGGCGCTGCTCAACACCTACGGCCAGGAGCGGGAGCAGCATCGGCCGCTGCGCCTCGGCTCGGTCAAGTCGAACATCGGCCACACCCAGGCCGCGGCGGGTGTCGCCGGCGTCATCAAGATGGTGATGGCGCTGGGTCACGGTGAACTGCCTCGTACGTTGCACGCGGACGAGCCGTCGCCGCATGTGGACTGGGCCTCGGGCGCCGTGTCGCTCCTGACGGAGGCGGCACCCTGGCCGCGCGGGGAGCGGACACGACGGGCGGGAATCTCGGCGTTCGGCATCAGTGGTACGAATGCCCACGTCATCATCGAGGAGGCCGGAGAGCGGTCCGAGGCGACGGGTCGTGACACCACGCCACCCATGGCGCCGACCGTGCCTGCCGACGCTCCTGTCGTTCCCGCTGTTTCCGCTGTTCCCGCATTGCCGGTGCTTCCAGTGCTGCTCTCCGCACGGGACGAGGACGCCCTTAAGGCACAGGCACGCAAGCTCGGAGACTTCCTCACGGAATCCGGTCGGGAATCCGCTGAACTGGCCGATCTTGCCTGGTCGTTGGCAACGAGACGCTCGCTGATGGAGCACCGCTCTGTCATCTTCGCAACGAGTCGCGACGACCTGGTCTCCCAGCTGACACAGCAGACGGAGCAGGCACAACAGACCGAGCCGGCGCGGCAGACAACGCCGGTGAAGCCGAAGCGGCCGACGGTTCGGGGTGCCGCTCGGCAGCCCGGAAAGACCGTCTTCGTGTTTCCGGGTCAGGGGTCGCAGTGGGTGGGTATGGCGGTGGGTTTGTTGGGGGAGTCGGAGGTGTTTGCTGCTGAGGTGGGTCGGTGTGGTGAGGCGCTTTCGCGGTATGTGGATTGGTCGTTGGAGGATGTGTTGTGGGGGCGGCCGGGTGCTGTGTCGTTGGATCGGGTGGATGTGGTGCAGCCGGTTCTGTTTTCGGTGATGGTGTCGTTGGCGGCGTTGTGGCGGTCGGTGGGTGTGTGTCCGTCGGCTGTGGTGGGGCATTCGCAGGGTGAGATCGCGGCTGCGTATGTGGCGGGTGCGCTGAGTCTGGATGACGCGGTCCGTGTGGTGGCGTTGCGGAGCCGGGCGATCGTGGCCCTGGCCGGACAGGGCGGCATGGTCTCTGTCTCCCTGGCTGCGCGGGAACTGGAGCGGCTGCTCGTCCGCTGGGACGGCCGGATCTCGATCGCCGCACTCAACGGACCTGGCACAGCCGTGGTTTCCGGTGATGTCACCGCACTCGATGAGTTGCTTGCCGTGTGCGACAACGACGGGGTACGAGCGAGGCGCGTCCCCGTCGACTACGCCTCCCACTCCGCGCACGTGGAGATGATTGAGGCCGAACTCCTGGATGTCCTGGCCCCGATCGAGCCGCGGACGTCCGAGGTGCCCTTCTTCTCTACGGTCACCGGCGACTGGTTCGACACGGCGATGGCGGGTGCCGACTACTGGTACCGCAACTTGCGCAACACCGTTCGGCTGGAGGAGAGCATCCGCTCCCTCCACGGCCAGGGCCACGATGTATTCGTCGAGGTCAGCGCACACCCGGTACTGACCATGAGCATTGAGGAGACCCTGGAAGCCGCTACCGTCGCCCAGACAACTCCGTCCACTTCAGCTGCTGGTGCCACTGTCTCTATTGGAGCCGGAGCCGGGGCCGGAGCCGATGTCGGCCCCCGGGCCGCAGCGATCGTGCTTCCGTCGCTGCGTCGCGACGAAGGCGGTATGGACAAGTTCCTCGCTTCGGTTGCCGAAGGCCATGTACGAGGAGTCGACGTCGACTGGTCCGCCGTCATCGGTGGCGGACGCATGGTCGAACTCCCCACCTATGCCTTCAACAACAGGCGCTACTGGCTTGAGGACAGCGGTACGGGAGCGGACGTGGCCTCGGCCGGCCTGTCCGGCAGCGACCACCCGCTGTTGGGGGCATCCGTCGACATCGGTGACGGCGACGAGATGGTCCTGTCCGGACGCATCTCGCTCCCCACCCATCCCTGGTTGGCCGATCACGCGATCGAGGGCGCCGCCCTGCTGCCCGGCACCGCGTTCCTGGAACTCGCCATCCACGCCGGGGACCAGGTCGGCTGCGGGCATATCGACGACCTGACGCTCGAAGCGCCGCTATGGCTCCCCGAGTCGGCCGGTGTGGCGCTCCAAGTGGTCGTCCGTGAAGCGGACGACCAGGGCTCCCGGCCGGTGAGCGTGTACTCCCGCAGCGGGGAGAGCTGGGTCAGGCACGCCAGTGGCACACTCAGCGACCGCCTGCCCGAGGAAGATGCACGCGACGAGAACGCGTGGCCGCCGCGTGGTGCGGTCCCCGTCGATCTGACCGATGCCTACGACCTGCTGGCCGATCGCGGGTACGACTACGGTCCCCAGTTCCAGGCGATGACCGCCGTCTGGCGCGACGGCTCCGATGTCGTCGCCGAGATCACCCTCCCGTCCCTCCCTGCGGCCGATGCGTCCCGATTCGGTCTGCACCCTGCCCTGCTGGACGCCGCGCTGCATCCCATTGTTCTCGGCGCGCTCGGTGAGCGTGAGCCCGGACTTCTCCCGTTCAACTGGAGTGGGGTGACGCTCTACGCGAGCGGTGCGAAGGAGCTGAGGATACGGCTGAGCCCTCGCGGCGCAGCCGGCGTCGCACTCACTGCTACGGACACCACCGGGCTGCCCGTCGCCACGGTCGAGAACCTGACTCTGCGGCCGATGGCCAAGGCGGGACTTCAGGGCGCCGGCGACGCAGCCCAGTCGCTGTACGAAGTGCAGTGGGTTCCGATCTCGGCGGGCGTTGACGACGAAGATTCCGACGGCGCTCCGGAGGGGAGCTATCACCTGCACGAGGCCACCGGAGAAGACCTGTTCACCACACTTGAGGCCGTACGTGGGTGGTTGTTGGGTGTGGGTGGGGGTGGTGTGGGTCGGTTGGTGGTGGTGACGCGGGGTGCGGTTGCTGCTGGTGGTGATGGTGATGTGGTGGATGTGGTGGGTGCGGGTGTGTGGGGGTTGGTGCGGTCGGTTCAGAGTGAGTTTCCGGGGCGTGTGGTGTTGGTGGATGTGGGGGTGGGTGTGGATGTTTCGGCTGGTTTGGTGGGTGTGGTTCTGGGGTGTGGGGAGTGGCAGGTGGCGGTGCGTGGGGGTGTGTTGTTGGTGCCGCGGTTGGGTGCGGTGGCTGTGGCGGGTGGTGCGGGTGGTGCGGGTGGTGTGAGTGGTGTGAGTGGTTCAAATGGTGTGGGTGGTATGGGTGGTGGGGTTGATTTGGGGGATTGTGTTCTGATTACTGGTGGTACGGGTGTGTTGGGTGGTTTGGTGGCGCGGCATGTGGTGG
>NZ_JBHVPX010000026.1:0-79749 GCF_042887155.1 Streptomyces sp. NPDC057963
CGCCGGTGGGCAGTCGACTTCGAGATCCCGAAGCACGGCGGCAACGCCCGCCAGGCACACCCGCTCACCAGCACGTAGACGATGGCCGCAAACAGCGTCTCATCAGACGTGTCCTGCGTCCCGCCGCCCTGCGGCCGCACCCTCGACGGCGGGATCAGCGGCTTCGCGATCTCCCACAGCCCGTCCGGAACAATCCAACTCCACGCATCCCGCCCCATGAACAGCTCAACGAGCGATCACCACACAGGACACGGTCTTACTACGCCTACGGCATGCGGCGCCGGGAGAACGTCGGCCTGGACATCGCCGACCTGAGGCGCAATCCGAAGGCCCCGCAGTACAGGCGCCACGGGGCGGTGTTCGTACGCTGGGGTAAGTCCTCCAAGGGGAGCCCTCCCAAGCGCCGCACCATCTTCACCGTCCCCGAGATGGACTGGATCGTCGAGGACCTCGACCACTACCTGACCGAGGTCCGGCCCCGCTTCGGGGTGGGCAAGCACCCCGCGATCTGGGTCACCGAACGCTCCGGGCGCCTGTCGCGCCGGTCGGCGAACGAAGCCTTCGAGGCTGCCAAACAGGCCGCCGACCTGCCCGAAGAACTCGAATTGCACTGCCTGAGACATTCCTATATCACGCATTTGACCGAATTTGATTATCCGGAACGGTTCATCCAGGACCAGGCCGGTCATGGCTACGCCAGCACGACGGCCCTCTATACCGGCGTCTCGGACGAGTACCGCAACCGGCTGGTGCACAAGAAGTTGGGCCAGCGTTACCCGGGCATCTGGGAGGACCCGAAGTGATCAAAAAGATGGGCTACCGCTGGAACCTGCGCAAGCTCATGGCCGACCGGGAGATGTTCCAGACCACCGACCTGGTGCCGCTGCTGGCCGAGCGAGGCGTCACGCTCTCGCGCGAGCAGGTCTTCCGCCTGGTCACGCAGCCGCCACAGCGGATGTCGATGGACACCCTCGCGGCTCTGTGCGACATCCTCGACTGCCAGCCCAACGACCTCATCGAGGTCCAGGTCGTCAACGAAGAGGTACGCAAGACCGCCGGCGGCGAGACGCCCGGCCCGCTCCCGGCCGTGCGCCGGACCTCGATCCGGCGACCGGAGGGCCTGTGACTGCGCCCTCTCCGACCGCTCCGTCGGTCGTCGCCCGTCTTGCCGCGCAGGCCGCCCGAATGGAGGCCGCGACGGCCGCCGCCGTCGGTCGGCTCACCTCGGCCCTGCCGTCGCTCGACGCTCAGGACGCCGAGGCCGCATTGGTGACCGCGGTCCCGATCCCCGTACGTGGGGCGGCGAAGTTCCTGGAGGAACTGGCAGGACACCTCTCCGCCCACCCTGACGCGTTGACGTCGGGCAGTTCACTTTGCCCGCCGGTCCTGCTGCGGCTGGCCCATGTGCTGGACGAAGCCGGCCACCCGGTGGTCCGTCCCGGTTGCGCTCACTGCGGCAAGGTGCGGACCAACCTGCGGGACCTGCAGCCCGAGGGCCGGCTCTGCGGGACGTGCGGTGCCCGGACTCGCCGGGCGACTTGCGCACGCTGCCACCGTGATGGTCAGCGCGTCGCCGCACGACGCCCCGAAGGGCCGATCTGCAACCGCTGCTACCGCATGGACCCCGCCACTTTCGAAGAGTGCGCCGAGTGCGGTCAGCTCCGGCATCCGGTGGCGCGACGGGATGACGGGCGAGGACTGTGCATCAACTGCTGGAAACCCCCGATGCACACCTGCGTGATCTGCGGCAAGACCGCAGCCGCTGCCCTTGTCGACGCCGACGGCGCGGTCTGCCACCTCTGCTACAACCGGCATCGCCGACCACGACGCCTCTGCGGGCGGTGCGGACAGCTCAAGCTCATCGCCCGCAACGCCCGTGACGGGGAGCCGGACATCTGCGAGGGCTGCTACCAGGGCCCCGAGGCGGAGTGCTCGATCTGCAGCCGCATCCGGCCCTGCACCAGCCGCGATGCGCAGGGCCAGCCGATCTGCGCCACCTGCTACCAGCGTCATCGCACCGGTGATCCGTGCGCTCGTTGCGGCCGGACTAAGCCGAGCACCACCCGGTGGCCCATCGGACCTGTCTGCCATGTCTGCTACACCGCAGTGCTCCGGTCACCGGCCGAGTGCCCAAGGTGCCGCATGGTCCAGCCGCTGACCGCACGAGACGACCATGGTGTCGAGATCTGCGGACCCTGCGTCGGTTTCGCCTCCGACTACACATGCCGCCAGTGCGGCCGGGCTGGCAACCCCCACAGTCGCGGCCGATGCGCTCACTGCGTCCTCGCTGAGCGGGTCAACGCCCTGCTGGCCGGGCCCGACGGCACCGTCGCCGAGCAGCTGAAACCGCTCGCGGACGCACTGACACACGTTCCCTCACCGTTCCCTGCCATCCAGTGGATCAAGGAAAGCCCGAACACCAAGCTCCTTGCCCGACTCGTTGCGCAAGGCAACACGCTCACACACGAGTTGCTGGACGAACTCCCGCCCAGTCGGAACCAGCGCTACATTCGTCAACTCCTCGTCCACACAGGAATCTTGGAGGAGCGGAACGAGGACCTCGAACGCATCCCCGGCTGGCTGGAGCACGAACTCGCGGACAAGCCGGCCGCCCACGTCAACCTCGCCCGGCCGTTCCTGCACTGGTTCCTGCTTCGGCGAGCACGCCAACGGGCCGTAAATCGCCCCCATCCCGCCTCCGCCGACCGCGACTTGCGGCGCCGTGTCAGCGTCGCCCTGGACTTCCTGGCCTGGATGGACCAACGCGGCCTGGTCCTCGCCGACCTCGACCAAGACAACATCGACGACTGGATCACCGGAGCCACCAGCCAACGCCGTTACCTGATCCGATACTTCCTGAAATGGGCCACGAGCCGTCGGCTCACCCGCGAACTCACTGTCCCCTCCATCCCAAGGCAGGAACCACAGAACCTGCTCGACGAGGACGATCGGTGGCCGCTCCTCCAGCGCTGCCTGACCGACGATGCCCTGCCCACGGACGTCCGCGCCGCTGGCGCGATCACCCTGCTGTTCGGCCCGTCCACCGAACGCCTCTGCCACCTGACGCCCGAGCACCTCAAATCCGGCGACAAGCACACCCACCTCGTCCTGGGCCGCCACCCCGTCCTGCTGCCTCCACGACTCGCCGAGCTCCTGCGGCACCTCGCCGAACAACCCCAGCTGAGGCCGCAGCTCTCGCGAGTCCACCCAGGCCCCCGGTGGCTCTTCCCAGGCATGGTTCCGGGCAAGCCGATCTCAACCCACGGCATGACCCAGAAGCTCAACCGGCACGACATCCCGGTCCGCACCGCGCGCAACGCGGCGCTGGCCGCCCTCGCCGCTGATCTCCCCAGCCCAATCCTCGCCGACGTGACCGGGATGCACCGCCACACCGCCCTTCGCTGGGTCGCCTACGCCCGACGCGACTGGGCTGAGTACCTCGTCGCCCGAGCCGAGGCCATGGCATCTTGCGAGGGGGCGGAGACCCAGGGACGTACACAGTCTGCGGTCAAAACCACGTCGACTTCGTTCGCGGAAGTCGAGACGCCGACCACCCGATAAAGAATGCCCCCCTCCCAGGAAACCAAGGAGTACGTATGAACAAGGAGAGCTTCACCGTGATGGGCGGCGGCCTGCTACGCGAAGCATTAGGGGCCTGGCGGGCAGGAAACCGGGACTTCTCTGTGCTGTATGCCGGAATTGCCTGCGAACACATGCTCAAAGCAGTCCTATGCCATCATGACCCTGTACTCATCTCCGACAAGGGAGATATGGCGCACCGTTTCCAGGCTCTAGGCTTTAGCGAAGAGGATGGCGCTAAGCCCCTGAAGCATGCCAAAACGATCGGCATGTCCGATGCCTTCAAAGGTGCTGCGATTGTCATGCGGGGAAAGATGCCGATCTCACATCAAGAATTCGAGCCGGTCATGGAGTCCCGCAACGGTAGGGCGCACTCGGCCTGGCACGACGACGAGGTGACGGAGAAGGTGG
This sequence comes from Streptomyces sp. NPDC057963, assembly GCF_042887155.1. Taxonomy (NCBI): domain Bacteria; kingdom Bacillati; phylum Actinomycetota; class Actinomycetes; order Kitasatosporales; family Streptomycetaceae; genus Streptomyces; species Streptomyces sp. NPDC057963. Next base: position 3,991 of record NZ_JBHVPX010000026.1, read on the forward strand.
TCGCCTTGAGTGTCCAGGTGGCGGAAGCGATCCGGATCGAGCTGTCCATCGCCTCAGACGACTTCTGGGGGGAGTTCGATGGCGTCCACATGGACTTGGCGAAGGTTGCGGCACTGCCGGTGAAAGTGGAGCGACCGGATATCGAGACGGCGGCAACCGAACTGATCGCAGCCGAGGAGAAGGAGGCCTTCTATGCTGGCGCCGTCGCTGGTCAGATGGCCGTTAGCGTCGCTCTCGGGGGTTCACATGAGCGTAGCGGTGAGGAGCGGGAGACAGTTCAGAATTTCTCTAGCCGAGCAGCCGTAAAAACTGCTCTGCAATGCTCGGGGCTGCGTGCCCAGCGTGCCGCCGTCGCACTATTGGAGTCCTACGAGGTACTCCCGCTCGACCGGCATCCTGTCGGTGGAACTCGGCTCAAGGAATTCCCCTACTACTCGCCGGGGCCACGCGCTGAGCAGGCCCGTACTGCCCTCGCTGTGAAGACCATGGTCGCCAGACGGGTCGCCGCTGGGTTCCAGAAGGGTTGTAGCAGCGGTAGCGGTGACGCGGCGAAGGCGCTCTCTTCGGCCTACTCCAACTCGGTACGCGTGGTGGCGAGTGGCAGCCTCGAAGCCGTGGCAAAGGTGATTGTTTCAGTGTTCGAGCACGGGACGCTTGGGGCCGCCCCGTTCACGGATGACGTGGAATCGATCGGATGGATGTTCCACTGCCCGGCCTGCGGGGCCTGGGGGGATATGTACGGGAACGTTGAGCAGGAGGAATGCCCCTGCGACGGACACCCCAACTGCCAAAGCGACGACGGGATCCGGACGATCACGACCCCGCAGAAGTTCTACTGCACGGCCTGCTCCCTGACGCTTGACGACAAGGAAGAGTTGGAAGCAGCAGCGCTGCCGTCGGAGGAGGAAGACCTCGACGAGAAGTGCCCGCACGGCTGACAGCCGCAGGAACGATGCCCCCTCGCACACCACTTCTGGTGAGCGGGGGTGTCGTCTGCGGGAGGAAAGCTACCCCAAGGGGAATAGTGCACGGTTGGAATAACCCCCTCCCGCCAGTAATCCGCGAGATCACCAAGGACTGCCTGACCCACCGCGCCATCGCCGGTCTGGTCTCCGACCGCTCCGCCCGCAGGGCAACCCGCCGCAGGACGAGTACCGAGCTGGTGCCCGTCCGCACGACGACCCGCTGATCACCCGACAGCCAAACCCCCAGGCCAGCACGTCCCGATCCCAATTGTCCCCGTGATCGTAAGAGCACCCGCTGTGGTGCGGTGCACCCGCCCTCCTACGAGACCCATGCCGGAACGTACGCTGCGATCATGGATGACCCCGTGCTCACCGCCCGCGAACTGGTGCGGGACCGATTTCCCGCAGCCAAGGCGGCATTCCTCGCCGGCAGCGTGCTGACCGACCGCCGGACGCCCACATCTGACCTGGACATCGTGGTCCTCTTGGACGGGCCGCCCGCTCCTAACCGGGAGAATCTGGTGTACCGCGGCTGGCCGGTGGAGCTGTTCGTGCAGACCGAGGCCGCCTGGCACAGCTTCGCCGACCAGGAAACCGCAAAGCGGAATTCTCCACTGCTCGCCATGTGTGCTGACGGCATGCTCCTGGTAGACACGGACGGGCTGGGCGCTTTGCTCCAGGACGAGGCGCGAAAACGTTGGGCCGCGGGCCCGCCGCCGCTCTCGGACCGTGAGCGTGACTACCAGCGGTACATCCTGACCGACTTGCTCGACGACCTGCGTGGCTGCGCGGACCCTGCGGAGCGGATGTACTTGGTCTCGCACATGCTGCAGCGTGCCTCGGAGCTGGTCCTGCTGGTCGGCGGGCACTGGCTCGGCGGAGGCAAGTGGTTGTCGCGGCGGCTGGCTGCGGCCGCCCCCGGAGTGCACCACGCGTTGTCCGAAGCTGCCGCGCAGGCGATCACCGGGGATACGAAGGTCTTCGCTGCGGTCGTGACAGAGGTGCTAGACCAGTTTGGCGGCCCCCTGTGGGACGGGTATGCCATCCGGTGAGTCGGTGGGGCGCAGTCCACGAACCAGGTGATCCACGGCCGACGGGCGGCGCCCTCGACATCAACCAGGACCGGAGCCTGGACGTGATCGGCTTCCCAGACCTGGTTCCGCCACCCCCGAGGCCGGGCCAGGAACACATCGTGCTTCCGGGCTGCACGCTCACCACCGGCAAGCCCGGCCCGCTCCCCCGCAGTCAGGTCACGTCGGATCGCCCGATGCAGCGTCGGAACCGACGGCGGCAGATCACCCTCGCCCCTGGCCGCGCGAGCGGTCAACTCACGGTGGACAGCGGCGACGTTCCCCTTCCACAGCCCGAGCAGAGCCCGAACCTCCGCGGTGACCATGAACCACCCGCGGCAGGGGGCCCGCTCCCCCGGCGCCGCAGCCGCGGTCTCGTCCTGTTCGGCGGCAGCCAGCCACCGCCCGCTCCCGCACCCCCAAAGCGTCCGCCGCCACCCGAACATGCCGGGTAGTGAGCTTCCCCTCCCCGCGCAGGGCGAGCAACCTGCGCACCGCCGGCCCACGCAACGCCCGAACCGACACAGCCGGCAAAGCTACGAACGCCTCATCCAGCACTCGGAAATCACTCATCACCTGGGCCGCGATCACGCTCATGACCAGGCGAATCACCCGCCGAAACTCCCGCAGGAGCGGTCAGCCGGACTCTCGCGAAGCCCGCCGAGACTGACCAGGCGACGGTCACGGTCACCACCGCCGCCGCCCAGAAGCCTCCCGACTCCCCGGGCCTGGGCCGAATCTTCCCATCACGGCCCTGTTCTCCCGAAGCTACGGCGAAGTGACAAGTAGCTCTCTGTAGCGGATCTGGGGTGTGCTTGTCAGCGGTTTGGATCTTCTGGGTCTGTCGGGGGCCGTGCTCGGTGAGGTTGGTCCGGTCATGACGACCGGAGGGGGCTTCTCGCTGGACGACACCGAGGCGGACCTGCGCGAGAATGAGCCCGACATAGACCAGATCCGTGCTGACCTCACCGCCGTGACCGGCATCGCGGCGCTCACCGACTTTGCCGATACGGTGCCGTATCACCTGCTGTTCACGTTGCCGCGGGGGGTCACACGGGCGCACCGAGGGGATCAATATGGCGACGATCACGGTGGACGTGGCAGTTCCCGACGCGCTGCGGCCGGTCGTGGATGTGGCAGCGTTGCCAGCGGCCCTCGGTGACGCGGGTCCGGCGTGGCTGGTGCTGTCCGAGGACGGACGGCTGGCGCGGTGGACGCCGACGACCGGCGAGGTGCAGGACGTGGCCCGGTATCGGGAGGAGAGGCTGGCGTCCGAATACGGTGGCGGCGTTCGACTGCGGCTTCATGTGTCTCGATGTGGCCGTTGGGCGGCGGTGGTTCAAGACCGCGGTCGGTACGGCACCGTCGTCGATCTCACCACCGGTTCGCCAGCGTTGAAGTTGGACGGCGGGGATTACTGCTGTGAAACCGTCCCGTTCGCGTTGGCGTTCGCCGAACACGGTGGCCGGCCGGTTGTCGTCCATCGCACTGACTGGAACCGGTTGGATGTCACCGATCTCGCGTCCGGCGAGGTGCTTACGGCGCGGGACAGCCCGGATAGAGATGAGGAAGATGCGGAGTACGACCTCGATTACTTCCACGGCGCGCTGTCGCTGAGTCCTGACGGGACTCGTGTCTACGACGGCGGCTGGGTGTGGCAGCCGTGGGGGATGCCGGCGGTGTGGAGCCTGACCGCCTGGCTGCACGACAACCCGTATGAGTCCGAGGACGGGCCCAGCTATGCGGTGTATCCCGAGGTCTCGGAGTGGAACTGGCCGGTGGTGTGGATCGACGACGGGCGGATCGCGGTGTATGACCGGGACGATGCCGGCAGCGGTACCGTCCACGTCCTCGACCCCACCTCGATCGAACTGCGCTCGCCGGGCGTCCGATGGATCAAGGCGGTCGCGACGTTCCCCTGGCCGGTCGGCGATTTCGGCTTTTTCACCGACGGAGAGCATTTGCTGATCGCCGACGAGGCCGGTCTGCAGGGCGTCGACATCACCCGCGGACAGCAGGTGTTCGCGATCGACGGGTTCCGCCCAGCGCGTCAGGATCGACGTACCGGAACGCTGATCCAGGTCGGCAGCGCCAATGCCCGGTTGTGGACGCCGCCGGAGTGGACTGCGCGCGCTGGCTGAGCTGCCATTTCCCGCAGAGTGCCGAGCGGGAGAACATCCGCGAGTCCACACTGGAAGGGCTCGACACCGCCTCTCGCAAGGGCAAGCACGGCGGGCTGGCGCGTCCGCGCTCACGATCGCCGCTGTGCCTGCACGGACGTCATCCTGGCTGGCGTCGCCTCTCGGTCACGCCCGGCGGCACTGGTAGCCGGTGACGCGGTCGGGGGTCTCGGCGATGCCGGACAGGAACGACTCGGTCGGCTGGGTGCATTTCACGGTGGCGGCGGGGGAGCGGCCGGTGATGGTGAACGTGCCCTGGATGGGGCCGTTCTCCGGGGCGCCGCCCACCGGCGTGCAGTCGTCGGTTCCGATCCACTGTTGCCCGCCGTCCCACACCAGGTACGAGCAGCGGTAGCCGGGGGTCGCAGCCGGGGCGGCGGAGGCGGTTGGAGCCGCCATCGGGGTCAGTGTCGCGGTCATCAGGATGAGACCGGCCAGCGAGACACGCTTGATCATCGAGGTTCCCTTCAGAAGTGAACTGGCGGAATCTACATCCACTTCATCGGCGTCCCTGGAGCGCGGCAGGAGCCAAACCACCCGCAGAAGGAGCGCTCGCCGCATCCCAGGCGCACGAGCGGGCCCGCGGGTCGGCCACAGACCGAGCCCGCACCGCGACGTCCTCGCCGGGCTCGGGGTGGAATGGGCGTGACACCTGCTGTGGCCGGTCGTTGAACCGGTCGGACAGACGTCACGTCATGTCACGCAGAGACCCCGGGCGTTGGCTCCCGGAGTCTCGTGCTGTCGGCCGCTGTGATCAGAGTGCGTCGGGGTCAGCGGCCCGGGAGAGCGCGCGTGCCTCCTGGGTCAGCGCGGCCTGGGCCGAATCCAGCTCCGCCACCACTTCCGCGCGGACGCCCGGCCGCCAGGATCCCTGTCCTTCCGCGGCCAGCCGGAAGGCTGACGCACCGGCCGATCCCTCCACTGCTGAACACCTGGCATTTCGGCTGCCGGAGCTTCCCGTGAGGGGCGTCAGTAATGGTTTGCTGACACTCCGTCATGGGAAGATCCAGGCGCGTCGGCAGCGAGCCGTCCAGTGAGGAGACGCCATGTCCGAGACCACGCCAAACGCCAAGGGCCCCGCCCAGGTACAGATGTCACCCGAGCAGACGGCAAACCTCGGATTGTCTCCGTCCCCCGAGGCGGGGGCACCCAAACCGACGCTGATCCCGGCAGACCAGGTCAAGCCCGAGGACATCGCGACCTTGTCGATCGAGTACCGGGACGGTCAGCCCGTGGTCGTCGTGAGCGGTGGGAAGTACGTCCCGGCCGAGCTCCCCGTCGTGAACGGTTCCGGCACGGCATCCCCAGCTCGATTCGCCTGGTCGAACGGCGTGGCGCACCCCCACACGCCCGACCCTGTGTCCGCCCCGGACGGGTCACGCCGGATGCACAGTGCCCCTGACGTGCTGCTTGTCCTGTTTGACGATGTACCCGACAACATCGCCATCCGGGAGCCCGGGCAGGGGATTCACTTCGGACGCGCGGACTCCTGAGGTCTCAAGCGCCGTAGCGGGTCGTGGCGGCCAGGCCCACCCCTACGAGCCGGTGACCGGCGCGGACGCCACCGCCGACGTGACGGCGGCCGGGAGCGGGTCCCCTTCCTGATCCGCGGCGTCCGAATCGCGCAGGGGCCTCAGCACGCCGGGAGCTCGGGGAGCTGGAAGGAGTTGTCCTGTCGCAGCGCAATCGGCGGGAGCCACGATGCTGACCTGCGTTGTTGCCATGCCGTTTGAGAATCTCGGGCTCGCCGTTCTCAACCGACATGGCAGTCGCGGAAGAGGCTCCATCCTTACCGGCTCTGGTCGAGGGGGACGTCGCCAAGCCGAATGCTGAGCTGGGCGCCCAGTTCGCGGAACCCCAGAGCTACAGCCACACGCTGTGATGGATAGGGCCGTGCTCTCCACTGCGGCAGCAACCCGGCATCGAGGGCATGGGCCACTGCTGCGGACGCCACGGCCCGGGCCAGCCGCCGGCCCCGACAGTGCGGGGCAACCAGCACACTCAGGTGGGCAACCGACTGCGGCGAGGACCAATACCCGGCTGCGGCTACCACCTCATCACCCCGGCGAAGACAGAACGCGGGAGAAGAGATGTCCTCCAGACCGCTCTCGCCGGCCTCCTCCTCCCCGGCCAGGCCAGCAGCGCGGCCAGGCCGCCATCACCGATCGATAACTGCTCGACCCCGGTACCTTCATGCGCAGGAAGAAAGCCGTCCCGGCCGAGATAGAAGAGCGAAGCTGGCCCGAGAACATCGAGAACGGGCAGCACCGCACGCAGACGAGCGATGTCAACGACGTCTTCGTGGGTCATCTTCCGCGCGGCGTCGTCCACCATCCCGGCGGCCTGCACACTCGGCGCAGTGACGAGGGCGGCGTCACCGATCCGCACGATTCCGGTCCACGGCGGCGGACACAACAGCGACCCGGGCGCGACCACAACCTTTGCCCCTCCTGAAGGACAAAACTCGACCGGTGTGCCCGCCAGCTCCGTCCAAAGCTCCCGGGCGCGCATGAGCAAGAGATCGTCAGCCATGGCCGCATCCTGTCGTCTCCGCAGCCGGGGCGCGACCAGATTCCTCCCGGACAGCCGTACCGTAAAATTCAGACCAGCCGTCATCCACTGAGAATCCGCCACGTAGCATGAGATGCGATGAGAATCTGCCAGCTTGCATGAGACGGGACAGGAGTACCGGCCCGCAGAGTCCCATCGGGGCAGCCCGCGTCCGCGCTGGTGACAACAAGCCTGTTTATGTGACAACTAACGTGCTTCGGCTCAGTCCGTTAATTCAGCGGTCACGATTTCCTCTTCTCAGAAGTCGAAATCCATGTAGTCGATGTCGTTGATAGCGACGTCCGAGAGTCCCATGGCCCGGCCACCACCGTCCTGGAAATACACGTCTTTAAATCCTTCGGCGATGATCCCACGCATCTGCTGGTCGCTGGCCCCGGCGTCGCGGGCGTCGAACAGGCGTTGCGCGTACGCCGGAGGCAGGTGCACGGTGAGTCGCCGGAACCGGGCGACGAAGGAATCGTCTTGAGCTAGCTGACCGGCAACCGCATCCGCACCACGGCTGGCAAGCTCGGCCTGCCCCACCTGGCGGAAACCATCAACGAGTACACGCGGCGGGCGGACGAGGGAAAGATGGGCTACCTCGACTTCCTCGGCCTGGTGCTCTCCGAGGAACTCGCCGTCCGTGACGACCGACGCTTCCGCCAGGGCCTACGGCTCTCTCGGCTGCCGCACCACAAGACACTGGATGAGTACGACTTCTCGTTCCAGCCCGAGCTCGACCCCCGCAAGGTCAAAGACCTGGTCACGCTGTGCTTCGTCGAAGCGAAGGCCAATGCTGCCCTGCTGGGGCCGCCCGGCGTCGGCAAGACCCACATCGCGATCTCATTGGCGGTCGCGGCCTGCCGGGCCGGCTACTCGATCTACTTCACCAGCCTCGACGACATGGTCCGCAACCTCAAGGCAGCCGAGGCAGCAGGGCGTCTGACCAGCAAACTGGGCTCCTACCTGCGGCCGAGCGTTCTCGTGGTCGATGAAGTCGGCTACCAGCCCCTCGAACGAGCGGAGGCGAACCTGGTCTTCCAGGTCATCTCCAAGCGCTATGAGAAGGGCTCGAACATCCTGACCTCGAACAAGACCTTCAGCAAAGCGCACATGTTCCGGCGAACCTGTGTCAGGCAGCGCCGAAACTTAGCTGGTTCCGGCAGAAGCGCGGATGCTGCATGATCGAGCAGTGCTGATCGAACTGGTGAAGGTCGCAAAGTTTCCTGGACGTCCTTGGCTGGCAGATGTCCGGACCTCGTTCGGCCACGCCGCGGTCCGATGGTGCGGGGATCAGGCCGCGGAGCCCGGCGAGTACCACGTCGAGTGGACGATCGACGAGGACATCGTCTGGGGGCACAACGCCAAGCCGGCTGTTGGCATCGGTCCTGGGCTCCGGACCGGTGGGCACTGCGTAGTTCTGCGGGGACAGCTGAGCCTCACTGAGGACGGTGCCGCCCTGCTCGACTTCGACAGCACGAATATCCTGCTGGACCTTGCTGATCCGCTGCCTGAAGATGTCGCCAGTACGTGGGTCGAGTTCTTCATCGAGCATGAGAAGGTCAGTCTCTATCCCTACATACTCTGACCAGGGGTCAGGTTCTGTCTGTCTCCCATTGTGACAAGCGGGTTTCGTCGATGCAATCGGACAGATAGCTCAAGGTGGCTTGTGGGTCCATGCCGAAGGCGGCGGCGACGAGTTTGGGGTCCATGGTGTTCACCAGGTCGAGCAGGCGGGTGCTGCGGATCACCCGGGGCGGGAATCCGCAGCCGTCAAGGACATGGGAGAGATAGGCAGTTGAGGCCGGGTTTCGCCCGGCCTTTGTTCCTTTGGTGACCATGACGTGCGGGTTTTCGGTCGGCCAGCCATCGCGGTGGTCCAGGCATCTCTGCAGCACCGTCCAGGAGGCGGGGTCCAGAGGGACGGGGTGGGGCCGTTTGCCGAGCCGGACGCTCTGAGTGAGGTGGTCCACTTCGGTGATCTGGAGCAACCGGACCTCCGAGCTTGAGGTGCCGTGCAGCAGGGCGAGCATGCCCACCAGCGCTTCGTGGGGGTGCACGTGCTTTTCGGCCGTCCAGCGTCGAAACAGTTCGCGCTGCTGATCGAGGGTGAGGGTCTGGCCGCGGAAGCCGGTCGCCTCCTTCGCGGTCAGGCCGCGGGTCGGGTCGACGAGCACCAACTTTTGGGCTCGCGCGAAGCGGAAGAACTGCCGCAGCACGGTCAGCCGCCGCTTACGTCCCATGGGCAGGACGGCCAGGAAGGCTTCGATGTCGTGCACGTCGACGAGGGACCAGCTCTCCTTGTCACGCTCGTTGATCAGGAAGATGGCCAGGTCCCGCATGGTGGCGAGGGCTGTTTCCAGGGCGTGGTTGCTGCGCGGGCGGGTGCCGGCTCGGCGAGCCCGGTCCTGGGCTCGCATCCGGAAGACGTCGAACGCCGCAACGGATGGTCGCAGGGGCTCGGGAACGGACTCGACCCGCCGACGGCGTCGGCTCGCGGCGAGTCGTTCGGCCCGGTCGGTGGGCAGTGCCAGGCCGCGGAGGGTGAAGAAGTCCTCGAGCGCACGGTCGAAGGAGCCCATCGATCGTCCGGGCCTGCGCGATCGTTCGAGCAGGGCCCGGGGCGAGTTGGAGTACTCGTCCTCCAGGAGCCGCCCCAGGTCAGTGATGAAGCCGCAGGCGCTGGCGACGCAGTGGCGGGCTGCGACCTGGGCGACGAAATCGGCGAGCCATTCGGGCGGGTCGTCGAGTTGTTCCCGAAGGTGTTCACCGCGGATGAAGGGACGGCTGGGGTGCTTTTGCCAGCAGGTGTCGGCGTACACGTGAACGTCCCCAGCCTCGTACAGATAAAAAGGGACAGTTGCTGATGCGGTGAGACCTGCGGCTCGGCACTCTGCTGCTTGGTTGATACGGGCGGCGGAGGGGGCTGGCAGTGGTCTTGGATCCGCAGCGTTGGTTGGAGCTTCGGCGCTTTCGTGGCCTGTTGGAGTCCGGGGCGATGAGCCTGTCGGAGATCGCCAGGGAGACCGGGCTGGACCGCAAGACGGTCCGCAAGTACCTGTCGGCGCCGGGGCCGGCGACGCCTCCGCGGCGGTTGCCGAGCGGGCGGTCGCGGGCAAGAGTGATCGACGAGTTCGGGCCGCTGATCGACTCGATGCTTCGGGCCGAGGTCCTGATGAAGGCCGCAGTCATTCACGAGCGGCTGGCCCAGGAGTACGGCTTCACCGGCAACTATCAGCGGGTCAAGCTCTACGTTCAGACGGCCCGGCCGAGGATCGCTGAGGAACTCGGGATCACGCCCAAGGAACTGGCGGGGATGCACCGCCGGTTCGAGGTCATCCCTGGCGCCCAGGCCCAAGTGGACTGGGGAGATGAGGGCAAGATCCTCGCTCACATGGGTATCGCGAAGGGCTACTCCTTCCACATGACGCTCTCGTACTCGCGGGACCCGTTCTGCTGCTTCACCACCAGCCAGGACCTGCAGACGTTCTTCGACTGCCACCGCCGGGCGTTCGCGCACTTCGGCGGGGCTCCGATGACGATCGTCTACGACCGGACCAAGACCGTCGTCCGCCGACACGTCGCTCCTGGTGAGGCGGTCCCGCTGCATCCGGAAGCAGTCGGCTTCGCCGGCCACTACGACTTTGACATTGACGTCCTGGCTGCCTACCGGCCGCAGGGCAAGGGCCGGGTCGAGCGGCAGGTGCTGATCGTCCGCGACCACGTCCTGTCCGGCCGGTCCTTCTCCTCCGTCGAGGAGATGGACGCCGCGTTCACCGCCTGGGTGCCCGTGCGGCGGGCCCAGATCCACAAGACGCACCGGGAGGTCATCGCGGATCGGGCGGCGCGGGATCACGCGGCTCTCAAGCCGCTGCCGCAGACTCCGTATCTGGTGGCCGAGCGGCAGCTGCGGCACGTGGGCAAGGACTGCCTGGTCGCCTTCGACGGCAACCTCTACTCGGTGTCGGCACGCAGGGTCCGCCCGCGGCAGCTGGTCGAGATCCGGGCGACAAAGTCCCAGGTCATGCTGCATGCCACCCTCGCCGACGCCCACGGCAGCACGCTGCTGGCGGCCCATCCCCGGGCGATCGGACGCGGTGCCCGTGTCGTCGACGAGTCCCATTGGGACGGCCTGCCCACCGGTCAGGGACGCCGGACCACCACCGGCGACGTCCCCGTCCAGCCTCGCAGCGGACGACCGCGGGGCGAGGAAGCCGGACCTTTGCAGGCCCTGCTGAACAGGGCCGCGGCCACCCGGATCGAGGTCGGCCGACGGCCTTTGTCGGTCTATGACGAGCTGACCGGCACCCGTCCCTTCACCACCCATCGAGCGACGAAGGAATCGTCTTGAGCGAGCCGACCGGCAACCGTATCCGCACCACGGCCGGCAAGCTCGGCCTGCCCCACCTCGTGGAAACCATCAACGAGTTCGCCCGCCGGGCCGACGAGGCGAAGATGGGCTACCTCGACTTCCTCGACCTGGTCTTGTCCGAGGAACTGGCCGTCCGTGATGACCGTCGCTTCCGCCAGGGCCTGCGGCTCTCCCGGCTGCCGCACCACAAGACGCTCGATGACTACGACTTCTCGTTCCAGCCCGACCTCGACCCGCGCAAGGTCAAGGACCTCGCCACCCTCTCGTTCGTCGAGGCCGAGGCCAACGCGGCTCTCCTGGGTCCGCCGGGGGTGGGCAAGACGCATATCGCCGTCGCTCTCGCCGTTGCGGCTTGCCGTGCCGGCTACTCGGTCTACTTCACCAGCCTCGACGACATGGTCCGCAACCTCAAAGCCGCCGAAGCCGCCGGGCGCCTGGCCAACAAGCTCGGCACCTACCTGCGGCCAGGCGTCCTCGTGGTCGACGAGGTGGGCTACGAGATCCTCGAACGCGGAGAAGCGAACCTGGTCTTCCAGGTCATCTCAAAACGGTACGAAAAGGGCTCGATCATCCTGACCTCGAACAAGACCTTCAGCGAATGGGGACAGGTGTTCGGCGACGAAGTCCTCGCCACCGCCATCCTCGACCGCCTCCTGCACCACTGCGACGTAATCTCCATCAACGGACCGAGCTACCGGCTCAAGAACCGGCTCAAGGCCATCGAGCGGGATACAGACGTGGCCTGACTGGCCACGTCGTGATCACGGCCGAGGGCGTGGTCACTCGCTGTCGAGTCGTTGGAAGATCCCGGAGAACTCGTCCGTCTCGATCAGTCCGGCGATCACAAGGGTCATGTTGTCGACGCCGGGGTCTCGGACGATCAGGCCGTCCGAGACCCAGAAGTAGCGGCCGCCGAGAGCCTCGTCGCTACCTGCCCAAGTCTCCATCAAGCGTTCGACTTCGGCGACCGTGAAGACAGTCGCGCTCCACCGGGAGCCGTCTTTGAGGTCCACGAAGACATCGACGTTGCACACCGAGTCCAACTCCTCGTCCGAGCTGGGCAGGAACGATGCCTCGAAGGCGTCCGCGCGAACCCGGTACCAGGGCCCGTCCCAACCTCGTTCGACCGATCCGGGCGATGCGCTACGACTCATTGTGCGAGTGTCTCCGGCCAGCCTGACGATCTCAACCAAGATCTCAGCCGTGCTGCTTCCCGCGACATAGCTGGGGACGTTCATCCGTACGCAGCTGGGGAGCTTAGGTCGTACGCCGACAGCAGGCCGAGCACAGCCCCAGCCCGAAATGCCGCCGCAGCTGCCCACATTCGCGGCAGATCCTCGGCGGCTTCTTCTCCGGCCGAGGCCGCGAACAGTGACCGCACCAGCCGGTCTCCTCGCGCAGATAGCCCGGCTTTCCGCAGCGCGGGCATGTCCGCTGGTCAGCCAGCTGGCCGGCCTTGCGTCGGCATTCCCGGCACAGCTGGTTCTTCGGTGACCGGACCGGGTGGCCGCATTCCGTGCAGACGCGCGAACAGGTGATGCACCGACCGGTGTCGTTCTGCAGTACGCGGTCGCGGCCGCAGGAAGGGCACGGGGCCTTGGCGGCTTCCTCCTTCATACGATGCCAGCACGGGCAGCAGTGCTGACGATCGAGATATCCAACCGGGCCGCCGCAGGTGACGCAGTCCCGTTACTTCTTGCCCATCGCGGTCCGCCGTCACAGGGGCGGCATCGACCGGCCCCGGGCCGAGGCGGCCTGCGGCAGGTCGGCGACCGGGCGAGGGGGAGCAATCGGCCTCTCGACGGGGGTGATGTCGACCTCGATCAGGTCGTTGGGGGTGCACTCCAGAGCGGTGCACAACGCCGCCAGCGTGGTCATCTTCACCTGCGAGGGTTCCTTGGCGAACAGGGCGGACACCGATGCCGAGGACAGCTCCAGGCCGGCCTTCTCGGCCAGCAGCCGTCGTAGTTCGGTGCCGGTCCACACCTCGCGCTGGGCAGCCGCCATCCTCAGCCGCCATTGGATCTTCACGCCGTGGTGTCCTTCCCGCTCAGCTCGGCCAGAGTGCTGGCAATGGCACGCTGATAGGCGTCCTCGATGAAGGTCGCCGACGGCCGGACATAGCGCATGGTCGAGCTGACAGTCCAGTGACCGAGCATCTGCTGGATCGCCACCAGGTCGACACCGCGTTCGTAGTTGTGGGTCGCACACGCTCGTCTCAGGGCATGCGGACTGAACCTCTCGGCCGCCGGGCGGCCTTCGAGTTCCATCAGATAGCGCAGGCGGTTGCAGATGGTCCCGCGATGGAGGCTGCCGCCGGACTCGTCGGCGAACAGCACCGGTGAGTCGGGAAACTTGGGCCGCACGTCCTCCAGGAACCATCGCAGCACCAGATCGAGGACATCCAGCATGGGCACCCACCGTGGCCGCGGTCCGGAAGTATGGGCGCCCTTACCGAAGCGGACATGGAGCTTGCCGAACGGGCCGCGGGTGAAGTGCAGGTCCGGCTTCTCCAGCAGCGATGCCTCCTCGGATCGGAGTCCGGCGTGATACAGCGTCCGGAACATCGCATCGTCCCGCGCCGCGGGTCCGTACTTCCTCGCGGTCGCGATCCGCTGCTTCATGAAGTCGAAGAACTCGCCCACCCGCTCCGGCGTCGGCGGTGGCAGCAGGGCCGGGGAATCGTCGCCGACATGACGGGAGGCGTTGAACTCGTCGATCGGGCAGACCAGCCGGACGCCGACCGCGGCCTCGATCTCGACTGCCTTGCGAGCCTGCAGGAACCGGTGGAACCCCTTGAAGATTTGCACATACTCGCGCCGGGTGGATGTCTTGCGGCCCTGGACCGCCAAGTCGCCGACCACCCGATCGATGTCTTCGGGCGTCACCTCCCACGCAGGCCGGCCCAGGGCTTTGAGGGTCCGTTCCAGCAAGCCGATGTCGTTGTCGATGGTCACCGGGCTGAACCCACGGGCCCGCCACGAAGCAACGAGCGCGTCGACGCACCCGGTCTGGAACTGCCACGGATCCGTCGTCAGCGGTTCCCGCGGGACGGCCCCACTCACGATGACCTGCAGTCTCGCCTCGGCCACCGGCACACCTTCCTCGCACCTGAACGGTCAAGGCGGCACCTGGAGAATCGGGGCGCCGCCACGAGAATCAACGAGGACAGCAGGAAGGGGATACGGCCAGGTGGCAGCAGCAACTCTCGTGAGGGAACAAGTGCCAGCCCCAGATGAATGGGGCCAGGTCTTCGACAACGAAGTCCTCGCCACCGCGATCCTCGACCGCCTCCTGCACCACTGCGAAGTCGTCGCCATCAACAGTCCCAGCTACCGGCTGAAGAACCGCCTCAAGGCCATCGAACGCGAGACGGAAGTCGCCTGATCCGGAGCCTCAGACCTACCCCAGTTCCTCACCCGGCGGGATGAAGGCGTCGGCGCTGTCGGCACCATCAACATGCCCGTGAGCATCCATCGTGATGGCCGTTGCCCGGCCCTGCGAGGTGATCAGCCACGCGAGCACCTGTTCCGTGAGCGGGGTCTTCCCCGGGCCCTCGTCCTTCCAGTGGGCCCGCCACCCGCCACCAGGCACTGCGGCTACGACCTGGTCGGCCTTCTCAAGGTGGGAGAAGTCCTCGTAGTCCGTGACGGGACGCATGGCGCCTCGCTTGGGGTCGACGACAAGTGCCGTTCCCGTTGCCGGGTCCCATGCCTCCACCCGCACCATGCGGCCGATCTCGGTTTCGGTGCCGTTGAAGATGGCAGTCCAGCCCGTTTGATTGAAGTAACGAAGATCCACTGCCCCATCATCTCGCATGCAATGAGCGCCATTCGGCGGCTACTTGCTCTGCACGTTCATCTGTACCTACCTCTGCACATACGCGAGTACGCCGACACCGGCAAGTCGACTCGGCTCGACGCCAGTGGTTCTGCCTGCGCTTATGACGCGTCGGGCCGCAGGCACCACTTCGCCCTCGCCGAGCACCGCGCGTTCTGGGGCTGGGCCACGATCGAGTTCCTCCGGCACACGGGTGTCCGGATCGAGGAGATGCTGGAGAGCAGTCACCACAGCATCACCCAGTACACCCTCCCCTCGACCGGCGAGCTCATCCCGCTTCTACAGATCGCCCCGTCCAAGACCGACGAGGAACGGCTCCTGCCTGTTGACTGAACAAGAGGGAGCGTTTCTGCAGTTCAGCAGGTGCATCGCCGTTTGTCCTGACAGGGTCTCGCACTATGACCCGAGACGATGAACTGTGCAGGGATCTGGCGGCGTTGGTGATACCTCAGGCTGGTCGGCTGGTAGCCACCGACGATCCTTACGAGCCTTACCGGTTGGTCGACGGTGAAGGGCTGGTCGTGTCTGCTGCCACGGCCTACTTCCGGGACCTGCTGACGGCGGGGCGGGCCGAGTCCACGGTCCGCTCCTACGGGATGGATCTCCTGCGGTGGTTCCGGTTCCTCTGGGCGGACGGCGGGGTGGCCTGGGATCGGGCGACTCGCATCGAGGCCCGTGATTTCAGTCGGTGGTTGCAAGTCGCGGGCAAGCAGCCCCGGCCGCACTGGCGCGTCCAGGCGGCAGGGGGAGCGTCTGTTCCCGGTCCGGTTGGTGAGGCGCTCGCCCCTTCGGTCCGGGCGCATTCCGAGACCGTGCTCCGTGCCTTCTACGACTTCCACCTGGATGCGGGCAGCGGACCGATCGTCAATCCCTTCCCGCTGGACCGGAACCGTCGCGGCAGGCGGGCGCACGAGCACCACAATCCAATGGAGCCCTACCGTACCGAACGAAGCGGACGGTACAGGC
This sequence comes from Streptomyces sp. NPDC057963, assembly GCF_042887155.1. Taxonomy (NCBI): domain Bacteria; kingdom Bacillati; phylum Actinomycetota; class Actinomycetes; order Kitasatosporales; family Streptomycetaceae; genus Streptomyces; species Streptomyces sp. NPDC057963. The sequence continues at coordinate 19,934 of NZ_JBHVPX010000026.1, forward strand.
CGAAAGTGCCTGGCCGAATTCCCCGCAGCGTGCCGGACGGCGAGTTCAACGAGATCCTCGCGGGGCTGCCCTCGCATCGGGACCGAGCACTGGTTGCCTTCTACGTCTCCGTTGGAGCGCGCGCCAGCGAACTGCTGTCCGCCACTCTGGCCGGCGTCGACCCGGGACGACAGGTGATCACCGTGATTCGCAAAGGCACCCGCGAACTGCAAGAGCTGCCGGCCTCCACCGACGCGTTCGTATGGCTGCGGCTCTACCAGGTAGAGATGGCCGAGCTGATCCCCAAGGGACGGAGGCAACCACTGTGGTGGGCCTCGCGTCCGCCCGTCCGCTCACCTACCACGCGACGCACCGCATGTACGAACGGGTCAACAACCGGGTCGTCACGTCGGCGACACTGCACTCGCTCAGGCATACTGCGGCCTACCGGATGGCAGAAGACCCCGCCCTCCCGCTCACCAATGTCCAGTTTGTACTCGGACATGCCCAGCTCACGACGACTCAGATCTATCTGACCCCACGCAAGGAGGACGTGATCCGCCGCGTACTGGCCCATCACGCGGACCAGACTCGTCAGGCGGTTCACCAAGCGCGTCCCGCCCCGGCCCCCGGCTACCGACCCGAGACGCTGGACGTCCTGTTCGGAAGCAGGACGCCATGATCGAGGTACTCATGCCGCCGGGTATCGCCGCCAGGCCGTCGAAGACACAGCGCGAATCGGCGCGAATCGGCTTCCCTGCCCGTCCCGTGGCACTGGACTGGCCCGCCACCCGACAGGAACACCAAGAGCTGTCCGAACAGCTCACGCGCGGGCCGTTCGTCCTGGAGAACGCCAACAGCCAGGAAAGACGCGTCCGCGGTCTGGCCTGGCTGCTGAAGTGGCTGGCCGACCAGCCGGGCGCCACCTGGCAGGAACGCTGGCTGGCCAGCGGCGCCGATGCCGCCGACGGCGCCTGGCGGCAGGTGCCGATCAGATGGCTTCAGGAGCGCGGCAGGAACTCCAAATGGCTGCGCGAGGAATTGTCCGGATCGCTTGTCGTGGCGATCTGCGCGGACCTCGTACGTCCCTCGCTGGGCTGTCTGGTTTCCGGCGCTGCGGGCAAAGGATCCCTGGCCAGGAACTTGGCCAGGATCCGCGATCCGCAAGGATTCGCACGACTGCGCGAGCTGTGTAACGGAGACCCCGGCGTCTCCGCCGCGGCCGGGAACTACACCGTGAGGCGGAGCTCCCTGATCAACGCGGCCAAGGGAGGGATGCTTGCCGACATCACTGTCGGCAACGTCCTGGAACTGCTGGACTGCGAATCGGCAACGTTCGCTGCGGCTACCCGGGACACCAAGGTGTTCTACCGGATGCTCCACGAGATGGGGATCCTCGGTGCCCAGGCGCCCGCGCGTCTGCGGGAGTTCCGTACCGCGGGGCAGCTCACGCCGGCGGAATTGATCGACCGCTACAAGCCGGCCTGCCGGCCTGTCCGCGACCTGCTGGTGGACTACCTGCGCGAACGCCAGCCTGCGATGGACTACACGAGCCTGAAGAACCTCGCCTACTACCTGGGACAGCGGTTCTGGGTCGACCTTGAGGAGCACCACCCCGGCATCGAGAACCTGCGCCTGACCAGGGAGGTCGCTGATGCGTGGAAGCGGCGCCAGCGCACAAAACCCCAGATGATCACTGCCGAGTCCGGCGAAAGGACCCTGGTCACGGTCGAACGGGTCGGCTACCGCCAATGCCTGACACCGGTGCGCGCCCTCTACCTCGATCTCGCGCAGTGGGCGATCGAGGACCCGGGTCGCTGGGGGCTGTGGGTTGCTCCCTGCCCCGTCGGGAAGGAGGAGATCAATCAGCGGAAATTCGGGCGACGGCGCAAGGCACGCATGGACGCGCGCACGCGCGAACGGCTACCGGTTCTACCGGTCTTGGTGCGCACCGTCGACGACCGGCGCAAGAGCGCCGAAGCCCTCTTGCGGGCCGCACGGGAGACCACGCCCGGGGACAATTTCACTGCCGGCGGCCAGTCTCTGACCTGCGGTGTCGTCAAGAGCGTCTCGGACAAGGTGTGGGCAGACGACCCGGCCACCGGAGAGCGTCGCGACTTGGAACACGAGGAAGACCACGCATTCTGTGCCTGGGCTGCCGTGGAGGTCCTTCGGTTCACCGGTTGCCGTGTGGAGGAACTGCTGGAGATCAGCCACCACAGCCTGATCCAGTATCGGCTCCCGACGACCGGTGAACTCGTTCCGCTGCTGCAGATCGTCCCGTCCAAGGCCGATGAGGAACGTCTTCTCGTGGTCTCACCGGAGCTCGCAGACGTGCTGTCGACCATCATTCGCCGGGTCCGCCAACCCTCGGGCGCTGGTGCCGCTCGTTCCCGCCTACGACCGCTACGAGTGTCTCTGGCAGGCGCCGTCCCCGGTGTTGTTCCAGCGTCGCTTCAAGTCCGAGAGCCGTGCGATCAGCGACAGTTCACTGCGAACGATGCTCAACGGTGCTCTCGCCCACACCGGACTGGTCGACCCCGCCGACGGACAGCCACTGCACTACACCCCGCACGACTTCCGAAGAATCTTCACTACCGACGCCATCATGAGCGGCCTGCCCCCTCACATCGCCCAGATCATCGCAGGTCACCGGGATCTGAACGTGACCATGGGCTACAAGGCGGTCTACCCCGAAGAGGCGATCCAGGCCCACTTGGCGTTTCTGTCCCGCCGCCGATCCCTTCGGCCCGGAGAGGAGTACCGGGTCCCCAGCGACGAGGAATGGACCGAGTTCCTCGGCCACTTCGAACTGCGGAAAGTCGCCACCGGCACCTGCGGCCGCGCGTTCGGGACCCCCTGCATCCACGAACACAGTTGCCTGCGTTGCAGCATGCACTGGCCCGATCCCGCCCAACGACCCCGCATCGCAGAGATCCACGACAACCTGATCGCCCGCATCGCCGAAGCCGAACGTGAGGGCTGGCGCGGTGAGGCCGAGGGGCTCAGGATCAGCCTCGCCGGCGCCCGTGACAAACTCGCTCAGATCGACCGCCACTCAAAGGCCGCTCTCCCAGTCGACGTCGGCATGCCCACCATCGCCCGCATCGCCAGCAATGATCCAGGCACCAAACCCTCGGACAAGGACCCGGCATGACCGGCAGGCCGCTCCCGGCGCACGCCGCTTTGCCGGCCCGGGCTCTGTATCCGAAACCGAATGCGAGGAATGTCCGGAGAGATCCAGGGACTCTCGGGCAGTCTTGCCGCCGCCGAGGAGAAGATCACCCGATTGAACACTCAAAAGGAGCGGGCCGCATCGCCCGTTCTTCTCGGGTTCCCGACAATCGGCGAAGTCGCCGTTCGGGAAGCGGTATTCGATCGGCACGCGGATTGATCGACGCACCGACCGGGGGCTTCGGCCAGGGACCTTCGCACTCCCGGGGTCGCTGGCCTACAAGTACTTGAGCTGAAGTGTTGCGTGACCGTCGATCGGCAACTCGTCGATGAGGGTCAGGTCGCTGGCCGGCGCGATAATGGCGAACCCACGCAACTGGCCCTGGAGTTCGAGTGTTTGGCCCTGCGCGTTCGCGGCGTCGACGAGTCCGGGGAGTTTGGCGGCGAGGTCCGCAGCCAGGTCGTCGGGGGTTTTGCCCAGGGATTCGGCGGCTTGGGCGAGCTGGTCCTCGCCAACGATCGCAGCGATCTGATCGGCGGTGATCGACTCGTTGGGGCCTTCGCCGATCCACGACTGGACCTGCGACTCCAGCCCGGCATCGGCCAGGCTCTCCGCCGAGATCGTCAAGGTCGTCGGCTCCACGTTCACACCGTCTTCGTTGGTCACAGAGTCACTCACTTCGAACATTCCTCTCGCAGATCCACGCGACGCCGGATCCTTACCCGACCCAGGACGACGGAACACCGTCGCTGCGGGCTCCTCCCGAGCGTCACGAGCGGCAGCTACTGCTGCCCTCAGGGAGATCTTGGTCTGGAAACACACCAGGACACCACAACTGGGCGATTCCCGACCCTAGTTCAGAGAATGGTTGTCAGCCCGGAACTCGCCGACGTCCTCAGCGCGATCGTCAGCCGGGTCCGTGGGGCCAGTGGGGCCATCCCCTTGATCCCCTTCCACGACGGCCTGGAGAAGATCTGGCATCCGCCAACTCCACTCCTCTTCCAGTGGTCCAGCGGAGGTCAGCTGCGGGCTTGTCTCCTCCAAGACCATCCGGAAGGAACTCAACGAGATCCTCCAGGCCGCCGGCCTTACCAACGCCACCGGGCAGCCTCTGAACTACCAGCCGCACGACTTCCGGAGGATCTTCACTACAGAAGCGATCATGAACGGGATGCCACCCCACATCGCCCAGCTCATCCTCGGCCACAAAAACATCAACACCACCATGGGCTACAAGGCGGTCTATCCCGAGGAAGCGATCAACGGTCACCGGGCCTTCATCGCCCGCCGCCGGGCACTGCGTCCCAGTGAGGAGTACCGCACGCCAACCGATGCAGAGTGGGAAGAGTTCCTCGGCCACTTCGAGCGGAGGAAGGTTGCTCTGGGCGACTGCGGTCGCGCCTACGGCACAAGTTGCCAGCATGAACACAGCTGCGTCCGCTGCCCACTTCTCCGCATCGACCCTGCTCAGCGGCTCCGTCTGGAAGCGATCCGCAGCAATCTGGACGAGCGGATCGCTGAGGCCGATCGCGAAGGCTGGCTCGGCGAGGCCGAAGGTCTGCGCTTCAGCCTTGCCGGCACGAAGAACAAGCTCGCTCAGCTCGACGACCGCCGACGCCGGGCTACGACCATCAACCTCGGGATTCCGACCTTCCACGAGATCGCCGCACGAGCCACCTGATCCCGTCTCCGCCAGGCGACTGGCGGAGACACTCAAGGCTGACGACGCGCGAGGGTGATCCCTCCCAACTTGCTCTCGGCCGAGGTGAGAGTCCTGTGCGTCTCGACGGCGAAGCCAGCTTCGTTAAGCCACTCAATCGTCTGGTCATGCTGCCGACGATGGACATAGACCTTCATCGGGTGCCCGCCATAGCCCTCCGTCTTCAACCGCGACTCATCGCCGACATGGAAGCTGAGCAGCAACGGCCCACTGGGCCGGAGCACTCGACGGAAATGCGCAAGAACCGAGCTGATCTCGTCGTCAGGAATGTGGATCAGTGAGTACCAGGCGACCAGGCCAGTCACCGAGGCGTCAGCCAAGGCGAGGTCCGTCATGGAACCGAGATCGAACCGCACCCCAGGGTGATGGCGACGGGCCACATCGATCATTCCAGGTGACAGATCGATGCCGAACGCGTCCAGGTCCAGCTCCCGCAGGTGGCCTGTGATCCTGCCTGTCCCACACCCCACGTCCGCGACCAGCCCGCCGCCTTGGGCACGCACCAGGTCGGCAAACAGGGCCAAGGCCGCACGTTCTTCCGGTGATTCATCCAAGATGTGACGTGTCAGCTCTGCGTAACTTGCAGCGACGGTGTCATAAGACGTCCGCGTATCTGCCAGCCAGTCATCTGCATTCAGTCCCATGTCCACCGACCGCAGGCTACACAAGTCATCAAGCGGCGTGACGACTTAGTTCAGAGAACGAACCGCTGCTTCCCGTCCCGGCCTGCCAGACCAAGACCGGCGGTCGGCCGGAGAAGTGGCACCGCCGTGACATAGTCGACGCGATCCGCTATCTCGTCGACAACGGCGTCAAATGGCGCGCGCTGCCAGCCGATTACCCGCCCTGGCAGACCGTCTACTACCACTTCGCCGCCTGGCACCGCCGTGGCGTCATCGCCTTCCTCCGTGATCAACTTCGTCGGCAGATCCGCGCTGGCCAGGGCCGATGCGCCTGGCCAGTGACGTTGATCGTCGATTCACAGTCGGTCAAAGGGGCAGAGACCGTCTCCAAGGCCACCCGCGGCTTCGACGCCGGAAAGAAGATCAACGGGCGCAAGAGACACATCGCCGTCGACACCCTCGGGCTTCCGGTGATGATCACGGTGACACCCGCCGACACCACCGACCGCGACGCAGCCCGCGAACTCCTCTGGCGCCTACGGCTCATGCAACCGCAGATCACGCAGGTCTGGGCTGACTCCGCCTACGCCGGCCAGCTCGTCAACTGGTCCGAAGACTTCCTCAACATGACCCTCAAAACGGTCTCCCGGCCCCGCGGTGCGAAGGGCTTCGTCGTCCTGCCCCGCCGCTGGAAAGTCGAACGAACCCTCGGCTGGATCATGAAGGCCCGGCGCAACGTCCGCGACTACGAACGTCTGCCACAACATTCCGAAGCCCACCTGACCTGGGCACTCATCACCCTGATGACCCGGAGGATCACCCGCAGCGGTCCTCGCAAGGACTGGTCGAAAAGGGACTCACCGGCATAAGTGCGTTGTGGCAAACCGGATTTCGTTCGAGGTGTGCGGCGCGGTGTTCGTCTGGACAGAGGTACGGGTGCGGCCGCGGGCATGAAAGAACGGGCACCTTGGTAGTGACGCGGTTACGAGACCCAGCACGACCAAGGAAGCCCGTTGCCTGATCAGTTGAGCACCACCGTGCCTGCGTCCACCACGGTCACCCCTGGGTGTGACTGCTACGTGCACCGGTTCGGTTCGATCGCTCCAGGACTGCGGGCAGGCTGCTATCCGAGTGACATGACGGATGCGGAGTGGGCCGAGGTCCGCTCCGCGATGCCGGTGCCGGCCTGGCTCCTCACGCGTGGCGGGCGTCCGGAGACGTACTGCCACCGCGAGATGCCCGACGCTGTGCGCTACCTGGTCGACAACGGCGCGAGTGGATGGCCCTGCCGGTCGACTTCCCGCACTGACAGGCGGTCTACGACTTCTTCCGCCGCCGGCGGGCCTGCGACTACGTGCGTGAACTGCACGAACGCCTGCGCCTCACGGCGAGGGCACGCGCAGGCCGCAATGCCGAGCCCAGCGCGGGAATCATCGACAGTCAGTCGGTGGACGCCTCCGAGACCGTCGGCGAGGACAGTCGCGGATACGACGGCGGCAAGTCACGTGACGGGCGCAAGCGTCACATCCTGACCGATACCGAGGGTCTGCTCCTCGAGGTCACCGTGACCACGACCGATGTGCACGACTCCAAGGCCGCCCCCGCGCTGCTGGAGACGTTCATGGACCAGCCGGGCCGGCTGTTGAAGCTGGTGTGGGTCGACAGTGCCTACCAGGGTCCGGCGCTGGCGAAGGCGTTCGCCCGCCACGGAGTCCGGATCGAGGTCGTGCGCCGCTCCGACGGACAACGCGGATTTGTCGTACTGGCCCGCAGGTGGGTTGTGGAGCGCACGCTGAGCTGGCTCTCCTGCTCACGCCGCCTCAACCGCGACCACGAACGCCGCCTCGACCACCACGCCCAGATGGTGTGGTGGGCCGCCGTGATCAGGCTGTCCCGGCGCCTGGCCGGAGACGCTCCGCGCTGGCCGGAGAAGCGCCCCGGCCGACTGCTCCGGGCGCGGGCGTGAACCGTCCGTCCTTCGCCCGCACCAGCCAGCCCCGCTTCTCCAGCGCGTGAAAGAGAGGCAACGATGGGGGCTCAGTGCTACGGCGCCGACAGCGAGAATGGCGACCGCCTCGACGACCCCTCGGAGGATGCGCTGTTCATGATGATCAGCGCCCTGGGTTCGCGTCCCTGAGCCGGACACGCTTCCGATCCCCGGTAAGGGCCTCGATGACGGGATGGTCGTGGCGAGAGGGCTGCACCCTACTGGAGCCAGGCGGCGTAGACGTCCAGGGCGCGGTCCATTCACCCCCGGCGAAGCCGACCTGTGCATACGGTTCTGGCAGTGCGCGTGCAAGTCGGACAGCGTCCCCGTGGGACTCGCGGCCCCGCTGCAGGAGAACAGTAGCCGTTCCGGCCGGGCTGCCCGGCGCCTGCCAGCAGGCCAGCTGATCAGCGGAACTGCCTGCTTCGAGGTCGAGTCGCGTTCGATGCCGGACCATGAGTGACAAGCCGAGGGCGGCACCCGCGATACGGGTGCCGCCCTCACCTTTCATGTCCGCAGCGCCGAGGTGTCAGTAGACGTTCCCCGAATCCGCCGGGAAGTCCGGCGGCCAGGGCCCGGCGTACAGCGACTCCCGGTCGCCCATCAGCGCGTACTCCGCTTCGCGCCAGTTCGGGTTGCTGCCGACGACGAAGCTGTCGCCGTCAGGGTCCAGCATCCAGGTGTGGGCCGCATTGTCGGGCTTCAGCCCGTGCCGCTCCGCCAGCGCCGCGAACTCCTCCGGACTGGCGCGCCGGATGTGCAGGCCGTTGCGGTAGTAAGGCTGCAAGAGCATCAGCTCCACGTGGCCGATGTACACCTCGATGTGGGTCGAGGTGTTGTCGATCAGCGTCGCTTCGCTGTGCAGGAAGAGCTGCCGGTGGGACGGGTTGAACCCGACCACGCGGAACAGCCTCCCGGTACGGATGAAATCGGTCATGCCCGAAGCCCTCTCTTGATCACGGCACCGGCTCCCCGTGGGCCAGCTTGGAGCGCTCGGGAAAGACTTCCTTGCCGCCCATGCGCCACTCGATCGACGACCAGCTGCGATCGCCCAGCCTGACCGCGGTGCGCAGCTTTGTCATCTCCCACGCGGTGCCGTAGCCGCTGGACCTGATCATCTCCCAGTCGCTGCCGTTGATCGTCTCACCCCGCTGCAGGAGACGCTTGAGCGCGTCGTCGGCGTTGGTGGCGCCGGCGACGCCGTCCAGTGAGACCGTCAGCCGCACGTTGGGGTTGGACACCGTCCTCTCGACTCCGACCGTCCAGATCAGACGCTCGCCCATACCCATCTCCCGGGGCAGGTTCGCGCCATAGGCACCGTTGTTGAACGTCTTGGCGCCGATGGTCTTCGCCAGGTCGTCCGCGTAGGGGTTGATGCCGAGGACGACGTGGTCTCCGTCCTTCACCAGGCCCTTGAGGACCGTCTCTATGCACTCCTGAGGCGAGCTCTGAGCGGCGAACGCCCGAGCGCCGGCGGTGGGCAGCGCCCTCGAAGTGCCTGTCTCGCACGCCTCGTACACCGCCTGCATGATCTTGCTGGCGATGCCCGCGACGGCGACCTCGGACAACCGGAGCGAACGCAGGGCCGCCCAGGCGTCGATGAATCCGATTCCGGTCCTGGCGGCAGCGTCCATCGCCCGGACGGCGTCCGCGATGGGGCGGATGATCTTGCCGGCGAACAGTGACGCCACATCCACCACGGCCCAGGCGCAACCGCCCCAGCTCCCGTTCTCACCACCGGGGGTGAGTTTCTGGGCGCATCGGATCCAGCTGCCGAAGAGGATGTCGACGGGGTCGACGCCCTGCTGGTACTCCGCGATCGTGATGGTGTGCGTGACCTCGGTGTACTGCGTCTCCGTCTTGTGCTCGCCCAGGTACAGCGTGTCCCCGGAGAAGCACGAGTTCTCCCAGACCTCCGTGGTGCACATGTACAGGTCGAGGTCGGCCTTGTACCCGATCTTCTGGGTCATCGTGCAGTCGCCGTCGTAGAAGAGCTGGTCCCACCAGCCGTCGCAGCCCTCGGTCTTCTTCAGGACCTGCGGTTCGCCGACCTTCTCGATGTGGTCGACGACGTAGAACACGCCACCGATGAGTCCGCCGGCGTCGCCCGGGACCGTCCCGGTCTCGATCTGCTTGGTGTTCCCCGCGTTCTCGGCCTGCGTCGGAGTCCGCCGCCTGATCCGGCTGCCCTTACGGGGCCCACGTCGTGGACCGACGACCGCGAGCGGTGCCGACGGGCCGGGATCGACGACGCGACCGGCTTCGATACCAAAGTCGCCATGGCGAAAGCGATGGTCCGCCGCGCGATCGCGGAGAAGATCCCGTTCGGCTGGGTGACGGCCGATGCCGCCTACGGCTACAGCAAGGGCTGGCGGCACGAGCTTGAGCGGGCCGACGTCTGCCACGTCATGGCCACCACCCGGCACGACACCGTCGTCACCCGCCGGGCCATCGACCACGCCGTCCATGACCTGTTCCCGGGTCCGCCCCGGCAGAAGTGGAAACGCCGCCCGTACGGCAATGGCGCCCACGGCCCACGCGTGTTCGACCGGCCCCGCTCAAGCATCGAGCACGTCTGCACTGGTCCGACCGGCGCCGCCGCAGACAACACCAGGCCGCACCAGCCACTACGGACGACGAGGCCACGCAACCACCAGAGACCGACCCACCATCACACAGAAGACCGTTGCATTACTGGGCCGCGACGGGCTCGGAGACTGGCCCGCGCCCGCACCGCGATGTTCCCCGCAACGCATGGTGAACCGGGCTACGCCCTGAGTGCACTGTCGGAACGATGCCGGTGCGCTCTCGGGAAAACCGAGCGCCGTGAGCGGACTTAGCGTGACGACGAAGCGGATCGAGAGCCGTTCGTCCACGTCGCAGGAGGTTTCCGGAAGGTGTCCACGATGCCGGTCGACGGGCTGGTGCCCCGCGTCACCGAGAACGCGGCGGACCTCGTCGTCCGCAATGCGAAGATCCACACGGGAGACCCGTCCCGCCCCGCCGCCCAGGCGATCGCCGTCCGCGACGGCCGTGTCCTCGCCGTCGGCGACGACCACGACATGGGCGGACATGTAGGCCCCGCGACCCGAGTCGTCGACGCGCTCGGCCGCCGGATGGTGCCCGGGCTCAACGACTCCCATCTCCACGTCATCCGCGGCGGCCTCAACTATGTCCTGGAGCTGCGCTGGGACGGCGTACCGAGTCTCCGCGAGGGCCTGTCGCTGCTTCGCGAACAGGCCGCCCGTACGCCCAAGGGGCAGTGGGTGCGTGTGGTGGGCGGATGGTCGGCCGAGCAGTTCGCGGAACGGCGGCTGCCGACCGTCGCCGAACTGAACGCCGCCGCCCCCGACACTCCGGTGTTCGTGCTGCACCTGTACCAGTCGGCGGTGCTCAACCGGGCGGCGCTCAGGGCCGCCGGCTTCACCCGGGACACCCCCGAACCCCGGGGCGGCCAGATCGTACGCGGCCGGGACGGAGAGCCGACCGGCATGCTGCTCGCTGCGCCCAGCGCCCTGATCCTCTACTCGACCCTCGCCAAGGCCCCGGTCCTCAACGACGAGGACAAGAAGGCCTCCACCCGCCACTTCCTCAGGGAACTCAACCGCTTCGGGCTCACCTCGGCCATCGACGCGGCCGGCGGTTTCCAGAACTTCCCCGACAACTACGCCACGGTCGTCGACCTCGCAAAGGCGGGACAGTTGTCGCTGCGCATCGCCTACCACCTCTTCCCGCAGACCGCGGGCCAGGAGATCGCCGACCTCACCCGCTGGGTCGAGACGGCCCGCCCCGAGGACGGCGACGAGTGGCTGCGGCTCAACGGCGCGGGAGAGAACCTGACTTGGGCCGCGGCAGACTTCGAGAACTTCGCCCAGCCCCGCCCCGAACTCGCCTCCGACTACGAGGCGGAATTCGAGAAGGCCGTGCGGCTCCTCATGGAGAACGGCTGGGGCTTCCGGCTGCACGCCACCTACGACGAGACCATCCGCAGGGACCTCGCCGTCTTCGAACGGCTCGCCGCCGAAGGCCTGTTCCCGTCCGGCAACCGCTGGCTCTTCGACCATGCCGAGACCGTCACCGAGGACAGCCTGGACCGGATCGCCGCGCTCGGCGGCGCCCTGTCGGTGCAGAACCGGCTGTCGTTCCAGGGCGAGGCCTTCGTCCGCCGCTACGGCATCGGCGCCGCCGCCGCCGCGCCGCCGATCCGGGCCATGCTGGAGCGCGGCCTGACCGTCGGCGCCGGCACCGACGCCACCCGCGTCTCCACGTACAACCCCTGGGTCGCTCTCCACTGGCTGGTCTCCGGCCGCACCGTCGGCGACTGCCTCATCCGCCCGCCGTCCAACCGGGTCGACCGGCAGACCGCGCTCGCGATGTTCACCACGGCGGGCGCGGAACTCACCGGCGAACAGGACGTCAAGGGCGTCCTGCGCCAGGGGTACCTGGGCGACTTCGCGGTCCTCTCCGAGGACTACTTCACCGTGCCGGAGCCCGTGATCCCTCACATCGAGTCCCTGCTCACGGTCGTGGGCGGCCGCATCGTGTACGCCGCCGGCGAGTACGAGGGCCTCGACGAGGAACTGCCGCCCGTGACCCCCGCCTGGAGCCCGGTCGCGCACTTCGGTGGCTACCGGTCCGCCGACCCCGCGCGCCTCGGCGGCGTCCGCCAGGCCGAGTTGATAGGCGAGGCCGTCGGCGAGGCCGGCGAGCACCTGCGGTGGCGGGTCCGCCGGGGCCTCGTACCCCAGCGCGGGGACGCGGACGGGGACGGGTTTCTCGACCCCTGTGTCTCCCTCTGAAACCACACCGATTCACCTGTGTATCCACTGTGTCCACGACGAAAGGCAGTACTCCCATGGTCGACATCGCCCAGGTCACCGCGGCCCCCAGCCCCGACCTGCTCACCCCCGACAACTGCGCCGTCCTCTTCGTGGACCACCAGCCGCAGATGTTCTTCGGCACCGGCAGCGGCGACCGCACCGCGATCATCAACTCCACCGTCGGCCTGGCAAAGGCCGCCCGGGTCTTCGACGTGCCGGTCGTGCTGAGCACCGTGGCGGCCGAGTCCTTCTCCGGCCCGATCCTGCCGCAGCTCGCCGACGTCTTCCCCGACCAGAAGATCATCGACCGCACCTCGATGAACGCCTGGGAGGACGAGGCCTTCGTCGAGGCGGTGAAGGCGACCGGACGCCAGAAGCTCGTGATCGCCGGCCTGTGGACCGAGGTCTGTGTGGTCCTGCCCACGCTGTCCGCCATCGCCCAGGGTTACGAGGTGTACGTGGTGACCGACGCGTCCGGCGGCGTCAGCCCGCAGGCGCACGAGCACGCCGTGCAGCGCATGATCCAGGGCGGCGCGATACCGGTGACCTGGGTCCAGGCGCTCCTGGAGCTCCAGCGCGACTGGGCGCGCACCGAGACGTACGTCGCCACCACCGACGTCGTCAAGGAGCACGCCGGTGCCTACGGCCTCGGGGTGGTCTACGCGCAGGCCATGATCGGCGCCCACGCGGCCGGCTGAGAAACCGGGGACGGACAGGGACGGAGAAGACGGGAACAGGCAGGAACGTGATGGACACCGGACTGTTGGTCCTCCGGCTGGTGGCGGGACTCCTCGTCGCCGGGCACGGAGTGCAGAAAGTCAGTTTCCGGCTGGGCGGCGAGGGCCTGGCCGGGGGAACCGAGGAGTTCCGGCGGGACGGGTTCCGCGGCGGCCGGCTCACCGCGCTCGCGGCGGGCGGCGGCCAGGTCGGCGCCGGCCTGTTCCTGACGGCAGGGCTGCTCACTCCCGCGGCGGCGATGGCCGCCGCGGGAGTGATGACGGTGGCCACGACCGTCAAGTGGCGCAATGGGCTGTGGGTGCAGCACGACGGGTACGAGTACCCGTTCTTCCTCGTCGTCGTGGCCGCGGTGCTCGCGCTCACCGGCCCCGGCCGCTGGTCGGCGGATCACGCTCTCGGGCTGGCCCCGTGGCCCGTGTGGGTCTCCGTCGCCGCCCTCGTCCTCGGTCCCGTCAGCGGGCTGCTGACGCGCGCACTGCTGCACCACCCCTCCGTCGCGGAAGGAGCATCCGACGATGCGCACGCTGCTGGTTGACGCGGCCCGCACGCTGGTCCCCCCGAAGGGGGACCGGCATGGCCCACTGCCGCCGCTGATGCTGGCCCTCACGGTGGTGACCGGTCTGGTGGACGCGGTGAGCTTTCTGGGGCTCGGACATGTCTTCGTCGCCAACATGACGGGCAACGTGGTGTTCCTCGGCTTCGCCCTGGCGGGAGCCGACGGCCTGTCCGCACTCGCCTCCGTCGTCTCCCTGGTGGCCTTTCTCACCGGTGCGCTGGCCGGCGGCCGCTTCGGCGTCCGGTTCGCCGTGCACCGAGGCCGGTTGCTCGCCTCGGCCATGGCCGTACAGGCGGTGCTGTTCGCCGGGGCGCTCGGCACGACCGTCGCGGGGCACGACAAGGTGGGGACCACCGTCCAGTACACCCTGATCGTGCTCCTCGGCCTCGCGATGGGGCTGCAGAACGCGGTCGCCCGGCGGCTCGGCGTCCCCGACCTGACGACGACCGTACTCACCCTCACCCTCACCGGGCTCGCCGCCGACTCCGGCCCGGCCGGCGGAGCGGCGCCCCGGCCCGGCCGACGGATCCTGTCCGTGCTGGCGATGTTCCTCAGCGCCCTCGCCGGAGCCGTACTCCTGAAGATCGGGATCTCCCTCGTCCTGGCGGTGGCGCTGGCACTGCTCGCCACGGGCGCGGCGGTTCTGTGGCGACTCTCGGTCCCGGGTGCGGGGTGGGCCGCCGCGCCGTGAGCCGGGTCATGCGCTTCAGCGGGAGGGAGTCTCCCGTACCGGGTGCTTGCTCAGGATCGACACCCGGTTGAAGGCGTTGATGGTGATGGCCACCCAGATCACCGCGGACAGCTCGTCGTCGCTCAGCGCCTCGTGGGCCTCGGCGTACGCCCGCTCCTGGGCGAGGGAGTCGGCGGGGTGGGTGGTGGCCTCGGCGAGAGCGAGGGCGGCGCGCTCGCGGGCGGTGAAGAGTTCGGTGTCGCGCCAGGCGGCGAGCACGCCGAGGCGCCGGGTGGTCTCACCGGCCCGCAGCGCGGCCCGGGTGTGCACGTCGAGGCAGTAGGCGCAGCCGTTGAGCTGGGAGACGCGAAGGTTGATCAGCTCGACCAGGATCCGGTCGAGACCCGCATCGGCGGCGGTGGTACGGACGGCGTCGGCCGTCTTCACCAGTGCCTGGTACGCGGTGGGGCTCTGCTTGTCGAGGTGGATCCGTCCGGTGGGCCGGAGGGCTGTCGTGACCTGTGCCGTCTCGCTCACCCTGTACTCCTTCGTCTGTTGCCGGGCGTTGTCGTCACGGCTATCATCCTCCATAATTGTTGAAATCAAAACTACATTGGAGGGGTCAGGAGATGGGCGACACAGAGGTCGAGGTCCTCACGGCCCGGGACGTCCCACTGGGCGGCCCACGCGCCATGACCGTACGCCGCACACTGCCCCAGCGGGCCCGGACGCTCATCGGGGCCTGGTGCTTCGCCGACCACTACGGCCCCGACCTGGTCGCCGACTCCGGCGGCATGGACGTCGCCCCTCACCCGCACACCGGACTGCAGACCGTGAGCTGGCTCTTCACCGGCAAGATCGAGCACCGCGACAGCCTGGGCACCCACGCCTTCGTACGGCCCGGAGAGATCAACCTCATGACCGGCGGACACGGCATCAGCCACACGGAGGTCTCCACACCCGACACCGCCGTCCTGCACGGCGTCCAGCTCTGGCTGGCCCTTCCCGACGAACACCGCCACGCCCCTCGCGACTTCCAGCACCACGCCCCTGAGCCACTCCGCGTCGACGGCGCCGAACTCAGGGTCTTCCTGGGCACACTGGCCGGCGAGACCTCCCCGGTCCGCACCTTCACCCCGCTCCTCGGCGCCGAACTCCTCCTCGACCCCGGCGCCACCGTCACCCTCGACGTCGACCCGGCCTTCGAACACGGCCTGCTCGTCGACGAAGGCGACGTCCACCTAGCCGGCACGGTCCTCCACCCCGCCGAACTCGGCTACGTGGCCACGGGGCGGACGACGCTCACCCTCACCAACGCCTCCGACCACCGCGCACGGGCGGTCCTGCTCGGCGGCACGCCGTTCGGGGAAGAGATCGTCATGTGGTGGAACTTCATCGGCCGCAGCCATCAGGACATCGTCGAGGCGCGGGAGGAATGGGAGCGGGCCTCCGACCGTTTCGGCAGCGTCGACGGCTACCCCGGCGACCGGCTGCCCGCCCCCGCCCTGCCGAACGCCGTCATCGCCCCCCGCAAGAACCCCTCCCATCACTGACCCCCCACCGAAAGGACCGTCATGAGCGAGCAGAGCACTACCCCCCTCGTCCGTCGCGTCGATGCCCGCCACCGCTACGAGATCCTCGTCGACGACAAGCGCGCCGGCCTGACCGCCTACCGCGACCGCGACGACCGCCGGGTCTTCTTCCACACCGAGATCGACGACGCCCACGCCGGCCAGGGACTCGCCGCGATCCTCGTCGAGCAGGCCCTGACCGACGTCCGCGCCTCCGGGATGCGGATCGTCCCCGTCTGCCCGTACGTGGCCAAGTTCCTCAAGAAGCACCAGGAGTTCACGGACATCACCGACCCCGTGACCCCCGAGGTCCTCACGTGGCTCGACGCCCAGCTGGGACGCTGACGCCACCGAACAGACAGCCCGAGCTGACCGAGCAGGGCGCAAAGTGCGGACGGGCGCGGTGTGATCACGAGGAGTATGTGCGACCACGGTCAGCCTTGAGCACACCAATGTCCCCGCCGGCACCGGCGAGGTGACCCTTGTGATGGCCCGCCGGGTGGAGCCCGGTCACGAAGCCGCCTCCGAGTCGTGGGCGAAGGACATCCTCGACAGCGCGGCCGCCTTCCCCGGCCACCAGGGATACGAACTCTTCCTCCCTTTCGGCGGCGACGCCCCTGGTTCCTCGTCCACCGTTTCCGGGACGCGGAGGCCTGCCGGGCCTGGCAGGATTCGCCCGAGCGGGCCTCCTGGTTCGCCGACTGCCAGGGACACCACCACACCGAGATCGCCCGACGCAAACCGACCGGCATGAAAACCTGGTTCGCCAAGCCGGGCTCGACACGGCCCGCACCGCCTCCGTGAAAGATGGCGATCAGCGCGACCCTGGCGATCTACCCGATCTCCGTGCTCGGCAGCCTCTTCCTCATCCCACGCCTGGCCGCGCTCCCACTCCTGCTCAGCAGCGCGATCGTCGCCTGCGTCGTCAACGTGCTGATGACGTACGTGGCGATGCCCACCGTGAGCAGACTCCTGCGCAACTGACTCACCCCGTAGCACATCGAGCCAGAGGTTCCTCGTCAGCTCGCACACCGTGCGGGGCGTGCCACTCTCCCGGGCCGGAGACGAGTAGGACGGGTGCGGCGGTGGCCGCTGCACGACAGCGAGGGGATCAACCCCTCGACCTCCGACCACTGGCCCGCGCCTCCCCTGGTGTTCGAGCCGGGAGAGGCCGACGGCCCGGTCCTGGTCTCCGTCGCCTACCGGGTCCCCGCGGACAACCGGGCCGAGTTCACGGACCGCATGCACCACGTGGCCCGGTCCAGACGCCGTACGGGAGCCCTCACCTGGGGCCTCTACCAGGACGGCAACGCCCCGGAACGCTTCGTCGAAACCTATCTGGTCTCCTCCTGGGCGGAACACCTCGCCCAGCATCACGTCCGGCTGACGGCCACCGACCGCCGCCAAAGAGGAGAGGGCTCGTGAACTGCTCACGCCCAAAACCCTCCCCGAGGTGACCCATGCCTTCGACACCACGTCCGGACCTGCGGTACCGCATCAGGCGGCCACCGGTACCCCGGACTCCGGTGCCTGAGACCTCCGTACTCCCCGAGCGGGGCAGGCAGCAGCGCGCCCGACACTGCGGCAAATCACATTGAGCGCGGTGCGCGCGATGCCCACAGCACGCCGACGAGCCGGCTCACGGGAACCGGTTGTCCCCTGCGCCCCGCGCCGGGGAGCCCGGCCGGGTGACATCGTTACTGATCCTCGGATCGCCGAGCACCTAAGGACTACGACGGCGGGTTCCTCAAGCAGTCGACGGCGGCGAGGTCGCGCTGTCGTGGCCGGCTGCGACGGTCGCTTCCAGGCGGTCTCGGACGACCTGGAGCATAGGGCTGGGGGCGGCAGCCGCCGCGGCCAGTTCGATGTCCTTCAGGGCGAGTTGCACCGCGAATCCGGACATACCGCTGGCCATACGGGTGGTACCCGTGTCGTGCCCGGCCAGAGCGACCGATCAGCCCGGGGCGTTGCAGGACCGCGACCGCTGCCGGAGGCCGGCATCACCGATGCCATCGCCTTCGCGACCGAGCTCGAGATCGCCGTCACCGTTCATGGCGTTCTCCTCGGCCGACTCCGGGGAGCCGCGTCCCCGCGCGGGGCAGACGGGTGTCAGGCGGTGGTTTCCCGTTGTTCCTGGGCCGCGCGCGTGATGGCGCGTCGGATGGGTTCGTAGCCTGTGCACCGGCAGATGTTGGAGCCGACAACGCTCGCGATGGCCTCCGGATGGTCAGCGAGGTCGGGATCGGTGTCGAGCGCTCCTGCGGCCACCATGAGGAAGCCGGGTGTGCAGAAGCCGCACTGGAGCGCGTGCTCGGCCGAGAAGGCACGTTGCAGCGGGTGGGGTTCGCCGCCGGGTCCCGCGAGGCCCTCCACTGTACGAACGGGGCTGCCATCGCACTGCACGGCCAGCACCAGGCACGCGCGGACCGGCTCGCCGTCCATGAGCACGGTGCAGGCCCCGCAGATGCCGTGCTCGCAGCCCAGATGCGTACCGGTCAGGCCCAGGTGGTCACGTAGGACGTCGGCGAGCAGGCGCCGGGGCTCCACGTCGAGGCGGTGTGCGGTTCCGTTCACAGTGAGCGTGATCTTCATCGGTGGTCCCTCTCGCGTGCGGCGAGACGTGCGCGCAGGTCGAGCGCCGCCTCGCGGAGTGTTCTGCCGACCAGGACGGCGATGGCCTGCCGCTTGTACTCCACGTCGGCGTACGGTTCGGCGAGCGGTGCGGCGTCCTCCTGGGCGGCGACTCGGCCGGCGCGGGCGAACGGATGGTCGTCGGGCAGCCGCCGCCCCGCGGGGAGCGTGCCGATTTCGGTATCGAGCAGGGTGCGTTCGGCGGCACGGGCCCGTACCGGGCGGTCGGCAGAGTTGACCAGTCCGATCCGCGCGTCGCCGATCACTCCGTCGTGCACCGTGAGAGCGGCCGCGACGGCGACCTGGGCGAAGCAGAAGTGGGTTCGGCGGTGCTCGATGAAGCCGACCCCGGTGTGCTCGCCGAGCAGCGGGAGCCGTACGGCGGTGATCAGTTCCCACGGTCGGCGTGCGGTGCGGTACGGCCCCAGGAAGTAGTCGCCGGCCGGGATCGCGCGGGCGTCGTCGGGGCCGGTCACCTCCACGATGGCGTCCAGGGCAACGCCGATGGCGCACCATTCCGAGGCGGGATGGGCCCAGCCGAAGCTGCCGGCCATGGTCCCGCGAGAACGGATCGGCGGGTGGGCGATGTTGACCACGGCCCGCGACAGCAGGGTGCCGAGCGGGCCCGGTACGGCACCGGCCGGCTCGAAGGCCGCGTGGCGGACGAGGGCGCCCACGCGCAGTTCGTCGCCCTCGACGCTCATGCGGTCCAGTTCCGGGATGCGGTTGATGTCGACGACGCGTTCGGGGCGGATGCGCTGCAGGTGCATCTCCAGGATCAGGCTCTGTCCTCCGGCAAGCACCTGGGCCTTGCGCCTGGTGCCGCCGAGTGCCTCGACGGCCTCGGCGACCGTACGAGGGACCACATAGTCGAAGGATGCGGGTTTCACCGGACGCCTTCCTCATGTTTCGGGGCCTGCGCCGCCCGCCAGACGCTGTCCGGGGTGAGCGGCATCTGCAGCAGGCCGGGATCGGCGATCCGCAGGGCATCGGCCACGGCGTTGACAATGGCGGCCGGGGTGCCGATGCAGCCCGACTCCCCCGCGCCCTTGGCGCCCAGCGGTGTGCCGGGGCCGGGTGTGCGGGTGTCCTTGATGTCGATGGGCGGGACCTCCGTGAACGTCGGGAGCAGGTAGTCCAGGAAGCCGTTCGCCAGCCGCGGCACTCCCGCGTCGTCGAACGTCATGCCTTCGTAGAGGGCCTGGCCGATACCCTGCACGGCCGATCCGAACGCCTGCCCGCGCACCACCATGGGGTTGAGGACCACGCCGCAGTCGTCGACGGCCACGAGCCGCAGGACGTTCACCGTGCCCAGCTCCGGATCCACCTCGGCCACCGCAGCGTGTGCGCCGAAGGGGAACGCCATGCCGGCCTCATAGCGCTCCTCCACGCGCAACGGGCCGGTCGACTTCACCAGTTCGCCGAGGCCGGTGGCTGCCGAACCGTCGTGGGCGGCGTGTACGGCGCCGTCCGACCACTCGATCTCGTCGACCGGCAGGTCCCACAGGTTCGCCGCCCGGGTGCGCGCCTCCTCGATCAGGCGGGTCGCGGCGTGCTGGAGCACGGCGCCGTCGGCCTGGGCCGACCGGCTGGCGAACGAGCCCAGTCCTTCGGGCTGTTCGTCGGTGTCGCCCTCGACGAGGCGGACCCGCGCCTCCGGGATGCCAAGGACCTTGGCTACCAGGGCGGGGAAGACCGTCTCGTGCCCCTGGCCGCTCGGGGCCGCGCCGCAGCGGGCGGTGACGATGCCGTCCTCGTGGACTTCCAGGCTGCCGAACTCGTGCAGGCCACCGGGTTCACCGCCCGAGCGCTCCACATAGCAGGAGACTCCGATGCCCAGCGGCAGCGCGTCCGGATCCTCGCGACGACGGGCCCGCTCCGCACGCCACTTCTCGTGGCCGAGCGTCTCCAGCGCCAGGTCCAGGGCGGCGGCGTAGTCCCCGCTGTCGTAGCGGCGTCCGGTCGGCGTCTCGTACGGGAAGGCATCGGGCGGAATGAAGTTGCGCCGCCGCAGCTCGATCGGGTCGATCCCGAGCCGCCGGGCGAGCAGGTCCATCGCCCGCTCGATCGCGATCGCCGCCTCGGGACGCCCGGCGCCACGGTACGGGTAGGTCACCATGGTGTTGGTGAGCACCGACCGCAGGGTCGCATGGACGCGTGGGGTGGTGTACGCGCCAGTCGCCATCCACGCCGTCTGCATCGGCAGTCCCACGCCCAGGTGCGGGTAGGCGCCGACATCGGCGTCGATCGTCAGCTCGTAGGCGAGGAGCCGTCCTGCCGCGTCGGCGGCGAGGCGTACGGTCTGATCCTGTCCCCTGCCCCGGGTGGCGACGAGCGTCGACTCCAGGCGGTCCTCGATCCAGCGGACCGGCCGCCCGAGCTTCACCGCCAGGTAGGCGACAACCACGAACTCGGGGAACGCGGCACTCTTCGACCCGAAGGCGCCTCCGGTGTCCGGGACGACGACCCGGATCCGGTCGGCGGACCAGCTGAGCAGTGATGCCAGTTCACGTCGCAGCCGGTGCGGCATCTGGTGCCCCGACCACACCGTCAGCCGGTCTCCGTCCGGTACGGCGAGGATCGTCCGGCATTCCATGGGGCTGGGCATCAGCAGTTGCTGACGGTACGTGGCCTCGACCACGGCTGCGGCGTCCTGCCAGACGGACGGATCGACGGGCTCTCCCGCCTCGCCGCGCAGGGCGACGTTGCTCAGTCCGTCGAACAGCCGGACGGAGTCGTCCAGCGCCGCGGCGGGTGTCACCACGGCGGGCAGCGGATCGATCATGGCGGTGACCTCGGCGGCCCCGTCCTCGGCCCGGTACCGGTCCTCCCCGAGGACGACCGCCAACGCCTCGCCCGGATACCGCACCCGGTCCGTCACGAGGGCCGGCCACTCCCGGCCCGCGACGGCGTCCTCCGTGGAGAGCCTGGCCAGCAGGGTGTACGGAACCGGTGGAAGCTCCGGCAGATCCGCGGCCGACCAGGCTCCCACGACCCCCGGCACATCCCGGGCCGCCGTGCAGTCCACGGCACGCAGTACGCCGTGGGCCACCTTGCTTCTCACAAATGCCGCGTCCAGACATCCAGGAACGCGAATATCGGCAACATACCGGCCTTTCCCGGAAAGCAGCCGCTCGTCCTCACGCCTTGTCCATTGCTCCACAACAACACCCCGTTCGTGTCTTTGCGGGAACTGACGCCATTCCGACGCCATTTCGATGGAACAGCACGCCGGTGGAATTCAGCTGCTCGGATACTAAGGGCTGTCCCGTAATCCCTGGTGGATCAGCGTGCGGCGTCAGATGCGGTGCATCGCAAGGCGGAGGGACGCCCTCATACTGGATGTATTCGGGCGTTCCGACAACGCGGCGAGGTGCCGTAGCTGTCGTCGCACGCCCGCCAGGGATTACGGGACAGCCCTTAGCCGCGGAGGAAGCGGCAGAGCGAGCGACAGGCAGGCCCTGTGCACTCCGGGGACAGAAGCGGTGCGCGGTCAGCCCGGTTCCGTGTCCAGTCACCGCAGGACGTCGGACCGTACGGGGTCGGTGATGTCGGCGAACTCCTCATGTCGTTTCAAGAACTTGGCCACGTAAGGGCGAAGGGCACGATCGGCTTCCCGGAGTTCCGTACGCCGGTGAGCGCTTCCTGGATCAGTCGGGAGGTCAGGCCCTGTCCGGCGACGGCGTCGTCGATCTCGGTGTGGTGGAAGACGCGCAGTTCCCCGCGGTCACGGTAGGCGGTCAGCCCGGTGCGCTCGCCGTCGACCAGGATTTCGTAGCAGTTCTCCGCATCTACGCGCCCGATGACCGGAGCGACGGAAAACTGGCTCATCGGGTGTCCTTTCGGTTGAGGCCGGAAGAGGTTTGCCACTCCCCCGGGATTTGACAATATCCTCGTGACCGCGACCCATGACTCCGGCCCAGGAAATTCCACACTGCACGGTCTGCTCTCTCAAGCTCTTCGACACGTTCTTCGACCGACAACACCTCGTGCGCTCGTCGGCAAACCGTTCTCCGGACCCGCCGTACGGTCGCCGAAACCCGGCCGAGGGAGGCAACAGAACAGTCGCGGACAGGGAGGCGGCATGAGACGGCATCCTGCCGGCGCCGCGCACGAAGCCCCGATCGTCCTCACGACGACGATCCTTGTCACCGTGGCCGGCGATCCGCCAATACCGCTGCCATCCGGACGCGGTCCGCGTCCTGCTCAGGACCCGGCACGGGGGCGGCGGTGCTTGACGTCGCCGCCCGTGATGTCTCGGCCTTTCTGCACCGCGCCGACGCGCTGGTGCCGCCGGGCGCCGAGCACCGTCACATCGATCTCGGCCGCGTCGTCGAACAGCTCACGGCCGGCAGCGAGTGACCGCCCGGCCTGCCCCGCCGCCGGATCGAGGCACGTCCGCCTCGCCCGGATCCGGTGCGCTGAGGGGCGTCTACGCGTGCGCTCGCGGGCAATGCGGCCCCCGGTTCGGCCCCTAGCGTCGACCGCGCACGTTTCGGCACGACATCGCAGGAGGCACGCCATGACCACCGGCTCCCAGCCCACGAGCAGCCAGCCGTGGTTGCACCAGAAGGGCTCGGTCATCCAGGAGTTCGGGACCGTCAAGCAGTTTCCCGTCGCTCTGTCCTACGAGGCCCGCATGTACTCCTCGCAGCGCCTGAACAAGGTGCTGGCGGACACCCGGATACTCTACGGCCTCTACAAGAAGCATCACTGGAGCATGCGGGGCGCGACCTTCTACCAGCTGCACCTGCTCCTGGACAAGCACGCGGGAGAGCAACTGGAACTCGTCGACGTCCTCGCCGAACGTGTCCAGACGCTGGGTGGTGTCGCCGTGGGCGATCCGCGGCACGTCGCCGAGATCACGTCGATTCCGCGCCCGCCGGACGGTGTGGAGGAGGTACCGGCCATGCTGTCGCGGCTGCTCGAAGCCCACGAGATCATCCTCACGGATGCCCATGACGCGGCCGCCCGCACGGCCGAGCTGGGCGACGACGGCACCAACGACCTGCTGGTCTCGCAGATCGTCCGCGCCGGCGAACTGCAGGCCTGGTTCCTGGCCGAGCACCTGGTCGACACCCCGCTGGTGCGGGCCTGAGCCGTCCGCACGGCACGCGAAAGGTGCGCAGCGTCGGGCGAGTAGACCGGCGGACGCCCCGACGGCATCGGGCTGCGGGTGCCGCGCCCCCTTCCGCTCATACGGTGCATGTCCCCGCCCCGGGCGCTGTCCGGAGGCCCGGCCCGCGCCCGACGCCCGTCACATCGCTGCTCCCCTGGAGTGCCCATGGCTTCGTCCACCGTCGTCGAACTGTCCCGATGGCAGTTCGCGATCACCGCGATCTTCCATATGACCTTCCCGGCGCTCACCGTCGGGCTCTCCGTGCTGCTTGCAGCCGTCTACACGGTCTACGTACGCACGGGCAATCCCCTCTACCTGCAGATCTTCCGGTTCTGGAAGAAGATCTTCGCCGTCGGGTTCGGCCTGGGCGTCGTCGCGGGCACGGTGATGACCTTCGAGTTCGGCCTGAACTGGGGCACATACGCCCACGCGGTGGGTCCGGTCATCGGGGTCACCATCGGCATGGAGGTGATCACGGCCTTCTTCCTGGAAGCGGGTTTCATCGGCCTGATGCTGTACGGGGACGGACGGATCCGCCCTCGCACCATGGCCCTGGCCAGCTGGATGGTCGCCTTCGGAACCCTGCTGTCCACCACCTGGATCCTGTCGGCCAACAGCTGGATGCAGAACCCGGTCGGCTACGAGAAGGTCGACGGCCAGTTCCACGCGAAGGACTGGATCGGCATCCTGCTCAACCCGGCCTTCGCCCACCGCTTCCCGCACATGCTGCTGGCCGTGCTGATCAGCTCCGCCTGGTTCGTCGGCGGCATCTCCGCCTGGTACCTGGTGAAGAAACGAACCTCCGCCCAGCCGATGGCCCGCCGCTGTCTGTCCATCGCCCTCGGCGTCCTCGGTGTGCTGATGCCGGTGCAGCTGTACGTCGGTGACGGCACCGCCGTCTTCATGGGACAGCACCAACTGCCCAAGCTGGAGGCGTTCGAGGGCAACTGGAAGAGCGACAACAACGGCTACAACCTGCTCGTCATCCCCGACACCGACAAGGGCGAGAACCGGCTGCACGTCGAGATTCCCTACCTCGGCTCGGTCATCGCCCAGGACCTCAGCGGCAGGACGACAACGCCCGGACTGCTGCAGACCCCGCCCGACGAACGCCCCAACATGTGGACCACCTTCTACGGCTTCCGCGCCATGTACTTCACCGCGCTGCTCATGTTCGGCACGGCCTTCGCGGGCGTGGTCCTGCGCATGCGCCGGCGCCTGTACGACTCGCCACGCTTTCTGCGGTGGATGGTGTGGATGACCCCGGCCGGGATCATCGCCATCACCGGCGGCTGGATCGTCGCCGAGACGGGCCGCCAACCCTGGGTCGTCTACGGTCAGTTGCGCACCGCGGACGCGGTCTCCCACCTCAGCACACCCGAAGTCGTCGCCACACTCGCAGGCTTCGTCCTGCTCTACATCACCCTGCTGGCCATCTGGGCCCGCTACATCGTCCGCACGGTCAAGGCCGGCCCCGAGGCACTGCCCACCGGCCCCGCCTCGCCCGACGTCCCGGAGGCCCTCGTTGCTTGAGTACGCCGCTTACGCCCTGGTCCTCTTCTCGCTCGGCATGTACGTTGTCCTCGACGGCTACGACCTCGGCGTGGGGATGCTCAGTCTGGCGGCCAGGCCCGAGCGCCGGCGGGAATACGGCGAGATCGTCGCCACCGCCTGGGACGCCAACGAGAGCTGGCTCATCCTGGTCGGTGTCGTCCTGTGGGCCGGCCTGCCCGGCGCCTACGCCGTGGTGCTGCCCGGCGTCTATCTGCCGCTGATCGTCATGCTGGTCTCGATCATCCTGCGCGGACTGGGCCTGGAGATGCACAGCGCGGCCGGCCGCTACCGGCGGGGCTGGGCGCTGTTGTTCGGTGGCGCCTCGCTCGCGGCCACCGTGTGCCAGGGGCTCGTCCTGGGCGCCGTGCTCACCGGCCCGCAGCAGCAGGACGGAGCCTTCCGCGGCGGGGCCTTCGACTGGTTCAGCCTCTACGGCGTGCTGTGCGCCCTCGGCCTGGTCGTCGTGTACCTGCTGGCCGGGGCCGCCTGGCTGCAGGAGAAGACCGAAGGGTGGTCGCGGTCGGGAGTCCGGCGCACAGGCCGCTCCCTGCTGCTGGCCACCGTGGTCATGGCGCTCGTGCTCGGCCTGCTGCTGCCGGGCGCCGACCCGCAGCAGTTCCATCTGGGCCAGCCGGTGCGGGCCATGCTGTTCTGGCTCGCCGTGGGGGTCGCCGCCGTGGCCGGCGCCGTCGCCTGGTACGGCTTCGGCCGCAGCCCCGACTGGCGGCCGTTCGCGGCCGTGGCCACCATGACCGCAAGTGGGCTCCTGGGACTCGCCGCCGTCTCCCTGCCGGTCGTCGTGCCGCCCGGCCTGACCGTCCAGCAGGCCGCGAGCCCGCACTCCTCCCAGCTCTTCCTGGTCCTCGGCGTCGGCCTGTGCATGCCGTTCGTCCTGGCCTACAACATCTACGCGTGGCGCAGTTTCCGCGGCAAGTACGGCGATTCGGTGGAGAGCCGTCTGCCGCCGCTGCCCGCCCGGGGCCGCTCGCTTCCGGCCGCACCGGCGTCCACCAGCGCACCGCGGACGATCCTGCGACGCGTCCTGCTGACGGTGCTCGGCGTCCTGGCCACCGGCCTCTCCCAGGACGTGTTCGGCGGCATCTCCGATCTGATCGGCCCGATCGGCGTCACGGTGCTGGGCTGTGCCGCACTGGCCGCCTGGATCGTCGGCGACCGCCGTGACGGCCGCGCCGGATACTTCGACATGGACACCGGGGCGGAGACCACCTCGTGAGCGGCACTGCCGTACTGCTGGACGAACTGGCCGCGGAGCGGACCGAATACCGGGTCGCGGCCAGGCTGAAGGACTGGGCCGCGGTCGGCCGGCCCGAGCTGCGTCGCGCGGGGATCCTGCGCGGCGCGGCCCAGTCGGGCACGGTGCTGTGGGCGGGCGGGCTCTCCTGGGGCGCGCAACGCGGCCTGTCGCTGCACAGCGAGGTGCCCGCGACGGCCCTGGTGCTGCCCGCCCTGCTGACCGTGGTCGGAGTCGCCCTGCGCGCCGGCCTGTTGGCCGCGGGTGACGCGGCAGCCGCCCGTGGCGCCCGCACCGTACGCGAGACGTTGCGCCGCCGGATCATCGAGACGGCACTGCCCGCCCGCGGACCGGCCCGCACCGACCTGGACGAGGCGGCACCCGACCGGGCCGTCGACGGCGAGGTGGACCAGCTGACCGACTGGCTCACCGGATACGTGCCCGCACGGACGACCATGCTGCTCGGCAGTGGTCTCGTCCTGGCCGCCATCGCCTGCCGCAGCTGGTTCGTCGCCCTGCTCGTACTGGCCGCCACCCCGCTGCTCCCGGCCAACCTGAAGGTCATCGGCCTCGGCACACAGGGCGCCGTCCGCGCCCAGCTGGCCGGGATCCGCGCCCATCAGGCCAGGCTGCTGGACCACCTGCGCGGGCTGCCCACCCTGGTCGGCCTCGGCGCACACGACGAGGCGGCCCGTGCCCTGGAGCGGGACGACCGGGAGGTCGCCCGGCGGACCGAGAAGGTTCTGCGGATCGCCTTTCTGTCGACCGCGTGGGTCGAGCTGCTCATCGCCGGCACCCTCGCCGTGGTGGCGACCTACTGCGGCCTGGTCCTGCTCGACTACCTGCACCTGCCCGTCGTCCCGGACCGCATGAGCCTGTCCGCCGCGCTGTTCGTCCTCGTCCTGGTACCCGCCTACTTCGCCCCGGCCCGGGACCTGGCCGCCGGCTACCACGCCCGCGCCCAGGCCGCTGCCGCCGCCGAGCTGCTGGCCCCGGTCCTGGACGCACCCGAGGAGACGGACCTGCTGTCGGCCGTGCTGCTCAGGCCGGCCCGTGGCGCGTCGCCTCCCGGGGTGTGTCTGGAAGCCGTGACGGTCCGTCATCCAGGACGTGTGGCGCCTGCTCTGGACCGGGTCAGTGTGCGGCTCGCACCGGCCCGGTGTCTCGCCGTCACCGGTCCGAGCGGGGCGGGCAAGTCCACCCTGCTGGCCGTAGCGGCGGGTCTGTCCGCCCCGCACGAGGGACGCGCGCTCCACATGCTGGACGGACGGACCGTCCCCGCCGATCCCGTCCGGGTCTCCTGGGTGGGCCAGCCGGCGCACCTGCTGCCCGGCACCCTGCGCGAGAACCTTCTCCTGGCCCGGCCCACCGCGAGCGACCACGACCTGCTCGGCGCCATCGCCTCCCTCGGCTTCGAAGACCTTCTGACCGCCCTGCCCCACGGACTGGACACACCGCTCGGCGAACGCGGCACCGGCCTGTCCTCCGGCCAGTCCCAGCAACTGGCCCTCGTTCGGGCGTTGCTGCGGGACGCGCCCCTGCTGTGCCTGGACGAACCCACCGCGCACCTCGACCCGGAGGCGGAACAGCGGGTCCTGTCGGCGCTGCGGACGCTGGCCCGCGACCGTACGGTCCTGCTCGCCACCCACAGTCCGGCACTGCTGCCGCTGGCGGACCAGGTCATCACACTGAGGCACGGGAGAGTCCGATGAACGGGACCGGCGCCTGGCGTCTGCTGCGCATGGCGGCTCCGCGCCGCGCCCTGCTGACCGGCACGCTGCTGGCCATCGCGGCCGAACTCAGCGGTGCCGCGCTCCTCGGCGTGTCCGGATGGTTTCTGACGACCTGTGCTGTGGTCACCCTCCAGGCCAACACCACCTGGTCCTGGATGTATCCCTCGGGTGCCGTACGGACGCTGGCCCTGGCCCGCACGGGACTGCGCTATCTCGAACGCCTGGTCAGCCACCGGACGTTGCTGTCCGCCTCCGTGGCGCTGCGCACCCGGCTGGCCCGTGGCGCCGCCCGGCTCACCCCCCGTGAGCTGCGCGGACAACGCGACGGGACACTGCTCGCCCGGCTCACCTCCGACGTGGAGACCGTCGCGGGTCTGCCCGCGAACGTCTACGCACCGCTCGCGGCGGCCGTCACCACCGCGTGCCTGATCGAGATCCTGCTGCTGTGGGCGATGCCGCTCCTGGGGGCGGCCGAGCTGGTCGTCTGGGCGGCCGGGCTGGTCTGCGCCCGGCGAGCCCACCGCCGCGCGCGAGCCCATGTGGGCACCGCTGCCGAGGCCAGGTCCGAGCTCCGTACCGTGCTGCTCGGCAGCCGGGCCGCCTTCGACGAACTACGCTGCCTGGACGCCGTACCGCAGGCGCGAAGGTCGGCGACGGCCGCGCTGGCGGCTGTCGAATCCGCCGAGTGGGCCGCCGCCCGAGCCGAACGGCGGGGACGTCTGGCGCTGCGCCTGCTGGCCGCCGTCGGCCAGGCGTCGGTGCTGGTGATCGCCCTGTGCGCGGCCCCGGCTCAGCCGGTCGCCTCCATGGTGGGCGAGGTGCTGCTGATGGCCGCGGGGTGGGAGTTGCTGGAGCGGCTGCCCCGGCTGCTGCACCTGCTGACCCAGGCGGGCGAAGCGGCCGGACGCCTCGCGCCCCTCGCTGCCGAGGAGCCACCCGAGGGTCGGCAGCGGCCGACCGCACACGTCCTGGAAACGGACGGGCTGCCGCTTCCCGGCTCGCCGGCAACCCTCTCCACGACCCTGTCCGGCCCCGGCCTGGTGCTGGTCACCGGCCCCAACGGCAGCGGGAAGTCGACGCTGCTCGGACAGCTCGCCGGACGGATACCGGCCCCTGTCGGCACGGTCCTCCTAGGCGGCACACCGGCGCACGAGCTGCCGGCCCGGGTTGTCGCCGAGACGGTCACCCTGGTGGAGGCCGACGACTGGCTGGCCGACGACACGGTGGCGGCCAATCTGCGTCGAGCCGCCCCCTCGGCCGACACCGCCGCCCTGCGGGCCGTAAAGGAAGTGGTTGGTCTCTCCGCGCTGCCGCTCGACACCCCGGTGGGCCCCGGCGGGCGTCTGCTGTCCCAGGGGCAGCGGCGGCGCCTCGCAATCGCACGCGCCGTGCTCCGGCACCCCCCGGTGCTCCTGCTGGACGAACCCACCGCCGGCCTGGACCGGCCCACCGCCGAGGCACTGCTGGACGCGCTGTTCCGGACACTGCCCGAGACCTCGGTGGTGATCGCGATGCAGGAGCAGGACCTCGGCCTGCCTGCCCGGCCGCCGACCGCGGTCGTCCGCCTCGGGCGAGGCGGGGACCGGGCCGGCGGCGGCCCGGCAGGGCCCGCGGCGGCCGCCCTCAGTCGAAGCGCAGGTCGGACAGCTGCCGTTCGAGCGCGGTGACGTCGTCCTCGGGTATCGCTTCGGAGGGACGGGCGGCCATGAGGGCGGCCAGCTCGCTGCCCGCCCGCCGGACGCGCGCGGGCAGCCCCTCCGTGTAGGCGTCACCGCCCGATCCCCAGCCCTCGGACGCCGCGTACACCGCGGTAAAAACGACAGCCGCCCGCAGGTAGGAGAACAGCGCGCGCCTCAAGACCGGGGAATGGCGGGCCGCGCCTCCGATCGCCGCGATCAGGACCGGCTTGCCGGTGAGGGCGCCCGGATCGATCAGGTCGAAGAAGAACTTGAACAGCCCGCTGTACGAGGCCGTGAAAACGGGGGCACGGCGATCAGACCGGCGGCGCCCGTCACCGCGTCGATCGCGGCGGCCGGCGGGGGCGGCGGGAAGCCGGTCGCAAGGTTGTTGGCGACGGCGACGGCGACGGCCGGCTCACGCAGCTCGACGACCTCGGTCTCCACGTCGAGGTCCCGGGTGGCGAGTTCGCCATGGACCGCCTCGGCGAGGAGGTCCACGAGCCGACGGATGGAGGACGGGGTGCTCAGCCCCGCGGACACGGCGACGAGCTTCATGCGGCGGTCTCTCCCTTCGGGGAGGCCGCGGCGGCGACCCGGACAGCGTGTGTCTGGCGCGTCCGGCACATCGGCGGGGCGGTCGTTCGCGAACTCCTTGCGCAGCACGGGCACCACCTCCTCGCCGAGCAGGTCGAGCTGTTCCAGTACGGCCTTCAGGGGCAGGCCCGCGTGGTCCATGAGGAACAGCTGCCGCTGTAGTCGCCGACGGTCTCATGGAAGGCCGGCGTCCACTCGATGACCTGCTGCGGAAGGCCCACCGTCAGCGGTGTCTGCTCAGTTCTCCAGGGAGGGGCCGCACCCGTAGACCGGCGCATTGTCGAGGTAGGGGCGGAACTCCCGTACACGCCCTGCAAGTTCCTCCGCATGAAGGCCTGACCACCGAGACCGACGATGCCCTCCTCGGGGCGGCCGTGACCGTAGTGGGCGTACCGCCGCCGGTACTGACACCGGAGGCCATCGCCCGGGCCCACCACATCGCCGTGCGCTATCTGCACAAGCTGTTCCAGCTGAAGAACATCAACGGTCAGCCGGTGGATCCAGCAGCGCCGACAGGAGCAGTGCCGGCGTGCGCTGTCCCGCCGGGAGGCGGCGGGACTGACCATCGCCGCGGTGGCGCACCGCTGGGGTTTCACACGTGTCTCCCCCTTCAGCCGGGTGTTCCGGGCCGCTTACGGGGTTTCCCCCGCCAAGTGGCGCAGCTCAGCCGTGCGAGGGCCTCATGCGTCTGCCCCGGGTAGCCCGCCCCAGCTACCGCGTGCGCGCTGAGCTGCCGCTTTTGCCATGGTGGGACTCCGGAGCGCCGACGTTCACCGGTGCGTGCGAAGGGGAATACCACGGTGGCGGGGTCGAGCGGATCGCTGTTGGTTGTCCGCGGAGACCGTCTGGAACGCCGCGGCATGGGCATCCGTCAGGGTCCGGCTGGGCGCACGGAAGACCTCGGCGACGCGCAACTCCTCGAAGGTCCGGACCGGTACGACCGGGAAGGCATCGGGGTCGAAATCCTTGGTGTCCGCAGTTGTCTGATTGCCCATCACATCGGTTCCTTGCGCCACTTGCCGTGCTCGATGTGGGCCGCGAGTACGTTGGGGTCGCTGTTCGTGAAGTAGGCGCCGCCGGCGATGTACACCGTGCCGCCCCGTACGGCGAGCGAGGTGGGGTTCTGCAGCCCGTCGGCGGCAGTCAGCACGATGCTGTGGCTGCCGCCGGGCCTGACCAGGACGACCTCGTTGCCCTTGTTGATCGCCGCAAGCAGGGTGTCACCGGCGCCGGTGAAGTCGAAGTCGTCGATGTCGACCAGTCCGGTGGCCCGGGTCTCGACGGGCCCGGCGCTGCCGTGGCACGTGAGGGGGATGCGCAGCACGGTGCCCTTGTCCAGGTTGGACACCCAGGCCGTCCCGTTGTAAATCTTGATGCCGTTGGCACCCAGGAATCCGGTGGGCCGCAGCTCGAAGGTGACGTCCGCGCTGCCGCCAGGCTCCAGGGCGATGTTTTCCGGTCGCTGCCCGTCGGTCATGTTCAGATGCGCGAGGAAGCGTGCGTCCGAGACCGGGCCGGCAGCGGCGGTCGCCGCGCCGGTGACGGTAACCGTGAGGGTCGCCGCCACGGCTGTGGCCAGCAGGCCGGTCCGTGACCACCGCTTGGCTGCGGACATGGTGGTGTTCCTTTCCGTTGTGAAGACTCGACGTGTGTGCTCAGCCGGCGAACCGTCGGCGCGGTTCGCCGAAGCCCTCGATGGAGCCGACCGGTTCCTCGCCAGGGGCGATCCGGCGCGGCGGGGAACGTCTGAGACCGACGCGGGTCGGGGTGCCGGTGAAGACGGAGAAAGGCCTGGAAAGCTGGACGAACGGCTGAGCCGCTACGCTGACGCGGCTCCACGCCGAGATCCGTCTCCACGTCATAGCCGGATTCGGCCCGGCCGGTCCGACGCGTCCAGCAGGCCGTCGTCGTCCTGCATCTCCGAGCCGTCCGGCTGGCAGACGTCGTCCCCCATCGTCCCGTCGGTCACCTGTGACCACTGTCCTGATGCAGTTCGGCCACATAACCGCCGGGGAACTGCACCATGGCGCTGGAGTGGCCGTCGCCGGTGTACGGGCCCCACAGCACCTTCGCACCCGCCGCCTCGGCCTTCCGCAGTGTCAGGACGAGGTCCTTCACCGCGTAACCGGTGGTCTCCCGCCCGAACGGGTAGGGAAGATGGCCGTCGGTGACGCTCACGACCGTGCAGCCGAACGGGGAGCGGATGGCGATCCGGCGATATGTCTCCTTGGGCAAGCCGATGTCACCGCCGTCCGCCGCCCGGCGGTCGGAGACGACACGCCCTCCGGTGAACCGCAGGTAGGAGCCGAGGAATTGGCCCACCGAGTCGGGCGTCAGGTAGACGCGGTTGTCCGGCACGGATTCCAGGGGCTTGTACGACGGCGCCGTGGTGTGCCAGTACAGCTGAGCGTTGATGCCGCCAGGGAACTGGACGATCGCGTCCCGCCCGATGGGGTCGTCGAAGGGCGCGACGACCAGCTGCGCCCCGCTCTGCCTGGCCAGTCGGACGCCCTTGTCGAAGTCGCTCATGAGCCAGCCCGTCCGTTCGGCGCCGAACGGGTACGGGGCGGGCGTCCGGAAGTCGAACACGGACAGGTTGCCGACGGGCGACATCACCAGTTCCGACTCGGTCTTGCTGGGCGTCGGCGTGACGGTCGTGAGGATCTTGGCCGTGTGGGTACCGCCGAAGGTCGCGCCCCAGCCGGCAACGAACGCGTCCACCGCTCCGGGGGTGACATAGACGTGCGTGGTGTCGTACTGGGGACCTACCGCCGTGGTCGAGGCCGGCGCAGCGGCCGCCTCGTCCTGAGCCGAGGACGGTGCCCCGGATCCCACCACGTTCAGTGCCACCATGAGGGCGGGCAGCATCCACGCCATCGCTCTGCGCTTCATTTCCGTTCCTTTCCGCAGGAACCGCATACAGCGAAAGCTAGGCGCCGAGCGCGGGGGCGATCATGCTGACAGCGCCCGGGGTTATGCCATTCCGGGAACAGTGCCGGCCGGGTGTCCGGTCCCCAGGTGCGCAGCGCGCCACTGCACCGGCGACATCCCATACGTTTCGCGGAACGTCCGGCTGAAGTGGGAGGGGTTGGTGAATCCCCAGCGGGCGGCCACCGCCGCGATCGACCTGTGGGCCGCGCCGGCCCGGGCGAGTTCCTCGCGCGCCGACTCGAGCCGCCTCGTCCGCACCCAGGCGTTGACGGTGGTGCCCTGCAACTGGAAGAGCCGGTGCAGGTAGCGCAGGGAGATGCCGTGCTGGTCGGCGATGCTCTGAGGGGTGAGTCCGGGGTCCTGCAACCGGGCCTGGGCGGATGCCGTGATCCGCTCCCACAGCGCAGGCGCGGGCCGACTGCTGACCTGCTCCAGGGCCAGAGTGGCCAGGATCTCCGCCGCGATGCGGGCGAGGTGGTCGCGTCTGGTCGCAGGGGTCCGCATGATCTCGTCGACGAGCCCGCACAGCAGCGGCAGCAGCAAGGCCGCTGCTCCCTCCCCGGCGTCGTCCACCACGGTTGCCGTCAGGGCGGCCAGCTGTCCTTCCTCCAGCCGGAGCAGGGCGCGGGGCATCATAAGGATCCGGGCCCGCTGCCGCGTGGGCAGCACGATCCGGTACGGGCGCCGCGCGTCGTGGAACGCCAGGCTGCCGGGCCGGAGTTCGGCGGTGCGGCCGTCCTGCAACAGCGTTGCGGTGCCGTCCAGTTGCAGACGTACGAGGATGTGGGTGCTGGGATCGGCGGCCACCGAGCGGGCGCTGCGCAGGATCGTTCCCGGGCCGAACTCCTCGGTGGCGATCTGGAGCGCGCCCAGGCGCTCGGCAGTCAGCTCGCCCGCCCACGGACGGCCGCCCTCCACGGCGACCTCGAGACCCACGAAGACCTGTGACAGCGCGCGTTCCCACGCGGCGGTGCGGTCCCTGGGAGCGAGGCTCCGGGTGGAGAAGGACGCCCCTTGGCCGGGGGTGGTCATTGATCCGGTCAGCACGGCACTTCTCCCGTCCCACGGCTTGCACGCTCCCGGTCGAGCCAGTCCGTGGGAGACAGGCCGAAGGAGCTGTGGAAGGCCCTGCTGAACCGGGCGGGACTGGTGAAGCCCCAACGTCGCGCGACCTGGCCCAGGCTGACCGATCCCGGTGCCCGTGCGACGAGTTCCCTACGGCACTCGTGCAGCCGCAGCTCGCGGATCCACCGGCACACGGTGGTGTCCTCGGCCTCGAACAGCCGGTGCAGATACCTGACGGAGATGCCATGGGCTTGGGCGACGGCCCGGGGGGCCAGACCGGAGTCCGACAGGTGCCAGCGGATGAAGGTCTTGATCCGCAGCAGCAGGACCCGGTCGGCACCCGGCAGGACGGCGGTGTCCTCGCCCAACCGGTCCGCCGCCGTGGCCGCCATCAGGTCGAGGACGCCCTCGGCCAATCGCTCGCCCACCGGCGTCGCGTATGCCTCGGAGGTGTCCGCCAGCCGTTCCAGCAACGGGGTGAGCAGGGCGGGCAAGCCGCCGCTCGGGCGCACGGCCCGCGCGGTGAGCTGCCGCAGATCGGCCTCCGACCGCCCGAGCAGGTTCCGCGGGACCGCGAAGATCTTCAACTGGAAGCGTTCCGGGAACGTCGTACGGAAGGGCCGAATGGTCTCGAAGAACCCGATGTCGCCGGCCCGCAACTCGGTGGTACGGCCGTCCTGTTCGACCTGGGCCCGGCCGCCACTCTGGAGCGCCACGAAGACGTCCCGCCCGTCGCCGCGGGCTATGAAGCGCGGCGACCGGTGGACGCGGCCCGGGTCGCACTCCACCGTGGTGATCCGCAGGTTCCCCAGGTGGTCGGTACGCAGGGCCGCGTCATAGGTCGGGCCGTCGGTGGCGATGTCCATCCCCACCAAGGTCGCGAGCACGGCGTCGTGCCAGAAGTCCAGGCTCTCGCGCGGCGGAACCGAGCGCGTGCTCAGCACCTGGGCTCGACTTGCGCCGGAATCCGGACTCCGGCGTCTCTCCTCGAAGGAGCCGATCACGGTTGGCATGGTCTGAGCATGCTGTAGCCGTACCGGCCTGTGCATCAGTCGGTCGACTGGTCACCGTGCCCGTTCCGCGCCCTTCAGCGCAATCGGGCGCGCAGGAAAGCGCAACCGGTCACCAGAGCTGCCCGGGTGGGCGCGCTGCTGTGCAGGGCGTGCAGCGCTACGAAGTCGTGGATCGTGCCGAGGAACCGTACGGCCGACGCCTCGACGCCGGCCGTACGCAGGTTGCGCGCGTACTGCTCGCCCTCGTCCCGGACCACGTCGGCCT
Source organism: Streptomyces sp. NPDC057963 (assembly GCF_042887155.1). Classification (NCBI taxonomy): domain Bacteria; kingdom Bacillati; phylum Actinomycetota; class Actinomycetes; order Kitasatosporales; family Streptomycetaceae; genus Streptomyces; species Streptomyces sp. NPDC057963. The sequence continues at coordinate 55,609 of NZ_JBHVPX010000026.1, forward strand.
CGGCGGTGACGACCAGCGCCGGCGGCAGCCCCACCAGGTCCTCTCTCCGCGCCCGCAGCGGTGCGGCGGTGGGCTCGTCCCGCAGGGCCGGGTCCGTGATGTAGCGCGCCCAGTACGCGCGCAGCGCCTGGCGAGTGAGGAGGTATCCGGTGGCGAACTGCTGTTGTGAGGGGCTGTCGCAGCGGGAGTCGGTGAGTGGGTAGTAGAGCAGCTGTGCGCTGAACCGTGGCCCGCCCCGGGACTTCGCCAGCATGGTCACCGCGGCGGCCAGCGTGGCTCCGGCGCAGTCGCCGGCTACGGCCAGCCGGTCCGCGTCCAGACCGAGTTCGTCGGCCCGGGCGACCACCCAGGCCAGCAGCGCGTAGCACTCCTCCAGCGCCACGGGATAGCGGGCCTCGGGGGTACGGCTGTACTCGGGGACGACGGCGCACACCCCCGCGCCGTCGACGAGCTCGCTGATGAGGCGGGCGTGGGTCTGCGCCTCGCCGAGCGTCCACCGGCCGCCATGGAGGTACAGCAGCGCGGGGAGCGGGCCGGTCGCACCGGCCGGGCGGACGGTCCAGAACCCGACCAGTCCGGACGGACCGACGCAAGCCACGCGGTAGACCGCGTCCACGTCGAAGTCCTCGAAACGGTCCACCTGAGTCTCCCGCAGCGCCTGCCGCGCCGTCTCCGGCCCGAGGTCGTCGAGGGACGGAGGCGTGGCGGACGCGGCGACGACGCGCTGCACCACGGGGTCGAGGAGGAAGGTCGCGGGGCAGTCACCACCGGCTCGGGCCCCGAAGACTCCCGGCATCACGCACTCCCCTCCGGCTGGGCCGCGCCGCTGGCCGGCAGGTCCGCACGGAACCGGATGGTCTGCGCCTCACCTTTCCTCAAGGAGATCACGCAGTTGCTGGCGGCGGCTGATGCCGAGCTTCGGGTAGACGTTGTACAGGTGGGAGCCCACGGTACGTGGCGAGAGGAAGAGCTGTTCACCGATCTCACGATTCGAAAGGCCGCGCGCGGCCAGTTGGACGATCTGCCCCTGCTGTGCCGTCAGCTGCTCCAGCAGAGCCGCGGTGTCGGGGGTGGGTGCCGCTCCGCTGGCGCGCAGTTCGCGGGCCGCGGCGGCGGCGAGGGCGCCCGCGCCGAGACGTTCGGCGGTTTCCAGCGCGGTGGTCAGCTGCTGACGCGCCTCACGTATCCGGCGGCAGCGCCGCAGCCGGATGCCGTAGTTGAGGCGGACGTGGGCGCGTTCCCAAGGCCACCGGTCCGCCTCGTGGTTGACCAGGGCGAGGTGGAAGTGCTGCTCGGCGTCCTCGTCCGGGTCGACCAGGGCGGTGGCGTGGTGCAGGAGCAGCGTCATCCTGGTGCTCGGGCGCTCCCCCTGCTCCGCTCGGACCCGGGCCAGAACCGGCACGGCCTCGTCGGACCGGCCGGTGCGCTGGGCCGCGACCGCGAGTTCCGCGATGCTGCGGGGCGACAGGACGGGGTGCAACGGCGAACCGTCGGCGGTGAACAGCTCGCGCAGATGTCGCCAGCCGCCGTCCCAGTCCCCCAGCGCGATGGCAGCGAGTCCGCGGGCGCGCAGCATGCGTGCGTGGGTGGCCCGATTCTCGTCCAGGCAGACGGCACGCCAGACCGAGGCGGTGAGCCGGGGCTCCGGCGGAACGGTTCCGCGGAGCGCTTGCAGGGCGAGGGCCTGCGCCTGAAGATCCGCTCGGAGGCGTGGCAGGCGCAGCACCGCGGCCTCGGCCGCGGCCTCCCGGATCAGGGCCTCGGCCTCGGTGAACCACCCGATGCTCATGAAGGTGTCCACGAGGGCGAGGACCGTCCAGCCGCGGATGCCGAAGGCACGAGCGGTCCGCAGCTGGGCGTCGGTCTCGCGGAACTGCCCCAGGTACACGTCCGCCTCGTCCGCGAGGCAGGCCGCCGCGAGGACCGCCGTCCGGGAGGCCGGCGTGTACGGGCCGTCCAGCAGCGCACCGTGCGGATGACCGGGCCTCACCGACGAGCCTGTGGCCGTCCGCGGCCGGACCACTGCGGTGACCAGCGCCTCCAGTGCCCGCTGTGTGCCCGGCCCGGAAAGGTGGCCCAGAAACCCGGTCACCGGGGGCCGACGCCGCTCGGCACGGCCGGTCTCCCCAGCAGCATCCGTCTCTCCGGCAGGGTCGGTCTCCTGGGCAGGAGCGGTCTTTTGGGCACGGTCGAACAGCGTGGACAGGCCCGTCCTGTGCTCTGGCAGGCCGGACTGGACAGCGATGCCCCCGGCCACCGCCGTCACCGCGAGCGCGACGGGCCGGCCGACCGCCGGAAAGTACTCCGAGACATCGACCAGCAGGTCGAAGGCCTCCCGCTGAGCGGACTCCAGCGACATGATCGAGGCCAAGGCACCGGCCGCCGCGCAGACGAGCTCCGGGTCCCTGGAGTCCCGGACGAACCGGTCGTGCAGGTCCCTCACCCAACTGGGATCTCCCACCGCATGCGCTGCCACCAGAGCCTCGGCCAGACGGCGTGAGCGCTCCCGCCGCTGCGGGCTGAGCCGGGCCGCCTGCTCCAGGGCGCGCGCGGTGCCCACGACGTCCCCGTGCCGCCACGCGGAGTCCTCGAGCAGGGCGGCCACGGACTCGTCGGTCCGCAGGGTGGCGGCGGCCAGGTGGTGGGCCCTGCTCTCCGGTCGCGCGACGGTCTCGGCGAGGTCCTGCTGGGCCTGCTGCCGCTCGCCCGCGGGATACCGCGAGAACGCGGCCGCCCGCGCCAGCGGATGCCGGAAGACGAGACGGTCCTCGACCAGCGAGACCAGACCGGCCACCTCCGCCGGGGCCCACACGGCGAGGTCGTCGGTGTCCAGAGCGGCCATGAGAGTGGCGACACTCTCCCCCGGTCGCGCAGCAGCGGCGTACAGCAGGGCCCGTCCTGTCGCGGGGGGCAGCGCGTCGAGTCGTGCCGCAAAGGCGTGTGCCGTCAGCGGGCGCCCCGCCGGTGCGCCGCCGGCGCCTCCGGCTCGGAAGGCCGTGGGCACCCGGCGGCTCAGTTCCACCAGGGCCGCGGGATTTCCTTCGGCTTCCTCCAGGATCTCCAGCCTGCGCCGACCGGTGGGCGCCGCCGGCTGGCGGTCCAGCAGCGCCGCGGCCGAGGGGGCGCTCAGCGGGCCCAGATACAGGCTCTCCATGACGGGGGGCAGGCCGGGCGGGGGCGCCTCACCGCGCGCGGAGAGCAGAACCCTGAGCGGGCGGCCGGTCAGAAGCCGGATTCCCGCGCAGAGCGCGTCGAGGAAGGCACGGTCACAGGCGTGAATGTCGTCGACGCACACCAGCACCGGCCGGGAGGTGGCCAGTCGGTCCAGCAAAGCCAGCAAGGCGGTCTGCACCTGCGCGTCGTCCGGCCCGCCATCGTGGGTGACGGGGTTCAGGGCGGCGCTCAGCACCTGGCCGTGCGCGGCGGGCAGGCCGGCCAGCTGGTCCAGGACCGGCGCCAGCAGTTGCTGCAGGCAGGCGCGAGCGTGCCGATGGTCCGCGGCCCAGCCCTGCGCGGACAGTACGAACATGCCGTCGTCGTCGGCCAGTTCCCGGGCGTGGCCCAGCAATGTCGTACGCCCGATCCCCTCCTCCCCGAGGAGCAGCAGGGCCTGCGGGCCGCCGGGCTCGCGCGTCACGCACTGGAGGATGCGCCCGATCTCGCTGCCCCGCCCCAGTGGACGCGACGACGCCGTGCCGCAGGACGATCGACGGGCGGCTTCGTCGCCGACCACCGACCGGGATGGGGGGACCCTCATGCGTGTACTCCGGACCTGCTCGGCTGCCCACGGCTGTGGACCTGTTCCCTGGCCGAGTCCATCATCGGGAGAACCAGATCACGACGCTTCTGTCACATGACCAGTCGTCCGCCGTCTCCGGTGCCGGCCGGCACCGGGGCCGCGGGCGGTCGGCCGTACCGCGGCTCGCGCACGTCCGGAGGTTCCCGGCTGGCAGGATGACCGGGGCACGACCACCGGCTGGAGGAGAACGACCGTGGTGCACATTGGTCCCGATTACCCCGCCGATCCGGGCATCCTCGGCAGGACCGCCGAGCTGTCCCGCATCGAGGCGCTGCTCGGGGCGGTGGACGGCACCGGCCCGCAGGTGCTGGTGCTGGTCGGTGAGCCGGGGGCGGGCAAGAGCACCCTCGTCGACTGGACGGCCGAGCAGGGCCGGGCTCGGGGTCTGCGACCCCTGCGGGTGCGCGGCAGCGAGGGCGAGGCCGGGCTGGGGCTCTCGGGTGTCCACCAGCTCCTGCATCCGCTGCTTCCGGGTGACACGCTGCCCACCCAGCAGCGGGAGGCTCTCGACCGCGCCTTCGGGATGACGGCGGCACACCACGAGGCGACTCTCGACCAGATGTCGCTGTGCATCGGCGTGCTCGCCCTCATCGGCGACGCCGCCACGCGCCAACCACTGCTCCTGCTCGTGGACGACGTCCAGTGGCTCGACCTCGGCTCGGTGGACGTGCTGGGCTTCCTCGCCCGGCGCCTGGAGGGCAAACCGGTGGTGATGCTGCTCGCCGCCCGCGAGGAGGGCGTGCCGGCCCGCTTCGACCGGGACTTCCCCCAGGTGACTGTGGGCCCGCTGAGCAGGGCGGCGGCGGGCTTGCTGCTGGAGGCGCAGCCGAACCCGCCCCGCGGCAGGGCCCGCACCCAGATCCTCCAGCAGGCCGCCGGCAACCCGCTGGCCCTGATCGAGCTGCCCCGGGCCCTCGCCCGGGGCCGGACCGGCACGGGCCAGGACGGCGGTGCCGCCCTGCCGCTCACCGCACGCCTGGAGAACCTGTTCGCCGCCGACCTCCCGGGCCTGCCCGAGCCCACGCGTCAGGCGCTGCTCCTGGTCGCGGCCGCCGGCACCGGGCAACTCGCCGATCTCCTGCGCGCCGCCCCGTGGTTGGACGTCGTCGAGGCACTGGACCCCGCGGAGCGCGTCGGACTGGTGCGGATCGAGGACGGCCAGGTGCTGCTGCGCCATCCGCTGGTGCGTTCGGCCGTCTACCAGGCGGCTTCCTTCGCCGAGCGCCGGCAAGTCCATCTCGCGCTGGCCGCCGCTCTCGCCAAGGAACCGGACCGCCGGGCGTGGCACCTGGCCGCCGCCGCGACGGGTCAGGACGCGAACGTCGCCGACGCCCTGGCGGAGAGTGCCGAACGGGCGCGTGCCCGGGGTGGGTACGCGGCGGCCGCGGCGGCGCTGGAACGCGCCGCCGATCTGACCCCGGCGCCGCACCTGCGCGCCCGGCGCCTGCTGATGGCCGCGCAGGCGGCCATGTTCGCCGGCCATCCACAGTGGGTCGGCGAGATCAGCGGCCGGGTCGGCGACCTGACCGAGGACGCGCGGCTGCGCGCCGAGGCCTCGCTCCTGGGCGGCTGGGCCCTGGGCGTCACGCTCCGCCACGAGGAGGCGCTGGCGCTGCTGCTGGGCGGCGCCGAAGCCACCGCCGCCTCGATCCCGGAGCTGGCGCTCGGGACCCTGGGCACCGCCGCGACGTCCGTGTACAACTCCGGGACGCCGTTCCAGCGGGCCGAACTGCGGCGGATCGGCGCCCTCCTCGACGACGCCGGCAATCCGGCCGCGCTCGCCTGGTCCCAGGCGGTCATCGACCCGCACCGCCAACGGGCCCGGCTCCTGGGCCTCTTGAAGGACGCGCTGGCCGCCATGTCACAGGACTCCCTGGCGGACCTCACGGCGCTCGGCGGCACCACCTGGATCCTGGACGAGACCGAGCAGGCCGTACACATTCTCCGGCGGACCATGGGCGTCATACGGCGGGCCGGCAGCGCGGGCACGAACGCGACCGTCACGCAGGCGCTCGCCCTCGCCCTGTTCGAAAGCGGTTCGTGGACGGCGGCCCAGGACGCGGCGGACGAGGCGTTCTGGACGGCGACCGAGGCGGGAGCCGACAACGTGACCCTGGGCTCCTGCGTCCTCCAGGCCACCCTGCGCGCGCTGCGGGGCGACCACGCGACCGCGCGGACGCAGGCCCTGGAAGCCGTACGAGGCGTCGACCTGCGCAGATCCCTGAGCCTCCTGGTGCGGCACCGGCACGCGCTGGGCATGGCCGCGTTCGTCGCCGGGGACCACGCCGACGCCTACGAACAGTTGCGCGCCACCTTCACCCGCGACTTCCGCCCGGCGCCCGTCCACTACCACGCCTCCGTCTACTATCTGGGCGACCTGGCCGCCGCGGCGGTCCGTGCCGGGCGGCGGGAGGACGCGCGCACGGTGGTCGAGGCCGTCGAGCACAGCCTGGAACCCGACAGGTCGCCCCGGCTGGCCGCCGTCCTCCACCGGGCCGCAGCCCTGCTGAGCGGCACCGAGGACGCCGAGCGGCACTTTCGCGCCGCCCTGGCCGACCTCGCCACCGACTGCTGGCCCTTCGAAAAGGCACTCACGCAACTCGACTTCGGCGAGTGGCTGCGTCGGCAGCGGCGCAGCGCCGAGGCGCGCCCGCACCTCGGCGCGGCACTGGAGTGCTTCCAGCGGCTCGACGCCCGGCCCTGGACCGACCGCACCGCCGCGGAGCTGCGGGCGTCGGGAGCCCCGACGGCGGCGGCGACCACGCGTGCCGCGGGCGAACTCACCGCGCAGGAACGGCAGATAGCCGAACTGGGGGCGCAGGGTCTCACCAACCGCGACATCGCGGCCCGGCTATACCTGTCACCCCGCACCGTCGGCTACCACCTGCACAAGATCTTCCCCAAGCTGGGAATCCGCTCAAGGGCACAACTCCGCGACGCCCTTGAGCAGAATCCGCCGCAGTGACCGGATGCCGGACGGACGTGGATCAGCGCGACAACGCGACGAGGGCCTGGTCATGGCCCGTGTCGTGGCCGCGGCTGCGGCCTGCGGACCGTACATCCAACACGTACGCCGGTCCGGTACCTCGGACGCTGGTCGCCTGCCGCGCCGGCGTCTGCGCTCCTGCATGGCTGCGCCTGCGTCGCGACGCCAGGCCGGTCAGGGTACTCAATGTCTGCGGAGGTGGCGCCGACGACTCCGGGGTCGGTCCCTACCCGTAAGGGGCACCGACACCTTGCTTCCAGCGGTGTCACGGGTGCCGTGCAGGCATGGCCGAGGGTGGCCGCAGGGCCGGTCGCGGGTACCCGTCGACTGGGAGTGCAACGTCTCTGGTCCCGAGGCTCACTGACGAGGGCGCCGGCCCCTCCTGCGGGGCCGGCGCCGAGTTCACGCCTGCGGCTTGACCCAGGGGGCGTCGGAGGCCGAGAGGCGGTGGGCAGCCGCGGACGTCACCACGAGCAGCACCAACGTCAGGACCAGGACCAGGACGAGTCCGGTGTGTGCCAGAAGCACGGCGCCGGCGAGGGCTCCGAGGAATATGGCCAGTACGGACAGGATCCGCCGGCCCGGCCGGGGTGCGGCCCCGCCCGCCGGGGTGGAGTCCGCGGCCAGTCCCGTCAGGGTCAGGGTCAACACGGTCGTGGTCAAGTCCGGGACCCCGAGGCGTCTGGCGACCGCATTCTGCAGCCCCATGGCGAGGCCGAGAAGCACGATCAGGACATAACGAACCTCGGTGGTCACGTTGCCGTGCGAGACCATGGCCGTGATGACCGCCCCGGCGACGAGCAACGACTGAAGCGCCGTGGCGAAGGTCAGCAGCCGCCCGCGGTGCTCCGCGAACCGGGTGCCGAACCGGCCTCCCGCCAGCGCGCCGACGAGGAACGCGGCCATCGACACGACGGAGGCAAGCACGGACAGGCCGTCGGCACCTGCCAGGGCGAACCCGAGGAATACCACGTTGCCGGTCATGTTGGCGACGAAGACGTGTCCGAGCCCCAGATAGCTGACGGCGTCGACCAGGCCGGTCGCCACCGTCAGCATCAGCATGAGCGGCGGCAACGGGCCATGCCTGTCCCCCTTGGGCGGAGCCAGCGTGCGGGCCGCGTCAGTCAGCAGCTTGCGCATACTGAGTTGTTCCTTCCTTGACTGAGGGACGATGCAGCAGCACACGGGTGAGCAGTCCGCTCACCGGGCCGACCACGATGGCCACGACCGAGACCCACAGGGGCCAGGGGGTCAGTCCAAGGACGTGGTCGGCCGACCAGCGGCCGGGTCCGGTGAGGGCCGGGACCGCGGAGGCCACGACGAGGACCATGGGGTACTCGTAGCCGTCGTTCTGGACCCAGGGCCCGTTGTGCCATTTGACGGTGCCGGCGACCGTCATCACTCCCATGGCGGCCATCGCCGCCGCAGGAGTGAGCAGACCGGCCGCGAGGAACAGACCAGCGCCGATCTGGCTGCCGCCCGCGGCAAGCGCGGTGAGCCTGCCGCCGCGGAAGCCGTCGTGGCGGAACTCCTCGGTTCCGCCCGCCAAGCCGTTGCCGCCGAGGCGGAAACTGACTTTCTGTACTCCGTGCCCGGCGATGAGGAGCCCCGCCACGAGTCGGAGGACCAACAGTCCGGTGTCCATTCGTTCCTGCCTGCTCCTCAGGTGAAGGGGTCAGCCGGCCGCGTGGGCGCCGATGACGGCCTGCGCGTAGACCAGGCCCAGGCCGTAAGCCCCGCCGTGCTCCTTCACCACCTCCCCAACGGGGACGTACGTCTCCGTCCGCGCCCAGTCGCGCTGGAGCTCAAGAAGCACCTGCACCCAGGTCACCGGAATCGCGCCGCCCTGGACCATGCGCTGGATGGCGTGCTCGTGCGCCTGCGGGCTGACGCCGCCGGACGCGTCCGTGACGACGTAGGCCTCGTAGCCCTGGACCCACTGGCCCTTCGGCGTGTGGGCCGCCTGTTCACGCAGCATCGCCAGGCCCTCGCGCAGCGTTCGTAGGCCGTCCCAGCGCAGCTCCAGCACGTAGTTGAGCCCACCCCGGATGACGTGCAGGTGGGAGTCGTTGAGGCCGGGGATCATCCGGCGGCCGAGGGCGTCGACCACCTTCGTGGCCGGGCGGACTGGAGGGCCACGTCCTGGTCGTTGCCGACGACCGTGATGGCGCCGTCCCGTATGGCGATTGCCTCGGCCTGCGGGCGACCCGGGTCTCTGGTGTGGATCTTCGCGTTGCGGACGATGAGGTCCGCGGGGTTGTCGGTGTTGCTGGGAACCAGCCCACCGACCGGCATCGTGGACACCTTTCGACAACCTCCTGCGGCATGAACAGCGTCGATTTTCATCTACATCGACTTCCAAATGCGGTGACAGCGGCGGACAGCGAGAATCGGGAGAACACGCAATCAATCCGTCTACGCTCAGCCGAAATGAATTCCGGGTGGGCCTTCTGTGCGATGCACAACACCAACTCCGGCAGCCCGCAACTGCTTCGCCACCAGACTATTTCGAACCGAAGCATCCATGTGTCCCGACAGTGCACAGCATTCGCTCCGACAGTGCACTGCGTCCCGTTTCCATGCGCTGCGAGGTCAACTTTGATGCATTGACGGTCAATCTCCGCCGCCTTCAGAGATTTAGCGTGCTGATCGACGGCCCAGAAGATCTCCATGTCTGGCCCGGAGTAGCCCCACCGGAGGGGCTGGCACATCACACGAATCTCAGGAGACTCACATGTCCGACGTTGTAGAGCCGGTCGAGCCGATGTTGGAGCCGGCGGCAACTGCTTTCGCCGAAGCGACCGCCAATCCGCCCTACCTGTTCGACCTGCCTCCGGCCGAGGGCCGTAAGGCGGTTGACGAGGTGCAGTCCGGCGAGATCGACAAGCCGCAGATCGACGAGGAATGGATCACCGTCTCGGACGGTCCGACGGGCAGCGTCCGCGCACGCATCGTGCGCCCCGCCGGCGCGGAAGGGACCCTGCCGGTGATCCTCTACATCCACGGCGCGGGCTGGGTGTTCGGCAACGCCCACACCCACGACCGCCTCGTACGCGAACTCGCCGTCGACGCGAACGCCGCCGTGGTCTTCCCCGAATACGACCTCTCACCCGAGGCCCGCTACCCGGTCGCCATCGAGCAGAACTACGCGGTCGCGAAGTGGGTCGTCCAGCAGGGCGCGTCCAAAAAACTGGACGGCTCGCGGCTGGCCGTCGCCGGCGACTCCGTCGGCGGCAACATGAGCGCCGCACTGACCCTGATGGCCAAGGAACGCGGCGATGTCGCCCTGGTCCAGCAGGTGCTGTTCTACCCGGTCACCGACGCGAGCTTCGACACCGGCTCCTACCACCAGTTCGCGGAGGGCTACTTCCTGCGCCGCGACGGCATGCAGTGGTTCTGGGACCAGTACACAACCGACGAAGCGGAACGCGCCCAGATCACCGCCTCCCCGCTACGCGCCACCACCCAACAGCTCACCGACCTGCCCCCCGCCCTCGTCATCACCGGCGAGGCCGACGTCCTGCGCGACGAAGGCGAGGCCTACGCCAACAAGCTGCGCGAAGCCGGCGTCCCCGTCACCGCAGTCCGCTTCCAGGGCATCATCCACGACTTCGTCATGCTCAACGCCCTCCGCGAAACCCACGCCGCCCAGGCCGCCATCACGCTGGCCGCCGACACCCTGCGCACCGCGCTCCACACCGGCTGACACCGCGCTCCACGCCGACCTCCGAAAGACCCGACAACAGGGAGAACAACCCGAACATGACCACGAACCCCACCCCCACAGCTGTTCTCGTGCACGGAGCCTCTCGGACGCCGCCAGTTGGACCGGGGTCATCGCGGAACTGCAGAACCACAGCATCCCCGTGGTCGCGCCACCGAACCCGCTGCGCGGCCTGGCGTCCGACGCCGCATACATCGCGTCCGTGGCTGCTCAGATCGACGGTCCGGTGGTGCTCGTCGGCCACTCCTACGGCGGTGCGATCATCTCGGTGGCAGGCGCTGCGGAGAACGTCGTCGGGCTGGTCTACGTAGCGGCCTACGTCACCGAAGAGGGCGAGAGTCTGGGCGAGTTGCAGGGCCGCTTCCCCCCTCTCGCGGCTCGTCAGCAACCTGAAGGAGGCGACGTACCCCGCGCAGGGATCGGAGCCTGCCGTCGAAGTCACCATCAAGGCCGAAGCGTTCCCGGACATTTTCGCCGCCGACGTCCCGGCCGCCGCCACCAAGGTCCTTGCGGCGGCGCAGCGTCCGCTGGCCGCCTCGGCATTCACGGAGACGGCCTCGGCCGCCGCGTGGAAGACCAAGCCTTCCTGGGCGCTCGTGGCCGGCGCGGACCAGGCGATCAACCCCGAGGTCGAGCGCTTCGGAGCCAAGCGGGCCGGGGCGACGATCGTCGAGATCGAGGACGCCTCGCACGCCGTGGCCGTGTCCCGGCCCAAGGAGGTCGCCGAACTGATCCGCGATGCGGTACGCGCGACGAGCTGACGAGGCGGCGGGCGGTAGGGCGGCCGCGCGGCGGCACTCATCACACGGTGAGTGCCGCCGCGCGGCCCTTTGGTCCCGGCACAGGGTGAGATCTTCACCGCGGGCTTCTTCACCGCTGTTCCACCGTGACCACCACGGCGAGGACCGCCAGCAGCGCACCGGCGGCGAGGGCAGGTGCCGGGAAGAAAGCGGCCAGCAGGACGCCGACCGCGGCGACGGGATACGGAATCCACTCGGCCACGGTTCTTTGATGGGGCCGGAGGTGTACGGCCCAGACGGTGATCAGGAAGACGGCCGCGGGGACGGTGACCCCCGCGCCCGCGGCCAACGGCGAGGCGTCCGTGCGACGCGTGACGTGATCGGCGTACGCGGCCAGGCCGGCTCCCTCGGCGGTCGCCGAAGCGAAGATCAGGTAGTGGCCGTAGGCCCAGGTGAATCTCCTGCGGTGGGCCTGGTGCGTCGTGGCAAGCAGGGTGTGCGCGGATCTTGCGAAGTACAGCCACCACATGGCGTAGACCATGAACAGGCCACCGGCCGCCACGGCGTACAGCGAACCGGTGCCGTGGTGCCGGTCGAAGGCGCCCCGGACGGCGACGGTGGCTGCCGCGACGGACTCTCCGAGGACGATGAGGGTGAAGAGTTCGTAGCGCTCGGCAATGTGGCGCGGATGCCATGGGGTCATCCCGGCGGACTGTGCCCACACCGGGACGGACACCTCGGCGACGATCAGCACCACAATGCCCGGCAGCCGCGCCGAGGCCGGGAGACCGAGCAGCCCGACCCAGCCGATCTGACACAGCGTCACTCCGGCGGCGAAGCGCAGGGCGGTTGGCCGCCGAGCGGGGTCGGAGCATGCGGCCCGCAGCCACAGGGCGGCCAGCGCCGTGCGCAGCACGACGTATCCGACGGTGATGACCCGCAGATCACCCTCCTCGAACGCGCGGGGAACGCCTGCGGCAAGCATGAGCGACCCCGTGATCTGGACCAACACCGTCAGTCGGTACAGGACGTCGTCCGGGTCGTAGGCGGAGGCGAACCAGGTGAAGTTCATCCACGCCCACCAGATCGTGAAGAAGACCAGCGTGAAGCGCAGGACACCGGTGGCGTACTCCCCGTCGGTCAGCGCCTCGTGCAGACTCCTGGACGCCTGCGCCACCGCGATGACGAAGCACAGGTCGAAGAGGAGCTCCAGCGAGGTGGCGGCTCTGTGCGGCTCGCCGGGGTCGCGGCCCGGCATGGTGCGCCATCGCCTGGGCGCCGGGGTCGCGTGGGCGATCGGGGGGCGGCTCAGCGGAGGGCTCCGAGCGCGGCCTCGACCGTCCGGTGGAAGGTGGGATACGTGTAAATCATGTGCTGGAGCCGGTCGACGGGTATTTCGGCGTGGACGGCCACGTTCAGTCCGTAGAGCACCTCTCCTCCCGCCGGTCCCGCCGACGTCGCGCCGATCAACACGCCCCGGTCCGCGTCCTCGACAAGCTTGATGAGCCCCTCGTTGCCCGGCCCGTGGATCCAGCCTCGCGTGGAGAAGGCGATGGGCAGCACACTGGTGCGTACCCGCAGCCCCCGCTCACGCGCCTGCCGCTCCGTCAACCCGACGGCGCCGATCTCCGGATCGGTGAAGGTGACGCGGGGCAGCGCCCGGTAGTCGGCGTCGGGACCGGGCTGTCCGAGGATGTCCCGGACGGCGATCTGCGCCTGGTACATGGACACATGGGTGAAGGCGCCTCGGCCTGTGATGTCGCCGACCGCCCACAGACCCTCCCCGGCCCGCATCTGCCTGTCCGTGTTCACGGCTCCCGCCGTTGGATCCAGCCCCACCGTGTCGACCGCCAGCGCGGCCAGGTCGGTGTGGCGCCCTGTGGCGACCAGAAGCCGTTCGGCACGAAGCGGCTCCCCGTCACCCTCAAGGCAGACGGTGAACTCGGTGCCGTCATGGCCGACCTGCCGTGCCCGAGCACCCGTGAGTACGGTGACTCCGTCCGCGCGCAGAACCTTCGCGGCCAGTTCCCCGGCTTCTGGTTCCTCCTGCGACAGCAGCCGGTCCTGCCCCTCGATCACCGTGACCGCGCACTTGAAGCGGGCGAAGACCTGGGCGAGTTCGACACCGATGGCGCCCCCGCCGAGCACGACCATCGACTCCGGCAACTCCTTGGCCGCCATGGCATCCCTGTTGGTCCAGTACGGCGTTCCCTCGAGGCCCGGCACCGGGGGGATTCGGGGCCGCGTGCCGGTGGCCAGCACGACACCGCGCCGGGCTTCGAACGTGCGGTCGCCGACCGCCACCCGGCGCGGCCCGGAGAGACGGCCCGTCCCCCGGACGAGCCGACCGCCCTTGTCCGCGAAACGGTCGGCGGCGACCTTGTCGTTCCAGTCGTCGGTGGCCTCATCGCGGATACGCCCGGCAACCCTGCCCCAGTCCGGAGTCACGACCGCTTCGCCGGCGAGGCCGGGCACCCGGCCCGCCTCGGCGAGCAGATTCCCGGCCCGGATCATCATCTTGCTGGGCACACACCCCCAGTACGGACACTCACCCCCGACGAGTTCCGCCTCGATCCCCACCACATCCAGCCCAGCTTCGGCCAGCGTGCCCGCGGCGTACTCACCACCCGGCCCCAGCCCGACGACCACCACATCCGCCTGCTCGTTCGCGCTCATGCCTGCCTCTCCTCGTTCCTCGGCTCCACGGACGTGGGCTGTCCCGCCGAGGCTAGATCGACCGGTCGAAGCCCCTTGCCCGCCAGCGCACGGATGCTTGCCCGGGAGCGAACGCCTGGCACGGGACACCGCGCACTGTGCACTGTGCACTGGCGGGCACTACCGCATGCGCTCCCGGTCAATGCGCCCTGCGTCGGGGCACCTAACGTCACTCGGGTACGTACAGCAAGGCACCACAGGAGGCGGACCATGACCACCAGTACCAAGCCCGTGAGCAGCAGCCAGCCGTGGCTGCACCAGAGGGGCGAGGTGATCCAGGAGTTCGGCACCGTCAAGCAGTTCCCGATCGGTCTGTCCTACGAGGCGCGGATGTACTCCTGCCAGCGCCTGAACAAGGTCCTGGCGGACACTCAGATCCTCTTCGGCCTCTACAAGAAGCATCACTGGCTGATGCGCGGCGCGACCTTCTACCAACTGCACCTGGTCCTGGACAAGCACGCGGGGGAACAGCTCGAACTCGTCGACACCATCGCCGAACGCGTCCAGTCCCTGGGCGGCGTCGCGGTGGGCGACCCCAGGCACGTCGCGGAGATCACATCGATCCCGCGGCCTCCGGACGGAGTGGAGGAAGTGCCGGCGATGCTGTCACGACTACTGGAAGCCCACGAGATCATCCTCGTCGAGGCCCACGACGCCGCCGCCCGGACCGGTGAGCTGGGTGACGACGGCACCAACGATCTCCTGGTCTCACAGGTGATCAGGACCGGTGAAATGCAGGCCTGGTTCCTGGCCGAGCATCTGGTCGACACCCCGCTCGTCCGCGCCTGAAGGATCCCGCCGGTCCGCGTCCGAAGGTGCCGGAGCGCGTGCCTGAAGGAGCATGAGCCGGCCCCGGACGACGACGTCGTCCGCATACGACGCAGCAAGAATCGGAGATCGTCGTCTCTGTATTGGACGGAGCGCTGTTCGACCGGGAGCGGATGATGGATCTGCGGCAGATGAAGGTCGTCGTCGCGGTGGCAGTCGACTCGGTGCTGGGACTGCCCGATCCACTCGATGTTGCTCGCCGCATGCTGCGCGGCATAGGTCGCCATCCGCAGCTCGCGAGCGTCCGCCAGGATCGGGTAGCCAGCCCACTCCGTGACGTCGAGACCGTCGTCGCGCAGAACTCGCCTGCGTCGAAAATCACCGTGTAGAGCCCAGACCGGCTGTCCGACGGGCGGCCTGGGTTGATTACCAGATCCGACCCAAAGTCAGGGTCACTGGGCACGACATAGAAGCCGTTGGTGGGCACATGCGCGACGCGCCGCCAAGTGAGTACGGGGCGCTGGGGGCGGGCGGAGGACAGCGCGGCTGACAGCCTGAAGTTTTCGCTGCTCTACGGCGAAAGTGCCGTGAATTGCATCAGGTGAGAGGACTCGCCCCTGGCTGGTAGGGGCGCCTGAGCAGGCAGGCGTCGGCTGCTCACAGCCCGGACGCGCCGACGACCTGCCCTGACCACAGGTCGGCCCCGCCCGCGTGACCTGCGGCAACCCCGCTCGTTCTCATCCAATGAACGATTCATTCGCCCTTCTCGCGGCGTGTTGGGGGTTGGCGTGGGCGGTTCCTCTTGGAATGTGCCGGGGGCGGCACCGTCCGTGTTTATCGTGGGCGGCGCTCCGCTGCTGCACCCGGAGACCCAG
Organism: Streptomyces sp. NPDC057963; assembly: GCF_042887155.1. Classification (NCBI taxonomy): domain Bacteria; kingdom Bacillati; phylum Actinomycetota; class Actinomycetes; order Kitasatosporales; family Streptomycetaceae; genus Streptomyces; species Streptomyces sp. NPDC057963. The sequence goes on from NZ_JBHVPX010000026.1 coordinate 71,216, forward strand.
GTCTTCGAGGGCATGCTGGCGGGGTGGCGCGATCAGCAGCTGGCCCGGAATCTGAGCAAGGACACGATCGCGGACCGGCTCCTGGTGGTACGGCGGTTCCAGCGCTTCACCAGTGAGTGGCCGTGGACGTGGCGCCCTACGGACGTCGAGGAGTACACCGCCCACCTGCGGAGCGACGGGCGGGAGCGGTCACACTCCACGATCCGCGGCTGCCCCAAGCGGTTGTGGGCCCGCCTCTTGGACTCGATCAGCTCCCGGTCCGCGTCGTCCAGGAAAAAGAAGCGCTCCAGCTCCGTACGGGACGACGCCCCGTGATACGCCGCGTACGCGGCAGCCTGCTCATCCGTTAAAAACTCGACCGGCACCCCGGACCTCCAAACAGTCGATCAATACGACTGCCGAAGGTTCATCCTCGCAGAAGCCCAGGTCAAAGCCCTCAGCGAGGCCGGGCAGGCTTAGCGCCGGTTTTCGTTCCGATGTTCCTCGACCCCCGAAAACCCCCCCGCCCCCTCGACCGCTCCGACCCACCAAACGCCCTGGCCAACGCGTACCGCACCGCGGACGACCGCTGGATCCTGCTCGCCTTCGCCAACGAAGACAAGCAAGTCCCCTCTTCCTGCGGGCCATCGGCCACCCCGAAGCCGCCGAGGACCCCCGCTTCCACGACACCGCCGACCGCCGCGCCCACGCCTCCGAGATCGTCGACCTGCTGGACAAGCGGTTCGCCACCCGCCCCCTGGCCGAATGGCGCGAGGTACTCGACGCCGCCGGCCTCACCTACGGAGTCGTCCAGACACTCCAAGAATGCGCCCACGACCCCCAACTCCTGGCCAACCAGATCCTCGTGCCGATCGACGACGGCAGCAGCGAGCCACACCTGACCGTCAACAGCCCCGTCCACTTGGACCAGGAACAGAAGGTCCCCCCACGCCCGGCACCCGACCTGGGTGAACACACCGAAGCCGTCCTTGCGGAACTCGGCCTCGACGCCGACGACATCGAATCCCTGCGGACCGCCCAAGCGATTCCGCGCTCGCAGTGATCCGGAGCCAGCAGCACCCGGCACCAGACGACGAGCTCCCGAGGAGCCATCCGTCCTCAGCGGCCAACGTCCCATCCCGCACGGGGAAGACAGGGAATCAGCACCATGCCCACCACACCCACCTCCGATGCCCCCACGGTGCGCACCGAAGAACACGAGGGCGTCCTCGTGATCACCATCGACCGGCCGAAGGTGCGCAACGCCGTGGACGGCGCCACCGCACGGGCGTTGGCCGACGCGTTCGACCAACTCGACGCCCATGATGACCTGGTAGTCGGCGTGCTCACCGGCGCCGGCGGCACCTTCAGCGCAGGCAAGGATCTCAAGGCGTACACGGCCGGAGACACCCCCGTCCTACCCGGGCGGGGCTTCCGCAGGCCTCACCCGCTCCCAGCCCCGCACCCCCCTCATCGCGGCCGTCGAGGGCTGGGCACTGGGCGGCGGCTCCGAGATGGCACTCGCCTGCGATCTGATCGTGGCCGCCCAGGACGCCACCTTCGGCCTCACCGAGGTCACCTTCGGCCTCGTCCCCCCTGAGGGGGGGGCATCGTGCGCCTGCCCGAACGCATACCCCGCAACATCGCCCTGGAAATCCTCCTCACCGGCGACCCCCTGTCCGCCGCACGAGCCGAACAGCTCGGCCTCGTCAACCACCTCACCCCACCCGGCCAGGCCCTCAACAAGGCCCTGGAACTCGCCCACCGCATCGCGCGCAACGCCCCGCTGTCCATCGCCGCCGTCAAACGCGCGGTCAACGAGCGGACCGCATACGGCGACCGGGACGCCTTCCGCCAACAGGACCAGCTCGTCGCACCAGTCCTCGCCTCCCACGACGCACAGGAAGGAGCACACACCTTCGCCGAAAAGCGCCCACCCCACTGGGAAGGCCGCTGACCGCGGCCCCCCGGCAGGCACTCGTGGCGCGCACCCGCCGCAGCCCGCGCGGCCGGCTCGCCTCGCGGCCGGGCAGCACCACCGATTCACACACCACGCAGAACCCAGGTCCGACCATGCGCATCCAAGACGTGCGACAACAACTCACCACCCCGCTGGACGCCCCGGCCTTCCCTCCCGGCCCCTACCGCTTCACCGACCGGGAGTACCTCACCATCACCTACCGCACCGACCCCCAGACACTGGACCGCCTGGTCCCCGCGCCCCTTGAAGTCGGCGAACCGACCGTGCGCTTCGAGGTCATACGGATGCCTGACACCACCGGACTGGGCGACTACACCGAGGCCGACCAGGTCCTCTTCGTCGACTACGAAGGCGAGCGCGGCGAATACAACCTCGCGATGTACGTGAACGGCTTCCCCGCCATCGCAAGCGGCCGCGAGATCGGCGCCTTCCCCAAGAAACTCGGCACCCCCACACTCACCGTCGACTCCGGCACCCTGGTCGGCACACTCGACTACGGCTCACTACGGGTGGCCACCGCAACCATGGGCTACAAACACTCCCCGGTGGAGGCGAACCAAGCACGCGAGGAGATCTGCGCCCCGACCTTCATGCTGAAACTCCTGCCTGGATACGACGGCAGACCACGCATCTGCGAACTCGTCCGCACCCAGATCACCGACATCACCGTCAAAGGCGCCTGGACCGGGCCCGCCCGGCTCCAGCTCTTCCAGCACGCGATGGCCCCCCTGGCCGACCTGCCCGTCCTGGAAATCCTCTCCGCCCGCCACGTCCTCACCGACCTCACTCTCGCACCCCCCGAAGTCGTCCACAACTACCTCAATCGCTGAACCACCCCCACCCCACCGGGAACCGCCATGAACACCACACCTGCCCCGGCCGGGACCACCCTGGACACCTACCAGCGCCGGGCCGTCGCAGGCCCCTTCCGCACCTTCGCCCTCGGCGGCGGCCCCGGCGGCCTGCCCCACTTCCTGGAACACCTCGGCCCCAGCCTGCAGAGCCTGTGGGACGACCTCGGTACCCCCACATTCGACGAACCCACCGTCAGACTTCTCTCCCAGCAAGCCGTCAGCGATGTGCTGATCGACACGCTGGCAGCCCAACGCGACCAAGCACAGATCAAAGTCATGCACGCGCTTGGTGAGACCCCGCACGACGCTTCGACGTGAACCTGGCGGCACGAGCTGGAACAGGCAGACGTCTTCCACACTGGGGGGGCTTGCCAGGGCAGCACCGGGGTGCTCCTGGTGAAAGGTCCTGGTCACGCCGCAGATATCCAAGGTCGAGCCGTACGTGACGATCCGGCGTGGTCACCGTGCAAGATGCGCGGCTGCCGGCCCAGCACGTCGGACGCCCGGCGCCACCGAACGGGCAGGACCCTGACCTGCGTGTGAGAATTGGGTACCGGAGCGGGCACGGCACCTGACGTCCCCTCCCGCTCATCCCGTCGACACGCTGGGAGGCTCTCTGTGAGCGAACGTCTCAATGCGTGGCCGACGCTGGTCTACGAGGACCTGGCACCCATGGTCGACTACGTGAACCGGGTGGTACAGGTCGCAGGGAAATACACCCTCGACGAGCCCTTCGAAGTCGGCTGGGGAAACATCGTCCTCGATGTCACCCCCCGGGGGCTCAGTACGCCAACCCTTCGGCAGCGAGGCGTGACCTTCGCGGTGCACTACAGCCTGCTCGACGGTGACGTGGTCATCGAGGCCGACAATGGCTCGCGGACGGTGCCGTTGTCCAAGGGATCAGTCGCCATGTTCTATGCGTCCTTCTGCGATGCGGCAGACGAGCTCGGCATACACCGACCGCGCAGCTCGTTGATCTGTGAGATTCCGGATGCCCCGCCGCGCTTCGAGGCCGATCACGTCGAACGCACCTGGGATGGCCACTCGGCCCGGCTGATCTGGACAGCGTTGAACCTCGCCGCTGACGGGCTGGAGGCGTGGCAGGCCCCCTTCCTGGGACACCGCCCCCGGGTCGGTGTGATGTGGGGCGGCTTCGACCTGTCCGCCACGCGTTTCCGGGCGCAGCCCACCGTGCCGCCGCCCCACCAGCCGCCGTTCATGCAGAACGCCCAGCTCGACACGTACGTGTCGGTGGGATTCTCCTTCGGGGATGCCAAGGCGCCGAACGTCGGCATGTACGCGTACATCTGGCCCCAGCCGGACGGTCTCGAGGGTCGATCCTGGGGTGTTGAGGGCGCCGCCTGGCATCCCGACGCCGGTCTGGTTCGTCTGCCGTGGGCCGAGCTCAGGGAGACAGCGGACCCGCACCAGGCCATTGTGGCGTTCGGGGACGCCGTCTACGATGCCGCCGTCGAGACCGCAGGCTGGCCGTCCGACCTCGTCGGACCCCGCGTCGAGGGTTGGTACATGAGCAGGACACCGCCCGCGCTCGTCCAACACCAGCACGGCTGACTCAGGCCGAGATTCCTGACCCGGACGACCAGTGGGACCTGGGCCGCTTCAGCAAGCTCCACATCCGCTACGGCAAGGGAACCCGCGGCTCAGGCCCGCGCGAGCGGATGGTGCCGCTGCTCAACGGCGCCGACCGCATGCTGCGATGGTTCATTGAGGACGTCTCGGGCCCATTCGACGACGACCACACCCGTCCCGCAGCCCCGCTGTTCCCGTCCGGGCGCTGTCAAGTTGTTGAGTACGTCGGTGCCTGACGGCGCGTTGGGGCATGGTGGACTTGCGGTCCGGGCCTGTGGTCAGGCCGTGGTGGGCCGGCTGGCAGCTTGGGTGATCTGGTCCCAGATCGCGAAGCGGACGGTCATCTCGACTGTGGCGTGACCGGATTTCCAATAATTCCGTACGTCATGGTGCTTACCCCATACGGAGGTCGGTCGGGCCTGATGTAATCGGCGACGGACGATCGAGGATCGAAGGGGACATCATGCAGGCCAAGGAAACGTTTCGAAGAATTCATCTCCCTGGTTTTCGTGTGCCACCGATGGAACGTGAAACAAACAGAGAGCCCAATTTTGGCGATCTGTGCACGCCAAGACGGCGAAAATCGCGTCGGGTGCTCGAATCACTCCGGTGGAGCAATTCGTGATGCGCCGTCACTGCGAGCGGGTGTTGCATGGCTGAGGAGAAGCGTCAACGCCGACGGCTGCACCGACGAAGGTCCCCCAGTGCACCCGTCGGACGAATGAGAATTTCGACCCATTCGCTGCCAGGCCAGCCGCAGCCTCAACAAGGAGATTCGCCGGTGGATATGTCCGGGCCCCTGCACAGTCGTCGCCACTTCCTTGGCGCCTCAGTCGCGGCTGCGGCAGCCCAGTTCGGTATGGCTGGTGGTGCGCACACACAGTCCGAATCGGAAGGCCCTGATGCCTATTCCGCAGTTGATCCTGTGCCGCGTACAACCTTTGGTCCGGTGAAGCAGATCCATGCCGGAGATCTGAGTGTGGGGTACGTCGAGGCCGGACCTGTGAACGGGCAGGCGGTCATACTTCTGCACGGCTGGCCCTACGACATTCACAGCTACGCCGCGGTCACACCTTTGCTCGCAGCTAAGGGATACAGGGTGGTCATCCCTTATCTAAGAGGCCATGGAACAACACGATTCCTTTCAAGCGAAACGCCCAGGAACGCCCAGCAATCGGCGTTCGCTGCCGACATCATCGCCCTGATGGACGCCATCAGGATCGATAGGGCCATTCTCGCCGGTTATGATTGGGGCTCACGGACGGGCGGCATCATAGCGGCTCTCTGGCCCGAGCGTTGCAAGGCGCTGGTTTCCGCAACCGGCTACCTGATCGTAAACGTCGAAGCCAACAAGATGCCGTCACCACCGAAGAGTGAATGGGCATGGTGGTATCAATACTACTTCGCCACCGAAAGGGGTGTACTCGGCCTCGAAAAGTACCGAAACGATTTGGCCAGACAGGTGTGGCGATTCAATTCCCCGACATGGAATTTCAACGAAGCGACCTTCGACCGCACGGCTGCGGCTTTCCATAACCCGGATTACGTCAGCATCGTCATCGACAATTACCGCTGGCGACTAGGTCTCGCAAAGGGTGAGCGCCGGTACGACACCATGGAAAAGCGCCTCGCTGCGGCACCGGCAATCGATGTGCCGACGATCACCATTGACGGAGCGCACGATCCATTTACGCCTCCAGGGAACGGATCGACTTATCGCAAGAAGTTCACAGGAAAATACGCGCACCGGATCCTTAACACCGGACACAACCTTCCACAGGAGGCTCCGCAGGCCTTCGCGGAGGCTGTCGTAGAAGTCGATAGATTCTGATCGCGTCAGCTGGGGGCCCACGGCGAGGGCGGCCGCTCCCCGGCCCACACCGGGCCGGTGCGGGCCAGCCCCGTTTCAGTCCTCGAAGTGCCGGCCGGTCATTCAGCTGACCTGTCCGATCTACCCCACCCATTCAGTCCCTCTCACTGGTCATCGATGCTTCTTCCATGATCAGGAGTTACACCGAACGATTTACAGTCCCATCTCATCCAGAGCGGGCCGCACGGCGGGGGTGAGCAGGGCGGTCAGCTGGGAGATGTCGTCGAGGGCTTCGAGGCCGAGAACTGCGCTCTCGATGGCGGCCTGGCGGCCCGGGGAGACCACGGAGTGAGTCAGGCTGCGGTATTTGTCGACGATCTCCGCGTTGGTCAGGAGGCGGTCGCCGGTGCCGCGGGGGTGCCGGACGACCGCTTCGCACACCCCACCGTCTTTCAGGGTCAGACGCAACCGTGTAGTGAGCCTTTCATCGACCGGGAGCCGGTCGTACGCCTGTTCGTGGCGTGTTTCCGTGCGGTCGATCAGGTTCCACACGTCGTCGCGGTTGATCCGCCCCTCGGCGAACTGGTCGATGAGCACGTCCCCGTCGATGAGCGCCACCGCCACCGTGTAGGCCACGTTCATCTGGGCGCCAATCGGCTCGAGCGGGCGGACCGCCCGCCATCCTCCGTGTCCATAGGCGGCTTCCGGCAGGTCGATCTCGATCCGTTCGACCTGGTCGGCCGTCAGCTTATGCTCCGACCGCAGGTGAAGGGCAGCGTCGATGGCGGCGTGCAGCAGGCCCATGGCGGCGTACGCCTTCACCGCGATGCGCTCGGTCTCCCAGACCACGCCCAGGCCCGCGGTGATCTGTCTGGCGTCGGGCCTGTGCCCCTCTCCGAAGGTGGACAGGAAGCCGCCGTACTCCCGCTCGAAGACCCGCTTGATACCGACGTAACCCGACGCCGCGAGCGCGGCCGCGGTCAGGCCGTTGCGCGCGGCGAAGCCGTGCTGCATCCGCTTGACCATCGAATCGAACTGCGCCGACATCAGGCCGCACGACTGGGTGGCGGCCATTCCAAGGGCGTCCTCGAATCCGGCGGCGTTCAGCCCATAGAGCGTCCCAGCAGACACCGCGGCGCTGTGGGTACCAAAGACCACACCCGAATGCCAGCCGCGGGAGATCATCTCCAGGCCCCCCAGGGCCATGCCCACCCGTGGCCCCGTCTCATAGCCGAGGATCGCGCCGAGCAGGAAGCGGGACCCTGACACCTCGCCGACGTGCGGGACCGCCGCGAGCATGGCCGGCACGACCAGCGCATTGCTGTGCAACGGGGCGAGCGGGTGGTAGTCGTCGAGTTCGAAGCCCTGGATGAAGCTGGAGTTGAGCATCGCCGCCGACGGCGCGCTGGTCGTGCGGACTCCCCAACCGATCAGCATGGCGCTTCCGGCGTTGTCCAGCGCGGTGACCCCCTCGACGCCCTTGCGGGAGACGGGGAGCCTGGCTCCGACCAGGGCACAGGCGATGCCGTCGAGCAGCAGGTGCTTGGCGCGCTCGCGCACGGAAGGCGGCACCTCGCCCAGCGAGGTGCCAGCAAGCCAGGTGGTCAGCCGGCCGGTGGGACCCGCGGGGTCCGTGGGGTCGCCGTCGGCGTTGTAGGCCACCCGATCGGGCTTGGGTCCGGAGACACTCATGAGCTTTCTGCACTCCTGCCGTTTCCAGTATGGTCCTGAGTTCCTCGTCGCTAACGGCCGCTCATGGTGCCGCAGTGGAAGGCCCTCGAATCGTCAGCCCTGCGCACCTGTCGCCTGATTCACTGAGATGCCCGAGTCCCTCAAGGGCTGGCGAGTCCTGCGAAGGCTCCGCTGCAACACCAACCGCATCACCGACCTGTCAAGGCCCTCCTCATCCTTCACCGCGCATCAACGTGAGAATGGAAAGGGCTCACAGATAAACCGTGCCCGGGAGCTGGGTACCGCAAGTTCCGGCCGGTGTTCAGTGTGGCGCGGAGGTGGGCGGGCCAGCGCACTGTCAGTGCAGGCGGGGTCATGTGCCCGTGCACTCTCGGAACAGCACGAGGATGGGGCCGGAGCTACCGCCCTTGGGGCAGGTCGGCGACATCGGGAATGAGGGCGGAGGGTGTCCAGCAGCTTTGTGAGGGCTGCGTGTTCGGCTCTGCGTTGCATCAGCCAGACGTTGTTGTCCTTACGAGCTGGTGCGTGATAGCGGGTGATGTGTTCTTGCTGGTGGGTGGCATGATCCGGATGTGGCGATCATGCTCAGTCGGACGGTTCTCGCGCATCAGGTGTTCACAGGGGTCTC